>NZ_CP060820.1:0-688750 GCF_014489475.1 Lysobacter terrestris | reverse complement strand
ATGCCCGGCGCCAGCGGCGCCTCCACGTGCACGCGGATGGTGCGCATCAGCCGGCCTCCGCGGTCGCTTCGTCGATGGCGCTACGGGTGACGTCGGCCAGCAGTTGCAGCGCGTCGTCGTCGATGCAGTACGGGGGCATCCAGTAGAGGATGTCGCCGAGCGGCCGCAGCAGCACGCCACGCGACAGCGCATGCCGGTAGGCGCGCAGGCCGACGCGATGGGACGTATCGAACGGCGTGCGCTTGTCGCCGTTCCGGGTGAGTTCGAAGGCAACGATCATCCCGGCCTGGCGCGCGTCGGCGACATGCGGATGCGCACCGAGCGGCTGCGCGAGTGCGGCCATCCGGGCCGCGGTCGCGCGGTTGCGTTCGATGATGTTGTCGCTGGCGAAGATGTCCAGCGCTGCCAGCGCGGCCGCGCACGCCAGCGGGTTGCCGGTGTAGCTGTGCGAATGCAGGAACGCCCGCTCGCGCGAGTCGTCGAGGAAGCCGTCGTAGATCGACTGCGTCGCCAGCACCGCCGCCAGCGGCAGCGCGCCGCCGGTCAGTCCCTTCGACAGGCACAGCAGGTCGGGCTGGACCCCGCTGGAACCGGCAACGCGAGCGTCGCCGGGGGCCTGTTCGCAGGCGAACAGCGTGCCGGTGCGGCCGAAGCCGGCGGCGATCTCGTCGGCGATCAGGAACACGCCGTGCGCGTCGCACAGTTCGCGCGCCAGGCGCAGGTAGACCGGATCGTGCATGCGCATGCCGCCGGCGCACTGCACGCGCGGCTCCAGGATCAGGGCGCAGACTTCACCGGCGTGGCGCTCGAGGATGTCGCGCAGCGCATCGGCCGCGCGCTGCGCGCGCTTCACCGGCGTCTCCCCGGGCTCGCACAGGTAGGCGTCCGGGGACGGCGCGAACAGGGCTTCGGCGAGCAGCGGCGCATAGATGCGGCGGTACAGCGGGATGTCGCCGACCGCGAGCGCGCCCAGCGTCTCGCCGTGGTAGCCGTTCTCCAGTGCGATGAACTTGGTGCGCCCCGGTGCACCGCGGTTGCGGAACCAGTGGAACGCCATCTTCAGCGCGACTTCGACGCCGGCCGAGCCGTTGTCGGCATAGAACACCTTGGCCAGGGGCGCGCGGCCGGCTTCGCGCGGGGCCATGGCCAGCAGCCGTTCCGCCAGTTCCACCGCCGGCGCGTGCGAGCAACCGGCGAGGATCACGTGTTCCAGGGTCGAGGCCTGCCTGGCGATGGCGGCGGCGATGCGCGGTTCGGCGTGGCCGAACAGGTTGGTCCACCAGCTGCTGATCGCATCGAGGTAGCGGCGACCGTCACGGCCCACCAGCCACGGGCCTTCGCCGCGCGCGATCGGCAGCAGCGGCAGCGTGTCCGGGTGCTCGCGCATCTGCGTGCACGGGTGCCAGAGCACGGCCAGGTCGCGCGAACGCCATGCATCCGCGTCCGCTATCATCATTGGATCGTGAGTCGTGTCCTGCATCCCGCCATTATCGCAGCCCCGGGGGCCGCCACCGCGCGTCCGCGGACGGGGTCGCGTGGTTGCCACGGGGGTGGCTCGTGACGCGCCGGCTGCCCACCATCCACCGCATCACCGAACACGAGGCCGGGCCGTACCGGCTCGAACGCCTCGAGCTCGAATTCGCCAACGGCGAGCGCCGCAACTACGAGCGCCTCCACGGCCGCGGCCACGGCGCGGTCATCGTCGTGCCGATGCTCGATGACGACACGGTGCTGCTGGTGCGCGAATACGCCGCCGGCATGCACCGCTACGAGCTGGGCCTGGTGAAGGGCCGGATCGACGCGGGCGAAACCGCGCTGCAGGCCGCGGATCGCGAACTGAAGGAGGAGGCTGGTTACGGCGCGCGCTCGCTCACCCTGCTGCGCGACATCACCCTGGCCCCGACCTACATGAGCCACACCGCGCAACTGGTGCTGGCGCGCGACCTGTACCCCGAGCGCCTGCCGGGTGACGAACCCGAGGAGCTCGAAGTGATTCCGTGGAAACTCGATGCGCTGCATGAACTGATCCTGCGCGAGGATTTTTCCGAGGGCCGCAGCATCGCGGCGCTCTTCATCGCCCGCGAATGGCTGAGGTTGCAGGCATGATCGACCGCGAATTGCGCGAGGAAGTCATCGCCCTGGCGCAGGACGCCGCGGCCGCGATCCTGGGCATCTACGACAGCGAATTCGCCGTCGAGCACAAGGACGACGATTCGCCGCTGACCGCCGCCGATCTCGCGGCGCACCGCTGCATCGTCGAAGGCCTGGCGCGCATCACCCCGGACATCCCGGTGCTGTCGGAAGAATCCGCACACGAAGTCAGTACCGGCGAACGGCGCGGGTGGAATCGCCTGTGGCTGGTCGATCCGCTCGACGGCACGCGCGAGTTCGTCAAGCGCAACGGCGAATTCACCGTCAACATCGCGCTCATCGAGGACGGCGTCGCCGTGTTCGGCGTCGTACAGGCTCCGGTGACAGGGCGGCTCTGGTACGGCGGCGCGTCGCTGGGCGCGAGCGTGCGCGAGCACGGCCATGAGGCGCCGCTGCGCGTGCGCGCGCCGGCATTGGCGCCGTTGCGTGTTGCCGCCAGCCGCTCGCACCGCGACGCGCGCACGCAGGCCTTCATCGACCGCATGGGTGAAGTGGAGCCGGTGGGGCTGGGCTCGTCGCTGAAGTTCTGCCGCATCGCCGAAGGCGGGCTGGACGTGTATCCGCGCTTCGGGCCGACCAGCGAGTGGGACACCGCCGCCGGCCAGTGCGTGCTCGAAGGCGCCGGTGGCGCGCTGTTCGATCCGCAGGGCCGGCCGTTCCGCTACAACCAGCGCGAACGGATCCTCAACGGCGATTTCATCGCCCTGGGCGACACCGCGCTGCCGTGGCGCGACTGGGTGCGCGAAAGCGCCTAGCCGCTGCCCATCGGCCGCGGCTGCTTTCGCGAACGCCCGACCATGGATGGCCGTGTCGCCCGCGTCCATCGCGTGCTCGCAACGCATCCCCGCTAAATCCGCGCACCAGTGAAGACCGACATGACCGAGCTCCCGCAGGACCACCGCGACATCCACACCCTGCTCGAAATCATGCGGCGCCTGCGCGACCCGCAGGGTGGCTGCCCGTGGGACGTCGAGCAGACCTTCGCCACGATCGCGCCGTACACGATCGAGGAGGCCTACGAGGTGGCCGACGCGATCGACCGCAATGATCTGCACGCGCTGAAGGACGAACTCGGCGACCTGCTGCTGCAGGTGGTCTTCCATGCGCGCATGGCCGAAGAGCAGGGCGACTTCGCCTTCGGCGACGTGGTCGCCGCGATCAGCGACAAGATGATCCGTCGCCACCCGCACGTCTTCGCCGATGCCACGGTCGAGGATGCCGATGCACAGACGGTCGCGTGGGAGGAGCAGAAGCGCCGCGAGCGCGCGTCCGCCGGCCACGAGGACACGTCCGCGCTCGCCGGCATCGCCCGCGGCCTGCCGGAATGGCAACGCGCGGTGAAACTGCAGAAGCGCGCGGCGACGGTCGGTTTCGACTGGCCCGACATCGCGCCGGTGATCGCCAAGCTGCACGAGGAAATCGAGGAAGTGCGCGTCGAGTTCGACGCGGTTGCCCGCGATCCCGGCGACATGGGCGCGCGCGATCGCCTGGAGGACGAGATCGGCGACCTGCTGTTCGTCGCCGCCAACATCGCGCGGCACGCCAAGGTCGACGTGGGTGCGGCGATGCGTCGCGCCAACCTCAAGTTCGAGCGCCGCTTCCGCGCGATGGAAACCCTCGCCGATGCCGACGGCCACGCGCTTGCCGCGTTGTCGCTGGAGGCGCAGGATCGTTACTGGAACCGGGCCAAGGACGGCGAGAAATAGCCCCGCGACCGGCAGCCCCTCGACGGCGGATCATGCGATGAGCCAGTTCTCCAGCTTCCGTGATTTCTATCCCTACTACCTGGGCGAGCACGTCAACCGCACGTGCCGCCGCCTGCATTTCGTCGGCAGCTGCGGCGTCCTGCTGCTGCTCGCGCTGGCGATCTGGCAGCGCAACGGCTGGTACGCGCTCGGCGCGCTGTTCTGCGGCTACGGATTCGCCTGGGTCGGGCATTTCTTCTTCGAGAAGAACCGGCCGGCGACGTTCAAGCACCCGTTCTATTCGTTCGCGGGCGACTGGGTGATGTTCAGGGACATCCTGGTGGGACGGATCCGGTTCTAGGCGTACTCGCGAAAGCTCGCTGCGCTCGCCCCCTCATCTGCCCTGCGGGCATCTTCTCCCCGCAGGCGGGGAGAAGAAAAAACACCCTCGCCCCGCTTGCGGGGAGAGGGACAGCGTCGCGAAGTCGCGAAGCGGCAGGGTGAGGGGGCGCGACCTGCAACCTCAATCCTGGAAGATCAGCCACGCCGCCACCACGATCAGGGCGAACCCCGCCCAGTGGTTCCACTTCAGCGGCTGGCCCAGGTACCAGGTGGAGAAGCCGGCGAACACCAGCAGGGTGATCACCTCCTGCATGCCCTTGAGCTGCGGCGCCGAATACATGGCGCTGCCCAGGCGGTTGGCGGGCACCATCAGGCAGTACTCGAACAGGGCGATGCCCCAGCTCACCGCGATGGCCAGCGCCAGCGGCGCCGACTTGTAGCGCAGGTGGCCGTACCAGGCGAAGGTCATGAAGATGTTGGAGGCGAGCAGCAGCAGGGCGGGGTAGAGGCGTTCGAGCATGGCAGTGGGGCGTCTTGGGCGGAAAAAATGAATGGATTCAGGTTCTTGGCTGGATCTTCACGGAGCGTCTACCCTGAGCGGTGCATCTTCACAAACCTGAAGTGAACAGGGAGCCTGTGCTCATGCAATCAACCCGTGACGGTGGCCTGGTCCTGATCGTCGAGGACAACCGCAACATCTCCGAAATGGTAGGCGAGTACCTGGAAGGGCGCGGCTTCGAGGTGGATTTCGCCGCCGACGGCCTGGACGGCTATCGCCTCTCCACCGAGAACAGTTACGACGTGATCGTGCTGGACCTGATGCTGCCACGCATGGACGGCATCGAGGTCTGCAAGAAGCTGCGCGAGGAAGCGCGCAAGTCCACGCCGGTGCTGATGCTGACGGCGCGCGACACGCTGGACGAGAAGCTCAACGGCCTGTCGGTCGGCGCCGACGATTACCTGACCAAGCCGTTCGCGATCCAGGAACTGGAAGCGCGCCTGCGCGCCCTGATCCGCCGCGAGCGCCGCCAGGTCGGCGGCGAAGTGCTCAAGGTCGCCGACCTCGTGCTCGATCCCGCCAGCCTGCGCGTGACCCGCGACGGCACCGAGTTGCAGCTCTCGCCGATCGGCCTGCGCCTGCTGACGATCCTGATGCGCGAGTCGCCGCGCGTGGTCAGCCGCCAGGAGATCGAGCGCGAGATCTGGGGCAACGGGCTGCCGGATTCGGACACGCTGCGCAGCCACCTCTACAACCTGCGCAAGACCATCGACAAACCCTTCGACAAACAATTGCTGCACACCGTTCAGAGCGCCGGTTATCGCGTGGCGGACATATCGCAACCGCCCGACTGACCGCGTCATGCCGCAGGCGCTGCCACGAAAGATCAAACTGGCTTTCATCGCCCAGGCGCTGGTCGCCAGCGTTGCGCTGTGCCTTTTCATGCTGGCGATGGGCCTGGCGGTGCGCCAATCGGTGGTGACCTGGACCGCGAAGCGCGAGGCGACGTTGTTCTGGCAGCAGTACCCGGGGGGCGACGCAGGCGCGGGCGCCCTGCTCAACGGCCGTACGTTGCGCAGCTACTTCGTGCCGCCCGATGGCGGCTTCGACGCCCTGCCGCCGACCGCACGCGACCTGCCGCAGGGATTGAACCAGCTGGCATTCCGGCATTTCGTCTACGTCGACGATCGCCCGCAGGGGCGGTTCGTGCTGGCGATCGACACCGAGATCATCGACACGGTGATCGTATGGACCACGCTGGGCGCCTTGCTGTTCGCGCTCGCCACCTCGTACCTGATGGCCTGGCTGACGTACCGCACGACCAAGCGGATGGTGGTGCCGGTGAGCTGGCTGGCGGGCATCGTGGCGCAGTGGGATCCGCGCGCACCCGACACCGATGCCATCCGCCCGGGCAAGCTGCCGCCGGATTCGGGCAGCGAAGTCGCCCAACTCACCGGGGCGTTGACCGGACTGGCCGATCGCGTCACCGACTTCGTGCAGCGCGAACGCGACTTCACTCGCGACGCCAGCCACGAACTGCGCACGCCGCTGACGGTGATTCGCGTGGCCAGCGACCTGATGCTGGCCGATCCGGGCGCGAACGAACGGCAGTTGCGCTCGCTTTCGCGCATCCAGCGCGCCGGCCGCGACATGGAGGCGGTGATCGATGCCTTCCTGATCCTCGCGCGCGAGGCGGAGGTCGAACCGCTGAGCGAGGAGTTCGACGTGCGCGAAGTCGTCGCGCACGAAGTGGCGCGGGTGCAGCCGTTGCTGTCCGGTCGGCCGATCGAGCTGGAAGTCATCGACCAGGGCGCGCCCACGCTGTTCGCGCCGCCGCACGTGCTCGCGGTGATGGTGGGCAACCTGCTCGGCAACGCCGTGCGCTTCACCGACGAGGGCCGCATCGAACTGGTGCTGATGCCCGAGCAGATCGTGGTGCGCGATACCGGCATCGGCATGTCGCCGGAAATTCTGGTCAAGGCCTTCGATCCGTTCTACCGGGCCGATCACGGGCGCGAGGAAGGCCGCGGCATGGGCCTCTCGATCGTGCGTCGCCTCGGTGAGCGCTTCGGCTGGCCGGTGCGGCTGGAAAGCCAGCCGGGACGCGGCACGATCGCCAGCATCCGCTTTGCCTGAGCCGGGCGAACGCACGCAGGGGCTTGTCAACCACGGCCCCGTTCAAGCGTTATATCCCGTGCCTTCCCATTGCCAGGTTCCATGAGCGCAGCCCGCAAGCCGTCCCCCGTCCGCAAATCGTCTTCCTCGCTCCGCCGCGTCGCGGTCGCAGCGGTCGCGCTCGCCGTCGTCATCGGCGGTGTCTACCTCTGGCGCCATCGTAGCAATGACGAAGCCGCTTCCGCCTTCCGCACCGCGAAGGTCGAGCGCGGCGACATCCGCGTCACCATCTCCGCCACCGGCGCGCTCAACGCGACCTCGCAGGTCGACGTCGGCAGCCAGATTTCCGGCCAGGTGACCGACGTGCTGGTCGACTACAACGACCGCGTCAGCAAGGGCCAGGTCATCGCGCGCATCGATCCGAGCACCTACGAGGCGCAGATCGCCCAAGGCAACGCGCAGATCAACAGTGCGCGCGCCGGCTTGGCCACTGCCGAGGCGACGCTGCGCAACGCCGAGGCCGACTACAACCGCAAGGCCGAACTGGCCACGCAGCAGCTGATCGCGCGCGGCGACCTCGACCTCGCCCGCGCCGCGCGCGACCAGGCGCGCGCGCAGGTCGCCTCGGCGCAGGCGCAGATCCGCCAGCAGACCGCATCGACGCAGACCACACGCCTGAACCTGCAGCGCACCGTGATCCGCTCGCCGGTCGACGGCGTGGTGCTGTCGCGTTCGATCGAGCCCGGCCAGACCGTGGCGGCGAGCCTGCAGGCGCCGGTGCTGTTCCAGATCGCCGAGGACCTGTCGCAGATGGAGATCCTGCTCGCGGTCGACGAAGCCGACATCGGCCAGGTCAAGCCCGGGCTCGACGTCGACTTCACCGTCGACGCGTATCCCGAGCGACGCTTCCGCGGCAAGGTGAAGCAGGTCCGGCTGGCCGCCACCAACACCAGCAACGTCATCACCTATCCGGTCGTGGTCTCGCTCGACAACGCCGACCAGGCGCTGCTGCCGGGCATGACCGCCAACGCCGAGATCGAAGTCAGCCACCGCGAGGACGTGCTGCGCGTCAGCAACGCGGCGTTGCGCTACAAGCCCGACCAGGAAACCGCCGGCACCGGTGCCGGCGAGCAGGCGGGTGGCAACGGGCGCGGCAACTTCGCCGAGGATTTCGCGCGCATCGCCACTACGCTCAAGCTCGATGCGCGCCAGCAGGCGGCGTTCGACGAAGCGCTCGCGGCGATCCGCCAGCGCGCCGCGGCGCGCCAGGCCGCGCCGGCGCAGCAGTCCGGCGCCAGCCTGTTCGGACGCGGCCCCGGCGGGCCGGGCGGTGGTGGCAACCGCAGCGGCGCCGGTGGCGGCAATGCCGGCGCGATGCGGCAACGCATGGCAGAGCGCTTCAACCAGCAGTTCGCCGCGTTCAAGGCGACGCTGGCCGAAGATCAGCGGGCGCAGTGGGACAAGGAACTCGCCGCATTGCTGGGTTCGCGTCGCGCGCCGCTGTACAAGCTGGTCGACGGCAAGCCGCAGGCGGTGACGGTGCGCGTGGGCGCTTCCGATGGCAGCAATACCGAAGTGTCCGGCGACATCCGCGAAGGCGAGGAAGTGATCGTCGGTAGCGGGCGCGCCGCGAAATGAGTGCGTCCGCCGAAGATCGTGCGCACGCGCGCGCCGGTGCGGTGATCGAAACCCGGGCGCTCGGCAAGGTGTATTCGCCCGGCAGCGAGGCGGAAGTCGTGGCGCTGCGCGACGTCGACCTGCGCATCGGCAGCGGCGAATTCGTCGCCATCATGGGGCCGTCGGGCTCGGGAAAGTCGACGCTGATGAACCTGCTGGGCTGCCTGGATACGCCGTCGAGCGGCACCTACCACTGCGACGGCATCGACGTTGCCACGCTCGATGCTGAAGAACGCGCGGCACTGCGGTTGGAGAAGATCGGCTTCGTGTTCCAGGGCTTCAACCTGCTGCCGCGCATGAACGCGCTGGAGAACGTGGCGATGCCGATGGGCTACGCCAATGTGCACCGTGAGGAGCGGCTGAGCCGCGCGCGCGAGGCCTTGGCGGCGGTGGGCCTGGGCGAACGCGCCAGCCATCGCCCGAGCGAATTGTCCGGCGGCCAGCAGCAGCGCGTCGCGATCGCACGCGCGCTGATCAACCGCCCGCCGATCCTGCTCGCCGACGAGCCTACCGGCGCGCTCGACAGCCGCACCGGCGAGGAGATCCTGGCCCTGTTCAAGCGCCTGCAGCAGGAGAACCACACCGTCGTGCTGATCACCCACGACCCGGACGTGGCCCGGCATTGCGATCGGATCTTCGTGATGCGCGATGGGCGAATCACCGCGTAGAGCCGATGCCCTATCGGCATCGGCTGCGGTGATGAGCGCCCGGCCATGGATGGCCGGGCCGGTGGTGGGAGAACCACATGGCCGCGCCATGGATGGCAACAAGAAGCTTTGGAGATACAGATGAATTTTCTCGAAGTGCTGCACACCGCGGTCTTCGCCCTGCGTGGCAACTGGCTGCGCAGCGCGTTGACCTCGTTGGGCGTGATCATCGGCATCGCCGCCGTGATCGTGATGGTGTCGGTGGGCCAGGGCACGCAGCAGGAAATCGACAAGCTGGTATCGGGCCTGGGTTCGAACCGACTCGACATCGGCGGTGCCGGCGGTTTCGGCGGCGGCGGGGCGCGCGTCGCCGCGGGCAGCCGCTACACGCTGGACGAGGCCGATGCCGGCGCGATCCGCGAGGAGATCCCGGAAGTGCAGTACGTCGCGGCGATGCTGCGCGGCGGCACCCAGGTCGTGTACGCGGAGAGCAACTGGTCCACGCAATGGCAGGGCGTGCAACCGGACTTCTTCGCCATCAACGGTTGGGAGATCAAGGACGGCAACGGCTTCGACACGCGCGACTACAACGGTGGCAAGTCGGTGATCCTGGGCGAGAGCGTGCGGCGCGAGCTGTTCGCCGACGAGGATGCGGTCGGGCAGACCGTGCGTATCGGTCGCGTGCCGTTCACCGTGGTCGGCGTGCTCAAGTCGAAGGGGCAGGGCGGCTTCGGCCAGGACCAGGACGATATCGTGCTGGTGCCGCTGGAAACCGCGCGCCGACGCCTGATGGGCGCGGCCAACGTGCCGCCGGGCGCGGTGCAGCAGATCGCACTGGGCGTGACCCGTGCGGAGGACGTCGACTACGTGCAGGGCGAGGTGGAAGCGCTGCTGCGCCAGCGCCACAGGATCCAGCCCGGCGACGAGGATGACTTCAGCGTGCGCAACATCGCCGAAGTCGTCGCCACGCGCACGCAGACCACGCGGCTGATGTCGCTGCTGCTGGGCGCGGTCGCCACCATTTCGCTAATCGTCGGCGGCATCGGCATCATGAACATCATGCTGGTCTCGGTGACCGAACGGATCCGCGAGATCGGCCTGCGCATGGCCGTGGGTGCGGGGCCGTCGGACATCCGTCGGCAGTTCCTCGCCGAGGCGATGCTGATCTCGCTGATCGGCGGTGTCATCGGCATTGCGTTGGGCGTGGTCGGGGCGTTGCTGGTCGGGCGGCTGGGCTCGTTGCCGGTCGCGCTGAACGGGCAGGTGATCGCGCTGGCCGCGGGCTTCTCGATCGCCACCGGCCTGTTCTTCGGTTACTACCCGGCGCGCAAGGCCTCGCAGCTGGATCCGATCGAGGCGCTGCGGCAGCAGTAGGGGACGCGTGGCAGTTGTCGTGTCTTTCCGAGCGAAGTGAGGGATCTGCTGTTGGCGTGCAGGAGGGCAAGAGCCCGGTCGCCTACCCATGTCGGCCGCAGGCGCGGCCCCAACACTCCGACACCCATGCGTCATCGCGGGCCGGTCCCCCGCTGCGCCCGGGATGACAGCGCGGGCAGCGGTTTATGCTTGAAGCATGCCGACTCCCAGGAAACCGCCATGCGCCAGCTTTCCGCCCTGCTGCTTGCTTTCGCCGCCATGACCGCGCACGCCGCCGACAAGCCCCGGACCGCGCTGGTGATCCACGGTGGCGCGGGCGTGATCGAACGCAGTGCGCTCAGCGCGCAGGACGAACGCGAGATCCGCGCGGCGCTCGACCGCGCGCTGGACGCCGGCAACGCCGTGCTCGCCAAGGGCGGCAGTGCGCTCGATGCGGTCGAGGCCGCCATCGTGGTGATGGAGGAGTCGCCGCAGTTCAACGCCGGCAAGGGCGCGGTGTTCAATGCCGAAGGCAAGCACGAGCTCGATGCCTCGATCATGGACGGCCACACGCGCAAGGCCGGCGCGGTGGCCGGAGTGAGCACCGTGCGCAATCCGATCCGTCTCGCGCGCGCGGTCATGGAACACAGCCCGCACGTGATGCTCGCGGGGATGGGCGCGGAGAAGTTCGCCGACAGCCGCCCCGAGCTTGAACGCGTGCCCAACCACTGGTTCGATACCGAGCGCCGCCGTCGCCAGCTGGAAGAGGCGCAGGCGAAGGAAAAGGCCGGCGCGGCGATCGTGGAGAAGGGCAAGTATTTCGGCACGGTCGGTGCGGTCGCGCTCGACGCGCAGGGACACATCGCCGCGGCGACCAGCACCGGCGGCATGACCAACAAGCGCTGGGGCCGCGTCGGCGATTCGCCGATCATCGGTGCGGGCACCTGGGCCGACGACCGCTGCGGCGTGTCGGGCACCGGCTGGGGCGAGTTCTTCATCCGCAACGCGGTCGCGCACGACATCTGCGCGCGAGTGGCCTATCGCGGCGATGCGCTTGCCGTGGCGGCCGACGAGGTGATCAACAAGGTCGTCCCGGCCAGCGGCGGCGACGGCGGCGCCATCGCATTGGATCGCGACGGCAACATCGCGCTGCCGTTCAACACCAGCGGCATGTACCGCGCGTGGATCAAGCCGGACGGTTCGCGCGGCACGGCGATCTTCCGCGACGAACGTTGAATCGATGCGCGCTCTTCTCCTCCCCGCATGCGGGGAGAAGATGCCCGGAGGGCAGATGAGGGGCAGCGAGCGCAGCGAGTTGCTCTTGATCTTTTCAATAGGCGACAGCAACGGCAAAAGCAGCTCGCTGCGCTCGCTCCCCTCACCCGCCCTTCGGGCCCCCTCTCCCCGCAAGCGGGGAGAGGGGGATAGCTCAAGCATTCGCGGTCTGCTGCTTCGACCATTCCTGCATCGCCTTCTTCATCTCTTCCGGCCCCACGTCGCGCACGTGCGTGCCCAGCGACCACTTGTGGCCGAACGGGTCGATCACCGTGCCCATGCGGTCGCCCCAGAATTCTTCCTTCACCGGGCGGTCCGCTTTCGCGCCCGCCTTGATCGCGCGGTCCCAGGCCGCGTCGGCGTCGGGGCCGTAGATGACGAAGCTGGCGGTGGCGCCGCCGCGCTTGTTCGGGCCGAGCGCCTGCATGTCGGGCCATTCGTCGGACAGCATCAGTTGGGTGTCGCCGATGCGGATTTCGGCGTGGCCGATCTTGTCGCCCATCGGCAGGCGGTACAGCTCTTCGGCGCCGAAGGCGCGCTCGTAGAAATCGATCGCCTTGGCGGCGTCGTCGACGATCAGGTAGGCGTTGACCGAACGGTAGCCCTCGGGAATCGGATTGACGGACATCGCGCTGCTCCTTGGGGGAAGAAGGCGCAGGCTGCGCCCGTGGCCGTTAGGCGGCAATGATCGTTCTTGCCGCGTGCAGGCGCGGGCCCGGCAGGGGCGGGGGCAGGGGGCTTGTGGCAGAATCCCGGGTTGATTGCGGCCTCCCGGCCGCATCGCCCGGCCCCGTTCGCGGCCGTCCAGACCGCCAAGCCCCATGCCCGTCCAACCGACCGCCACGTCCCCGGAGCGCCGCCATGGCTGACGCCACCGGTCATCTTCCGCGCCATCCGTCGCGCATCCTCAAAGCCGCGAAGTGGTCCATGCAGGGCCTGCACGCCGCGTGGACCCACGAGTCCTCGTTCCGGCTCGAGGTCTACCTGTTCGTCGTGCTGGCGCCGCTCGGCTGGTGGCTGGGACAGACGCCGGTGGAGCGCGTCCTGCTGATCGGTTCGATGCTGCTGGTGCTGAGCGTCGAACTGCTGAACTCCGCGATCGAAGCGGTGATCGAACGCTACGGCCCCGAGCACCATGAACTGGCCGGACGTGCCAAGGACATGGGCTCGGCGGCGGTGTTCGTGGTGATGATGAACGTGCTGCTGGTGTGGGGCGCGATCCTGCTGCCGCGCGTGCTGTAGGCGGCCCTGGCCCGCCATTCCTGTTCTCGAATTTCCGATTGAAGCCTGACGGCGGGCCTGGGCCCGCCCTACCGAGAAACTGCAAGTGATTGAACTGCTGACCGATCCGCAAACCTGGATCACCCTGATCACCCTGAGCGCGATCGAGATCGTGCTCGGCATCGACAACCTGGTGTTCATCTCGATCGCGGTCAGCAAGCTGCCGCTGGTCCAGCGCGAGAAGGCGCGCAAGTTCGGCATCGCGGTCGCCTGCATCACGCGCGTGGCGCTGCTGCTGACGCTGGCCTGGCTCGCCGGCCTGACCCAGGACCTGTTCTCGGTGTTCGGCATGGGCATTTCCGTGCGCGACCTGGTGCTGATCCTGGGCGGCGTATTCCTGCTGGTGAAGGGCACCGCCGAAATCAAGGATCTGATTGCCGGTGAAGGCGAATCCGAGGACGTCCACACCAAGCCGGCCGTGTCCTTCATGGGCGTGATCGCGCAGATCGCCGTCATCGACATCGTGTTCTCGCTCGACTCGGTCATCGCCGCGGTCGGCATGGCCAACCAGACGCCGGTGATGGTCGCCGCGATCCTGCTCGCCGTGGGCGTGATGCTGCTGGCTGCGACGCCGCTGGGGCATTTCATCGAGCGCAACCCGACCATCAAGATGCTGGCGCTCGCCTTCATCGTGCTGGTGGGCGTGTACCTGATTGCCGACGGTTTCGGGCTGGAGATCCCGAAGGGCTACATCTACGGCGCGATGGGCTTCTCTGCGCTGGTGGAATGCCTGAACCTGTGGGCCAAGCGCACCGCGATGCGGCGGGTGGAAGCCGACTGAGTGCTTTCCTCCCCTTTTGCCATGCGAAGGGGGAGGGCAAATCGTCATCACGCCGGCTTAATTCCGGCCGATGCTGCAATGCGCGACGACGTACCGTCCTGACTAAACGCTCGCCCGAACCGCCCACCCACACCGCCTAGGGGACTCCCATGCGCAAGCTCCTCATGATGCTGGTCCTGGTCTCGCTCACCGCCATGCTCGGCGGCTGCGGCTACAACTCCATCCAGCAGAAGGACGAGGCGGTGAAGGCCGCCTGGTCGCAGGTCCTCAACGTCTACAAGCGCCGCGCCGACCTGGTGCCGAACCTGGTTGCCACCGTGCGCGGCTACGCCACCCACGAGCAGCAGGTGCTCACGCAGGTGACCGAAGCGCGCTCGAAGGTGGGCAGCATCAACGTCAACGCCGACGATCCGGCCTCGCTGCAGCAGTTCCAGCAGGCGCAGGGCGAACTGCAGAGCGCGATCGGCCGCCTGCTGGTGGTCAGCGAGAATTACCCGCAGCTGAAGGCCGACCAGAACTTCCTGCAGTTGCAGGCGCAGCTGGAAGGTACCGAGAACCGCATCGCGGTCGAGCGCCAGCGCTACATCGCCTCGGTGCAGGACTACAACACCTTCATCCGTTCGTTCCCGCAGAACCTCACCGCGATGATGTTCGGCTACAAGACCAAGCCGAACTTCACGGTCGAGAACGAACAGCAGATCCAGGAAGCGCCGAAGGTCGATTTCGGCCAGCCGCCGCCGGCCCCGCAGCCGCCGGCCGCGCCGACGCCGCCGCCCGCACCGTCGGGCGGCTGATCGCCAGCCGCATCCCGTGATGCTGCGACGCCTGGTCGCACTGGCTTGCCTGCTGCTCGCCTGCGCCGTCGCGCAGGCGCAGCAGCTTGCGGCCATCCCGCCGCTCACCGGACCGGTCATCGACACGACGATGACGCTGGATGCGGCGACGAAGCAGCAGCTTGAGGCGCAGGCCCTTGCCCTGCAGCAACGCAAGGGCAGCCAGCTGCAGGTGCTGATCGTTCCCAGCACCGAACCCGAAGACATCGCGCAGTACGCGGTGCGCGCCTTCGGCACGTACAAGTTGGGGCGCGAAGGCACCAGCGACGGTGTGCTGCTCGTGGTCGCCAAGACCGATCGCCGCGCCTGGATCGCGACCGGTTACGGACTCGAGGGCGCCATTCCCGACGCGACCGCGTATCGCGTCGTGCAGGAATACCTGCTGCCCAGGTTCCGCGCGGGCGATTTCAACGGTGGCGTGATCGATGCGACCGGGCAGCTGGTGAAGCTGATCGACGGCGAACAACTGCCCGCGCCGCTGGCGCAGGAACGCCCACGTCGCGAGGGGCGCGGCAGCGATTTCCTGTTCGCCCTGTTCGCGGCCTTCATCGTCGCGCAGGTGGCACGCGCCTTCCTCAATCCCGTGCCGTCCTTCCTGCGCGGCATCCTCGGTGGCGCGGCGGCCGGCGGCGTGGCCTGGTTGATTTCGTCGCTCGCGCTCGTGGGCGGGCTGGGTGGCGTGATCGGCTTTCTCGTGGGGCTCGCCAGCATGCCGAGCGGCCGCCATGCCGGTCACGGCGGCTGGGGCGGATTCGGCGGTGGTGGTGGCGGTTGGGGCGGTGGCGGCTTCGGCGGCGGAGGCGGTGGCTTCGGTGGCGGTGGGGGCGGCTGGTCCGGTGGTGGCGGCATGACGGGTGGTGGCGGCGCAGGAGGCAGCTGGTGATGCGACTGCTCAGGCACCTCTTCGCCATGCCTTCGCGCCGGTTGTTCGCCGCTGATGCGCTGCAACGCATCGCCAGGGCGATCGCCGCCAGCGAAGCGCGACACACCGGCGAGCTCCGCTTCGCCGTCGAGAGCGCGCTGCACCCGCGCGCGGTGCTGGCCGGCATGCAGGCGCGCGATCGTGCGCAGGAAGTCTTCGCCCAGTTGCGCGTCTGGGACACCCAGGCCAACAACGGCGTCCTGCTGTACCTGCTGCTGGCGGACCACCGCATCGAAGTCGTGGCCGATCGCGGCTTCAACGGTCTGGTCACGCCCGAACAGTGGCGCGGCGCCTGCCTGTTGATCGAGGAGCGGCTGAAGGCCGGCGAACCGGAGGCCGCGGTGTTGCGCGGCGTGGAAGCGCTGTCGGCGCTGATCGAGGCGCACTTCCCTCGCGAAGCCGGTTACGTCGACGAGAACGAGCTGCCGGACGAACCGCACCTGCTGTAGGGGGCTGTCATCCCGAGCGCAGCGAGGGACCTGTTGTTCCCGGTGCGCGCCGCAAGAGCAGATCCCTTGCTGCGCTCGGGATGACGTCAGGAAGGTTGGCCCATGTCCCGCCGTGCCCCACGGAGGGCACAATAGCCATATTCCCGCGCGGAGCCTTTCCCCGGCATGACCGTCCTGCACCAGATCGACCCCATCGCCCTCGACCTCGGCACCTGGAACCTTCCCGTCCTGGGCAGCGTGCATCCGCAGATCCACTGGTACGGAATCATGTACCTGCTCGCGTTCGCGACGGCCTGGTGGCTGGGCCAGCGACGCGTGCGCGCCGGGCGGCTGCCGGGCGTCAACGAGCAGGCCTACGGCGACCTCGTCTTCTACTGCGCACTCGGTGTCGTGCTGGGCGGGCGCCTGGGCTACATCCTGTTCTACGACCTGCCCACCTACCTCGCGCAACCGCTGCAGGTGTTCAAGATCTGGCAGGGCGGCATGAGCTTCCACGGTGGCCTGCTCGGCGTCGTCTTCGCCGCCTGGTGGTGGTCGCGCCGGCACCGGCTGCACCTGTTCGACACGGTCGATTTCGTCGCGCCGCTGGTGCCGCCGGGCCTCGGCTTCGGCCGCCTCGGCAACTACATCAACGGCGAGCTGTGGGGCAAACCCACGGGCGGCGACTGGGGCGTGGTGTTCCCGAGCGATCCGGCGCTGCAGCACCTGCCGCTGTCGCAGATCCAGGCGCAGTTCGCCACCGGTGCGCTCGACCAGTTCGCGCGGCACCCGTCGCAGCTGTACCAGGCGGGCCTGGAAGGCCTGGTCATGTTCGTCGCGCTGTGGTGGTACTCGCGCAAGCCGCGGCCGCGTTACGCGGTGTCGGGGTTGTTCGCGCTGCTGTACGGCATCTTCCGTTTCCTCGTCGAATTCGTGCGCGTGCCCGATGCGCAGATCGGCGAGCAGGGCTATCTCGCGTTCGGCTGGCTGACGATGGGGCAGGTACTGAGCCTGCCGCTGATCGCGCTGGGCCTGTTCTGGCTGTGGCTGTCGCGGCGCTCGCCCACCCTGCAGCCGGCGCTCTCGTAGCAGGAGACGTATCGAATGAAGCAGTACCTGGATCTTCTCCGTCACGTCCTCGAGCACGGCAGCGAGAAGGCCGACCGCACCGGGACCGGCACGCGCAGCGTGTTCGGCTGGCAGATGCGCTTCGACCTCGCCCAGGGCTTTCCGCTGGTCACCACCAAGAAGCTGCACCTGCGCTCGATCGTGCACGAGCTGCTGTGGTTCCTGCAGGGCGAAACCAACATCGCCTACCTGAAGGACAACAAGGTCTCGATCTGGGACGAGTGGGCCGACGCCAACGGCGAGCTCGGCCCGGTCTACGGCAAGCAGTGGCGCCGCTGGGCCGCCGCCGACGGCGGCGAGATCGACCAGATCCGCTGGGTGGTCGAGGAGATCAAGCGCAATCCGGATTCGCGCCGCCTGATCGTGTCCGCGTGGAACGTGGCGGACCTGCCGAAGATGGCGCTGATGCCGTGCCACACGATGTTCCAGTTCTACGTCGCCGACGGGAAGCTCAGCTGCCAGCTCTACCAGCGCAGCGGCGACATCTTCCTCGGCGTGCCGTTCAACATCGCCAGCTACGCGCTGCTCACCCACATGGTCGCGCAGGTGTGCGGGCTGGGCGTGGGCGATTTCGTGCACACGCTGGGCGATGCGCACCTGTATTCGAACCACTACGAGCAGGCGCGCGAACAGTTGTCGCGCGAGCCGCGCCCGTTGCCGCGCCTGAAGCTCAACGAATCCGTCCGCGACATCTTCGGTTTCAGCTACGACGACATCGCGATCGAGGGCTACGAGCCGGCGCCCGCGATCAAGGCCCCGGTCGCGGTCTGATCAGGGCCTCCGTGACGAAGGGCCAGACGCAATGACGGTCGCACTGCACCTGCTCGCCGCGCTCGATCGCCAGCGCGCCATCGGACGCGGCAATGCGCTGCCTTGGCACCTGCCGGACGACCTCAAGCGCTTCAAGGCACTGACGCTGGGCAAGCCGGTGCTGATGGGGCGCAAGACGGCGGAGTCGCTCGGGCGCGCGTTGCCGGGACGGTTGAACCTGGTGCTGACGCGCTCGGGGCAGGTGCCGTTCGAAGGCATGCGCGCGGTCGCGTCGCTCGATGAAGCCATGCGTGTGGCGGGCGACGCCGGCGCCACCGAGGTGTGCGTGATCGGCGGCGGCGAAATCTACGCCCTGTGCCTGCCTTTGGCCTCGCGGATGCATCTCACCCACGTCGATACCGTGGTGGAGGACGCCGATGCGTTCTTTCCGCCGTTCGATCCGGCGCAGTGGCAGGTCACGGCGAGCGAAGCGCATGCAGCCGATGCGCGCCACGCGTTCGATTTCGCGTTCGTCGATTACGCCCGGGTCGAATAGCCCGAGACGTTCCTTGAACGGCGTCGAGGCGCAGGATGCGGAAGTTCGCGTTTCCGATCCTTTTCTGTGTGCTCAGTCGCCGCCGCGCGCGCCCGCAGGCCGGTTCTCACGCGGGCGGTGATACGGCGGTCGCGGCCGGGGCGGGTTCGCCGGTACGTCGCGGCCGGGCACCTGGACGACGCGCAGCTCGTCCGTGTCCAGCTGCAATGCGGTGAGCTTGCCGCCCCATACCGCGCCGGTGTCGATCGCGTGCACGCCGTGGCCGATGAACAGGCCCAGCGTCGACCAGTGGCCGCAGACGATCTTGAGGTCGCGCTCGACGCGTCCGGGCACTTCGTACCAGGGGTAGAAGCCCGGTTGCTGCGTGCCCGGCGCGCCCTTGTCCTCGAAGCCGATGCGGCCGCGCGGCGTGCAGTAACGCAGGCGGGTGAATACGTTGATGATCGCGCGATGGCGATCGACGCCGGTGAGCTTCGGGTGCCACGCCGGCTTGTCGCCGTACATGTTCTTCAGCAGGCGGCCGGGCTGGTCGCCGTGCAGGCGTTCCTCGACTTCGCGCGCGTGGCGCTCGGCCATGCTGGTGGTCCACTTCGGCGACAGGCCGGCGTGCACCATCATCCATCCCAGCGTGCGGTCCGCGTGCACCAGCTTCTGCGTGCGCAGCCAGCCGATCAGTTGGTCGCGATCGTGCGCGAACAGCACGCCCTGCAGGTCCGGGTTGACCTTGCGCTGCTCCTCCTCGCGCCGTTCGCTGATGGCGAGCAGCGACAGGTCGTGGTTGCCCAGCACCACGACGCTGCGCTCGCGCAGCGAATGCACCAGGCGCAGCGTTTCCACCGACTGGCCGCCACGATTGACCAGGTCGCCGCAGAACCACAGCGTGTCGCGCGCCGGATCGAAGGCGAGCCGTTCCAGCAACCGTTGTGTCGCGTCGTAGCAGCCCTGCAGGTCGCCGATCGCCCAGACGGCCATGTCAGTGCAGCGTCCGCGGGATGGTCAGGGTGAAGGCCGGGATCGGCGCCGCGAAGCGGGTGCCGTCGTCGGCCAGCATCTGGTAGTCGCCGTGCATCGTGCCCAGGTCGGTTTCCAGCACCGCGCCCGAGGTGTATTCGAAGTTCTCGCCGGGACGCAGATAGGGTTGTTCGCCGACGACGCCGTCGCCCGCGACTTCCTCGGTCTTGCCGTTGGCGTCGGTGATGACCCAGTGGCGCGCCAGCAGGCGCGCAGGCACCTGGCCGCTGTTGCGGATGCGGATGGTGTAGGCGAAGACGTAGCGATCCTGCTCGGGCTCGGACTGGTCGTCGAGATAGCGGGTGGCGACATCGATGTCGATGGAGTAAATGCGTTCCATGCCCGCAGTGTAGTGCGCGGCGGGCTTGCGGCCAACGTCACGCCACATCATTGCGATGGTGATGCGGCGCCCGCGGCCGGCGAACGCAACGACGTGGGCGTTCGCGGTACGGGGCCTCAGCCCAGCAACGAATTCGCCAAGCGCACGAACCCCGCAACCTCGACCTGCTCCGCACGCGCATCCGGGCGCAACCCCGCGGCCTCGATCGCCGCCGCATCGCATTGCTGCGACAGCGCATTGCGCAGGGTCTTGCGGCGCTGCCCGAATGCATCGCGCACCACAGCTTCGAACTTCGCGTGGTCGCGCACGTCCACGGTCGCCGGATCGCGCGGCACCATGCGCACCACCGCCGAGTCCACCTTCGGCGGCGGGCGGAACGCGCCCGGCGGCACCGTGAACAACGGCGTCACCTGGCAGTAGGCCTGCAGCATCACGCTGAGCCGCCCGTAGACCTTGCTGCCCGGCGCCGCCGCCATGCGGTCGACGACTTCCTTCTGCAGCATGAAATGCATGTCGCGGATGGCCGCCGCGTGTTCCAGCGCATGGAACAGGATCGGCGAGGACAGGTTGTAGGGCAGGTTGCCGACCAGGCGCAGCCGCGCGTTGTCGCCGCCGTTGTGCGCCAGCGCGGTGAAGTCGACCGTCAGCACGTCGCGGTGGATCACCTCGAGCGTGCCGTGTGCGCGCGCGGCTTCGGTGAGCGGGAAGATCAGGTCGCGGTCGAACTCGATGACGGTGAGTTCGCGGTGCCGGTCCAGCAGCGGGAAGGTGATGGCGCCCTGGCCCGGGCCGATCTCGACCAGCCGGTCGCCGGGCTGCGGATCCACCGCCTGCACGATCTTGCTGATGATCCCGCGCTCGTGCAGGAAGTGCTGGCCGAGGTGTTTCTTGGCCGGTTCGGTGAAGGCGGTGGATCGGGTCATGCGCGGATTATCGCCGCTTAATGCGCGCGCTACGCGCCGCGCCGGCGGGCGGTGGCGATGCGCGCGCAGGTTTCGGCGGCCGCGATCAGGCTGGACGGATCCGCGAGGCCCTTGCCGGCCAGGTCCAGCGCCGTGCCGTGGTCGACCGCGACCCGCGGGTAGGGCAGGCCGAGGGTCAGGTTCACCGCGCGCTCGAAGCCGCTGTACTTGAGCACCGGCAGGCCCTGGTCGTGATACATCGCCACCACCGCGTCGAAGCCGCGCAGCTTGCCCGGCAGGAAGGCGGTGTCCGCGGGCAGTGGGCCTACCAGCTGCATGCCTTCCTCGCGCAGGGCGGCGAGCACCGGTTCGATCACCTGGATCTCCTCGTGCCCGAGGTGGCCCGCTTCGCCGGCATGCGGGTTGAGGCCGAGCACCGCGATGACCGGATCGACGATGCCGAAGTCGCGGTGCAGCGCCGCGTGGGTGATGCGCAGCGTGCGTTCGACCGCGACCGGCGTGATCGCATCCGCGACCGCGCGCAGCGGCAGATGGGTGGTGACCAGCGCCACGCGGACGATGTCGTTGGCGAGCATCATCACGACATCGCGGCCGGCGTGCGCGGCCAGCAGCTCCGTGGTTCCGGTGTACGCGATGCCGCCGTCGTTGATCGCCGCCTTGTGCACCGGTCCGGTGACCAGCCCGGCGAAATCGCCGCGCAGGCAGCCCTCCGCCGCGAGGCGCAGTGCGTCGATGACGGCGCCGGCATTGTGCGGGTCGGGAGTGCCGAAGGCGGGGGTTGCGACGTTGGCCACTTCCTGCACGGCGAGCTCGCCGGCGCGGCCCGTCGCGCGGTCGGGATCAACCAGGGTGAGCGGCAGCGCCAGGGCCCGTGCCGCGGCCAGCAGGCTGCGTGGGTCGGCAAAAGCGGTCAGCCGGTAATCGCGCGGCGCCTGTGCCAGGCGCACGCACAGCTCCGGCCCGACGCCGGCCGGTTCGCCCGGGACCAGCGCGAGCCGGACAGGGTCCATCGATCAGCCCTTCGGCTTGGCCTCGGCGGCCGGCGCTTCGACCGGCAGGCCGTTGCGCATGTCGACGAAGTAGGCTTCGCCACGCATTTCCTGCAGGAAGCGGTTCCACTCGTCTTCGAGCTTGCGGCGGCCGATCGTGTCGCTGATGCGGGCGCGGCGGTTCTCTTCGTCCGTGTTGGTCTGGCGCGTGGCCAGGCGCTGCACGACGTGCCAGCCAGCGTCCGTGCGGAACGGCGCGGACACCTGGCCGTCGCTCAAGGAGGCGACCTGGATGCCGAAATCGCTGCCGTACTGCTCGGGCACGAACCAGCCGAGGTCGCCGCCCTTGGCCTGGGAATTGAGGTCCTGCGATTCCTGGCGTGCGACTTCGGCGAAATCGGCGCCGCCCTTGATACGGGCGGCGATGGTGTCGATTTTGGCCTTCGCCGCGGCTTCGGTGGTCGTGTCGCTCATGCGCACCAGAATGTGGCGGGCGTGCACCTGGGTGATCGTGTTGGCGCTGGCTGCCTGGGATTCGTCGCGCACTTCCACCAGCTTGAGCAACTGGAAGCCGCTGGCGCCGCGCAGCGGGGCGCTGACGTCGCCGGCCTTCATGCCCTTCACCAGCGTCGCGAACGCGGCGGGAATCTCGTCGAGCGAACGCCAGCCCAGGTCGCCGCCTTCCAGCGCGTTGGGGCTATCGGAATAACGCACGGCCGCGGCCGCGAAATCGACTTCGCGGCGATCGATCAGGCCCTGCACGCCTTCGATCTTGCTGCGCGCGGTCTTGATCTGTTCGGCCGTGGCGCCTTCCGGCAGCGCGACCATGATGTGGGCGAGGTGGTACTGCGCGCCGGCATTCTTCTGCGCGGCGAGCGCCGATTCGATCTCGGCGTCGCTCACGGCAATGCGGCTCTGCGCGAAGCGCTGGCGCAGGCGCTGCACGACCAGTTCGTCGCGGATCGAATTGCGGAAGTCGGCGAAGGTGCCGCCATCGGCGACCGCCTGCTGGCGCAGCTGCTCCATGCTCAGCTTGTTCTGCTGGGCGAGCCCCGCGATCGAGGCATCGACTTCCTGGTCGGTGACGCGCACGCCGGTCTGTTCGGCGCGGGCCAGCTGCAGCTTCATCAGCACGAGGCGTTCGAGCACCTGGCGTTCCAGCACGTCGCGCGGCGGCAACTGGCTCTCGCGTCCGGCGTACTGGCGGGTGATGTTGGCGACGGCCCGGTCGAGCTCGCTGCGCAGCACCACGTCTTCATCGACTACGGCGGCGATCCGGTCGATCGGCTGCAGACCGGCGGCCTGCTGCTGGGCGAAGGCGGTGGCGCCGGAAAGCGCGGCGGCCGCGAGGAGGCACGCAAGGAATTTCTTCATGGAGTGGGGTCTGGAACCAGGTCGCGGTCGGTGCGATTCACCGACGAGGGCGGCACGAGATAGAGGTCGTCGCGGTCGTAACCGAGAATAGCACGGCGCAGGATACGCCTCGTGTCCTGTCCGGCGGAGCCCAGGCCCTTCAGCTCGAACTCCACCTGCAGGCTGTTGTTCAGCTCGCCGGTGCGGTTGCGCAGGTAGCGCCGGCCCATCACGCGCACCGCGAGGCAGCAGCTTTCCCATTGCACGCCGGCCAGTTGCTCCAGCGGCTTGTGGTCCTGCAGTGAGTAGTAGTAGCGGCCGACCACGCTCCAGTTCGGATTGACCGGATACAGGAACGAGAAGTCCGCCTGCTTGAACAGGTCGTCGCGGGTGATCGGGTTGCGGCGGTAGCGGTAGCCGATGTTGACGATGCCCTCGTCGCCGATCAGGTAGCGCGCGCGCAGGCTGGCCAGGTTGGTGCCGTGGAACTTCGGGTCCCACTGGTAGGCCGTGGAGATGCTCCAGCGGTCGCTGGGCGCGATCGTGGCCTCTGCGACCCAGGCCGACTTGCCCTGCTGCACCGGTGGCTCGCCCGGCATGACCACGCGCGAGGTGTCGTAGTACTTGATCTGACCCAGGCTCACCGACAGGCGCTCGCGACCATCGTCCTCGCCGATCAGGCGCGTGGTGATGGCGGTGGTGAGCTGGTTCGCATCGGACTGGCGATCCGCGCCGCCGTAACGGTTGTCGCGGAACAACTGGCCCCAGCTGAAGGTCAGCGGCGAGGTGTCGAAGATCGGCAGCCCGCTCTGGTCCTCATACGGGACGTGCAGGTAGTAGATGCGCGGTTCCAGCGTGTGCAGGTAACGGTCGCCGCGGATGGTGGCCTCGCGGTCGAAGAACAGGCCGGCATCGAGGCTGCTGATCGGGACGCTGCGGGTCGGGCGGTCGTCGCGGAACTGTTCGATCAGGTCCGGCGTCAAGGCGACGCCGTAGCGGGAGGCGAACTCGCCTGCGCGGTCTTCCGGCGAGCCATCGAGCTGGTAGCCGGTATAGCGCCACGCCAGCTTCGGGCGCAGGAACCAGCTGCTTCCCTCAAGTGGCAGGCTGATATAGGGCTTGAAATCGAAGCGGCTGCCACCCGGCACGTCCAGGTCGGGTCCGGTCTGTTCGATATCGGCGTGCTCGAAGCGGACCAGCTCCGTATCCAGGCCGGCTTCGAGCCAGCCAAGCGGTTGCTCCCAGCTGAGGTATGCACGCGGCAAGCGGTCGAACGGCAGGCTGCGCTCGTTCAGGGTGTAGTCCGCGAGCTGGTGGTGATCGGCCATCAGCCCCGCTTCCCAGTGACGGCCACGACCGTATACCCCGGCACTGCTGGTGATGCGCGAGGCAGACAGGCCGTACAGGCTGTTGCTGAAGTCCTCGAAATAATGGGTGTCGCTGACCCAGCCGAGGTTGGCGCGTGCGAACCAGCTGCCGCCCAGGCGGTGGATGGCATTGAGCTGGAAGATGCCGCGGTTGTCTTCCGGTGGATTCGCGCCGTAACGCGTCGGCTCGTCGCCCGGCAGGTTGTCGTGCGGCATGTAGTTGCCCGACACGATGCCGCTGCCTTCCGGATACAGCCAGCGGAACTCGCCACCCAGCGCGAAGCCGCGCTTGCTCATGTAGCGCGGGTTGAGCGTGGCGTCGTAGTTCGGCGCGAGGTTCAGGTAAATCGGCTGGCGCCAGTCGAAGCCGTTGCGCCCCGACATGGAAATCGACGGATACAACAGGCCGGTGCGGCGGCGCTCGTCGATCGGGAACATCAGCCAGGGCACGTGCAGCACCGGCACCTTGCCGATGCGCAGGGTCGCGTTGCGGGCGACGCCCATGCCTTCTTCGGTGTTGATGTCGATGCGGCGGGCGCGCAGTTCCCACACCCGTTGCGCGGGATCGCAGGTCGAATAGGTCGAACCGATCAGCGAACCTTCCGCGCCATGCATCTCGATGGCTTCGGCGCCGCCATTGCCGCGGCGACTGGTCAGCTGGTACTGCAGGTCCTCGATCCGGTGCCGGTCCTTGTCCTGGTTGCCGGTCGCCCGCTCGGCGAGCACGCGCATGCCCGCATCCTGGTAGCGCACGCTGCCCTCGGCGACATAGTCGCCGGTGTCGCGGTTGAAGGTGAGCTTGTCGGTATGCAGGGCCTGGTCGCCGCGGCTCAGCGAGACGTTGCCTTGGATCAGGGTGTTCGAATTCTCCAGGTCCTGGAGTTCGTCGCCCTCGATGTCGGTGGGTTGCTGCGTGCGGGTTTCGGGCGAACCGCCTTCCGGCGGCGCGGGCTGGTCGAAACCGGGCAGGGCGTCGACGACCGGGCACAATCCCCAGTTCACGTCGTCGTCGTCCTTGGCATGCGCAGGCAAGGCGAGCGCGATGCAGAGCGACAACGGGAGCAGGCGAAGGCTTTGGCGCACGCGGGCATCCGGGTCCTGAACAAACGGCAGGTAGCTTGCCGCATCCCATGCATACGGGCAATGCAGACGGTATCCGGCGGCGATCGGCATTCATCTTCCGAACAACGGGAAAACGGCGTGTCGTCACCACCGCGTAACCTGCATGCATATGCGGATACCGGGATGGCCAGGCCGGTTTCGGATCGCCGCGTCGCCTTCGCACCGGAATCGATGACGCCAAAAAGCAACGCGGCGGACCCTGAAAGGAATCCGCCGCGTGGTCGTTTCGCTCGAGCGCGCAGCCGGCCTAGTTCGGCGCCGCGGTCGCCTTGGTGTTAGCGGTGCCGGCATCGTTGTGGCCAGCCGCCGGCAGTAACGGCTTCTCGCCTTCGCCCGCGAACAGCGAGGGCTCGTCGAATTCGATGTCCAGCCATGCGCGATCGCTCAGACCGATGGCGCGATCGAGCATGGTCGGCAGCAGGCCGGTGGGCAGCGAGCTTTCGCTGTTCCACAGGATGGCGATGCCGAGGTCGCGGTCCGGCAGCAGTGCAACGACGCCGCGATAGCCCTGCACGGCGCCGCCGTGGAAGACCAGGTTGTTGCCGGCGTAGTCGTACACGCGCCAGCCCAGGGCGTAGCTCGCGGTGTTCAGGCGTTCGCGGCGCCAGGACGAACCACGCAGTTCGGTGGGCGTCGCCACCAGCGGCTGATGCAGCGTGGCCAGCAGCGGCGCGGACAGCACGTCCGGGCGATGCCCGGTCTGGGCGAGCAGCCACTGCGCCATGTCGTTGGCGCTGGCATTCACGCCCGCGGCGGGCAGCACGCGGTAGTAGGAAGCCTTGGGTGTCAGCGACAGCCAACCGCCGCGGGTGCGCACGTGCGGCCGCGCCCAGTTCTGGCTGGCGAGGATGCCGTCCAGGCCGACGCTGGCGTCCTGCATGCCCAGCGGACGCAGGACCTTGCTCTGCAGGGCCTGGGCATACGGCAGGCCGGAGGCGCCCTGGATGACGTCGCCGATCAGGCTGAAGGCGATGTTCTGGTAGCCGTAGCAGGTGCCCGGCGTGCATTCCATCGGCGCGTAGGCGAGCTTGCGGGTCAGCGTCGGGAAATCGACGTTGGCCTCCAGGTCGCGGTCGAATGCGTTGTGGCGCAGGCCGACCCGGTGGCTGAGCAGGTCGGCGACGGTGATGCGCGACGCGGCGGTCGGATCGGCCAGGCGGAAGTCGGGGTCGTACTGGGTCAGGCGGGTGTCCCAGCGCAGGGTGCCGTCGTTGACCAGCAGGCCGGTCACGGTGCCGGCGAAGGCTTTGGACAGCGACGCCAGCCGGAACACGGTGTGGTTGTCCACCGGCAGCGGTGCACGCGTGTCGGTGATGCCGTAGCCGCGCGCGCTGAGCACGCGTCCGTTGTGGACGATGGCCATGGCCATGCCGGGGATGCGGCGGTTTGCGACCAGTTGCTGCGCCATGGCTTCGAACTGGACGACGTCGAAGTTCGAGCCCAGCGGAAGCGTGTTGGCGGCAGGGGCGCGGTCGACGAAACCCGAGCGCGAAACGGGCGCCGCGGCCGGGCGTTCCCAGCGCAACGGCGGTTGCGCATACGACCCCAGGGCCTGCGTCATCAGGCACGAAAGGATCAATCCGGCTTGCCACATCCTGCGGGACCGGCGGCTGGATGGTTCTTTCATCGCTCGCAACGCCTGCGTATGCTCTAGATACGCGCCGGATCATAGCGCCAAAATTCAAAGGAAAGGGGGAACAAGCATGTTCAGCTTGCTGATTTTGTTGGGTTTGGTGATCGTGTTGGCGTTCTGGGTCGTCGGTATCTACAACGGCCTCGTCACCGCGCGAAATGCCTTCAAGAACGCCTTCGCCCAGATCGACGTACAGCTGCAGCGACGCTTCGACCTCATCCCCAACCTGGTCGAAACCGCCAAGGGCTACCTCAGCCACGAACGCGAGACCCTGGAGGCCGTGATCGCCGCGCGTGGTGCGGCGATCTCCGGTCTGTCGGCTGCCAAGGCCAGCCCCGGCGACCCGGCGGCGATGGCGCAGCTCGCCGCGACGCAGGGTCGGCTCAACGGCGCGCTCGGCCGCCTGCTCGCCGTGGCCGAGGCCTATCCGGACCTCAAGGCCAACCAGAACATGATGCAGCTCACCGAAGAGCTGACCTCCACCGAGAACAAGGTCGCCTTCGCCCGCCAGGCCTTCAACGACAGCGTCATGGCCTACAACAACCGGCGCGAAGTGTTCCCGTCGAGCCTGATTGCCGGCAATTTCAATTTCCTCCCGGCCGCGCTGCTGGAAATCCCGGCCGACCAGCAGGCGCAGGTGCGCGCCGCGCCCAAGGTCCAGTTCTGACCGCAGTCATCGGGGCTGCGGTTCCACCCAACACGGCATGAGCAAGGCGACGAGCGAGTCGTCGCCTTCGCCGTGACCTAATTCGTATCGAAGCGATCCGGGCGCCGAGATGAACTTCTTCGAACACCAGGCCACCGCGCGCCGCCATTCGTTCCGGCTCGTGCTGCTGTTCGCCGTGGCGGTGGCCGGGATCGTGCTGGCGGTCGATGCCGCGGCGTGGCTCGTGTTCGCGAACGCAGACGCGCTGCCGGGCGAGACCGCGACGATGCTCGTCTTCACCACGTTGGTGACGCTGGGGATCATCGGCCTGGGCTCGCTGTATCGGGTCGCGACGCTGCGCGGCGGCGGGGAATCGATCGCGCTGCAGATGGGCGGCGTGGCCGTGCCGGAGCAGGGCAACGACTTCCACCTGCGCCGCCTGCGCAACGTGGTGGAGGAAATCGCGATCGCCTCGGGCGTGCCGATGCCGCGGCTGTACGTGCTCGAACACGAAGCGGCGATCAACGCCTTCGCCGCCGGTTATTCACCGTCCGATGCCGTGGTCGCGGTGACCCGCGGCGCGCTGGAGCGCCTCAACCGCGATGAGCTGCAGGGCGTGATCGCCCACGAATTCAGCCATATCCTCAATGGCGACATGCGCCTGAACATCCGCCTGATCGGCGTGCTGTTCGGGATCCTGATGCTGGCGATCATCGGCCGCAAAGTGCTGGAACTGGGCCGCGGTCGCGATCGCAACGCCGGTGCCATCCTCGTGGCGGCGTTGATCGCGATGGTCGTGGGCTACATCGGGCTGTTCTTCGGGCGCCTGATCAAGGCCGGCGTGAGCCGCTCGCGCGAGCGCCTGGCCGACGCTTCCGCGGTGCAGTTCACGCGCCAGACCAGCGGGCTCGCCGGTGCATTGAAGAAGATCGGCGGCGTCGACGCCGGCAGCAAGCTCAGCCATCGCGGCGATGCCGAGGAGATCAGCCACATGCTGTTCGGCGACGGCGTGGGGCTGCGGAGCTGGTTCGCCACGCATCCGCCGCTGGTGGAGCGCATCCAGGCCCTGGAGCCGGGCTTCAGCGACGAACAACTGCTGCGCCTGAGCCTGCAATGGCACGCCAACCCGCCCAGTGGCCTGGAGGAGGACGCGCAGCTGGGATTCACCGGCGCTGTCGTGCCACCACCGCTGCCTGCAGCCACGGCCGAGCAGGCGGTCACGCCGGCCGCGGTGGCCGCGCAGGTCGCGCAACCCGGCGCGGACGACTATCGCCGGGCCGACGCCATCGCCGCGCACATTCCTGCGGACCTGCGCGCGCTGGCGACGCAGCGCGAAAGCGTGGTGCCGTTGCTGCTGGGCCTGTTGTTCGATGCGCAGCCTGCGGTCGTCGACAAGCAGGGCGACGAAATCTCGGCGCGGATGGGCAAGACCGTGGCGCTGGAGGCGCGCCGCCTGCACCAGCAGTTCCTCGCTACGCTGCATCCGGCATTGCGCCTGCCGCTGGCGTCGCTCGCGTTCCCGGTGCTGCGGCTGCGGCCGCGACCGGAGCTGGACGTGTTCCTCGATACGGTCAACGCCATGGTGTACACGGACGGCATCGTGTCGCTGTTCGAATACTGCCTGGCGCGCCTGCTCACCGTGCACGTGCGCGAGTCGCTGGACCCCTCGCGCTATGCGCGTTTCGGCCGGCGCAAGCTGAGCGAGGTGCGCAGCGAGATCGCGACCCTGCTGGCCGTGGTCGCCCAGTCCGGCAACGCGGATGCGGACGCGGCGCGCAAGGCCTACCTGGCCGGGATCCAGCGCGTGATGCCCGACCAGGCCATGCCCTACCTGGCGCGCCCGAATGGCGTGCTCGCGCTCGACGACGCCTGGATGCCGCTCGACGCGCTGGAGCCGTTGGCCAAGGAAGTGCTGGTTGAAGCGATCACCGCGACCATCGGCCACGACGGTCGCGTCAGCATCGCCGAGGCCGAACTCCTGCGCACGATCTGCAGCACGCTGCATTGCCCGCTGCCGCCGTTGCTGGGCAAGGCGGCGTAGGTAAAACGCCGGACGCCCGGTTTCGCGGAACGCGTGCGCCGCTTCGCGACGCAGCGACCGGTCGGGGCGGTGCGGGTCGAGGACGAGTTTCGCCGCGGGTTTTTCAGCCAGCGCGGCCCGCGATCAGGTCCGCCGCGCGCTCCGCGATCATGATCGTCGGTGCGTTGGTATTGCCGCTCACCAGCGTCGGCATCACCGAAGCGTCGATCACGCGCAGCCCATCCACGCCACGCACGCGCAGCTGCGGGTCGACGACGGCCGCATCGTCGCTGCCCATGCGGCAGGTGCCGACGGGGTGGTACACGGTTTCGGCCTTGGAGCGGATGAAGTCGACCAGTTCGGCATCGCTGAGGTCGTTGCGCGAGGGATGGATCGGCGCGCCGCGGTACGGATCGAAAGCCTTCTGCGCGAGGATGTCGCGCGAGATCCGCGCGCATTCCAGGGTCATCTTCAGGTCGAAGCCTTCAGGGTCGCTGAAGTAGTTGGCCTCGATGCGCGGCTTGTCGCCCGCGCTGGCGCTCGCCAGGGTGATGCGGCCGCGGCTGTGCGGGCGCAGGAAGCAGGCGTGCATGGTGTAGCCGTCGCCCGGCAGGCGGTTGCGGCCGTGGTTGTCGATCATCGCCGGGATGAAGTGCAGCTGGATGTCGGCGCGCTCGTCCGGGGCGAAGCGCGAGCGCAGGAAGGCGCCGCCTTCGGCGATGTTGCTGGTGCCCGCCCCGACGTGGCCGCGCAGGAAGAAGTCGAACGCGGTCTTCAGCTCGCTCACGCGGTCGTAGCTGACGCGCTGCGAACAGTGCACCAGCGCGCTGGTGTCGAGGTGGTCCTGCAGGTTCTCGCCGACCTGGGGTGCATCGACGACGACATCGATGCCGTGGCGGCGCAGCTGCGCGGCGGGGCCGATGCCGGACAGCATCAGCAGCTGCGGCGAATTGATCGCGCCGCCCGACAGCAGGATTTCGCGCGCTGCCGACTGGTGGAAGGCCTTGCCGCCGACGCTGTAGGTCACGCCGCTGGCGCGGCCCTGGTCGAAGGTGATGCGGCTGGCCTTCGCGCCGGTGATCACCGTGAGGTTGTGCCGCGACTTCACCGGGTCGAGGTAGGCAACGGCGCTGGAGCAGCGCGCACCGTTCTTCTGCGTCACCTGGTATTGGCCGACACCGATCTGGCTGGTGCCGTTGAAGTCGTCGTTGCGCACGTAACCCGCCTGCTGACCGGCTTCGATGAAGACCCGGGTGAGCGGATTGACGTGGCGCAGGTTGGACACGTACAGCGGTCCCTGGTCGCCGTGCAGCGCGTCGGCGCCGCGTTCGTTGCGTTCGCTGCGGCGGAAGTAGGGCAGCACGTTCTTCCAGTTCCAACCGTTCGCGCCCTGCGCCGCCCAGTCGTCGTAGTCGCCGGCGACGCCGCGGATGTAGCACATGGCGTTGATCGAACTGGAACCGCCCAGCACCTTGCCGCGCGGCCACCACAGGACGCGGTTATGGAGTTGCGGCTCGGGGACGGTGCTGTAGTCCCAGTTGATCGTCAGGTTGCCGCCGAGCTTCGCCAGGCCGGCCGGCATGTGGATGAAGGGATGCCAGTCGCGCGGGCCGGCTTCCAGCAGCAGGACCTTGCAGTCGGGGTCTTCGGTCAGCCGGTTGGCGAGGACACAGCCGGCCGAGCCGGCGCCGATGATGATGTAGTCGTACAACGTGACGTCCCCGCTGATTACGCGCTGGAAACTATGCTCCGGGGCTAGAGCAAATGCTCGCCGGGCGAAATGCCTCATACCGCCGGTCCGACCGTACGGCCCGGACCCTCCCGCCCGCGGGCAGTCGTGGTGGCAGCCGCGGCTGCCTTTCGGCTACCGTGCGCCCAGCAACCCGCAACCGCAGGAACCCCGCCGGATGACCTCTGCCGCCACGGCCCCGGCACCGCAATCCCGTGTCCATGCGGGCGAATGGCGGGCGGTGATCCTGTCCTTCGCCTATTTCTTCTGCGTGCTCACCGCCTACTACGTGATGCGGCCGGTGCGCGAGCAGCTGTCCGCCGCGGTGGGCTCGACCCAGCTGCCCTGGTTCTACGCGGCGACGTTCTTCACCACGCTGGCACTGGCGCCGGTCTTCGGCGCGCTGGTGTCGCGCTACCCGCGCCGGATTGTGGTGCCGGCGGTGTACCTGTTCTTCATCGCCTGCCTGATCGGCTTCATCCCGCTGTTCACCCAGCAGGGCCTGTTGAGCCCGCGCGTGCTGGGCACGGTGTTCTTCGTATGGGTGAGCGTGTTCAACCTGTTCGTGGTGTCGGTGTTCTGGAGCTTCATGGCTGACATCTGGAGCGAGGAGCAGTCGCGGCGGCTGTTTCCGGTCATCGCGGTCGCCGGCACCGTCGGCGCGGTCACCGGGCCGCTGCTGACGCGCACGTTGGTCGACGTGATCGGCGTGGCGCCGCTGTTGGCGGTGTCGGCGACGCTGCTGGCGGTGGCGGTGGCCTGCGCCATCCTGCTGGGACGCTGGGCGCGGGTGCATGGCGCGCGCCGCCATGACGCCTCGCACGAAGTCGCCATCGGCGGCGGCATGCTCGACGGCCTCAAGCAGATCTTCTCGTCGCCGTTCATGCGCAGCATGGCGCTGCTGCTGCTGTTGGCGGACGGCATCGGCACGGTGAACTACGCGCTGGTCTCCGATTATTCCGGCGCCACGTTCACCGATGCGGTGGCGCGCACGCGCTTCGCCGCGAACGTGGACCTGGCCGCGAACGTGCTCACGATCCTGCTGCAACTGCTGGTCACGCGCTGGCTGTTGCCGCGCAAGGGGCCTGGCGTGCTGATCGCGCTGTGGGCCGGCATCAGCGTGCTGGCGCTGGCGATGGTGATTTTTTCGCCGGATCCGCACGCGCCGATGGTGGGCATGTTCCCTGCCGTCGCGCTCGCGCTCATCATCAGCCGCGGGCTCGCCTATGGCATGGCCGAACCCGCGCGGCACAGCCTGTTCACCCGCGTGCCGCGCAGCGAGCGCTACAAGGGCCAGAATGCCGTCGATACCGCGGTGTGGCGGTTCGGCGACGTGGCGATCGCATTCGGCATGAACGGGCTGCGCACGCTGGGGATGACCGTGGGTGGCTTCGCCACCTTGAGCGCGCTGGCGGCGTTCACCGCGGCGGCGATCGGCATTCGCCTGTCGCGGCAGGGCATGTTCGGCGACCGCCCGGCCCGCGAGGCGGCGCGCAGCTGAATCCATCGGTGCCGGCCAAGGCGCCTTCATTGACGGGAGAAGGGAATGTCGATCGTTGCCACCGCGCTGGTCCTGCTGGTCGCGCTGCTGCACCTGTATTTCCTGGCGCTGGAGATGTTCCTGTGGACCCGGCCGCTCGGGTTGAAGACGTTCCGGATGTCAGCGGAGAAGGCCGAGCAGTCGAAGGTGCTGGCGGCCAACCAGGGCCTGTACAACGGCTTCCTCGCCGCGGGCCTGGTGTACGGCGTGGCCACCGGGTCGCGCGAGTTCGAGCTGTTCTTCCTGGGGTGCGTCGTGGTTGCCGGCAGCTACGGCGCGGCGACGGTCAACCGGCGGATCTTCTTCGTGCAGGCGCTGCCTGCATTGCTGGCGATGGCCGCACTGCTGGCCGCGTGGCCCTAACTGCGCGGCGCTAACTACGCGATTTCGGCGACAGCCACATCGCGATGCGCGCGCGGAAGACTTCCTCGCCCTGCGCATCGCGCACCGACACGGTGACGGGCAGGTCGTAACCCGTTGCCGATTCGACGATGGCGATGTCGGGGGTGGCGACGGCGTGCATGGTGCCGCGTGCCTTCTTCAGGTATTCGACCGTCATGCCCTTGGGGATCCAGCGCATCGACGCCGGCAGCGAGGCCTCGGTCATCACGCCCGCGCCCAGCTCCGCCAGGTTGCACAGCGCGATCGCGTGCACGGTGCCGATGTGGTTGTGCACGCGGCGGCGGTCCTTGATTTCCACTTCGCAGCGCCCGGGCTCCAGCGCGGCGAAGCGCGGCGCAATCGTGGCGAAGTAGGGCGCACGGAAGCAGACCGCGCGGGAGAACAGCCACCGGCCCAGCGGCCAGCGGCTCATGCGGCGATACATGGAAAGCACGGAAGCGGCCATGCGGTGGATCCTGCCGGGAGCTGGAAAAGAAGACGGCGGGTCGAGCCCGCTGTCGTCGTGTCGTGTTGCGATCAGGCCGCGGCGCGGCTGTCGTACTGCTCGCGGCGATAGCCCGCCGAGCGCAGTTCCTCGGTGTCGAAGTCGTCGACGCTGATGGTGTCGATCGTCATCTCGCGCAGTTCTTCCAGTTGCTTGCGCTCGTCCGCGGTGATCCAGCCTTCGCGCACGCCCTCGTCGAGTTGCGCGGCGAAATCCAGTGCCTCGATGTCGCTGTTCTTCAGCGCCTTGAGGAACTTGCGTTCCACCGGCTCGGCGAGGATCACCTTGGGCAGGTAGCTGTTGATGCGGCCGGCCGGGTTGTTGGCGCACGGGGTGATGAAGGTGCCGACGGCGAGGCGGTCGCGCGCTTCGTTCGGCGACATCAGCAGGGACGCAACCTTGTGGCCGAGGCGATCGCTCGGTGCCTGCGCGCGGCGGCCCCACGGGAAGATCAGCAGCCACAGCAGGTAGCTGATCGGACGCACCGGGAAGTTGCGCAGCGCCGCGGAGAACGCGGTTTCGATCTTGTTGACGCTGTCGTGGATGGCCCAGGCCAGCAGCGGCTGGTCGGATGCCGGACGGCCCTGGTCCTCGTAGCGCTTGAGCATCGCGCTGGCGATGTACAGCTGGCTCAGCACGTCGCCGAGGCGGCCCGACAGCGACTCCTTGAACTTGAGCTTGCCGCCGAGCAGCAGCATCGAGGTGTCGGCCATCACCGCCAGCGCCGCGGAATAGCGGTTGAGCTTGCGGTAATAGCGGCGCGTGTACGCGTCGCCCGGCGCGGTGCCGATGCGTGCGCTCGTGAAGCCGTACCACCAGCTGCGTACCGCGTTGGAGAAGGCGAAGCCGATGTGGCCGAACAGGTTGCGGTCGAACTCGGTGAGACGCTCGTCCGGATCGGGCAGCCCGGCCGCCTTCATTTCCTTCAGCACCCACGGATGGCACAGGATCGCGCCCTGGCCGAAGATCATCAGCGAGCGCGTCATGATGTTCGCGCCTTCCACCGTGATCATGATCGGCAGCGCCTGCCAGTTGCGGCCGGCGTAGTTCTTCGGGCCGAGGATGATGCCCTTGCCGCCGTGGATGTCCATCACGTCGGTGGCGACTTCGCGCGCCATCTCGGTGCAGTGGTACTTGGCGATGGTCGAGGGCACCGCGGGCAGTTCACCGCGCGACACGGCGGCCGCGGCGGCTTCGGACAGCGCGCTGATCGCATAAGCCTTGCCGCCGATGCGGGCGAGGGCTTCCTCGACGCCTTCGAAGCGGCCGACCGACAGGCCGAACTGCTTGCGGATGCGCGCATACGCGCCGGTGATGACCGCGCCGAACTTCGCGCCACCGCTGGCGGTGGAGGGCAGGGTGATGGAGCGGCCGATCGACAGGCACTCGACCAGCATCTGCCAGCCCTTGCCGGCGTAGGCCTCGCCGCCGATCAGCTGGCTGAGCGGGATGAATACCTCGCGGCCATGGATCGGGCCGTTCTGGAACGGCGAGTTGAGCGGGAAGTGGCGGCGGCCGATGTCGATGCTGTCGGTGTCGCGCGGGACCAGGGCCAGGGTGATGCCGATGTCCTTGCGGTCGCCGATCAGGCCGTCCGGGTCGTACATGCGGAAGGCCAGGCCGATCAGCGTCGCGACCGGGGCGAGGGTGATGTAGCGCTTGTCGAAGGTCAGCTTCACGCCGACCACGCGGGCGCCGTTCCAGTCGCCCATGGTGACGATGCCGTAGTCCGGAATGGACGTCGCGTCCGAACCGGCCCACGGACCGGTCAGGCCGAAGCAGGGCACTTCACGGCCGTCGGCCAGGCGCGGCAGGTAGTAGTCCTTCTGTTCCTTGGTGCCGTAGTGCATCAGCAGCTCGGCCGGGCCGAGCGAGTTGGGCACGCCGACGGTCGAGCTGAGCACGGTCGACACCGTCGCCAGCTTCTGGATCACCTTGTGGTTGCCCAGCGCGGTGAAGCCGAGGCCGCCGTATTCCTTCGGCACGATCATGCCGAAGAACTTGTTCTTCTTGACGTACTCCCACAGTTCCGGCGTCAGGTCGGCGTTGACGTGGGTGATCTGCCAGTCGTTGGTCATGCGGCACAGCTCTTCGACCGGGCCGTCGAGGAAAGCCTGTTCGTCCGCGCGCAGTTCCGGCTTGGGTTGGTCGAACAGCACGTTCCAGTCGGGCTTGCCGGAGAACAGCTGGCCTTCCCAGCCGACCGTGCCGGCCTCCAGCGCGACGCGCTCGGTTTCCGACAGCGGCGGCAGGATCTTGGTGTAGAAGCCCAGCAGCGGCTTGGTGATGAAGGGCAGGCGGATCTGCGGCACCAGCAGCGGCACGGCGACGAGCGCTGCCAGGACGGTGGCGATGATCGTCGCGGTGATGTTCGCGCCGGCCAGCAGGCAGGCGATCAGCGCGGTCAGCGTGGCCGCCGCCCAGACGACGAGGCGCAGGCGGTGGTAGGCGGCGACGGCGCCGACGACCAGCAGGGCGAGGAAGGGAAGGGCGATGCTCATGAATGGCTCCGGCGCGACGCGGCGTTGACGGTCTTGCGGTCAGGTGGGTCGAGCGTTTCCCTGCGCATTCCACCGCCCCTGGTCTCGGATGCAAGGCGCGGATTCAAACAGCGGCATGAAACGCTTAACATACGGCCGAGTATGGTTCTGCCCTCGAGTGCTGTCAACCGCACCTTACCCCCGTCCAAGCGGCTTGTGCGTACTGTCACAGTCGCCACCGTATGGTTAAACTTGTCACCATGACGAACACCGCGACCAAGCCCGACGCCGCCAACTCCGCCAAGGAGCGCACCGGCCGCCTCAGCGCCGACGACTGGGCGGCTGCCGCCCTGGACCTGATCGCCGAACAGGGCGTGTCCGCGGTCGCGGTCGAACCGCTCGCCCGTCGCCTGGGTGTCACCAAGGGCAGCTTCTACTGGCACTTCCCTTCGCGCGAAGCCTTGCTGGTGGCCGCGCTGGAGCGCTGGGAGAAGATGGAGCAGGAGCTGCTGTTCGGCGAACTGGAACCGATCAACGATCCCCGTGCCCGCCTGCGCGCGCTCTTTACCCTGGTGGCGCACGAGTACAAGTCGCACGTGGTCTATTCCGAACTGATCAAGGCCATGGACCATCCGGCGGTGCAGCCGGTCATCGGTCGCGTCTCCGAGCGCCGCCTCGATTACCTCACGGCTTCGTTCCGCCAGGCGGGCCTGCCCCGCACCGACGCGCGTCATCGCGCCCAGCTGCTGTATTCGGCTTACGTGGGTTTCCTGCAGCTCAACCTCCAACTGCACCAGACGCGGATGCAGCACGACGAATTCGAGGCCTATGTCGAGCACATGGCCGCCACCCTGATTCCCAATCCCTGATTTCCACTCAGAAGTAGAAGGTCCGTTGATGAACAACCTGTCGCAGACTGCCCCGGCCGAAAGCGCCGGACGAAGCAAACTTGCCGCGCTCAATGACTGGGTCGCTCAAGTTGCTGCGCTGACCCAACCCGATGCGATCCACTGGTGCGACGGCAGCGACGCCGAGAACGCGGCGCTGGTTGCGAAGATGGAAGCCGACGGCACGCTGGTCCGCCTCAACGAGCAGACCCATCCCAACAGCTGGCTGCACCGCTCGCATCCGGACGATGTCGCCCGCGTCGAGCACCTGACCTTCGTGTGCACGCCGGAGCAGGAAGACGCCGGCCCGAACAACCACTGGATGGCGCCCGCCGACGGCCACGCGCAGATGGACGCGCTGTTCGCCGGCTGCATGAAGGGCCGCACCATGTACGTCATTCCGTACTGCATGGGCCCGATCGACTCGCCGCTGTCGCGTTGCGGCGTTGAAATCACCGATTCGGCGTATGTCGTCGCCAACATGCGCGTCATGACCCGCATGGGCGCGCCGGCGCTGGCGCGCATCGAGCGCGAGGGTTCCTTCGTCAAGGGCCTGCATTCGGTCGGCGAGCTCGACCCGAATCGCCGCTTCATCATGCATTTCCCGGAAGAGCTGACGATCAAGTCGTTCGGCTCGGGCTACGGCGGCAATGCGCTGCTGGGCAAGAAGTGCCACGCGCTGCGCATCGCCTCGCACCAGGCGAAGGCGGAAGGCTGGCTGGCCGAGCACATGCTGATCCTCGGCCTGGAGAATCCGCAGGGCGAAACGCATTACATCGCTGCCGCGTTCCCGTCGGCCTGCGGCAAGACCAACCTGGCGATGCTGATTCCGCCGGAAGGCTACCGCCAGGACGGCTGGAAGGTGTGGACGATCGGCGACGACATCTGCTGGATGCGCCCGGGCGCCGATGGCCGCCTGTACGCGATCAATCCGGAGGCCGGTTTCTTTGGCGTCGCACCGGGCACCTCGATCAACTCGAACCCGAACGCGCTCAAGACCGTCGCGCACGACACCATCTTCACCAATGTTGCAGTGACCGCGGACAACCAGCCGTGGTGGGAGGGCCTGAGCGAAGGCAAGCCCGTCATTGATTGGCGCGGAAATGAATACGATTCCAGCAAGGGTCCGGCGGCGCACCCGAACTCCCGCTTCACCGTGAGCGCGCAGCAGTGCCCGTCGTACTCGCCCAAGGCCGAGGACGCGCAGGGCGTGCCGATCAGCGCGATCGTGTTCGGAGGCCGCCGCGCATCGCTCGTGCCGCTGGTCTTCGAAGCGCGTGACTGGACCCACGGCGTGCTGGTCGGCGCCGCGATGGGTTCGGAAACCACCGCCGCTGCCACCGGCGCGGTGGGCGTGATGCGTCGCGATCCGATGGCGATGAAGCCGTTCTGCGGCTACAACTTCGCCGACTACTTCAGCCACTGGCTGTCGTTCGACAAGGAAGGCGCGAAGCTGCCGAAGATCTTCCACGTCAACTGGTTCCGCAAGGGCGACGATGGCAAGTTCCTGTGGCCGGGCTTCGGCGACAACCTGCGTGTGCTCGAGTGGATGATCAAGCGCGTGAAGGGCGAGGCCGCCGCGCAGGAAACCCCGATCGGCAACCTGCCGAGCGCGGACGATGTCAACATCGCCGGCATCCAGCTCAGCGACGAGGCCAACGCCAAGCTGTTCGGCTTCGACCACGCCGGCTGGCGCGCGGAGTTCGAGAGCATCGGCGAGTACCTGCAGGAGTACGGTCCGCGCATGCCGCAGGCGCTGCATGACGAGCAGCAGCGGATCGCCCGTTCGCTCGACGCGTAAGCCGATCCATGAATGCGAACCCCGCCGCGGTCGCGGCCAGTCGTGAATTTCTGATCGATGGCCGCCCGCTGCGGGTGTTCGACGGGTTGTTGCCGAACGTCGCGGAGTACGTGCAGGCGCTTTCGCGCGCGGCCTTCACCCGCACCGAGGTCGCGCGACCCGAGACCGCGGAGTACAAGCACTGGGCGACGGAAATCAAGCTGGAAACGCTGATGCGCCAGCCGGTTTTCGAGTTCACGCGCCAGGCCGTGGCCGGCTTCTGCACCGCGCAGGCCGACTACAAGCCGTATCGGGCCTATACCAATGTCGCCAGCTACGGCGACATGCTGTTCACCCACACCGATTGCCTCCCCGAGCAGCACGATCTCACCGCGCTGTGGTACCTGTGCGAGCGCTGGGACCTGGAGTGGGGCGGAGAGACGTTGTTCTACGACACGCAGGACGAAATCGCCTGCGCGGTTACCCCCAGGCCGGGCCGACTGGTCGTGTTCGACGGGGCCATCAAGCATGTCGGGCGCCCACCGAACCGGATCTGCTACGCACCGCGTTACACCTTCGCCATCAAGTTCGAACGCGTTGCACGGGACGGTGACGGTGAACGCTGAGACGGTGCCGGCGCTCTGGAACAAGGCGGAAACCTACGCGCGCCAAGGCCAATGGGCTGCGGCGCTCGCCCAGTACGACAACGTCCTCGCCAAGGATCCGGCCCATGCGATGGCGATGCTGCGCGCATCGCGCATGGCGCTGTCGTTGGGCCGCTACCGCGACGGCCTCGACTATGCGTTGCGCGCGCTGGCGCGCCGACCCGGCGGCGAAGAGGCCGTGCTGACGCTGGCGCGCGCGCTGCGCATGTACAACGAGCCGGGCGCGCTGCTCGAGTGCGTCGAGCATTCGCGCTGGCGCGAGCGCCGGTCCGCCACATGGCTGACCGACCTGGCGATGATGGTCAGCACCATCGGCGCGAACGAGCTCGCGATGCAGATGCTCGACCAGGCCATCATCCGGGAGCCCGGGAACCCGCAGGCACGCTATTTCCGCGGCGTCGTGCAGATGTTCTTCGGCAACATGGACGAGGCCGAACAGGAGCTGGAGCGCTGCATCGCCAAGGCGCCGGGTTTCACCCAGGCGCACTGGGTGCTGTCGCGCCTGCGGAAGCAGACCGAGGATGCCAACCACGTCGAGCGCATGCGCGCGCTGATCCCGCGGATTCCGCGCGGCAGCGACAACGACGCGTACCTGGCATTCGCCCTGCACAACGAACTGCACGACCTCGGCCGCCATGCCGACTCCTGGCAGGCCCTGCAGCAAGGCTGTCGCTGCAAGCGCCAGCTCACCCCGCACGATCGCGCCGATGCCCGCCGGATGTTCGATGGGTTGATGGCGTTGTGCGATGAGGAATTCGTGCGGCCGGTTGAACAGCCGGAGCCCACCTTCGTGCCCGTGTTCATCGTGGGCATGCACCGCTCGGGCAGTACCCTGCTCGAACAGCTGCTGGGCGGGCACTCGATGGTCGCCGATGGCGGGGAAACCTACTCGTTCACCACGCAGATGCGCTATGCGACCGACTATCGCAACAAGGGCGTGGTCGATGCCGAACTGGTGCGGCGCGCGGCGACGGCCGATTTCGGCCTGGTCGGACGCCGCTTCTACGAGATGACGGCGTGGCGCGCGAAGGGGCAGGCGTACCTGACCGAGAAGCTGCCGTCGAACTTCCTCAACCTGGGGTTCATCGCCAAGGCGCTGCCGCAGGCCCGGATCCTGCACATGGTCCGCGACCCGCTGGATACCTGCTTCTCCAACCTGCGCACCATGTTCTCCGACGTCAACACCTTCTCCTACGATCAGGAGGAGTTGGTGGAGTGGTACGGCCAGTACCGCCAGCTGATGGCGCATTGGCACACGGTCATGCCGGGCCGGATCATGGACGTCCACTACGACGCGCTGGTGGCCGATCCCGAAGGCGTCATGCGCCAGGTCATGGAGTTCTGCGGCTTGCCTTGGGAGCTGTCGGCAACGACGCTGGACGGCGCAGGCGCGGTGGCGACTGCGAGCAGCCCGCAGATGCGCGGCGGCATCATCAAGAACCGCAAGGCGGCGTGGGCGCCCTATGAGGCGCAGCTGCGGCCGCTGATCGAAGGTCTGGCGCCGTTCCGCTGACTCGCGGGCCGCTGCGCTGCGCGCTTATGGGCGCGCCGTGTTCTTCATGCCGAACCAGCAGTTGAACGCGACCGTGATGCGTTCATCGTTGCCGTAGAAGGGCATCACCTCGTGCTGCAGCCACGACGGGAAGAGCACCAGCTGCCCGGCGCCGAAACGGATGTTCCAGGTGCCATGGTGGTACGGCGCGCGCAGGCGGGCATTGCCGGGATCGAGGAAGTAATTGCTGTAGTGGTGCGGGTTGTGGAACCGCAGGATTCCCGACTCGGGACGGTCCTCGGGCGTCTCGCCCGCGGCGACGCAGTACACGCCCGACCACGAGGCCATCGGATGCGTGTGCAGGATGGTGAATCCGCCTTGCCGGGTCACGTGGAACCACGTGTGGGAAAAGATCTGCAGTTGCTGCATCTCTTCCGGGCTGTAGCCGTTGAGCTCCTGCAGCGTCTTGCCCAGCGCGGCCCAGCAGAACTGCCGCAGTTGCTGGACGCACGGCTCCGGCCAGGCGAACAGGTTGAAATCGCTTTCGAACACGCCTTGCTGCTGCTTGAGCGACGGATTGGGGTTCGCATAGCGGGCGCCCTCGGCCTCGCGCGCGAGGAGGAGCGCCTTGAGCTCCGCGTTGATGGCGTCCGCATCGGGCAGGGTGTCCTGCGCCATCGGGACGGCAAACATTGGATTGATTTCCAGGGGCATGGTCTGTCTTCCGGCGCCGGGCGTCGCGTGTCGAGCCTAGTGTACTTCGCAAAAAACTACGGCCCCTTGCGGGGCCGTAGCTGGGTGTTGCTGGACAACTTCGATCAGAACTTCTGCGAGTAACGCATGTAGTAGAAGCGGCCCGGGACTTCGTACTGCGGGTCGAACGAGTTCGCGAAGGCAGACGCCGCAACCGGCGGATCCTTGTCGAACACGTTGTTCACGCCGACGGTGATCTTCGCGTTCCACGGCGCGTTCCAGTAGGCGCTCAGATCGTGGTACGTCGTCGCGCCGATGTGGTTCTCGGCCGAAGCGATCGTGGTGATGCTGTCGCCACCGGCCGTACCGTCCCACACGCCATTGCCGTTGCTGTCGGTCGGAACGCCGACGACGCGGTCATGGTCGGTGCAGAGGAAGGTGTAGCCGTAGTCTTCGAAGTTCTGGCAGCCTTCGGTCTGCGAGGACACGTAGCGGACGTTCCAGGTTGCGCCGAAGTCGCCCTTCTCCCAACGGGTGGCCAGGTTCGAACGCAGGCGCCAGTAGTTGACGAAGTTCGGGCCGTCGTACTCGCCGACCAGGTTGCCACCTTCGTTGTCGAAGAGCGGCTGGCCGATCGCCGGAGCCTGGGTACGGTCTTCACCGTACAGGCCGTCGCCGTCGTTGTCGTTCTCGAACTTCGACATGTAGGTGGTATCCCACACGAAGCTGAAGGTGCCCCATGCGGTTTCCGGCAGCTTGTAGCTGACGGTCATGTCGTAGCCTTCGACCTTGGTGCCACCGATGTTGGTGGTGGTGTTCAGCAGCGTCTGGATGTTGCCGTCAGCACGACGGGTATACAGGGCGCAGGTCGGGCCGGTGCCGCCGGAATCCAAGCACTGCTGGATGATGGCCGCGCCGCCGATCGTGGTGATCGCGTCGGTGAGCTTGATCTTCCACCAGTCCATCGAGATGTCGAGGCCCTGGGCGAAGCTCGGGCTGTACACGAAGCCCAAGGTCGTCGACTCGGCCTTTTCGGGCTGCAGGTCCGGGTTGCCGCCGATCGTGATGCGGATCTGCTGGTTGTCCTGCTGGTAACCACCGTTCGGCACGCCTTCCGCGATGCAGCGAGCCTGCGCGGTCGGGGTCTGGTCGCCGAAGTTGTTGTTGTTGCAGGGGTCGAGCAGCTGCGGGAACGAGTCGGCCTGGCCGGTGAAGAGCTCACCGATCGACGGAGCGCGGAAGCCTTCCGTCCAGTTGCCACGGATCATCAGGTCGTCGATCGGCTTCCAGCGGAAACCGAACTTGCTGTTGAGCGTGTCGCCGAAGTTGCTGTAATCCGAGTAACGCGTGGCGACGCTGAAGTCCAGCAGCTTGGCGAACGGCAGGTCGGCCAGCACCGGTACCGCGAGTTCGAGGTAGGCCTCGTCGAGCGAGTACGCACCTTCGGTAGCGGTACGGGCGTTACCGGTGGTGTTGCCCGAGTTGATCAGCGCGTCCGGCGAGTCGTAACCGGATTCGTTGCGGTGCTCGAGGCCGAACGAGAAGCCCAGCGGGCCGCCCGGCAGGTCGAACAGTTCGCCGCTGATGTTGGCGTAGTAGGTCCTCTGGGTGTAGTTGTACTCGTCGTGCGCGGTGAACGACACGAAGTCGAGCATTTCCGGCGTGATGCTGCCGACGCCGCCCAGCAGGTCCAGCGGGACGCAGCCAGCGATGATCGAGGTCGCCGTGCCGCAACGGGCCACGCCGGTCGCGTCGATGAACGACGGGCCGAGGGCCTGGCGCAGCGCGATGACGTTCATCAGGCCCTGCGTGGTGTTGTTGGCCTGGTTCTCGCCGCGGAAGTAGCCGGCTTCCCAATCGAAGTACTTCTCGCCGAAGGTCAGCGTGCCTTCGAAGCCAGCATTCAACGCAAAGGTGCGGACGTCCTGGTTGAACGAGCGGCCGCCGGTTTCGACGAAGCGGCGGTTGATGCGCGAGATGTCCTGGCCGAACGGGTTGTAGATGCTGTCAGCGCTGATGAACACCGTCTGGCTCTGCGGGTTGGCACCCGGAGCGGTACCCAGCACGACCGGCATCGCAGCGAGCAGCTGCTCGGAGACGCGTTCGTTGTAGGTGACGGTGGTCTTGAAGCGCAGGTTGTCGGTGATGTCCACCGAGGCGCTGCCGAACACCGAACGGCGTTCCTGCGGGGTCAGCAGGTAGTTGTCGGGGGCGAAGTTGTAGGCATCGACGCCCGGGACATACGGACGCGGGTTGCTGTCCGGGCCGCCATCGTAGGTGAAGGTGCCACCGGCGCCATTGAAGTTGGTCTGTGCGCCGTTGCAGAGGTTGGTGGCGGTGTTGAAACCACCCGGGCACAGCGCGAAGCGGCCGCCCGGCGAGGTGCCGCTGCCGAACACATTGCCGGTGCCGAAGACCGGCTCCTTCGAGATGTCGCGGTCGCCGGCCATGACCGGCTCTTCCTTCACGTAGCCGAAGCCCAGCATCGCGCTGAAGCGATCGCCGGCCGAGCCGATGGTGAAGTCGTAGGCCTGGCGGGTGCCGTCGCCCTTGTCGAACTGGCCGAGGTAAGCGTTGGCTTCGGCGCCGTCGAAGTTCTGGCGCAGGATCACGTTCACCACGCCCGAGATGGCGTCGGAGCCGTAGATCGTCGAGGCGCCGTCCTTCAGCACTTCGATGCGTTCGACCGCAGCGGTCGGAATGGTGTTGAGGTCGACCGCGCCACCCAGGCCGGTGCCACCGACCCAACGACGGCCGTTGACCAGCACCAGGGTGCGGTTCGAGCCGAGGTTACGCAGGCTGACGCGGGTCTCGCCGTTGCCGCCGTTGTTGAAGGTGGAATTGAGGGTCGAGCCGTTCGCCGTGATGTTCTGGATCACGTCGCCGACCGAGGTCAGGCCCTGTGCGGTGATTTCGTCGCGGCTCAGCGAGAACACCGGCTGCGAGGTTTCAATATCGCTGCGCTTGATGCGCGAACCGGTGACCTCGATGCGATCGAGGGTGGTGGCTTCCTTTTCCTGCGGTGCGGCGTCCTGCGCAAACGCACTGCCGGTACCGGCAATGGCGCCCACGGCGATGGCGTAGGTAATCGCATCGCGGAGCTTGGTGGTCTTCAAAGTCATCTCTCTCTCCAAGTCGGTCTTGGTTTTGTTTCCCATGGGAACCTCGCTGGAGGCGTCAAGAAAGACACCAAAACCGGCAAGGCCGCGCCGATAGTAGCCCCCCTAACGAACTAATTAAAGTGTCGTTAACATCGTCTCTCAGTTCCTTGAGATCGACGGTATGAAGTGTGCCGTGGCTCTCGGTTGTGCTGCATCGCACAACGCCGCCGCCGGCAGGGTGGGCGGGGAGATCGGTGTTTTTCCGGGAGTGCCGCGCCAATGACGCATTGACGGGAAACGCATTGACGGGAATGGAATGAAGTCGGAGCGGAATCGCTTATGCGACTTCATCGATCAACCTCACGCGCTTGCTAGCAATCCCGAGCACGACAGCGCAAGGTCGCCCTGTCATCGCCAGGCAAGTCATGGCGTGAAAGATCGGATTGCCTCATTCGCGCGATCGCATTGATACTCGCGTGCCGCAAGTGAGCGTTGAGGTGTCGCTACAAAGAAGGCGACTGTCAAACTTCAGCAGGCACCCTTGTGGGCTGCCGAGTGGCGCCAAGACCAGTTAGAGGTCTTGCTCGTACCGGACGTAGGGCACGGTGCCCTCGTCCTGTTCGCTGGGCGCGAAGGGGTTCTTGCCGCGGGTCACGACGTTTTCGGCGCCGACGGTGAGCTGTCCGCTCCACGGGGTGCGCCAAGTCAGGCCAAGTCCCAAGCCGCTCCACTGCCCGGGGACGCCGGGGGTGTCGATGACGCGGCCGATGATGTTCGCGCCAAAGTTGCCGAGACCGGCGCCGACGGTGAACGTCTTGGTGGTCCAGCGATCGGCGACCTGCGACGGAATGTCGCCGGCCGGGATCAGGCGAGCGCGGGCGAGCGTGCCGCCGATGGACACGGTCGCTTCGCGGCCGATGTTCTTCTGGCCGTAAAGGGTAAGGCTGTTCTGGTCGAGCTTGCTGGCCCGGCTGTTGGGGCTGAGCCAGGCGGGCAGGGTTTCGCGCCCATTGCCCAGGGACAGGCCGACGCGGCCGCTTCCACGGGTCAGGCTCGCGCCGGCGTTGAACTGACGGTCGCTGCCGTCGTTGTCGAGCGTGGCCAGCATGCAATGGTTGGCGAGATTGCCAATGGTGGTGGCGAGCCCGTTCTTGCGGTCGCACACCAGGCCCAGGGTGTCGCCGGCGGCGACGCCGAACGCGGCGTCCAGGGTGTTGCCGCCCGCGCGCCAGCGGGCGCCGGCCACGGGGGTGATGCTGGGTTCGAGTTGCAGGACGGCTTCAAGCTTGCCGTTGGTGTTCCAGACCGGCAGAAGGGTCGCGTCGGTCTTCCAGTCCGCCGACTGCGCATGCGCGCCCGTTGCTGCGCCGAAGGCGAGCAGGACGGCAAGGGACAGCTGGAACAGGCGCGATTTCATGGCGTGGTTACGACCGGATCCGGTCGGCAAAGTTCCCCGCTTATGGGCCTAGGACTATAGCTACTTTATGCTTATTTAACAATCTGTGCGCGCCGTCGCAACCCCATTACTGGGTCCGTTCCGGTGCCGGCTGGAGGTCCGGCCGGGCCGTGAACAATCCCGCGATCTGCGTCGGACTGAAGCGATAGGACTCCCCGCAGAACTCACAACGCACCACCGCCTCGCCGTCGGCCAGGGCCGCGTGGGCCTCTTCTTCGCCCAGGGAGGTGAGCATGGCCTCCACCCGCTCGCGCGAGCAGGAGCAGGCGAAGGACAGGGGGCGGCCGCCAAGCAGTTGTACTCCGTCCTCGTGGAACAGGCGGGTGACCAGCTGTTCGCTGCTCCATTCCAGCAGCTCGTTGGGTTGCAGGGTGTCGAACAGGGCGCTGGCGCGGACCCAGCCGTCGTCGTCGCCTTCGTCGCCCGGCAGTTTCTGCAGCATCAGGCCGGCCGCGGCGGTGTCGTTGGCGGCGAGCAGCAGGCGGGTGGGGAGCTGCTCGGAACGGCGGAAGTAGTCCTCGAAGGCGCCGGCGAGCGAATCGGACTCCAGCGCGACCATGCCCTGGTAGCGGAGCGGGTCGCGGCCGTCCCGCGAGGGGTTCTCGATGGTGATGGCGAGCACCGCGTCCGGGCCGAGTTCGCGCAGGTCGCGCGAGACCGTGCCTTCCTCGGCGAGCTGGGCGATACCGCGCAGCGTGCCGGCAGCGGTGCATTCCGCGAACAGGGTGCGCAGGGCGCCGTGGCCGCGCAGCTGCACGGACAGGCGGCCGTCCACCTTGGCGTGGCCGGTGAAGAGCGCGGCCGCGGCGGCGGCTTCGCCCAGCATTTCCGCGGCGGCGGCGGGGTAGTCCTCGCGGGAACGGATCTGCTGCCAGGTGTCCTGCAGGTGCACGCGCACGCCGCGGACGCCGGCGCCCTCGATCAGGAAGCGGCTCAACTGGTCACGGTCTGCGTCGTTCTTCATGGTGCCTCGTGCGGTATGGCGCGCGCCATCCACGATAATGCGCGCCAACGGTTGCGGGAATCGCAGCGAAATGGGGACGGGGGGCGCCGGGTGCAAGACGGGATCCAAGGGGAAATGAACGCCATCGCGGCCGTCGCGCCGCGCCGGCGCTGGCGCAGCTGGCTGTGGAAGCTGCCACTGCTGTTCGTGGCGGTGACCGTGTTGCAGGTCCTGCTGCTGCGATTCGTCGATCCCCCGTTCACCGCGTTCATGGCCGCTCGGCAGCTGGAAGCGTGGGGGACGGGCGATTTCGGCTTCCGCATCGCTTACGACTGGCGCGATCTCGACGAGATCTCGCGCAGCGTGCCGTTGGCGGTGATCGCCTCGGAAGACCAGAACTTCGCCAACCACAACGGCTTCGACTTCAAGGCGATCGAGAAGGCCCGCGCCCACAACGAGCGGGCCGAGGAACGCGCCCGCAGGCGCAACAAGCCGGTGCAGCGGCTGCGCGGCGCCAGCACCATCACCCAGCAGACGGCCAAGAACCTGTTCCTGTGGCGCGGACGCGGCGTGACCCGCTACGCCCGCAAGGGACTGGAGGTCTGGTACACGGTGCTGATCGAGACGCTCTGGCCCAAGCGCCGCATCATCGAGGTCTACGTCAACACCGTGGAGCTGGGCAATGGCGTGTACGGCGCGCAGGCGGCCGCGCGCACCTATTACCGCAAGGACGCGAAAGGCCTGGCACCGGCGGAAGCGGCGCGCATGGCGGCCGTGCTGCCCAATCCGCGCCGTTACAGCATCGCGCGCCCCGGGCCGTACGTGCAGCGGCGCAGCAACGCCATCCAGCGCCAGATGCGCTACATGGGCGGTCCGGCGTTCCTGCAGAACATCGATTGACACCGCGAACCCGCCCGGCGCCCGGTACCATTCCCGCCATGACCCGTGACCTGCTCACCGTCGTCGTGGCGGCCTTCAACGAAGCCCAGGCATTGCCGTTGCTGCATCCGCGGCTGCGCGCGGTGCTCGACGGCATGCCCGACGTGGAGGGGCGCGTGCTGTATGTCGACGACGGCAGCCGCGACGCCACTTGGGCGGTGCTGCAGCGGCTGGCCGAGCAGGACCCGCGCGTGGGCCTGTTGCGGCTCTCGCGCAACTTCGGCAAGGAAGCCGCGCTGACCGCCGGCCTGGACCACGTCGAAGCTGGCGCGGCGCTGATCCTCGACGCCGACGGGCAGGACCCGCCGGAGCTCATTCCGCAGTTCGTCGCCAAGTGGCGCGAAGGCTACGACGACGTCCACGGCACCCGCATCGAGCGCGAAGGCGAAAGCTGGCTCAAGCGCAGCACCGCGCACGCGTTCTACCGCGTGATCGGGCGCCTGTCGCATACGCCGATTCCCGCCGACACCGGCGACTTCCGCCTGCTTTCGCCGCGATCACTGGCCGCGCTGCGGCAGCTGCGCGAACGCCACCGTTTCATGAAGGGGCTGTTCGGCTGGGTGGGTTTCAACACCACCGCGATCCCGTACCACCGCGAAGCGCGCGCCGCCGGCAGCAGCAAGTTCAACCTGTGGCGGCTGTGGAACTTCGCCCTTGAGGGCATCACCAGTTTCTCGACCGCGCCGCTGCGCCTGGCAACCTACTGCGGCCTGATGACGGCGGCCGTTGCGTTCGCTTATGCGTCGTGGATCGTGGTCAAAGCGCTGCTGTGGGGCGACCCGGTGGCGGGCTGGCCGACCATGATGGCGGTCATCCTGTTCCTGGGCGGCGTGCAGCTCATCGCGCTCGGCCTGATCGGCGAATACCTCGGGCGGCTGTACGAGGAAGCCAAGCAACGGCCGCTGTACCTCGTCGATGCCTGGAAGCCGGCCGCAGGAGTATTCTCTGCCTCATCCGTCGCCATCGAAGGAGAGAGCCATGCGTACCGTACGGCAGCTGCTCGAAGCGAAAGCCCCGGAGATCTTCGCGATCGCGCCTGATGCACCGGTGATCGAGGCGATCCGCCTGATGGCGGAAAAACGCATCGGCGCGGTGCTGGTGATGGAGGGGACCCGCCTGGTCGGCATCCTCTCCGAGCGCGATTACGCGAGGAAGATCGTGCTGCAGGGGCGTTCGTCCAGCGACACGCCGGTGAGCACGATCATGACGGCCGATGTCGTCACCGTGCGGCCCGACGACACCGCCGATCGCTGCATGCAGATCGTGACCAACGAGCGGATCCGCCACCTGCCGGTGATCCGCGGCGGGGAAGTGATCGGGGTCGTGTCGATCGGCGACCTGGTGAAGGCGGTGATCGAGGACCAGCAGGTCGAACTCGACCAGTTGCAGCGCTACATCGCCAGCTGAGGCTGGCTGCACCGCACGCTCAAACCGCCGGCACCACCTGCGCCATTACGGAAACGTAGTGGCACACGCTGCCCGCGATCACGAACATGTGCCACACCGCGTGCGAGTAGCGCATCGACGGGCGATGGTAGAAGAACGTGCCGAGCGTGTAGCAGGCACCGCCGGCCAGCAACCAGCCGAACGTCCAGCCGTCGAGGGCGCGGAACACCGGCACGATCGCCACCAGCACCAGCCAGCCCATCGCGACGTAGATGAGGGTGGAGAGCAGCTTGAAGCGGCCGGTGAAGAACAGCTTGAACACCACGCCGGCCAGCGCCAGCGTCCAGATCGCCGCGAAGATCCACCAGCCCAGCGGGCCACGCAGCCCGACCAGGGTGAAGGGCGTGTAGGTCCCGGCGATCAGCAGGTAGATCGCGCAGTGGTCGAAGACCTTCAGCCGTGCTTTCGTCACCGGGTGCTGGATCGCGTGGTACAGCGTCGAGGCGATGTACAGCAGCAACAGGCACACGCCGAAGACGATCGCGCCCCCGAGCTGCCAGGCGTCGCCCCACAGGGCGGCGAGCGTGACGAGCACGGCGCCGCCGGCCAACGCGGCCGTCGCGCCGAGGCCATGGGTGAGCGCGTTGGCGAACTCTTCGCGGATGGCGTGGGGGGAGGGGGCCATGGTCATCGTCCGAGCATCGGTCCGCCGCCTGGAGCAAATGCTCTTCGCCCGGACCAAGCCCCACCGTATCATCCGGTCTCCCTTTCCCGCAGCCTGCCGCATGATCATTTCGCACCAGCACCGTTTCGTCTTCGCCGCCATTCCGAAGACCGGGACCCATTCGGTGCGACAGGCCCTGCGCGAACACATGAGCGCGGAGGACCTCGAGCAGGTCGGCTTGTTCGTCAACAAGCGCTTCCCGTTCGAGGAACTGGCCGCGATCAAGCACGGGCACATCACCCTGCAGCAGATCCGCCCGTACATGGGCGAGGAAGCGTTCGCCGGCTACCTGAAGTTCGCCTTCGTCCGTAATCCGTTCGACCGCTTCGTCTCCTATTGCGCCTTCATGACCCGCGCGAACGACGCGTTTGGGCGCGACCCGCAGGGGGTGATGCGGCACATCCTGTTCCAGGTGCGGCCGCTGCAGCACATCCTCTTCGTGCCGCAGCACACGTTCGTGACCGACGACGAAGGGCGGATGCTGGCCGACATGGTCGGGCGGGTCGAGGACATGCAGACGTCCTACGACGCCATCTGCGCGCGCCTGGGCATCCCGTCCCGGCCGCTGGACCAGGTGAACAGCTCGCGGCGGGGGAGTTATCGGGACTACTATGACCAGGAGTTGATCGACGGCGTCACCGAGCTGTACGGCCGCGATCTGGACCTGTTCGGTTACCAGTTCTGAAGGCCATGCAAGCGACCAGCCCCGGCTTGGACATCCAGCCCAACCCGCGCAAGACCACCTCGGCACGCCAGCTGGGCGCGATCGACATCGCGCGCCTGCGCGAGGCGGTCCTCGCCATCCCGGAAGCGCAGTGGGATGCCGAGAATGCCGACAAGCCCAACCGTTTCGAGGCGCTGGATCGCACCCGCCACATCGTCTTCCGCTTCGTCAGCAACTTCCGCGACTGGCGCCAGTCCTACGACCGCCCGCTGTGGGCGCAATGGCAGCCGCTGCTGGAGCCGGTGCTCGCGCAGGCGACGCGTGATTACGGTTATGCGCGCGGGGTGTTTCCGCGGGTGATGCTGGCGCGGATGGCGCCCGGTGGCGTGATCAAGCCGCACCGCGACATGAATCCCGCGGCGAAGTGGCCGCACAAGATCCACGTGCCGCTGCTGACCAATGACCAGGTCACTTTCTTCATCGACGGCGTCGGCTACCACTTCCCCGAAGGCGAGGCGGTCGAGGTCAGCAACATGGCCGTGCATGCGGTCGAGAATGCCGGGCCGACCGATCGCATCCACCTCATCTTCGAGTACTACGATCCCGACCAGCCAGAGCCCGCGTGGTTGGCGGCGATGAAATGAAAAACGCCCGGCTTTGGCCGGGCGTTTTCTTTCTGCATCCGTTGCAGAAGCAGCTATTGCGCGACGCTCATCGCGTCCTGCATCGCGGCACCGGCGCCCATGAAATAGAGCACCAGGCCGGCCACGGCGAGCAGCAGCGGGATCTTGTTTTCCGCGAAGTTCAGCAGGCCGAAGATCAGCGCGATCGGGCTGATCAGCAGCGAACCGACGCCCCACAGCGGGCTCGAACGGAATGCGTTGACCACCAGCCACAGCCAGCCGACCAAGCCCAAAGCGACTCCCAACCAAAACATACCCTTCCCCTTGAGTGAGATTGCGTGGAACGGACGCCGCCAGGCCCCTTGGCGGTGTCCGGACACTAGCCCATCGCGGGAAAAGTGTGAAGCCGTTCCGGTTTCGTGCCCGGTTTCAGTCTCTGCCTCAGTCCAGCGCCACCGCGTGCGCATGCTCGCGGGTGGCCAGGAACTCCACGCCCGGGGCGCGTTCCTGCGCCAGTTGCAGGTTGACCCGCGTCGGCGCGAGGTAGACCAGCTCGCCGGCGGCGTCGAGCGCGAGGTTCATCGCGTTCTTGTCGCGGAATTCCTCGAGCTTCTTCGCGTCCGCGCACTTGATCCAGCGCGCCGTGGCGACGGTTACCTGCTCGAAGCTCGCATCCACGCCGTATTCGTCCTTCAAGCGGTAGGCGACAACGTCGAACTGCAGCACGCCGACCGCGCCGAGGATCAGGTCGTTGGACATCAGCGGGCGGAAGAACTGCGTCGCGCCTTCTTCCGACAGCTGGGCCAGGCCCTTCTGCAACTGCTTGAGCTTGAGCGGATCGCGCAGGCGCGCGCGGCGGAACAGTTCCGGGGCGAAGTTGGGGATGCCGGTGAAGCCGATCTTCTCGCCTTCGGTGAAGGTGTCGCCGATGGAAATGGTGCCGTGGTTGTGGATGCCGATCACGTCGCCGGGCCACGCGCTCTCGGCGATTTCGCGATCGCTGGCCATGAAGGTCAGCGCGTTGGCCAGCTTCACTTCCCTGCCGGTGCGCGGATGGAAGGCCTTCATGCCGGCGGTGAACTTGCCCGAGCAGATGCGCATGAACGCGACGCGGTCGCGGTGCTGCGGGTCCATGTTCGCCTGGATCTTGAACACGAAGCCGGACAGGTGGGTTTCGTACGGTGCGACCTCGCGCGAGGTCGTCGCGCGCGGCTTCGGCGAGGGCGCGTGTTCGACGAAGAAATCCAGCAGCAACTGCACGCCGAAGTTGTTCACCGCCGAGCCGAAGAACACCGGGGTCTGCTTGCCGGCGAGGTAGGCGGCCGGGTCGAACGGGTGGGACGCGCCCTGCACGAGCTCGAGTTCCTCGCGCAGCTCGGCGAGCATCCCGGCGCCGATGCGCGCCTCCAGGGCCGGATCGTCGATCGAGGCGAAGATGGTCGAGTCCTGGCGGGTGAAGTTGCGGCCCGATTCGTACAGGTGCACTTCGCCGGTGATCAGGTGCACGGTGCCCTTGAGGCGCTGGCCCATGCCGATCGGCCAGGTGATCGGCGCGCACTGGATGCCTAGCACGCTTTCGACTTCATCCAGCAGGTCGATCGGGTTCTTGCCCTCGCGGTCGAGCTTGTTGATGAAGGTCATGATCGGCGTGTCGCGCAGGCGGCACACCTCCATCAGCTTGATCGTGCGTTCCTCGACGCCCTTGGCCACGTCGATGACCATCAGCGCCGAGTCGACCGCGGTGAGCACGCGGTAGGTGTCCTCGCCGAAGTCGGCGTGGCCGGGCGTGTCGAGCAGGTTGACGATGCGGCCTTCGTACGGGAACTGCATTACCGACGAGGTCACCGAGATGCCGCGTTCCTTTTCCAGCGCCATCCAGTCGGAGGTCGCGTGGCGCGCGGCCTTGCGGCCCTTGACCGAGCCGGCCATCTGGATCGCGCCGCCGAACAGCAGCAGCTTCTCGGTGAGCGTGGTCTTGCCGGCGTCGGGGTGCGAAATGATCGCGAACGTGCGGCGGCGCAGGGCTTCGATGGAAACGTCGGACATGGCAGCGGCGCGCCGGGCGGCGCGTCGGGAAGCGGGGAAGGGCGGGAATTATAGCGGCTGCCAGCATCGAGCTGCCTGGCTTGTCTCCCCGGCGCAAGCCGGGCTCCGGCCCTCGCCGTGGTGACCCGCTCAACGGTCGAGGGCACCGCAGCTGCGGGATCCCGGCTTGTGCCGGGATGACGAGCAAAGCTAGTGGCCCGCGCCGCCCGCAATCCGCAATGGGCCCGTCGGTCCGCGCATGCGGAACGGCAGCGATTCCAGCTTCATGCCCCGGTTCACCTGGACCACGAAGTGCAGGTGTGGCCCGGTGGTGAAGCCGGTGTTGCCGGACAGCCCGATCTGCTGGCCGGCGCGGACGCGCTGGCCCACGCGCACCATCGCGCCCTCGGACTTGAGGTGCGCGTACAGCGCCATGGTGCCGTCGTCGTGCAGGATGCGGATGAAGTTGGCGCGGCCGCCGTAGCGCTCGCGGTTGAGGCCGGCCTTGGCGAAATCGTTCTCGACCTGCATCACCACGCCTTCGCGCGCGGCCAGCACCGGCGTGCCGATGTCGGCCGCGAAGTCGACGGCGTAGCGGTTCTGCTGGTCGTTGTGGCTGAAGCTGCCACCGAAGCCCTGGTCGATGCGCAGGGCGCGCTGCTGCAGCGGCAGCACGTATTCGTAGTCGCGTGGACGCGCGCTGGGGTCGCCGGGCAGGCTGTCCATCAGCAGTTCACCGCCGCGGGTGCCGTCGAGCACGGCCACCAGGGTGGTTCCGCGCGCCGGCACCGTCGCCCGCGCGGGCAGTGGCGGGTCGCTCTGCATGCCGCCGCCGCGCGCCTGCAGCTGCACTTCGATCGGCCCGGCGAGGTTGTTGTCGGCGAAGGCCAGGTAGCGGCCTTCGCTCGCTTCCACGCGCAACCGCGCGACCGCGCTGGGTTCGGCGGCGACGGGGATGATCTGCACGGATCCCGCCTTCACGGCCGGGTTGCTGCCTTCCGGCGCGCTGTCGCCGTAGTGGGTGACGCCGTTGCGGTCGGTCCACTTGTAGACCTTGGCGGCGTGGACTCCCGGCGCGAGGCCGCAAGCCAGCACGGTGGCCAGGACGACGGCGCGGCAGCGCAGGACGCTCATGCTTGCTACTCGGTGCAACCCTGTTTCAGGCCCAGCGAGCTTGCCACATCGCGCAGGTCGAAGGCGGAGACGGCCTTGTCGTCGCTCTGGGCAAACAGCGCGCCACCGGGGAAGCCGGCCATCGCCGCCGCATGCAGGGTGACGCCGTCGGTGCGTGCCGTCTTCGCGCCCTGGAAGCTGCCCAGCGGCTTGAGCGTGACCCGGTCGAACAGGTGGAAGATCGTCAGCGGCGCCAGCTGGTCGACGGCGATCCAGTAACCGCTGCCGTCCGGGCAGGTCCACAGCGCCACGCCCTCGGCCTCGGCGCCGAAGGCGTCCTGCGGCAGGCTCCGGCCGGTGTACTTCCCGCTGAAGGTGTACTCGCGCAGCGTGGAGAGATGGCGGCGGTCCTCGTCGGCGATCAGCATGCGGTCGTTCGCCGGATCGCCCCAGATCGATTCGACCATGCGCAGCGCGCTGTCCTCGTGGGTGTCGCCGAACGAGCCGGCGTACTGCGCGCGCAGCGCGCCGGTCTGGTCGAACGCCAGCCGGTAGCGGCGGACGCGCTGGTTCAGTTCGGCGAACGGCGGCACGACGTCGAACTTCTTGCCGTACATGAAGCTGTCGGTGACGTAGACGTCGAACTCGCCCGGCTCCTTTTCGGTGAGCCAGATGCCGTACGGGCTGCGCAGTTCCTTCTCGCCGAAGGTGCCGATGGTGTGCAGGTCCGGCAGCGACAGCAGTTGCACGCGGTGGTTGTCGCGTTCGACCACGAACAGGTAGTCGCCCTGCACGGCGATGCCGTTGGGGCGCTTGAACTGGCCCGGGCCGGCGCCTTCCTCGCCGAAGGTGCGCAGCAGCTCGCCGGTGTCGGCATCGAAGATCACCAGCCGGTGGCTCGACTTGCCGGTTGCGATCAGCCAGGTCTTGCCGTCCTCGGTGGGCCAGGTGGCGAGCGAGTCGAGCTCCTCGGCGGGCACGTCGGCGGAGATGTAGGCCTCCACGACGGTCACGGGCTCCGGGGCGACGACGGGAACGGGCGGGGCGGCTTCGCGCGGGGCGGTGGCACAGGCAGCGAGCAGGGCGGCGAGGCCTGCCGCGGTCAGGAGGCGTGGATTCATTCGAGCAGGATACGGGCAGGAAGGCGGCTGCCGGCGATTGTGTCGAAACGTTGGCGGTTGCGAAACCGGGGCACGGCCGTGGGCCTCCGCGGTCATGACGAAATGGAATAACTATCGCTTCATCGCGATAAAGCGATTGACGAATTCGGCGACCCACCGCAGACTGCGCCCATCCATCGAGACCGGCTGAGGGACAGGCCCTTTGACGCCGGGGCAACCTACCGCTTCCACCGCATCGCGGCGGCAGGCGGGAAGGTGCCAACTCCTGCGGATCCAGCGCGCTCGCGCGCCGAGTTCCGGAAGATGGTTGTGGCGTCGCCCGTCGTGGGCGATGCGCAGCTGACGACTCGGTGGTCCTTCATTGGATGGAATCGCCGACATGAGCTTCGCCAGCAGCCCCCGCACCACGTTCGCAAACGACCCGGCTCCGCATCCGGCCGTCTACTCCGGCCAGACGCCGCTTGCAGTGGACGTGCTCCCGGAGATCCGCGCGTACCGCGGCGAACTCACCGTTTCCCTGCCGTTGCGCCATGCCGGCGCGCGCGTCGTCACCCTGCGTTACGAAGGGCTGGGCGGTGCGGGCTTGCCGGCGGTGTTCGTCGCCGGTGGCATCTCCGCGCATCGCCATGTCGGCAGTAGCGCAGCCTTCACCGAAGCCGGCTGGTGGGAAGCGCAGGTCGGCAGCGGCCGTGCGCTGGACCCGACCCGGCACCGCATCGTCGCGTTCGACTGGCTCGGCAGCGACGGCAGCCTCGATGCGGTGATCGATCCGGCCGACCAGGCCGATGCCGTGGCCGCCGTGCTCGATGCGTTGGACATCGAACGCGTGCATGCCTTCATCGGTTGTTCCTACGGCGCGATGGTCGGACTGCAGTTCGCCGCACGCCACGGCGGGCGCCTCGATCGCCTCGTCGCCATCAGCGGCGCGCATCGCGCGCATCCCTTCTCCAGCGCGTGGCGCGCGTTGCAGCGCCGCGCGGTCGCGCTCGGCGCGCTGCAATGCGATGAAACCCACGGCCTCGCCCTCGCGCGTCAGCTCGCGATCCTCAGCTACCGCACGCCGGAAGAATTCGCCGACCGCTTCGAGGCGGCGCAGGTCGTCGACGGCCGCGTGCGCGTCGCCGCGGAGGACTACCTCGACCATTGCGGCGCGCTGTACACCACGCGCACCTCGCCGGTGGCCTTCCAGCGCCTGTCCGAATCGATCGACCTGCAGGCGCTCGAACCCGCGCGCATCGACACGCCGACCACGGTCGTGGCCGTCGAGCAGGACCGCCTGGTGCCGGTGGAGGACAGCCTCGCCCTCGCGCAGGGCCTGCGTGGCGCCACCCGCGTCGAAGTCCTGAGCTCCCGCTACGGCCACGACGCGTTCCTAAAGGAAGAAGCCGCGATCGCGGCCGTGCTGACCCAGGCGCTGCAGGAAGCTGCGACGTCCCACACCCCCATCGCCATCGAGGCCGCCGCATGAGCACGCCATTCCGCAAGCCCGTTTCCGTCCATCGCTGTACCAGTGCGGTCCGCGCCGGTATCGACCGCGACACCGCCTTCGGCGCGGTCACGCCGCCGATCGTGCTGTCGTCCAATTTCAGTTTCGCCGGCTTCGGGCAGAAGCGGCAGTACGACTACACGCGCAGCGGCAACCCGACGCGCGACCTGCTGGGCGAAGCGCTCGCGGAACTCGAAGGCGGCGCCGGCGGCGTGGTCACCTCGACCGGGATGAGCGCGATCACGCTGCTGTTGAACGCGCTGCTGCAACCGGGCGATCGCCTGGTCGTGCCGCACGACTGCTACGGCGGCAGCTGGCGCCTGTTCAACGCATTGGCGAAGAAGGGCGCATTCGAACTGGTCACCGCCGACCTGACCGATCCGCGTTCGCTCACCGAAGCGCTGCGCGAATCGCCGAAGCTGGTGTGGATCGAAACGCCGTCCAACCCGCTGCTGCGCATCACCGACCTGCGCTTCGTCATCGAGGCGGCGCACAAGGCCGGTGCGCTGGCGGTGGTCGACAACACTTTCCTGTCGCCGGCATTGCAGCAGCCGATCGCGTTCGGCGCCGACTTCGTCCTGCATTCGACCACCAAGTACATCAACGGCCACAGCGACGTCGTCGGTGGCGCCGTGGTGGCGAAGGACGCCGAACAGCACCAGCAGCTGGTGTGGTGGGCGAATGCGTTGGGCCTGACCGGCTCGCCGTTCGACAGCTTTCTCACCCTGCGCGGCCTGCGCACGCTGGACGCGCGCCTGCGCGTGCACGAGGAGAACACGCGTGCCCTGGTCGACCTGCTCGACGGGCATCCGGCGGTGGCCGCACTGCATTACCCGGGGCTGGAGCGCCACGCCGGCCATGCGATCGCGGCGAAGCAGCAGCACGGCTTCGGCGCGATGCTCAGCGTCGAACTCGACGGCGGCACCGCCGCGGTGCACGCTTTCCTCGACGGACTGCAGTGCTTCACCCTGGCCGAATCGCTCGGTGGCGTGGAAAGCCTGATCGCGCATCCGGCAACCATGACCCACGCGGCGATGGCGCCGGAAGCGCGCGCTGCCGCCGGGATCGGCGACGGCCTGCTGCGCCTCTCGGTGGGCATCGAACACGCCGACGACCTGGTCGCCGACATCGAGGCGGCGCTGGAACGCGCGGCTGCCGTGGCCGGTGGTGCCCGTTGCGTGGCGAAATGAACGTCGCGGCGCAGGCGTTCGTATCGCCGCGCGTGCTTGCGCGGCCAGTCGCGGCGACGGCAAGCGAGGCCACGCGCGTGGCCTTGCTGGGCACCGGTACGGTCGGGCGGGCGGTGCTGGCCCGGCTCGATGCATGGTCCGGCACGGCGCTCGGTGAACGCCTGCAGCTCGTGCATGTCGCGAATTCGCGCGTCGCAGTGCGTGACGCCGCCGGCCTGTGCCCGCGCCAGGCAGCAGGCCTGCTGGGAGTTGCGCCGGTTGCGGTCGACGACGCGCGCCGGCCCGCGCCGGAACCGTCCTCGCTCGACGCCATCGATGCCGTGCTCGGTACGACCGGCGGCATCGTGATCGACGCCACCGCCAGCGAAGACGTGGCCGCGCGCCACGCCGGCTGGCTCGCGCAGGGCGTGCACGTCGTCACCGCCTGCAAGCTGGGGCAGGGCACGTCGTTGCGGCGCTGGCGCGAGATCCGCGCCGCCTGCCACGATACCGGTGCGCAGTACGGCGACAGCGCCACCGTCGGCGCGGGCCTGCCGTTGCTGCGCTCGCTGCGCGAGTTGCAGGCCGGGGGCGATCGCATCCATGCCTTCGCGGGGATCCTGTCGGGCTCGCTCGCGTGGCTGTTCAACCACTACGACGGCATGCGCCCGTTCTCCGCCCTGGTGCGGCAGGCGCGCGATGCCGGCTATACCGAGCCGGACCCGCGCGACGACCTGTCCGGCGAGGACGTGCGCCGAAAGACCGTGATCCTCGCGCGCGCGGCGGGCTTCGAGATCGAACCACACGATGTCGAAGTGGATTCGCTGGTCCCGCGTGAGCTCGCCCTGCTGTCGAAGGCGGCCGTCGACGCCGCGCTGCCTGCGCTCGATGTGCCGTTGCGGCAGCGCTTCGCCGGCGCCTACAAGAAGGGCGAGAAGCTGCGCTTCGTCGCCCGGCTCGAAACGCGTGAGGACGGGCGCAGCCACGCGCGCGTCGGCCTGGAAGCATTGCCGGCGGACCATCCTCTCGCCGCCGGCGCGGGCACCGACAACAAGGTCGCAATCTGGTCCGACCGCTACGCCACCCAGCCGCTGGTGATCCAGGGCCCCGGTGCTGGCGCCGAAGTCACCGCAGCCGGGCTGCTGGACGACGCGTTGCGCGTCGGCCGCCCGCGCTGAGGCGCGTGAGCCGTTACGCCCGGGTCAGGCGACCGCGGGCGTGGTGAAGAAGGTGTCGATCGACTGCGGGCGGCCGAACAGGTAGCCCTGCGCGTAGTCCACCTGCATTTCCTTCAGCAGCTGGTGCTCGGCTTCGGTTTCCACCTGCTCGGCGATCGTGCTCTTGCCGATCACGTGGGCGATGTCGCCGATCGAGCGCACCACGGCCTGCGAGAGTTGCGAGTTTTCGAGCCCGCGGATGAAGCTGCCGTCGATCTTGATGTAATCGACGTCGAGGTCGCTGAGGTAGCCGAACGAACAGAACCCGGTGCCGAAGTCATCCAGGGCGAAACGGCAGCCCAGGTCGCGCATCTGGCCGATGAAGCGCTGCGCGCGCTGGCGGTCGCGAACGACGCTGGTCTCGGTGATTTCCAGGCACAGGTTCTCGGCCGGGAAGCTGCTGCGGCGCAGGCGCGCGGCGAGGTAGTCGGCGAAGTGTTCGTCGGTGAGCGTGGCGCCGCTGAGGTTGATGCCGCAGCTGGCGACGCCCTTGGCGGCATGCGGGTTGCGTTCCAGCCAGCGCAGCGCCGCGTCGATGACGTAACGGTCGATGCGCGGGCCCATGCGGAAGCGTTCCGCCGCGGAGATGAACTCGGCCGGCACGTGGATGCGTCCACCCGGTTCCTGCCAGCGCAGCAGCACCTCGAAATGCACGCCGTCGCGCTGCACCTTGCGCGTCGGCACGATCGGCTGCACGTACAGCAGGAACTGCTCGCGTTCGAGGACTTCGCGGATGCGCAGCGCCGAGCGCATGACGGCGCTGTGGGCCTGGGCCTCGTCGCTGGTGGGGTAGGAGACGTGGAAGCGGTTGCCACCCAGTTCCTTCGCGGCGAAGCACGCGGCGTCCGCGTGCGAGAACAGGCTGTCGTAATCGCGGCCGTCGGCGTGCGCGGTGGCCGAGACCAGGCCGATGCTGGCCGTGGTGGTCAGCACCTGGTCGCGCCACGGCAGGCGCATCGCCTCGATCTCGTTGAGCAGGCGGCGTGCCTCCACTATCGCGCCGGCTTCGCCGCGCGGCAGCAGGATCGCGAACTCGTCGCCGCCGGTGCGCGACACCAGCGCGTCGTTGCCGACCGCGGCGGCGATCACGCCGCCGATCGCGTGGATCATGTCGTCGCCGGCGACGTGGCTGGTGCTGTCGTTGATGATCTTGAGGTTGTCGAGGTCGAGGTACAGCAGCGTCGCGGGGAAGTCGTTCGCCCCCAGGCGCTTGCGCGCCTCTTCCTCGAAGGCGGTGCGGTTGAGCAGGCCGGTCAGGGTGTCACGCGTGGCGCGCTGGTACAGCGCATAGGAGGTCGTGCGCTGCTCCAGTCCGGCCAGGGCCATCATCACCGGGATGACGGCGATCAGGCACAGCAGCAGCAGCAGCACCGTGGTCTCGAGCAGGGTCCGTGGCGCGACGAAGCCGGCCAGGCCCATGCCGGTGGCGACGCCGAGGTAGATCACGGTGATGCCCGTCGCCGCCGACGTCCACACCGGCGAGAAACGCAGCGCCGACCACAGCAGCAGCACCAGCGGCAGGCTGATCAGGCCCAGCACGTAGATGCCGCGGCCACCCAGCGAATGGATGGCGATGAAGCTGGTGCCGAGCAGCGCGATCCAGAACATGCGCTCGCGCAGCTTCGAATTCTCGTGGAGCGGGGAGAGCTGGTGGTGCTGGTTGCGGGTCGTGGTGCACAGCAGGATCGTCGGCGCGACCACGGCGATGCCGAGCATGTCGCCCAGCACCCAGCGCACGAACGCCTCCGGCACGACGGCCGCGTCCATCCGTCCGGTCTGCAGCAGCACGAAGACGCCGAAGGCGGCGCCGAGCACGCTCTGCAACACGCCGCCGCCGAGCAGGCGCATGCCGTCGTCGGTGCGCAGGTGCAGGGTCCGGCCGCGCAGCACGTACCAGGCGGCGATCAGGGTGGCGGCGGTCTTGGCGACGACGGTCAGCACCAGGTGCAGCCCGCTCGCCGCGGGAGGCGTCAGCATGAACAGCAGCGTCCCCACCGCGACCACGGCGCTCCAGCGCAGGCCGTAGCGCACGGCCACGGCGAAGCCGACGCCCGCGCTGGGCCAGAGCATCGAGCTGCCTTCGGGGCTGCTCAGGTAACGCTGCGAGAGAACGGCGCCAACGAAATAGAGCGCCGTCCATAGCAGGAATCGTTGGATGTCCCGGGCTTTACCGTGCATGGCTCCAGTCTACAGGGCAATTCCGGACGCGGGGTCCGGCGAACTCCGAATTCCACGCCCGTTGCGCGGCCACTGCACGGCGGCGCGGCGGGCTCCAGGTTCAGCACTCGATCACGTTGACGGCCAGGCCGCCGCGCGAGGTTTCCTTGTACTTGTCCTGCATGTCGCGCCCGGTGTCGCGCATGGTCTTGATGACCTTGTCGAGCGAGACCTTGTGCTTGCCATCGCCGCGCATGGCCATGCGCGACGCGTTGATCGCCTTCACCGCCCCCATCGCGTTGCGTTCGATGCACGGGATCTGCACCAGCCCGCCGATCGGGTCGCAGGTCAGGCCGAGGTTGTGTTCCATGCCGATCTCGGCCGCATTCTCGATCTGGCCCGAAGTGCCGCCGATCGCGGCGGTGAGGCCGGCCGCGGCCATCGAGCAGGCCACGCCCACTTCGCCCTGGCAGCCGACTTCGGCGCCGCTGATCGAGGCGTTCTCCTTGTAGAGGATGCCCACGGCCGCGGCGGTCAGCATGAAATCGAAGATGCCCTGCTCGTTCGCGCCCGGGCAGAAGCGTTCGTAGTAATGCAGCACGGACGGGATGATGCCGGCCGCGCCGTTGGTCGGCGCGGTGACCACGCGGCCACCGGCGGCGTTCTCCTCGTTGACCGCGAGCGCGTAGAGGTTCACCCAGTCGAGCACCGTGAGCGGGTCGCGCATCGCCGCTTCGGGGCGGGCGGACAGCTCGTTGTGCAGCGCCGGCGCCCGCCGGGCCACGTGCAGGCCGCCGGGCAGGGTGCCTTCCTCGCGGATGCCGCGCGCCACGCAGTTCTGCATGGCCTGCCAGATCTCGCGCAGGCCGTCGCGGATCTCCGGGCCGGTGCGCCAGGCGTGCTCGTTGGCGAACATCAGCTGGGCGATGGTCAGGCCGTGCGTTTCGCACTGCAGCAGCAGTTCGGCGCCGCTGTGGAACGGATAGGGCAACTCGGTGGTGTCGGCGACGATGCGGTCTTCCGCGGCTTCGTCCTGGTTGACCACGAAGCCGCCACCCACGGAGTAGTAATCACGCGTGGCCAGCAGCTCGCCGGCGGCGTCGTAGGCGCTGAAGCGCATGCCGTTGGTGTGGAACGGCAGCTTCTGCCGCTTGTTCATGATCAGGTCGTGCTTCTCGTCGAAGGCGATCTCGTGCTTGCCGAGCACGCGGATCTTCTTCTCGGCGCGGATGCGGGCCAGCGCGGCGGGAATGACGTCCGGATCGATCTCGTTGGGCATATGCCCTTCCAGTCCCATCAGCACGGCCTTGTCGGTGCCGTGGCCACGGCCGGTCAGGGCGAGGGAACCGAAGACCTCGGCGCGCACGCGCGCGGTGCGGGGCAGGTCGCCGTTCTCCTCGAGCCACTTCTGCACGAAGCGGCAGGCGGCGCGCATCGGGCCGACGGTGTGCGAGGAGCTCGGGCCCACGCCGATCTTGAACAGGTCGAAGGTGCTGACAGCCATGCGGATTCCGGGAAGACGCGCCAGTCGGCTGCGTGAATGGACCTATTCTATGCCTCCCGCGCAGCCCCGCCCTTGCGCATTCACACTATCCGCCAGCGTATCGAAGCCCGATGACGTCGCTCGTCCTGTACCAGCGCGATGATTGCCACCTCTGCGACCTCGCGCTCGCGGTGCTGGCGCAGGCGCGCGCCCCCGACTTCGACAGCGTTTTCATCGACGGCGACGATGCGCTGGAGGCGCGCTACGGCGAACGGGTGCCGGTGCTGCGCGATGCCGCGTCCGGCGCGGAGCTGGACTGGCCGTTCGGCCCCGAGCAGTTGTGCGCCTGGCTGACGGGTCGGGCCGGTTCCGGCCCGGGGGCGTAGCTGCGGCCACGCCCCGCGGCGGCGATTACTTCGACGGCACCAGGAACACCTTGGTGCTCACCGCGATGTCGTTCGGCAGCAGCGAAGTGTCGGCCCAGTCGCCTTCGCCGACGCCGAAGTCGAGCCGCTTCACCGTCGCCTTGCCGGCGAGCACCGGCTTCGCTCCCGGCGTCCAGGTGAACGTCAGCGTCACCGGCTTGCTCACGCCACGCAGGCTGAGCGTGCCGTCCGCCGCGTACTTGTTGCCGCCCAGCGCGCGGAAGCGGGTCGCGGTGTAGCGCGCCTGCGGGAACTTCGCCGAGTTGAAGAACGCACTGCCGCGCATCTCGCCGTCGTAGTCGCTGTTGCCGGTGCTGGCCGTGGCGAGCGGAATGGTGACGTCCAGCTTCGCCGCCGCGAGCTGCGTCGGATCGAACGACAGCCGGGTGGTGAAGCCGGGGAAGCGGCCAGTGAAGGCTTCGCCCTCGTAGGTGCCGGCGAAGGCGAGCACCGAGCCCGGTGCCTGCGTGTAATCGGCGGCATGGGCGGGCGCGGCGGCCAGCAGCGCGGCGAGCAGCAGGGTCTTAGGCGACATCACGGTGTTCCTCGGTGAGCGGGGGAGTGGGGGACGTGGCGGGCGCGCGCAGCCAGCCGCGCGGCAGCATGCGCGCCAGGGTCGCATCGCGCTGGAAGACGTGGTGGTAGATCGCGGCGGCGGCGTGCACCAGCGCCAGCGCGATCAGGGTCCAGAACAGCCATTCGTGGACCTGTTCGGCGAGTTCGTGCAGCGATTCGCTCTTCGCCGCGATCGGCGGCAGGTTGAACAGTTCGAACCAGCGCAACGGAAAGCCCGCCGCCGAATTGAGCACCCAGCCGCTGAGCGGCATCGCGAACACCAGCGCGTACAGCGCGCCATGGGTGAGCGTGGCGATGCGCTCCTGCCAGTGCGGCGTGCCGGGCACCGGCCGGGGCGCGCCGGCGTACAGGCGCCACAGCAGGCGCAGCGTGATCAGCGCCAGCACGGTGAGCCCGAACGACTTGTGCAGCAGGTAGATCTGGATCTTGTCGGGGCTGTTGCGCATCTCCGTCATCACCAGGCCGACGGTGCCCAGGCCCAGGATCATCAGCACGATCAGCCAATGCAGCAGCTGGCTGACGGAACCCCAGCGGTCGTTCGTGTTCTTCCAGGTCATGGGCGGTCTCGCAGGTGGTGGCACGTACGACTAGAGAGAGGAGGGCGGAGGCGGATCGGATTCGCGCTCCGGCGGGATTTTGTCGGCGTCGGCGGGCGCTGCCTCCGGCGGCGCTTCGCCGGACTCCGCATCGGCGCCTGGACCGCGCTGGCGCACCGCCTCGGCTTCGATCAGCAGCTTGACCTCGTCGCCGATCACCGATGGCCACGCGGTGATGCCGAAGGCCTTGCGGCTCAGCGTCGCCGTGGCCGAAAACCCCGCCGTGCGCCGGAACGGCGGCAGCGGGTGCCGCTTGAGCGCATTGAAGGTCACGTCCATGCATACCGGCCCGGTGACGCCACGCAGGGTCAGCTCGCCGCAGACCCGTGCGTGCTCCGCGTCGACGCCGGTGACGTCACGCGAGACGAAACGGGCGTCGGGATGGCGCTCGCCGTCGAGCAGGTTGGAGGCCAGCACTGCCGCGTTCCACTTCGCATCGCCCAGGTCCAGGCGGGTGATGGGCACCGTAACGTCGAGCCGTGCGCTGCGCCAGTCGTCGCGATCGAAACGGAGCGTGCCGGAACTGCCGGAAATCGCGCCCATGGCGCGCGAGAAGCCGGCGTGTTCGACCAGGAAGACCACCCGCGTGTGCACCGGGTCGATGGCGTAGCTGGCCGGCCCCGCCGCGGCGACCGGCGCGCTCGCGAGGGCTGCAAGTCCTGCTGCGCCGAGCAGGGCCGTGCCGAACCGGGATGGGCGGAACGATAGGCAGAAAGATTGGTAAGACCCGTGTGCCATCGGCGCTCCTCGCATCGTCCGCGATCTTCACATGCGGCGTTTTCAGGGCGCCAGTCTAGGCGCGGCCGCCGGAATCCGGCCCCAACGCCGTGCGACTTGCAGTCCGGCGCGGCTTCGCCGAGCCTAGCGACAGGGGATATCCGGGGGGATATGCATGGCAGCAGCCGGTAAGGCACGGGCGGCGTTGGCCGCTTCGCGCCGGGTACGCACCGCAGGGACGTGGTTGCTGGCCTTGTTCGTCGCCGGGCTGGCGACGTTCGCGCACGCCGGCCTGCCCGAGACGCCGCGCCTGCGGCAATTCACCGTCGCCGACGGCCTGCCGTCCAACCGCATCAACGGCGTGGCCGAGGATCGCGCCGGTTACCTGTGGATCGCCACCAGCGACGGCCTGGTGCGCCACGACGGCGTCGACTTCCGCACCTGGCGGGTGGAGCAGGGCCTGCACGACAACTTCGTCTGGTCGGTGCATGTCGATGCGCGCAATCGCGTGTGGTTCGGCACCCACCAGGCCGGCATCGGCGTGTTCGATGCGCAGCGCGGCCGCTTCAATTACTACAACCGCGGCAACACGCCGGCGATGGCCAGCGACGATGTCTGGTCGGTGGCGTCCACGCGCGACGGCGCGACCTGGTTCGGCACCGCCGACGCCGGCCTCTATCGCATCGCCGCCGATGGCAAGGCGGTCACCCGCTTCATGCCGCGCGCCGGCGATCCGCGCTCGCTGCCGCACGCGAGCGTCGGCCAGCTGGTGGTGGCGCCCGACGGCACGCTGTGGATCGGCACGCAGGGCGGCGCCGCGCGCTGGACCGGCAAGGACTTCCAGCGCGTGCCCACCGACGCCCTGAACTCGCCGGTGGTGAACGGCCTCAGCGCCGACCGCGACGGCACGGTGTGGATCGGCACGCCGGAAGGCGTCAGCGTGCGGCGCCCCGATGGCCGCTATTCGAGGTCGCCGTGGGCCGCGCTGGCCGATGGCGGAAAGGTGCTGCAGGTGCTGCGGCGCGACCGCAGCGGCCTGCACTGGTTCGACATCCCGGCGGGGCTGGGCTTCGAGGGTGACGGCCGCATCGAGCCGGTGCCGCTGTACAGCAGCGTCGCCAACGGCCCGGTGCGTCCGTTGTGGATCGGCGTGCACGAGGACCGCGAAGGCGGCCTGTGGTTTGTCAGCTACAACAGCGGCCTGTGGTACCTGCCGGCGAACTGGCGGCGCTTCTCGGTGCTGTCGCGCCGTCCCGACGCGCCCGAGTCGCCCGCCAACGCGCACGTGCGCGGCATCGCGCCCGCCGGCAACGGCAGCATGTGGCTGGTGGGCACCGGCGGGACCCTCGATCGCCTCGACCCCGAATCCGGCGTGGCGACGCACGTGGCGCGCAACGTCGGCGACGGTTACGTGCTCGCCGGCGTGTTCGAGGACCGGCGCGGGCAGGCGTGGGTGAGCTGGCAGGAAGGCGTGGCGCGCATCGATCCGGCGTCCGGGGGCGTCACGCGCTGGGTCCGCGATTCGGCGGAAGACGCCACCCTGTTCGGCGAGGCACGCTTCGCCCAGACCGACGACGGCACCCTGTGGCTGGCGACCGAGCGCGGCGTGCAGCAGCGCGACGAGGACGGTCGCGTGCTGGCGTCGTTCCCGGCCGGGCAGGGCGGCCTGCCGCACGACTTCTTCATCGAGCAGGTCGGGCGCGGGCCCGATGGCGCGTTGTGGCTGGCCGGCTCGGGCGGCTTGCTGATGTGGAATGCCGGCGCGCGCCGCTTCGAGGCGGTGCCGGGCGGGCCGCCGCGGCACGTGTTCGGTTTCGCCGCCGGCGAGAACGGGCGCATGTGGCTGGCGCGCTTCGGCGCGGTGGAAAGTTATCGCTGGGACGGCGCGCGCCTGGCCGAGGAAGCGGCGATCGATGCGCGCGCCGGCTTTCCCGCGCTCGAGCCCAGCGGCCTGGTCGTCGACCTCACCGGCCGGCTCTGGCTCACCAGCGTGCGCGGACTGATCCGCGTCGATCCCGCCGACCGTTCGGTGCGCATCTTCGGCGTGCACGACGGCTTGCCCGGCCAGGAATTCGCCGACGCGCCGGTGGTACGGCCCGGCGATGGCCGCATCCTCGCCGGCAGCGCCGAAGGGCTGGTCATCTTCGATCCGGCCGCGATGAAGGATCGCGGCGCTGCGCCGCGACTGGTGATCGAATCCATCGACGCGTTGCGCGGCGACGACAAGGTGGCGTTCGCGCCCGACGGCGCAATCGCCATCGCCCACGACGACCGCGACATCCGCTTCGTCGCGCGGTTGCTGTCGTTCAACGACGCGCATTCGCACGCCTACCGTTTCCGCCTCGACGGCTACGACAACAGCTGGGTGCAGACGGGCGGCGCCGGCGAACGCGTGTTCTCGCGCCTGAAGCCGGGGCGCTACCGCCTGCAGGTGCAGGGCCGCGCCGCGGACAACCTGTGGTCGCCGGTGCAGACGGTTGCGTTCGCGGTGCAGCCGCCGTGGTGGCGCACGTGGTGGGCGATGGCGCTGCTCGCCTGCGCGGGCGTGGCACTGCTCGCACTGCTGGCCGATGCCTACCGCACGCGCCTGCGGCGGCGCCATGCCTGGCAGATGGCGCAGCAGAAGCGCGACCTAGCCGAGCAGGCCTCGCACGCCAAGACCCGGTTCCTCGCCACGCTCGGCCACGAGGTGCGCACGCCGATGACCGGGGTGCTGGGCATGAGCGAACTGCTGCTGAGCACGCCGCTCAACCCGCAGCAGCGCGGCTACGTCGGCGCGATCCGCGGCGCCGGCGAGCACCTGCTGCGGCTAGTCAACGACGCGCTCGACCTGGCGCGCATCGAATCGGACCGGCTGGACCTGGCCGACGAACCCTTCGACCTGCATGCATTGATGGAAGAGCTCGCGGCCCTGGTCGGGCCGCTGGCGCGGCAGCGCGGGCTCGCCTTCGCGATGGCGATCGGCGAGGACACGCCGCGCCACCTGCGCGGCGATGCCGCGCGCGTGCGCCAGATCCTGCTCAACCTGCTTGGCAACGCGGTGAAGTTCACCGAGCACGGCAAGGTCACGCTCGCGGTGGCGAAGCGCGCGGAAGAGGGCGTGTGTTTCGAAGTCGCCGATACCGGCCCCGGGCTCAATGCCGAGCAGAAATCGCGGCTGTTCCGCCGCTTCGAACAGGCCGAAGGCGTGCGCACCAGCGCGCGCTACGGCGGCAGCGGCCTCGGGTTGGCGATCAGCCAGGAGCTCGCCGCGGCGATGGGGGGCCGGATCGAGATCGACAGCGCGCCGGGCGAAGGCACGCGCTTCAGCGTCAGCCTGCCATTGGCCGCGGCTGCGGCCGCGACGAGCGCCGCAGGCGGCGTTGCGCCGGAAGCGGGCATGCCCGCCGTGGCGGACGGGCGCCGGAGCCTGTCGCTGCTGCTGGTCGAGGACGACCCGACCGTCGCCGACGTGCTGGTCGGCCTGCTGCGCCTGCAGGGCCACCACGTCGTGCACGTGGCGCATGGCCTGGCCGCGCTGGCCGCGGTCGTCACCACGCCGTTCGACGCGGCGCTGCTCGACCTCGACCTGCCCGGCATGGACGGACTCGCCCTGGCGCGGCAGCTGCGCATCCAGGGCTTCGCGCCGCCGCTAATCGCAGTGACCGCGCGCGCCGATGCCGGCGCGGAGCCGGAGGCACTCGAGGCGGGATTCGATCACTTCATCCGCAAGCCGATGACGCTGGCGATGCTGGCGGCGTTGCTGGAGCGCGCGGTGCCGATGCAGCCGCGCGCGGTGGCGGAGCGGGAAGTGGATCCCTCCCTGCCCGTGGCGTTCTGACCGCGGCGGAGTGGCCGCGGTGAACTGACCCTGGTGCCGCGGTTCAGCGCGCGCTGAGCTCGTGCACCGCGTCGACCAGCACGCCGACATGCTCCGGCTTCATGTCCGGCGACATGCCATGGCCGAGGTTGAACACGTGGCCGTCGCGCGAACCGCCGTTGCCGTCGCGGTAGCTGTCGAGCGCACGGCCGACTTCGCGGCGGATCGCTTCGGGTTCCGCATACAGCGTCACCGGATCAAGGTTGCCCTGCAGCGCGACCTTGCCGCCCGTGCGGCGTGCGGCGTCGCCCAGCTCGATGGTCCAGTCGACGCCGACGGCTTCGGTGCCGCTGTCCGCCAGCTCCGCCACGTACGGCGCATTGCCCTTGCCGAACAGGATCAGCGGCGCGCGATCGGCGCCGGTGCCGCGCGGCAGTTCGCGGGCGATGCGCTGCAGGTAGCGCAGGGAGAATTCGCGGTACATCGACGGCGACAGCACGCCGCCCCAGGTGTCGAACACCTGCAGCGCCTGCGCGCCGGCCGCGTGCTGCGCGGATAGGTAGGCGATAACGGCATCGGTAACGACGTCCAGCAGCTTGTGCATCGCCGCCGGATCGTTGAGCGCGAGCGACTTCACCTTCGAATAGTTGTCGCTGCCGCCGCCTTCGATCATGTAGCAGGCCAGCGTCCACGGCGAACCGGAGAAGCCGATCAGCGGCACCGAGCCATCGAGCTCGCGGCGGATCGTGCGCACCGCGTCCATCACGTAGCGCAGGTCGGTTTCCATGTCCGGCACGCCGAGGCGATCGATGTCGGCGGCAGATCGGATCGGGCGCTCGAACTTCGGGCCCTCGCCGTCGGCGAAGTACAGGCCCAGGCCCATCGCATCGGGCACGGTCAGGATGTCGGAGAACAGGATCGCCGCATCGAGCGGGAAACGTCGCAGCGGCTGCAGGGTGACCTCGCAGGCGAGCTCGGGGTTCTTCGCCATCGCCAGGAAGCTGCCGGCCTGCGCGCGCGTGGCGCGGTACTCCGGCAGGTAGCGACCGGCCTGTCGCATCAGCCACACCGGCGTGCAGTCGACGGGTTCGCGACGCAGCGCGCGGAGGAAGCGGTCGTTCTTGAGGGGGGAGGACAAGGTGTTGCTCTCTCGGAATCTTTGAAGGGAAGCGTTTCGCCGCATCGCTCAGCTTGCCGTTGCCGTCCATGGCGCAACGTGCGGGCTTCGGATCGTCCTGCCCGGCCATCCCTGGCCGGGCGCATGGCGGCGTGAACTGCCGATAGGGCAGTTCACGAAGGCCCCGCCATGCCCTGCGCGAACATCAGCTGGAAGCCGCGCTTGAGCTGCTGGTCGCGCGCATGTTCGAGCGCGGTGAGCGCCGCCGCCTGGTCGAGGAACACTTCGCGGCGCACGGTGCTGCGGCCGCCGATCTGCCCGGTTTCGCGCAACAGCTCCCAGCCGCCGAACAGGTCGGGCTGCAGCATCAGTTGCACGAAGCGCGGCGCTTCGTGGCCTTGCGGGCGTTGTTGCAGGAGCAGGCGCATGGGACGCGCATTGTACCGGTCGGGCGGGCTAGGCCCGCCATCGCGTGCGGGGTTCGGGCGGGTCGGATGTTGCGCGAGTGGCGGGTTGGTCCGTCATCGAGTCCACCCGATGCGTCGTGAGCGGCGGGCCGGGGCCCGCCCTACGCCCGCGCTTCCAGCACGGCCCGCACTGCGTCCTCGGCCACGCCCGCGACCACGCGCGCGCTGCCGGCGCGATCCCACAGCACGAAGCGCAGGCCGTGGGCATCGGCCTTCTTGTCCAGGCGCATGCGCGCGACCAGGGCGCCCGGATCGAGCCCGGGCGGCAGGCCGGTGGGCAGGCCGAGGCGTTGCAGCAGCGCCTGCAGCCGGTCGCCGGCCTCGGCCGGCGCCAGCCCGAGCAGGGTCGACAGGCGCGCGGCCAGGACCATGCCCACGGCCACCGCTTCGCCGTGGTTGAGCGCGTCGCTTCCGCTGCCCGCGTAGCCCTGTTCGGCCTCGATGGCGTGGCCGAAGGTGTGGCCGAAGTTGAGCAGCGCGCGATGGCCGCGCTCGTACGGATCGCGGGCGACCACGTCGGCCTTGAACTCGCACGAGCGGGCGATCGCTTCGGTCAACGCGTGGTCGTCGCGCGCCAGCAGCGCGTCGGCGTGGGCGTCCAGCCAGGCGAGGAACTGTGCGTCGAACACGGCGCCGTACTTGACCACTTCGGCGAGGCCCGCGCGCAGTTCCCGCTCGGGCAGGGTGCGCAGCACGCTGGTGTCGGCGATCACCGCGCGCGGCGGATGGAAGGCACCGACCAGGTTCTTGCCCTGCGGCAGGTCGACGGCGGTCTTGCCGCCGACCGAGGAGTCGACCATCGCCAGCAGGGTGGTCGGCAGCTGCACGCAATCGATGCCGCGCATCCAGCACGCGGCCGCGAAGCCGGCGAGGTCGCCGACCACGCCGCCACCCAGCGCCACCACGGTGGCATCGCGCGTGGCGCCGAGCGCCGCCAGCGCGTCGAGGCATTCGCCGAAGCGGGCGAGGGTCTTCTCCTGCTCGCCGGCCGGCATGACCCAGGTCGACAGCGCCAGCTGCGGCCGGGCCGCGTGCAGCAGGGCGATCGCACGCTGCGCATGCAGCGGCGCGACGTGGCTGTCGCTCACCAGCAGGGCGTGGCGGCCGCGCAGCACCTGGGCCAGGCGCTGGACGTTGTCGGCGCGCGCGGCATCGAGCAGGCCCGGCCCGATGCTGATGGCGTACGGCGCATCGCCGGCCACCTCGACCGTGCGCTGCGCGGGAGGATGCAGGCTCATGCAGCGGCTCCGGTGCGCAGCCAGCGCCGCGCGAGCAGGGTGGCCAGTTCGGCGGCGACGGATTCGGTATCGAGCCGGTCGGTGTCGAACACCAGGTCGGCGACGTCGGCGTACCACGGCGCGCGGGCCGCGGCGAGTTCGCGCAGCACCTGTTCGCGGTCCGGTCGGGCCAGCAGTGGGCGGGCGGTGTCGCCGGCCAGCCGCTCCAGTTGCCGTTCGACGCCGGCATGCAGGTGCACGACGAAGCCGCGTCCGCGCAGCAGTGCGCGGTTGCCGGCGTCGAGCACGCAGCCGCCGCCCGTGGCCAGCACCAGGCCCTCGTCGCGCAGCAGCATCGCCAGCGTCGTGCTTTCGCGCGCGCGGAAGTCGGCCTCGCCCTCGCGCTCGAAAATCTGCGCCACGGTCATGCCCGCCGCGCGTTCGACCTCGCGGTCGGCATCGACCGGGCGCAACCCGAGCGCATCGGCCAGGTGCCGGCCGATCGAGGTTTTCCCGGCGCCCATCGGGCCCACGAGGATCAGGTTGCTGGCGGGGTTCATGCCGCGATTCTAGCCGCCGGCTTAACAAAGCGCGGCGTAGCGTCGGGGCCTTCGTCATGCCCAATCGCCATTGCTTTCCGGCCCCGTGCCGGCCATCCAGGGAGAGTTGCCATGTCCGTAGCCAAGATCATCGAACTCAACGCCGCCTCGAAGACCAGCATGGAAGACGCGGTCAAGGTCGGTCTGAAGAAGTGCGCCGAGTCGGTGAAGGGCATCAAGGGCGCGTGGGTCAACGAGATCAAGGTCGTCACCGACGACAACGGCAACGTGACCGAATGGCGGGTCAACCTGCGGGTGACCTTCGTCGTGCAGTGAACCCGGGCGGCGCGCCGGGGATGACAGCTCCGGCGGTGCCCGCGACAATTGCGGCATGAACGCCTCCCCCCTGCATGCCGAAGCGCTGGCGACTTTCGACCGGCTCTTCGAGGAAGCGCTGGCCGCCGGTGAACCCGACCGCACCGCCATGACCGTCGCCACCGCCGGGCTCGACGCCCGGCCGTCGGCGCGCATCGTGTTGCTCAAGGCGCACGACGCCCGTGGCTTCGTCTTCTACACCCACCTGGACGGCCGCAAGGGCCGCGAGCTGCAGGCCAATCCGCACGCGGCGCTGCTGTTCCACTGGCCACGCCTGCGCAACGGCGTGCAGGTGCGCATCGAAGGTGCGGTGGAGATCGTCGGCGACGCCGAAGCCGATGCGTATTTCGCCTCGCGCCCGCGCGGCAGCCAGCTGGGGGCATGGGCATCGAAGCAGTCCGAGACGCTGGATTCGCGCGATACCTTCGAACAGCGCCTGGCGAACGTCGAAGCGGAATTCGCCGACCGCGACGTGCCGCGTCCGCCGCGCTGGAGCGGCCTGCGGGTGAAGCCGGAGAAGATCGAGTTCTGGTTCGGCGCCGACTTCCGCCTGCACGAACGCTGGCTCTACGAACGCAACCGCGCGGGCGACTGGAACAAGCGGATGCTGTTTCCGTGACACGCGGGCCGCAACGCATCGTCTGCCTCACCGAGGAACCCACCGAGGCCCTCTACGCCCTCGGCGAACAGCACCGCATCGTCGGCATCAGCGGCTTCACCGTGCGCCCGGCGATCGCGCGCAAGGAGAAGCCGAAGGTCAGCGCGTTCACCTCGGCCAAGATCGGCGAGATCCTCAAGTTGCGGCCCGATTTCGTCATCGGCTTTTCCGACATCCAGGCCGACATCGCCGCCGAGCTGATCCGCCACGGCGTGGAGGTGTGGATCAGCAACCATCGCAGCGTCGACGAGATCCTGGATTACATCCGCCGCCTCGGTGCGCTCGTCGGCGCCGCGGACAAGGCCAACGCCTACGCCGACGAACTGCAACGCGGGCTCGCGGTGATCGAGCGCGAAGCCGCCACGCTGCCACGGCGTCCCAAGGTCTATTTCGAAGAGTGGGACGAACCACTGATCACCGGCATCCGCTGGGTCGCCGAACTCGTCCGCATCGCCGGTGGCGACGACATCTTCCCCGAGCGCGCCGCCGAGTCGCTGGCGAAGCAACGCATCCTCGAAGACGGCAGCGAAGTGGTGCGGCGCGCGCCCGACATCGTCCTGGGCTCGTGGTGCGGGAAGAAGTTCCGTCCGGACAGGGTCGCATCGCGTCCGGGCTGGGCGGCGATCCCGGCCGTGCGCGATGGCGAACTGCACGAGATCAAGTCGCCGCTCATCCTCCAGCCGGGCCCCGCGGCGCTGACCGAAGGCGTGGCGGAAATCGCGCGCATCATCCGCGCCTGGGCCGCGAAGCGCTGAACCGGATCGCCGATCCGCCGCGCGACGCCGTCAGCGCGGATAGAACTCGCGGCTGAACTGCATCGTCGAACTGGCACCGCCCTCGCGCACGATCCGGATGTCGAAGCGCAGCGTGTCGGGCAGGCTGGTTTCCACCGTGCCGACGTAATCGAGCAGGCCGTCGCTGCGCAGTTCGCGCAGCACCAGCGTCTGCGTGGTCCCGCCCAACGGCGTGGCGGTGACGGTCACGGTCGCCGGCAGCGCGACCGCTTCCGCATCCGGCCCCTGGCGCACGCCGACCAGCAGCATGATCGTGCGGTCGTCGCGGGCGATGCCGTAACGGCTCGCGACTTCCGGCGCGAGCGCGGAAGTCTGCAGCGCGGTGGCGCGGATGGTGACGTCGCCGATCCGGCTGACTGCTTCCTGCTGCGCGGCCGGCATCGAGGCGGACGGCGCGGGCGGCGGGTTGCCGCCGCCGCAAGCGGCGAGGCACAGCGCAAGGCACGATGCGATCAGGCGCGTTGCGGTCAGGAACGGGTGCACGGCCACCTCAGTCGTTGGCCGCGGACAGCTGGCGCCCGCGTTCGGTTGCGGCGTGGATGGCGCGGGCGACGAGGTCGCGGAAGCCGCCGGCTTCGAAGGTCTCGATCGCCGCCTGCGTGGTGCCACCGGGCGAGGTGACGCGGCGGCGCAGTTCCGATGGCATCTCGTCGTTCTCGATCAGCATGCGCGACGCGCCCAGCAGGGTCTGCTGGATCAGGGTGCGCGCGGCCTCGCTGGGCAGGCCTTCGGCTTCCGCCGCCGCCTGCATCGCTTCGGCGAGCAGGAACACGTAGGCCGGGCCGCTGCCGGATACCGCCGTGACCGCGTCCATCAGCGACTCTTCGCCGATCCACACGTTGCGTCCCGCGGCCTCAAGCAGGTCGGCGGCCAGTGCGCGCTGCGCGGCATCGACGCGCGCATTGGCGAACAGGCCGGTGACGCCCGCGCCGAGCAGCGACGGTGTGTTGGGCATCGCGCGCACCACCGCGAGGTCGCCGCCGAGCCAGCGTTCGAGCTGCGCCGCGGTGATGCCCGCGGCGATCGACACCACCAGCGGGCGAGTGGCCTGCGCGGTCGCGGCCAAGGCCTCGCACACCGCGCGCATCACCTGCGGCTTCACCGCCAGCACCCAGGTCGTGGCTTGCGCGGTCGCGGCCGCGTTGTCGCTGAAGCCATGGATGCCGAAGTCGCGGGTGAGCGCGTCGCGCAGTTCGGCGACGGGTTCGGCGACCCGGATCGTCTGCGCCGGTACCCCGCGGGCCACCAGCCCACCGATCAGGCTGCGGGCCATGTTGCCGCCGCCGATGAAGGCCACGGAGCCGGAGGCGAAGGAATGCGAAGTCATCGGTAGGGTGAACCGTTCGTGGGAAACCGCTGCATCGTAGCCTGCGCGCCGGGAGCCGCGGAATCCGCGGCGCCGGGTCAGGCCTTGCGTGGACGGGCACCGAACAACGCGGTGCCGACACGCACCATCGTCGCGCCTTCGGCGATGGCCACCTCGAGGTCGTCGCTCATGCCCATCGACAGGGTGTCGACCGATGCCTGCGAACCGCGCAGTGCGTCGAACAGTTGCCGTGCCTGGCGGAAGGCCGGCCGGCGATCTTCGACGTCGGCGTGAGGGGTAGGAATCACCATCAGCCCGCGCAGCTGCAGCCGGGGTTGTTCCCCGATGAGGCGGGCGAGCGCCGCGACCTGGTCTGGGCGGCAGCCGTGCTTGCTGGCCTCGTCGTCGACGTTCACCTGGATGAGCACGTTCAGGCATTCACGTTCAGGCGGGCGGTGCCTGTTCAGCGCCAGCGCCAGGCTGTCGCGGTCGACGGTCTGCACCCAATCGAAGCGCTGCGCCGCCTCCTTGGCCTTGTTGGATTGCAGGTGGCCGATCAGGTGCCACTCCAGTCCGAGCGCCTGCAGTGCCGGCTGCTTGGCCGCGGCTTCCTGCACGTAGTTCTCGCCGAAGGCGTGTTGCCCCAGGGTGGCCAGGCCGGCGATGGCCTCGGCGCATTGGGTCTTGCTGACGGCCAGCAGCCGCGGCGATGGCCGTCCTGCGGCGTCGGACGCGTTTTCTATCCGGTGTAGGGTGTCGTGCAGGGCGTGCGTGAGCACGTTCGCAGTTCTCGCTCGGGCCCACAAAGGGGACTGGTTTTAAGGCTGGGGGGGAGGGCTATACTGCCTCGCGGGGTATAACCGTTCCAGCATTCTGCCGGTTCGCTGCATAACCCACATTCCGTTGCCAGTGCAGGGGAGCACGCATGGATATCGCCGAACTTCTGGCGTTTTCGGTCAAGAACAAGGCCTCCGACTTGCATCTGTCGGCCGGTCTCCCGCCGATGATCCGAGTGGACGGCGACGTCCGCCGCATCAACATTCCGGCGCTCGATCACAAGCAGGTCCACGCGCTGGTCTACGACATCATGTCGGACAAGCAGCGGCGCGACTACGAAGAGTTCCTCGAGGTCGACTTCTCCTTCGAGATCCCCGGCCTGGCGCGCTTCCGCGTCAACGCGTTCAACCAGAACCGCGGCGCCGGTGCGGTGTTCCGTACCATTCCGTCGGAAGTGTTGACCCTCGACGACCTGGGCTGCCCGCGCATCTTCAAGGAAATCATCGACCAGCCGCAGGGCCTGATCCTGGTGACCGGCCCGACCGGCTCGGGCAAGTCGACCACGCTGGCGGCGATGATCGACCACATCAACAAGAACGAATACGCGCACATCCTCTCCGTCGAGGACCCGATCGAATTCGTCCACACCTCGCAGAAGTGCCTGATCAACCAGCGCGAGGTACACCGCGACACCCACGGTTTCAACGAGGCGTTGCGCTCGGCCCTGCGTGAGGACCCCGACTACATCCTCGTCGGCGAGTTGCGCGACCTGGAAACCATCCGCCTGGCGCTGACCGCCGCGGAAACCGGCCACCTGGTGTTCGCGACCGTGCACACCTCTTCGGCGGCCAAGACCATCGACCGCATCATCGACGTGTTCCCCGCCGGCGAGAAGCCGATGGTCCGCTCGATGCTGTCCGAATCGCTGCGCGCGGTGATCTCGCAGTCGCTGCTGAAGAAGGTCGGTGGCGGCCGGACCGCGGCGTGGGAAATCATGGTCGGCATCCCGGCCATCCGTAACCTGATCCGCGAGGACAAGATCGCGCAGATGTATTCGGCGATCCAGACCGGCCAGGCCCACGGCATGATGACCCTCGACCAGCACCTGCAGGACCTGGTCAAGCGCGGCCTGATCCTCAAGCCGCAGGCCCGCATGTACGCGAAGGACAAGCGTCTTTTCGACTGAGTCGAAAAGACGCGGGATTCGAGATTCGGGATTAGTAGAAGCCGAGATCTGGGCAGGGAAAGGATCGTGAAGCCACCGCGCTTCTTCGAATCCCGAACCCCGAGCCCCGAATCCCGGCTCCAAAGGAGCCACCCATGAGCAGCATCGACTTCACCTCCTTCCTCAAGCTGATGGCGCACCAGAAGGCGTCGGACCTGTTCATCACCGCCGGCATGCCGCCGTCGATGAAGGTCCACGGCAAGATCTCGCCGATCACGCAGAACCCGCTCACGCCGCAGCAGAGCCGCGACCTCGTCCTCAACGTGATGACGCCGCCGCAGCGCGAGGAATTCGAGAAGACCCACGAGTGCAACTTCGCCATCGGCGTGACCGGCGTCGGCCGCTTCCGCGTGTCGTGCTTCTACCAGCGCAACCAGGTCGGCATGGTCCTGCGCCGCATCGAGACCAAGATCCCGACGGTGGAAGAGCTGAGCCTGCCGCCGATCATCAAGACGCTGGCGATGACCAAGCGAGGCATCATCATCTTCGTCGGCGCGACCGGTACCGGTAAGTCGACCTCGCTGGCGGCGATGATCGGCTACCGCAACATGAATTCGACCGGCCACATCATCACGATCGAGGACCCGATCGAGTTCGTGCACAAGCACGAAGGCTGCATCGTCACCCAGCGCGAGGTCGGCATCGATACCGACAGCTGGGACAACGCGCTGAAGAACACCCTGCGCCAGGCGCCGGACGTGATCATGATCGGCGAGGTGCGTACCCGCGAGGGCATGGACCACGCGATCGCCTTCGCCGAAACCGGCCACCTGGTGCTGTGCACCCTGCACGCGAACAATGCCAACCAGGCGATGGACCGCATCATCAACTTCTTCCCGGAAGACCGCCGCAACCAGCTGCTGATGGACCTCTCGCTCAATCTCAAGGGCGTGGTCGCGCAGCAGCTGATCCCGACGCCGGACGGCAAGGGCCGCCGCGTCGCGATGGAAATCCTGCTCGGCACGCCGCTGGTGCAGGACTACATCCGCGACGGCGAGATCCACAAGCTGAAGGAAGTGATGAAGGAATCCGTGCAGCTGGGCATGAAAACCTTCGACCAGAGCCTGTTCGAGCTGTACCAGGCCGGCGAGATCAGCTACGAGGACGCACTGCGTTACGCCGACTCGCAGAACGAAGTGCGCCTGCGCATCAAGCTGGCCCAGGGCGGCGACGCCAAGACCCTGTCGCAGGGCCTGGACGGCGTGGAAGTGGCCGAAGTGCGCTGACTCAGGCCTCCGTCGGTACAGGGAAAAAGCCGGGGCAAACCCGGCTTTTCCTTTTTGCGTCCAGCAAGTGTCACGCTCAGCGCCGCTTGAAGAACTGGATTTCGCGCTCGTGCTTTTCCGCCGCCGCGCGGGTCGGGAAGGTGCCCAGGTTGCGGCGCTTGCCGGTACGCGGATCCTGCTTGCGCGAATACAGGCGGTAACCACCCGATGGCAGTTTGCGGATCATCGCGTCCTCCGCCAGATAGCAACCCATATCGCGCGTGACCGTGGTGTCAGCAACGCCGCGTTGGGCACCGCGCGCCAATCATCCCGACGGCGCTGAGCGCACCCGTCGCCACGGCGGATCCAGCGTCGCGATGCGCGCGAACACCGGGCAGTCCTCGCGGTGCGTGCCGGGCAGGTAGCCCAGGCTCATCAGGAACTCGTTGGTGATCTCGCCGCCGGTGAAGCGGAACGTCTTCTTGAACAGCTTCACCCAGCCGGCCTTGTCGCGCACCTGGTCGCCGTCGCTGACGTGCGCATCCAGCCAGACGGCGAAACTGCCGTGCGAGCTGCGCAGGCGCTGGATCACCTGCGCGTTGTGGATCGCGGCATCGACTTTCAGGCGGTTGCGGATGATGCCGGCGTCGGCGAGCAACCGCTCCCGGTCGCGCTCGCCGTAGCCGGCGACCGTGTCGACATCGAAACCGCTGTACGCGCGACGGAAGCCGTCACGCTTCTTCAGCATCGTTTCCCAGCTCAGGCCGGCCTGGTTGATTTCCAGGATCAGCCGTTCGAACAGCACGGCCTCGTCGCGGCTGGGGAAGCCGTACTCGCTGTCGTGATAGGGGCCGTGCAGCGGATGGCCCCGGGCAAAGTCGCAATAGCCCGACATGTCACTTCGCGGCAGGCGTGGCGTACTGCGACAGCCCCAGCACGTCCAGGCCCTGCTCGAAACGCACGTCGACCGGGATCTTCGCGTTCTTCAGCTTGGCCAGGTCGGCCGCGAGTTCGGGCTTGATCACGCCGAGGGTGTCGGTCATGCGCTTGGCCTCGGCATAGTCGCCATCGCCCTGCACGGTGAGCAGCTTGGCGCTGAGCGAGTTCATCGCCGCGCGCATCTTGTCGAAATCGACGCGGTAGCGGCCGTTGGCGTCGCGGCTGAAGGCGCCCGCATCGGCGAAGTAGTTGAAGCGCAGCATGTTGGCCTTGCCGTGCGCATCGGCGGCGCCGAAGCGCACCGATCGCAGGATGCCGGCGAGGAAGGTCACGTAGCTGTCCATGATCTTCGCCTTGTCCATTTCGCCCTTGTTGCTGAGTGCGTCGATCATGTACAGGCCGAGGATGTCGGCCTTGCCTTCCTCGAAGCTCGACGAATACTCCTTCAATGCTTCGTCGACCGTGCCCTTGCCGGCGAGCCCGCTTTTATCAAGCACGTGCTTGATGCCCAGGCCGTGCGCGACCTCATGGAACATCGTGTCCTCGAAGAACGCGTCGAAGGTGACGTTCTTGAGCTGGTCTTCGGCGATCAGCTGCTTGGCGATCGGCATCAGGATGGCGTCGAACTTCGCCTTCATCACGTTTTCCAGCTGCAGGCGGCGCGTGCCCTTGGCCAGCTGCACTTCCTCGTCGTTGGGCAGGTTGATGGCGATGGTCTTGGCACCGACGTTGGCGTCGCCGGCGTAGTAGACGGCTTCGTACGCATTCAGGTCGGCCTTGGCGCCGGGCTTCTCCGCCTTGTACTTCGCGTCCACCGGCAGGCCGGCCTGCAGCTCGGGCAGGAAGCCGGCGTAGCGGGCGAGCTTCTGGCTCCATTCCACGTCCTTCACCAGCACCAGCCCTTCGTACGCGGCCTTGTAGCCGAACAGCTGGTCCTCGTAGGTCTCGATCGGACCGATGACGATGTCGACCGGGTTGGTCTTCATGTCCATCCACGCCATGTCGCTGGGGCGGAAGTCGTCGCTCAGCAGCGCGTCGGCGCGCATGCGCAGGTAGTCGGCGAAGCTCTTGTCGCCGCTGAGTTCGGCGGCTTCACGCAGCAGCGCCGCGGTGCGCTCCAGTTCGACCTTGTACTCGACGTGATAGGGCACGGTGATGAGCTTGCCGGCCGCATCGCGGCGCAGCAGGGTGTAATTGGAGGTCTTGTCGGGCAGGGCGGCGGCTTCGAATTCTTCCTTGCTCATGTCGACCGGATAGAACGCGCCGCCCGGCGGCCGCGGCTTGATGCCGTCGATGAAGGGCGTGTCCTCGTTGAGGCGGTCCCAGGGGCCGAAGTTGACGTCCACCAGTTCGCGCGTGGCCGCGTCGGGCGCCTGCGCGAGCAGCGCGGCGCGGTCGCCGTCCCAGCTCTGCCGCCAGGTCAGCGCGTTCATGATGTCGGCGGCCTGCACGAGCTTGGCGATCATGCGCCGCGTGTTTTCGTCCAGGTGCGAGAGGTCGGCCTTGAGCGGCACCACCGCGTAGTCGCCGGCGTGGGCCTGCGCGTAGGTCCCGGCTGCAGGCGCGGCGGTCGCGGGAGTGGCCGTTTCCGCGGATTGCGGCTTGCAGCCGGCCAACGTCAGCGAAAGGCCAGCCAGTGCAGTGAGGCAGCCGAGGACGAGCGGACGAAGGTGCGATGCGGTCATGGCGGTGGCCCGGGGTCGGAAAGCCGCCATCGTACGCCCTGCACGCGCGCTTCCGTCAGCTGGCGCGCAGGGGTGCGCGCGCTAGAATGCCGCCATGCCCGTGATGCCCGAACCCCTGACGAACCAGCTGCTGATCGCGTTGCCGGCGCTGGCGGAAACGAACTTCTCGCGCAGCGTCGCGCTGATCTGCCAGCACGACGACGACGGTGCGATGGGGATCGTGGTCAACCGCCGTTCCGAGTACACGCTGGGCGAAGTGCTGGGGCAGATGGGCGTCGAAGGCGGCGCCGACGCGCTGCTGGCCCAGCCCGTGCTGGCCGGCGGGCCGGTGCACCCCGAGCGCGGCTTCGTCCTGCACGACGGCGGCGCGCGCTGGGATTCCACGCTGGCGATCACCGATTCGCTGTTCCTCACCACCTCGCGCGACATCCTCGAGGCGATGGCGCGCGGTGAAGGCCCGGACAACGCCATCGTCGCGCTGGGTTGCGCGGGGTGGGGCTCGGGCCAGCTCGAACACGAGCTCACCGAGAACGACTGGCTGACCGCACCCGCCGACGCGGAGCTGCTGTTCGCGATGCCGCTGGAAGCGCGCTGGGAAGCCGCGGCAGGCCGCATCGGCGTCGATTTCGCGTACCTGGCCGATTACGCCGGTCACGCATGAGCATCGTGCTCGCATGACCATCCGCAGCGACGGCACCGTGCTCGGCTTCGACGTCGGTGCACGTCGCATCGGCGTCGCCGTCGGCAGCGCCTTCGGTTCCGGCGCGCGTGCGCTGGCGGTGATCGACGTGCACGCACAGGGGCCGGACTGGCCCTCGATCGAACGCCTGTGCCGCGAATGGCGCCCGGACGGTTTCATCGTCGGCGATCCGATGACGCTTGAGGGTGGCGACCAGCCGGCGCGCGTGCGCGCGCATCGCTTCGCCCGCGAACTGGCGACGCGCTTCAAGCTGCCCGTGGTGCTCGTCGACGAACGCGCCAGTTCGATCGAAGCGGCGCAACGCTTCGCCGGCGAGCGCGCCGACGGCCGCAAGCGGCGCCGCGATGCCGAGGCGCTCGATGCCGTCGCCGCCGCGGTGATCGTCGAACGCTGGCTCGCCGCACCGCAGGACGCCACCGAACTTCCCGCCGCCTGACGGCACGTCTTCCATCTACCGAAACCGACGCAATGAAGCATCTGCTCACGCTGGACAACCTGCCGCGCGCCGAACTCGAAACCCTGCTGGACCGCGCCCAGGCCTTCGCCGATGGCGCGCAGGCGCCGACCGCGTTGTCCGGCGTGGCGGTGTGCACGTTGTTCTTCGAACCGTCGACGCGCACGCGCCTGAGCTTCCAGCTTGCCGCGCAGCGCCTGGGCGCGCACGTGCTGAACTTCGACGCCTCGACCTCGTCGACGACGAAGGGCGAGACCGACCTGGATACGTTCAGGACCATCGAGGCGATGGGCGTGCGCGGCTTCGTCGTCCGCCACAAGGTGGACGGCGCCGTCGCCGCGCTGGCGGCCGCGGCGAAGCCGGGCGTCGCCCTGCTCAATGCCGGCGACGGTCGCAGCGCGCATCCGACCCAGGGCCTGCTCGACATGCTGACCCTGCGGCAGGCGAAGGGGACCGATTTCTCGCGGCTCAAGGTGTTGATCGTCGGCGACGTGAAGCATTCGCGCGTCGCCCGCTCCGACCTGCATGCGCTGCGCGCGCTGGGCGCCAGGGAAATCCGCGTGTGTGGACCGGCCTCGCTGCTGCCGGACGACGGCACGCTGCAGGGCTGCACGGTGACGCAGGATTTCGATGCGGCGCTGCAGGGCGTCGATGCGGTGATGATGCTGCGCATCCAGCGCGAGCGCATGGAGGACGGCCTGATTTCGTCCCTGGACGACTATCACCGCGATTTCGGCTTGACCGCTGCGCGCCTGCGCCGTGCAGCACCGGATGCGGTGGTGATGCACCCGGGGCCGATGAACCGCGGCGTCGAGATCAGCGATGAGGTCGCCGATGGTCCGCAGTCGTTGATCCTGCGCCAGGTGGCGAACGGAGTGTCGGTGCGGATGGCGGCGCTGGAAGCGTTGCTCGCGCAACGCTAACGCGGCGCGCCGCGAGGTCGCGCGCGCATCCGGCTCAGTGCCGGAACGCCCACCAGCCCAACGCGGCGCAATTGGCGGCGACGGCCATCCAGAAGCCGACGCGATAGCTCGCCTTGCGCGTCTTGTGGCGCATCACGCGTTGCGCGAGCAGCGCACCGGGCCAGCCGCCCAGCAATTCGAACAGGTGCAGGGTGCTTTCCTGTATCCGCCAGCGGCCGCGCTCGGCGGCGTGCTTGTCGAATGCGTAGGCCATGTAGGCGACGGCGCTGACCAGCGCGATGGCCAGGCCCGCCCACGCGGGGAGCCGGTCCGACTGGATCGCCCAGGCGACAGCGCCGGCAAAGGCGAGGAGCAGCAGGACCGCAAACGCGGTCGGGATTTCGCGCGGCGGCGCACTGGCCCGCTGCTTCGGCGCCGCTCGCGGCGGCTGTGCCGCGCGGCGCACGGATCGCGCGTTCGGTCGGCCATCCTTGCCTTGGCCTGGCGCGAAACGCACGAGTTCGCCCACTTCCGGGCGTCGGCCGGCCTGCTGGTAATCGCGGATATGGAAGAACAGGCGTGCGCCCGGGGCATCAAGCGCGGCGATGAAGCCATAACCCTTGTCGTCGTGCCATTCCAGCACCTTGCCCAACCGCTCCATCGACGCGGTCCTTCCGTCAGCCCAGCAGGATGATCGTCGCCAGTCCCAGGAATGCCAGGAAGCCCATCACGTCGGTGACCGTGGTGAGGATCACGCCACCGGCAAGCGCGGGGTCGAGGTTCATGCGCTTGAGCGTCAGCGGCACCAGCACGCCCGCGCTCGCGGCGAACAACAGGTTGAGCGTCATCGCCGCGCCGATCACCAGGGCGAGCATCGGGTCGCGGAACCACGCCCACGTCGCCAGGCCGACCACGCTGCCCAGCGCGACGCCGTTCATGGCGGCCACGCGCAGCTCCTTCCACAGCAGGGTCTGCACGTTCGACGCGCCGACCTGGCCAAGGGCGAGGCCGCGCACCATCAGCGCGAGCACCTGGGTGCCGGCGTTGCCGCCCATGCCGGCGACGATCGGCATCAGCACGGCGAGCGCGACGATGTGGTCGATGGTGCCCTGGAACTGGCCGACCACGCTCGAAGCGAGGAACGCCGTGCCCAGGTTGATGCCCAGCCAGACGATGCGTCGGCGCCATGCGCGCGGCACCGGCGAGAACAGGTCCTCGTCCTCGTCCAGGCCGGCCGCGCCCAGCGCCTGGTGCTCGGCCTGGTTGCGGATGATGTCGACCACGTCATCGATGGTGATGCGGCCGAGCAGGATGTTGTTGTCGTCGACGACCGGCGCGGAAATCCAGTCGTGGTCGGAGAACTGGCGCGCGACTTCGTCGGCGGATTCCTCCACGCCGATCGCGGGCTGCTCGTCGTCGACCAGCTGGTTGATCGGCGTGTTCGCCTCGTGCGTCAGCAGCGCCTGCAGGGCGATGCGGCCGAGGTACTGGTGGCGGCGGCTGACCACGTACAGGTGGTCGGTGTGCTCGGGCAGTTCGCCGCGCAGGCGCAGGTAGCGCAGCACGACGTCGACGGTGGTGTCGGCGCGCACCGTCACCACGTCGGGATTCATCAGGCGGCCGGCGGTGTCCTCGTCGTAGGACAGCACCTGTTCGAGGCGCTCGCGGTTCTCGCGGTCCATCGACTTGAGGACCTCGTCGATGACCGTGTCCGGCAGGTCCTCGACCAGGTCGGCAAGGTCGTCGATGTCGAGGTCCTCGACCGCGGCCACGATCTCGTCGGGGTCCATCTCCGCCAGCAGGCTCTCGCGCACGTCGTCGCCGACGTGGACCAGCACCTCGCCGTCGTCCTCGGCATCGACCAGCCCCCACACCACCGTGCGCTTGGCCGGCGGCAGCGATTCGAGCAGGTTGCCGATCTCGGCAGGCGAAAGCGTGTTGACCAGCCGGCGTACCGGACCCAGCCGCCCGGAGTCGAGCGCGTCCGACAGCAGGCGCAGCTGGCGCGCGGTCTTGTCGTGGCGGACGGCTTCGGCCATTGCGTGTTTCCGATGGCGAGGTCGGGCCACGAGGGCGCGACGAGGCGTGCTGATCAGCGCGGGGCGTTCATGCCGTCATTATGACGGCGCGGAACGATGCTGCCCACCCCGGCGATGGCGTGGAGCGCCCGGCGGCTCATGCGTTCGGGCGGTGCGATTCGATCCAGGCTTCTATGCCCGCGCGGTCGCGCGCCCGCATCAGCAGCGGCAGGCGACCGCGCAGCGCGGTCAGGTCGCATTCGCGGATCACGCGGCGCAGTTCCAGCAGCGTGCCCGGATGCAGGCTGAATTCGGTGAGGCCCAGCGCCAGCAGCAGCGGCGCGTAGAGGGCATCCCCGGCCATTTCGCCGCACATCGCGACGGGCTTCCTGCGCGCGTGGGCGAGGCGGATCACGTCGCGCAGCAGGCGCAGCACGGCCGGATGCAGCGGCGTGTACAGGTCGGACAGCGCCTCGTTGTTGCGGTCGGCGGCCAGCAGGTACTGCACCAGGTCGTTGGTGCCGATCGACAGGAAGTCGATGCTGCCGATGAAGCCGGGCAGGGCGATCGCGGCGGCCGGCACTTCGATCATCGCGCCCAGCGGCACGTGGTCGGCGATCTCGTGGCCCTGCGTGCGCAGCTCGCGGGCGATGCGCTTCATCTGCGAACGCACTTCGCGGATCTCCTCGCGCGAGGTCACCATCGGCACGAGGATGCGCAGCGGGCCGTAACCGGACGCGCGCAACAGCGCACGCAACTGCGTTTCCAGCAGTGCCGAACGCGCCAGCGATAGGCGCACGCCGCGCAGGCCGAGCGCGGGGTTGGGCTCGTCGCGCAGGACCAGGCCGGTGCGGTCGGCCTTGTCGGCGCCGAGGTCGAGGGTGCGGATGGTGACCGGCCGCCCGCTCATGCCCAGGACGACGTCGCGGTAGGCGCGGAACTGTTCTTCCTCGTCGGGCAGCTCTGCGCGTTGCAGAAACAGGAATTCGGTGCGGTACAGGCCGATGCCGGTGGCGCCCAAGGCGTGGGCTTCGGCGACGTCCTCGCGCGACTCGGCGTTCGCGTACAGGTTGATGTCGATGCCGTCGACCGTGCGCGTGGGTTCGCGGCGCAGGCGGTGCAGTTCCTTGCGCTCGCGGATGTATTCGCGCTCGCGGCCGCGGTGCGCGCGCAGGTCCTGCGGGCCGGGTTCGACCACGACCAGGCCGCTGCCGCCGTCGACGACGAGGGCATCGCCGTCGTTGACCCGCAGCAGCACGCCGGGCATGCCCACGACCAGCGGCAGGTGCAGGCTGCGCGCCAGGATGGCGCTGTGCGAAAGGGTGCTGCCGGCGGCGGTGACGATGGCGACCACGCCCTGCGCCTGCAGCTGCGCGAGTTCGGCCGGGGCCACGTTGTCGGTGATCAGGATCTCGCCGGCGACGCCGCTGGCGCCGTTCTCGCGGCTGTGCAGCGCGGCGTGGATGCGCCCGACCACCTGGTCGATGTCGTCGATGCGGCTGCGCAGGTAGGGGTCGTCCATGCCCGCGAACACGGCGGCGATGCGGTCGCGTTGCAGGCGCAGGGCGTAGTCGGCGGTGTAGCGGCCGGTGCGGATCAGCGTGTCCAGGCCTTGCAGCAGTTCGGGATCGTCGAGCAGCAGGGCGTGCAGGTCGAGGAATTCGCCGATCTCGTGCGCCAGCGCGCCGTGCAGGCGCTGGCGCAACGCGTGCATTTCCGTGCGCACCGTGTCGATCGCGCGCTGCAGGCGGGCGCGCTCGGCCTCGACCTGCGATTCGGGGATGTGTTCCTCGGCGACTTCGAGCGCGTGCGGCAGGCGGACGCGGGCGCGCCCCAGCGCGCTTCCGCGCGACGCGCCCAGTCCCTTGAATTCCTGCCGCATGCGTCAGGAATCTTCGTCGAAGCGGCGTTCGAACAGCGCGCACACCGCTTCCACGGTGGCGGCTTCGTCCTCGCCTTCGCAGCGCAGCTTGACCTGCGTGCCTTGCCCGGCGGCGAGCAGCATGACGCCCATGATGCTCTTCGCGTTGACCTCGCGGCCCTTGGCCGTGAGCGTGGTGGTGCTGCGGTAGGCCGACAACAGTTGCACGAGCTTGGCGGTGGCGCGTGCGTGCAGGCCCAGGCGATTGCTGACGGTGAGTTCGCGCTCGATCATCGTCTCAGGCCTCATCCAGTGCTTCTTGTTTCATCCAGGTTCGTTGTCGTCCTTCTGCCGGTCCTTCCTCACGCCTCGTCGATGATCACGCCGTTGCGCGCGCCGGCGGCGGCCACGGCTGGCAATTCGTCCAGTTCCTGCTCCGCGTAGTTCATCACCCGCAGCAGCATCGGCAGGCTCAGCGCCGAGACGCGGTGGGCGGGCGTGCCCAGCCGGGCGACCTTGGCGGCGAGGTTGCTGGGCGTCGCGCCGTACAGGTCGGTCAGGATCAGCACGCCGTGCCCGCCATCGACCCGTCGCAGGGCGGCGCTGGCGAGCGGCAGCAGGTCGTCCGGATCGCCGTCGAAGGGCACCTCCAGCACTTCCGTGCGCAGGGGCAGCGTGCGCAGCAGGCGGATGGCCACGGCCAGGATGGCCGAGCCGATGCCTTCGTGGGTGATGAGCAGGACGCCTACGGACATGCCCTGCAACTTAGCAGAGCCGGGTTACGCTCCGGAAGCATCCGGATGGGCGGCTGTGTCGCGGCGATGGAGCCGGCCGGTCAATCGAGCTCGCGATGGTGCACCGCGACTTCCTCCCAACCCTGCTGCCGGGCGTGCTCGGCCAGGCGCTCGGCCAGGTACACCGAGCGGTGCCGCCCCCCGGTGCAGCCGAAGGCGATGGTCACGTAGCTGCGCGAACCTTCCGACTTGAGCTTGGGCAACCACATGTCCAGGAACCCGGCGACCTGCTTCACGAACAGGGCCACGTCGGGGTCGGCGTCCAGGTATTCGCGGACGCCGGCATCGCGCCCCGACAGCGGGCGCAGGGTCGGGTCCCAGTGCGGGTTGGGCAGGGCGCGCGCGTCGAGGACGAAGTCCGCGTCGCTGGGCACGCCGCGGCGGTAGGCGAAGGATTCGAACAGCAGCGAGACCGTCGCGTCGCCGCCAATGGCGAATTCGGTGATGACGTGGCGGCGCAGCTTGTGCACGTTCATGTCGCTGGTGTCGACGATCGCGTCGGCGATCTGCCTCAGCGGCCGCAGCACCTGGCGTTCCAGCGCGATCGCGTCCACCAGCGGCAGGCCCAGCGTACTCAGCGGGTGGCGGCGGCGCGTGTCGGCATAGCGCTTGAGCAGCACGCCATCGCTCGCGTCGAAGAACACCAGCTGCGGGTCCAGCCCGAGGCCGCCGACCGCCGACAGCCATTCGGGCAGGTTGGCCAGGTCGCGGCGGTTGCGCACGTCGATGCCGACCGCGAGCTTCTCCGGCGCGTTGGGCTGCCCGGTCACGCTCTGCACGAACTGCGGTAGCAGTTCCGCCGGCAGGTTGTCGACGCAGTAGAAGTCCAGGTCTTCGAAGGTGTTGAGCGCCACCGACTTGCCCGAACCGGACATGCCGCTGACGATGATGAGAGTGGGGGCGGTGGCGTCGGTCACGTGGGCGTCGCTGCGGCGGCGGAGGAGTGCGCGCCTACTCGGCGCGTTCGAGGAAGTGGCTGTGGCGGGCCATGAACGCGGCCGCCGGGTCGACGCCCTTGGCGCGCAGGATGTGCGTGCGCGTGGCGGCCTCGGTCAGCACCGCGAGGTTGCGGCCGGGCATGACCGGCAGGGTGATCATCGGCACGTCGAGGTCGAGCACGCGGCGCGCGCTCAGATCGCCGATCAGGCGTTCCATCCCACCGGGCTGCGGCTCCAGCGCCGGCTTGGTGAGGTGCACGATCAGGCGCAGGTACTTGTTCTTCTTCACCGAGGTGTCGCCGAACATCTGCCGCACGTTGAGCACGCCCAGGCCGCGCACTTCCAGCAGGTCCTGCAACAGATCGGGGCAGGCGCCGTCGAGCACGTCGGGTGCGATCTGGGTGAACTCGGGCGCATCGTCGGCGACCAGGCGGTGGCCGCGCGTGACCAGTTCCAGCGCGAGCTCGCTCTTGCCGGCACCGGACTCGCCGGTGATCAGCACGCCGATCGAATAGATCTCCATGAACACGCCGTGCAGGGTCACCCGCGGCGCGAGCTTGCGCGCGAGGTGGTACTGCAGGTGGTTGAAGAGTTCATGCCCACGCCGCGGCGACGACCACAGCGGCGTATCGCTTTCCTCGGCGAGCCGGCGCAGGTCTTCCGGGCAGGGCTGGTTCTTGCTGATCACCAGCGCCAGCGGCTTGAAGTCGATCAGCTTGACGATGGTGTCCCAGCGCAGGCGCGAATCGAGTGCGTCGAGCCAGGCCAGTTCCTCGCTGCCGAGGATCTGCACCTTGTTGGGATAGATGATGTTGAGGTAGCCGGCGAGCGAAGGCCGCCGCGCCACGGTGTCGACGGCTTCGAGCACGCGCTGGCCGCCCACGCGTTCGCCGGCCAGCCAGCGCAGGCCGAGCTTGTCGCGTTGCTGTTCGAATAGCTGCGTTGCGCTGATGCTGAGGTTCATGCCGCCGCTCCGCGTTTCCCCGGGCAATGGTAACTGGACGGGGCGATGGATGCGGAGGCCGGAAAGCAGACGGGGACGGATCCCTGCGGATCCGTCCCCGTGTTCGATTCAGGCGAAACGCCCGGCAAGCGCGATCGGCGCGTCCATGACGGACGTTTCGCCGGAGCGGTTACGCGAAGTCGCCACTCCGGGCGAGGCTCTCGCCGCGGTGATGGTCGACGACCTTTTCCTTGTGCTTCATCAGCAGGCGGTCGAGCTTGTCCGCGAGCAGGTCGATCGCGGCGTACATGTCGATGGCGGCGGCGTCTGCGTGCAGCACGCGGCCAGAGATGGTGATGGTCGCCTCGGCCTTGTGATCGGGCTTGTCCAAGCTCAACTGCGTGCGGATATCGAAGGGTTGGTCGAAGTGGCGCCTCAATCGCGCGAGCTTGGTTTCGACGTAGTCCCGAAGCGCAGTGGTGACCTCGATCTGCTGGCCATAGGTTTCGATGCGCATGCTTGACCTCCTTACGTCACTGGCTACGGGTGACCCCATTCAACGCCTGTTTCGCGCGAATGGCAATGCAACGTAAGTGGCGGAAAAAGAAGGTAGAAGGATTTCGTTATCCCGCCAACATAAGCACGCCGCGGCAGCGGTTCAAGCATGTTGCGGGCGGGCCCGACGGGCGGCCGTTGCGGCCGTGGACGCGGCCTAGATGCGGACGCGATCCTGCGAGGAGGGGATGCTCATGGCCTCGCGGTACTTGGCGACCGTTCGTCGGGCGACCGGTACTCCGGTCGCCTTGAGCGTTTCGGCCAGGCGCGCGTCCGACAGCGGCTTGCGCGGGTTCTCGGCGTCGATCAGCTGGCGGATCATGGCCTGGATCGCCGTGCTGGAGGCTTCGCCGCCGGCACCGGTCTCGATGCCCGAGGCGAAGAACGAGCGCAGCGGAATCGTCCCGCGCGGCGTGCGTGCGTACTTGCGTGCGACGGCACGCGACACCGTGGATTCGTGCAGGCCGATTTCGGCGGCGACTTCGCGCAGGGTCAGCGGGCGCAGTGCGCTGTCGCCGAACTCGAGGAACCCCGCCTGCTGGTGCAACAGGCAACGCATCACCTTGAGCAGTGTTTCGCCGCGCGCTTCCAGGCTCTTGAGCAGCCAGCGCGCTTCCTGCAGGTGGCCGCGCAGGTAATGCGCGTCCGCACTGCTGGCATGGCGGATCATGCCTTCGTAGCCACGGTGGATGCCGATGCGCGGACGCATGCTGTCGGCGAGCGACACGCGCCACAGGCCGTGCTGGCGCCAGATCACCACGTCGGGCGCGACGTAGGTGTCGTTGCTGATGCCGCCGATCTGCAGGCCGGGTTTGGGGTCGAGCGAGCGCAGCAGTTGCACCGCGGTGTCGACCTCGACCGGATCGAGCTTGAGCTCGGCCGCGATGCCCGCGGCGCCCACCTTGGGCAGCCGCTCTAGCGGGCCGTTGGCGAGGGTGTGGGCCAGCGACCGGCCCGGGGTGTCGTCGGGCAGCGTGGACAGCTGCAGGCGCAGGCATTCGCCGAGCGTGCGCGCGCCGACGCCGACCGGATCGAAGCGCTGCACCTGGTGCAGCGCGGTGAGGATCTCGTCCTGGCCGGCCTGGAGTTCGGCGCCGAGGGTTTCGGCGATGGCTTCCAGCGCTTCACGCAGGTAACCGTCGTCTTCGATCGCTTCGATCAGGGCGACGGCGATGATGCGGTCGCGCGGCGACAGATGGCTCAGGTGCAGCTGCCACAGCAGGTGGTCCTGCAGGGTCTCGCCTTCGGCCACCTGCTCGGCACCGGGAATTTCGTCGTCGGCATCGGCCGGGCCGGTGCGCTCGTACCAGGTCTCGCCATCGTTGGGGCCCCAGTCGGCTTCCGCCGGCGCCAGGGTTTCGGTGACGTAGCCGTCTTCGTTCTTGGCGCCGTCGTGGCCGCCATCGGCGTGGCTGCCGTCGCCATTGCTGGGGATGCTTGCCTCGCTCCAGTCGAGCAATGGATTGCTTTCGACGGCCTCGGCGATTTCGATTTCCAGTTCGGCGGCAGACAGCTGCAGCAAGCGGATGGCCTGCCGCAATTGCGGCGTCATCACCAATTGCTGTCCGAGCGTGGCCTGGAGGCGGGGCTTCATAAGGAATTCGAACGGGATCTGGCGGGACCGACGGCCGGTCCGTCAGGAGAAGCAACGCCATGATGCACGCCGACGCCCGGGGCGTCGATGCCGCCCGTTCAGTAGCGCGGTTCCGGAACGGATGTTCCGGAACCGGCATCACACGGGGACATCACGTGAACAGTGGTTACAGGCGGAACGTATCGCCGAGGTAGACGCGGCGCACGTCAGCGTTCGACAGCAGCGCGTCGGGCGAACCCTGCGCCAGTACCGCGCCTTCGTTGAGGATGTAGGCGCGGTCGCAGATGCCCAGCGTCTCGCGCACGTTGTGATCGGTGATCAGCACGCCGATGCCGCGGTTCTTGAGATGCCGCACGATGCGCTGGATCTCGCCGACCGAAATCGGGTCCACGCCGGCGAAGGGTTCGTCGAGCAGCATCAGGCGCGGCTTCGCCGCGAGCGCGCGCGCGATCTCGACGCGGCGGCGTTCGCCGCCCGACAGGCTGGCACCGATCTGGTCGGCGACATGGCCGATCTGCAGCTCGTCCATCAGGCTGGCGAGTTCCTTCTCGATGCCGCTGCGATCGAGGTCGTCGCGCAGTTCCAGCACGAGGCGGATGTTGTCGGCGACGCTGAGCTTGCGGAACACCGACGGCTCCTGCGGTAGGTAGCCGACGCCGTGCTTGGCGCGCGCATACATCGGGTCGCCGGTGATGTCCTTGCCGTCGAGGATGATCTGGCCGGCATCGGCCGGCACCAGGCCGACGATCATGTAGAAGCAGGTGGTCTTGCCGGCGCCGTTGGGGCCGAGCAGGCCGACGACTTCGCCGGCGTCCAGGGTGAGGGCGAAATCGCGGACGACTTCGCGGGAACGATAGGCCTTGCGCAGGCCCTTGGCCGCCAGCATCAGTTCGTCCCCTTCTTCGGGGCGGGCTTGGCCGGTGCGGGCGCGGGCGCCGCCTGGCCCTGCTTGGGCTGGATGGTCATCTTGACCCGGCCGCTGCTGTCGGCGCTGCTGTTCACCATGCCGGTCTTCATGTTGTAGACCACGCGCGGGCCGGACAGGCTGCCGCGCGGCTGCTGGATGTTGACCTTGTCGGTGAAGATCACGACTTCGGTGGTGAGGTCGTAGTCGACCTTGCCCGCGGTGGCGTTCATCGGCGTGCCGTCGTCGAGTTGCTGCTTGAGCTTGACCGGGCCGCCGGTGAGGATCGCGCGCACCGGCTCGCCGCCGCGCGTGGTGATCGTCGCGGTGTTGGCCTCGATCTGCAGCGAGCCCTGGCTGATGGTGACGCCGTTGGAGAGCACGGTCGGCTGGCGGTCGTCGAGCGAGCCGCTGGTCGCGCCGGCTTCGATGTCCATCGCCTGGCCGCGGTCCGACGATTTCGCCCACGCCCCGGACGACGCCAGGAGCAGGACGCTCGTGCCGGCCAGCAGGGCGGCGAGGGACTTAACGGGCAGTCGGGACATAACGGTGGTGAACCTCGGAGTCGAACGAGTAACGCTTGGTGGCCAGGTCGAGCTGCAGGCCGCGACCGCTGAGTATAGAGCCCGGGCGGGTGACCTCGACCCGGCCGGGCGAGCTGGCGCGGCGCGCGTCCGGGTACACGTTCAGTTCGCGCGAGGTCAGCGTGGTGGCCGGTCCGGTGAGCCCACTGCTGACGCCGCGGACATTGCCGCGCAGCTTCAGCTCATCGCCTTCGGGGCTGACCCAGCCGTTGGTCGCGCGGACTTCCCAGGCGTCGCTGCCGGCGCCTGCGCCGGGCGGAATCAGGAACAGCGGCGTGGCGATGTCCATCGTCCGCTGCTGCGGGTCGCGCGCCAGGCGCGGGGCGCGCAGGGTGAAGGATTCCTTGCCCTGCGGATTCAAGGCGGTCAGCTCGAAGTCGATCAGCACGTAGTCCGAGCGCGCGATCGCCCCGGTGGGGACGACGTCCTTCTTGCGCTGGTTCCACACCGACCAGCCGCTGATGAGCGCGCCGGCCAGCAGCACGAGGGTGATGATCGAACGCCAGCTCATGCCTTGCCCTCGATGCGCGCGCCTTCCAGGCGCGTGACTTCGGCCAGCAGCGCCTCGGCCTTGCCCTGCGCCGCCAGCAGCAGGTCGCAGAACTCGCGCGCGGCGCCGTGGCCGGCGCGCGCGCTGGTGCGCCACTGCACGCGTTCGCGCACCCAGGGGTGGGCGTTGCAGGGCGCGACGGCGAGACCCACCTGCGACATCACGCGCAGGTCGGGTAGGTCGTCGCCCATGAAGGCGACTTCGTCGAGGCCGATGCCCAGGCGCGTGGCGATGGCCTGCACGCAGGCGAGCTTGTCCTTCACTCCGGTGTGGGCTTCCAGTTCGAGTTCGGCGGCGCGCTGCTCGGCGATGACGCTGGGCCGCGCGGTGACGAAAGCGACCGCGATGCCCGCCTTGCGCAGCAGCACCAGGCCCTGGCCGTCGTGCACGTGGAAGGCCTTGAGCTCGACGCCCTGGCTGTCGAAGAACAGCCGCCCGTCGGTCAGGGTGCCATCGACGTCGAAGCACGCCAGCCGCACGCGCGCGGCGCGGTTGCGGATGTCGGCGGGGTAGTCGTTGAGATGGCTGTAGGGCATGGGGGCTGGAGGTTGGGATCTGGGGGCTAAACGCGGTAATTCGGGCGGCGGACAAGTGCGTGGAGATGTGGCTGTTGGAACCCAGCCGCCAATTCCCGGCCCCCGTCGTTACACCACCCGTGCCCGCAACAGGTCATGAATGTTCAAGGCGCCGACCACGCGGCGATCGGCATCGATCACCAGCAGGCCGCCGATCTTGTGCGTTTCCATCAGCTGCGCGGCTTCGACGGCGAGTGCGTCGGAACCGATGGTCTTCGGCGCGCGCGTCATCACGTCGGCGATGCGGGTGGCGTGCACGTCGACCTGGCGGTCGTCGAGCGCACGGCGCAGGTCGCCGTCGGTGAACAGCCCGAGCAGGCGGCCGTCACCATCGACGATCGCGGTCATGCCCAGGCGCTTGCGGCTCATCTCCACCAGCGCTTCGCTGAGCATGGCATCGGCGTGCACGCGCGGCACGTCATCGCCGGCATGCATCACGTCGGAGATGTGCAGCAGCAGGCGGCGGCCGAGGGCGCCGGCCGGGTGCGAGCGGGCGAAGTCGTCGGCGGTGAAACCGCGCGCGTCCAGCAGGGCCACGGCCAGGGCATCGCCCATCGCCAGCGACGCGGTGGTGCTCGAGGTCGGGGCGAGGTCGAGGGGGCAGGCCTCGGCGGGTACGCTGACGTCCAGGTGTACATCGGCTTCGCGCGCCATCGAGGAGCTGGGCCGGCCGGTCATCGCGATCAATTTGTTGCCCTGCCGGCGCAGGACCGGGAGCAGCAACAGGATCTCGTCGCTCTCGCCCGAATACGACAGGGCGAGCACGACGTCGGCGTCGGTGATCATGCCCAGGTCGCCATGCGCGGCTTCGCCGGGGTGCACGTAGAAGGCGGGCGTGCCGGTCGAGGCCAACGTCGCCGCGATCTTGCGCGCGATGTGGCCGGACTTGCCCATGCCGGTGCACACGACGCGGCCCCGGGTTTCCAGCATCAGGCGGCAGGCGGCCGAGAATTCGCCGTCCAGGCGCGCAGCGACGGCAGCCAGGGCCTGGGCTTCGATGGCAAAGACGCGGCGACCGCTGTCGGCGAGGCCGGCGGTGGCGGAGTCGGGCAGGGGACGGGAGGGCGAAGTTGCCATTTCGGACATTGCCATTTAAGGCCGGGGGGCTTTCCGTTAGGCTAATCCGTTCATTTTATGCGCAAAGCGCCGTGCGATGCCCGCCCGGTGGCCCCGCACTGCCGGAATACACCGAATTGAACGCCGATACCATCCGCCATCTGATCGAACAGGGCCTCCCGGGCGCCCGCGCCGACGTGCGCGGCGAAGACGGGGTCCACTTCGAGGCCACCGTCGTGGCCGAAGCCTTCCGCGGCAAGCTGCCGCTGGCCCGCCACCGCATGGTCTATGCCACGCTGGGTGAACGCATGGGGGGCGAGATCCATGCGCTCGCCCTGAAGACGGTCACGCCGGACGAGGCTGCCTGACATGGACAAGATCGTGGTGGAAGGCGGCCAGCCGCTGAACGGCGAGGTCCAGATCTCCGGTGCCAAGAACGCGGTCCTGCCGATCCTGTGCGCCACGCTGCTGGCGGACGAGCCGGTCGAGATCAGCAACGTCCCGCACCTGCACGACGTGGTGACCACGGCCAAGCTGCTGGCCGGCCTGGGCGCCGGCATCACCGTCGACCAGGGCACGATCGGCAAGGGCAGCGAGAGCGGCGTCATCGTCGACCCGCGCAGCGTCAACAGCCACGTCGCCCCGTACGAACTGGTCAAGACCATGCGCGCGTCGGTGCTGGTGCTCGGCCCGCTGCTGGCGAAGTACGGCCATGCGGAGGTTTCGTTGCCGGGGGGCTGCGCGATCGGTTCGCGCCCGGTCGACCTGCACATCAAGGGCCTGCAGGCGCTGGGCGCCGAGATCAGCGTCGACCACGGCTTCATCAAGGCCAGCGCGAAGCGCCTCAAGGGCGCGCGCCACGTGTTCGACATCGTCAGCGTCGGCGCGACCGAGAACGTGCTGATGGCGGCCACGCTGGCGCAAGGCACCACGGTGCTCGAGAACGCGGCGATGGAACCGGAGATCGTCGACCTGGCCGAATGCCTCAAGGCGATGGGCGCGAAGATCGAAGGCGCCGGCACCGGCCGGATCGTGATCGAAGGCGTCGAGCGCCTGCACGGCGGCAAGCACGCGGTCGTGGCGGATCGCATCGAAACCGGCACCTTCCTGGTCGCCGGCGCGATGACCGGCGGCCGCATCGTCGCGCGCAAGACGCGCCCGGACACGCTCGACGCGGTGCTCGACAAGCTGACCGAAGCCGGCGCGGAGATCAGCGTCGACGGCGACCGCATCACCCTGGACATGCACGGCCGCCGCCCGAAGGCGGTGAACCTCACCACCGCGCCGCACCCGGCGTTCCCGACCGACATGCAGGCGCAGTTCATGGCGATGAACTGCATCGCCGACGGCGTCGGCGTGATCAACGAAACGATCTTCGAAAACCGCTTCATGCACGTCAACGAACTGCTGCGCCTGGGCGCCGACATCCGCGTCGACGGCCACACCGCTGTGGTGCGCGGCGTCAACAAGCTCAGCGGCGCGCCGGTGATGGCGACCGACCTGCGCGCCTCCGCTTCGCTGATCCTCGCCGGCCTGGTCGCCGAGGGCGAAACCGTCATCGACCGCATCTACCACCTCGACCGCGGCTACGAGAACATCGAGGAGAAGCTGTCGGGCCTGGGCGCGAAGATCCGCCGCACCAGCTGAGGCGACGGACCGTCGTCATGCCAAAAAAAGCCCCGCGATTGCGGGGCTTTTCTTTCACCTTGCCCGGTGGAAAGGAGTCACGGGTTGAATGTTGTCGCGCGAAGAGCGTCCGCATGCGGGCCACAAGCGGACATGGACCAGCGCCAGAATCAAGCTGAGCCGCGAAGCCGGCTTGAATGAATTGTCAGACCTGTTCACTGAGCCGCGCGCACCAAAGACAGCACGCCGAGGCGCCTTTCATTAGCGGGCGGGCCGTGCGCGCCCTCCATCGTTGCGTTGCGTAGTCGCGCGACTTTTCGCGAACTCCGGGAAGGTCTCCGCTATCGGCGCCGCATCCGGCAAGATGTAGAACACTCCGCCCCGCTCGAACGTCGGAAGGATGATCCGCTCGTAAAACTCGGGCGAGACGTTGATGCAGCCATGAGTGACGCGGTTGTCGTCCGGCGTAGGCGATGCAAGGCGTTCGACGCGTTTCTCGGCCGGAACGCCGGTAGCGGTAGGGTGGATGGAGACCGCGGAATCGTAGTCCACCCACAGCACGCGCCCAGCGTCGACTGACGGACCGAAACCGCCCACGAAACGACCAGCAGGCGTCGTGCGATCCCGGCCCGGAATCTCGCGAAGCGCGAGACCGGCGATGCCGGGAGCCGTGTGATCGCCGATCGCCGAGCCAAAGAGCCCGGGTGCCGCGCCGCGAAGCCGGCCGTCGCCGCCGAACACCAGGATCTGTGCGGCGGCCTTGTCCATGACCGCGAACGGATAGCCTTGGTTGTCCTTGGCTGCTACAACCCACCCCGCGAGCTCAATCACCGTGTCGGACACTTCCTGGCCTCGCGGAAGCTGGTCGACGGCGGCCTCCGGTTGCGCGGCGGCATGCTCGGCGCTGGCCACGCCGAAGCTGGCGAACGCCAGCGCCAACGCCAGCGCGCCATAAGCGGATCGAATCGCAGGGTGTATGCACGTACGGATGGGAAGGTTCCTTAGTACGAAGACTGGGTGAAGAAAAGAGACCGGTGGCCAGCAAAGGCCACCAGTCCCAGGTTCAAACCGCTCGTCGCGGATTGTGCAAGATCGACTAACCGCGCGGCTTGCGGCGCGGCGCCGTTTCGAGCTGCTGGACGCGGCTTTCCATTTGATCCAGCCGTTGATTGGCCTGCTGCGCGGACTGATTGGCGGATTCGGCGCTCTGGGCCGCGCCCTGCACCTTCGCGTCGAGTTGATCGAGTCGGGAGTTGATCGTTGCAAACTCGTCTTTATAGGTGGCGCAGGCGCCAAGGCTCAGGGCGATGATCGTAACGCCGAGAGTACGTGCCGTCTTCAGATGCTGCTGGGTCAGAAACATTCCAATCTCCTTGGTGTGGGGTATCGGAATATAGCGGCCTTTTTGCCGCAGTCATGATTCTGCATTCAGCTGAAATTGGAATACGTAGATGGATTGTGAAGATGTGGCGACCAGTGAGAGTTGCGGCTTGAATCCAAAGTTTCCACGCATCACTACTGCAGCGCGCGCAATGTCCGCTTTGGATGGCGGTTTCATACGATCGACGCAACACATGGCTAGCTGCTTGAGCAGCAGGAGTGTTGCGATTGAAGCGCCGAACCAGGATCCGCTACACCGATGCCCAGAAGGCCCTGATGTGGGACCGTTGGCGGAAGGGGGAGTCCCTACACCAGATCGCCCGGCTGTTTGATCGGCACCACTCGTCTGTTCGCGGCATCCTCGCCGAGACGGGTGGCATCCGACCGCCGCCTAGGCGCCGATCAGCACGGGCTTTGAGCTTGGCCGAGCGGGAGCAGGTTTCTAGGGCGCTCGCTTCCGGACAATCCGTTCGCTGTATTGCGGCCGCGTTGGGCCGGGCGCCATCAACGATCAGCCGCGAGATCCAGCGCAATGGCGGCGCCGAGCGGTACCGGGCATGTGATGCCGATCAAGCGGCGTGGGAACGGGCACGGCGACCAAAGACTTGTAAGCTGGCACTGCATCCCAAGCTGGCGAAAAGGGTGGCAGACAAGCTGCAACAGCAGTGGTCGCCTCAGCAGATTGCAGGCTGGCTGATGCTCACCTACCCAAATGATGCGACCTACCAGGTGTCCCACGAGACGATCTACCGCACGCTCTTCATTCAGTCCCGCGGCGCACTGAAGAAAGAGCTGCTGGAACACCTACGCCGTACACGGGCGATGCGTCGTTCCCGCCACCACACGCAGAAGACTGCGGACCACGGTCGAATCAGCGATACGGTGTCTATTCGCGAACGACCCGCCGACGTCGAGGATCGGGCCGTTCCTGGCCATTGGGAAGGCGATCTGTTGTTCGGTAGCGGCAATAGCCAGATCGCCACGCTGGTCGAGCGAAGCACCCGGTACGTCATGCTGGTTAAGGTCGAGCGTAAGGACACGAAGACGGTGGTAGACGCCCTGATCAAGCATGCACGCCAGTTGCCGAACGAGCTCTACCAGTCGCTGACCTGGGATCGCGGCAAGGAGCTGGCCGACCATCGCCGCTTCACCTTGGCCACGGACATCCAGGTCTACTTCTGCGATCCGCAGAGCCCTTGGCAGCGCGGATCAAACGAGAACACCAACGGCTTGCTGCGGCAGTACTTTCCCAAGGGGATCGACGTGTCGGGATTCTCGCAGGCCCAGCTGAATGAGGTGGCCAGACGCTTGAATGAACGCCCACGCAAGACGCTGGGCTTTGAAACGCCTATCGAGCGATATCGACAGGCTGTTGCATTGACCAGTTGAAACCGCCATCGCAGGCAGTCTCCAGTCGCTTGAAAAAAAGCCCCGCATCGCGGGGCTTTTTTGTTCGATCAACGGCGACGCGTCAGTGCACGGTCTGCAGCCGCAGGTCCATCTCGTCCTGGCCGTCCTTGCGGCGCAGGATGCGCGCCGGCACCGGCACGCCGTCGACGACCCACAGCATTTCCTGCTTGTCGCCGTCGACGCGGATCACCTTGGTCGCCTGCCGGGGCTTGCCGCCGACGGTGATCGTCTCCTTGCCGCTGACCTGGTAGTTCAGCTGCTTGACGCGGCCGTCGTCGACCATGCGGTAGCGCAGCGGCTTGCCGGCGGCCACGTCGCGGGCGATGGCGAGGTTGATCAGCATCGCGTCGAGGTCGCCGCTCTGCAGCTTCACCGGTCCGGCGCGCTCGGGCTTCACGTCGCCCGACCAGCGCGCTTCGCCGCGCGACCAGTCGTAGGTCGCCTTCTTCTGCTTGCGCCTGATCAGCAGTTCGGAGCTGTCGCTGTTGGAGATCGGGCGCCACGCACCGTTGCTGTCCTCGAACACGGTGGTCTGGTTGAGGTTGGCCATCGAGCCGCCGATGTCCAGGCTGTAGCGCCAGCGGTTGCCGCCGGCCTGCGCCAGCACCATCTTGCCGATGCCCTGGATGCCCATGTAGTTCGCCTGGTAGTCGGCGGTGAAGGGCTTCACTTCGCCGGCCTGCGCGACCGCGGCCACCGCAAGCAGTGCGGCGGCCAGCAGGTGCTTCAGGGGTGCGGCCTTCTTCGACATCGTCATCATTGGGCTCCCTTGTATTCCACGAGGCGCAGGTCGTATTTGTCCTGGCCATCTTCGCGCTGCAGGATGCGTACCGGCGTCGGCACGCCATCGACCACCCAGATCACGGTCTCTTCGTTGTTGCCCTGGGCGCGCGCCACCTTCATCGCGCTGTAGTCGAGGTCTCCGACCTTCACTTCTTCCAGCTGGGTGGCCACTTCGTAGCGGTGGTCGCGAACGCGGCCGTCGTCGACGAAACGGTACTGCATCGACTTGCCGGGCTGCGCGTCGCGGATCACCGCGAGGTTGATCAGCAGGCCGCTCAGGTCGCCGTCCTGCAGCGCCACCGGGGCGCGGCGGGTTTCCTTCACGTCGCCGGTCCAGCGCGCCTGGTGCGAGCGCCAATCGTAGACGCCCACGGTCTGCTTCTTCGTGAATACGGTCTTGCGCACCGTGCTCTGCGCCAGCGGCCGGTAGCGGCTGCCGGCGATGTCGAACACGGTGCTCTGCTGGGCGGCGATGCCCGCGAGCCCGACCAGGCCTTCGGTGCCACGGATGTTGAGGTCCACGCGCCAGCGGCGGCCGTCGTTCTTCACCACCTGCATCACCGCGTCGCCGAGCGCCTTGCCGTCCTTGAACACGTGGTACTGGGCGATGAACGGCTCCAGCTCGCGTGTGCCGGTCGCCGCATCCGGCATCGCCGGCGCGGCGGCGATGGCGGTGGAGGCGACAAGGACGCTGCAGGCAAGCAGCAGGCTGTTCAGCAGTTTCATGCAGCGGATTCCTGGGTCAGCCGGTTGCCGGCATCGAGTTGCAAGGGTGCGGCCAGCGCATGACCGTTGAAGTGCACGCGCGCGTCGACCAGCGCAACGCGGCCGGCGGCGAGTTCGCGCAGGGTTGCGATCAGCAGCGGGTGTTCGCGCTGGAGGACGCGTTCGGCGAGCGCCGCGGCGTCGTCGCCGGCTTCCACCGGGATGCGCGCCTGGGCGATGACCGGGCCGCCGTCCAGTTCCGCGGTCACGAAGTGCACGCTGGCCCCGTGCACGCGCACGCCGGCGTCGAGCGCCTGCTGGTGCGTGCGCAGGCCCTTGAACGCGGGCAGCAGCGAGGGATGGATGTTGATCATGCGACCGGTCCGTGCAGCGACGGCGGCGTCGCTGATCAGGCGCATGTATCCGGCACAGACGATGAGATCGGGCTGAACTGCGTCGACCAGGCTGAACAGGTGTTCATCGAATGCGCCGCGGGACGCGAATCCGCGCGGTGACGCGGACTGCGCGGGCACGCCGGCCGCGCGCGCGCGCGCCAAGGCGGGCGCTTCGGCCTTGTCCGAGAACGCGCCGACGACCTGCGCGTCGAGGACGCCATGGGCGATGGCATCCAGGATGGCCAGCAGGTTGCTGCCGCGGCCCGAGGCGAGGACGGCCAGCCGCATCACGCCGGCTGGAACAGCGCGCGGACCGTCGGCTTGGTCAGCACGATCAGGGTGAAGATGCCCAGCACCGTGCCGAACGGCATGAAGGCGCAGCTGATCGCGGCCATCACCACGCAGAAGGTGTGGCGCCGGCGCTGGCGCAGGCAGCGCCCGGCATAGGCGAGCAGGGCGCTGAAGGTCAGGCCGCAGAGGATGATGACCACGGCGATGGCGACGAAGAACCAGCCGAACAGCGCCGGGTCGGGTTCGCCCGGCTTGTGCATGCCGCCCATGTGCCCGGTCACCATCGCCAGGCCGATGACCAGGTGGATCACCGGGAACAGCGAGAACAGCGCACTCACGCCCGCAACGACGTAGTGGAAGACGCCCAGCAGGTCGAGATGGGCGGCGTCCTGGGCTGCGGCGGCTTGCGTCGCGTCGGGGGTGGGATCCATCGCGGGTTCCGTGGGGCCGGGGAAGACGGTCCCGCCGGCCGCATGGCCGGCGGAAGGCGGGCTGCTCAGTAGATGCGCAGGCGCTCGTCGGCGCCGGCCGTGACCCGGCCGATCTGCCAGTGGGCGAGGCCGAGGCGGTCGAGGTCGGCATCGATCGCGGCGACGTCGCCCGGCGCGACCATCAGCACGAAGCCGATGCCGCAGTTGAAGGTGCGCCACATTTCCTCGCGCGGCACGTTGCCTTCGCGCTGCAGCCATTCGAACACCGGCGGCAGCGGCCACGATGCGGTGTCGATCTCCAGGCCGAGCGGCTGCGGCACCACGCGGATGATCTTCTCCACCAATGCGCCGCCGGTGACGTGGGCCATGGCGTGGATGTCGTGCCTGGCCAGCAGCTCCAGCACCGGCTTCACGTAGATGCGGGTGGGCTCCATCAGCGCGTCGGCCAGCTTCACGCCGCCGACCTCGAGGTCGAGGCCGCCGTTGTCGGCCGTGGCGCCGGCGCGGGCGAGGATCTTGCGGATCAGCGAATAGCCGTTGGAATGCGGGCCGCTGGAGGCGATGCCGATCAGCACGTCGCCTTCGCGCACCTTGCTGCCGTCGATCAGGCGGGCCTTCTCGACCGCGCCGACGGTGAAGCCGGCCAAGTCGTATTCGCCCGGCGGGTACATGTCGGGCATCTCGGCGGTCTCGCCGCCGATCAGCGCGCAGCCGGCGATCTCGCAACCCTTGGCGATGCCGCCGACCACGTCGACCGTGGTGGCCACGTCGAGCTTGCCGGTGGCGAAGTAGTCGAGGAAGAACAGCGGCTCGGCGCCCTGCACCAGCACGTCGTTGACGCACATGGCGACCAGGTCCTGGCCGATGGTGTCGTGGCGGCCCAGCTGCTTGGCGAGGATCAGCTTGGTGCCCACGCCGTCGGTGCCGGACACCATCACCGGCTCCTTGTACTTGCCCGTGAGGTCGAACAGGCCGCCGAAGCCGCCGATGCCGCCGCCCAGGACTTCCGGACGCAGGGTCCGCTTGATCGCCGGCTTGATGCGTTCGACGACTTCATTGCCCGCGTCGATGTCGACGCCGGCGTCACGGTAGGTGAGCGGGGTGGGCTTGTTCACTGGGGGCGGGGTCACGGGATCGGTGCAGTACGGAAGAACCGGAATTTTAGCAGGGCAGGGGCTGGAAACTGGGGGCTGGGCGCGTGGGGCTCGTCATCCCGGGCAACGCGAGGGCCCTGCTTTCCAGCCTCCAGCCGCGGGTTCCCGGCCCACCGTCATGGACTCATCTCCCCCGCTGCGGCACCATTCCGCGGGTTCTACCCATCAGGGACAGCAATGGTTCGCGCATTTCGAGGGTTCTGGCTGGCCGCGTTGCTGTTGGCGAGCTTCACCGCCACCGCGCAGCGCGTGGAAGGCGATCGCGCCGGCGCGCAAGGGCCCTACGAGGCCGAAGTCAGCGTCAACGGACAGGGCGAGGCCGAGCGCAACACCGGCTTCGCGCGCGGCCTGTCGACGGTGCTGGCGCGGCTGTCGGGCATGCGCAGCGTCGCGGGCCAGCCGGGTGTCGGCCAGGAACTGCGCCGGGCCAAGGAGTACGTGAAGGGCTACGACTACCGCCAGGACGAAGGCGTCGGCCCGACCGGAGCGCCGACCTTCGGCACCACGCTGGTCGTGCGCTTCGACCCGGAACAGGTCGACGACCTGATCGCAACCGTTGGCCTGCCCGTGTGGCCGCTGCCGCGGCCGAAGCCGGTGCTGTGGCTGGGCATCGACGACGGCAAGGGGCCGCGCCTGGTCGGCCTGCCGCAGGCGAACGCGGCGCGATCGGTGCTCAACCGGGCCAAGGAGCGCGGCTACGGCCTCGGCCTGCCATCCGGCAACGCCGCCGAACAGGCCACGGTCGGCGCGATCTGGCGCGGCGACAGCGCCGCGGTCGCGCGCGCCTCGCTGCGCTATTCGCCGCCGATGCAGCTGATCGGCAAGGTCTACCGCAGCGGCACGGGCTGGAAGGCCGACTGGACCTTCGTCGACAACGGCAAGGTGCTGTCGAGCTGGAGCACCACCGACACCGACGCGCGCCGCATCATCGCCACCGGCGCCGACGGCGCCGCCGACGCATTGACCAAGCGCTACGCCAAGCGCGGCACGGCGGGCCCGCCGGGCGACTATGCGGTGACCTTCACCGGCATCCACGGCAGCGACGACTACATGCGCCTGGCCGGCTACCTCGACAAGCTGGCCATCGTGCGCCGGATCACCCCGCAGCGCGCCAGCGCCGACAGCGTGACCTTCTCGCTCGAACTCGCCTCGGGACTGTCGGGCTTCAAGCGCATGGCCGACCGCGACGGAGTGGTCGTCGCCGACGATGGCGACGCCACCACCGTGTACCGGCTGCGCTGATGGGGCCGTGCTGATGGAATCGCACACGTCCCTGGACGAAATCGCGCGCTTCCTGCGCCGGCTGCAATGGACCGCGCTCGGCCTGGGCGCGATGTGGCTGCTGTGGCTGCTGGCGCCGGTGCTGACCCCGTTCGTGGTCGCGGCGATGCTGGGTTGGCTCGGCGATCCGCTGGTGGACCGGCTGCAGCGCACCGGCCGTTCGCGCAATACCGCGGTCACGCTGGTGTTCTCGGCGATGACCCTGGTGGTGATCCTGGTGCTGGTGCTCCTGGTGCCATTGATCGAGCGCCAGATCGCCACGCTGATCGCGTCGCTGCCGAGCTACCGTGACTGGTTGCTGCAGATCGCGATCCCGTGGGTCGAGGCCAAGACGCGGATGGAGATTTCGGGCTGGCTCGATTTCAACCACCTGGTCGAACTCATCCGCAGCAACTGGGAACGCGCCGGCGGCATCGCGACGACGCTGCTGGGGTACCTGTCGCGTTCCGGCTTCGCCATCCTGGCGCTGGTCGCCAACATCGCGCTGCTGCCGGTGCTGACGTTCTTCTTCCTGCGCGACTGGGACGTGCTGGTGGCGCGCGTGGCCGCGCTGATCCCGCGCGCCTACCTGGGCACGGCGTCGCGGCTCGCGCGCGAATCCAGCGACGTCCTCGGCGCGTTCCTGCGCGGGCAGTTCCTGGTGATGGTGGTGCTCGGGGTGATGTACGGCCTGGGCCTGTGGGGCGTCGGCCTCGACCTGGGCATCCTGATCGGCATCATCGCCGGCCTGCTGACGTTCGTGCCGTACCTCGGCCCGGCCAGCGGCATCATCCTGGGCTGCATCGCCGCGCTGGTGCAGTACGGCGACTGGGAACACGTCGCCGGTGTGCTCATCGTGTTCGGCATCGGACAGGTGATCGAAAGCTACTGGCTGACGCCGAAGCTGGTCGGCGACCGCATCGGCCTGCACCCGGCCGCGGTGATCTTCGCCGTGCTCGCTGGCGGGCAGCTGTTCGGCTTCCTCGGCATGCTGCTGGCGTTGCCGGTGGCCGCGGTCGCCAACGTGCTGCTGCGTTACGCCGAGCAGCGCTACACGCACAGCCGCCTGTACGCAGGCGAGCCGCCGGTGGAAGCCGTGCCGGTGGAAGCCGTGGCTGCTGCTGCGGCACCCGCGCCCGCACCCGCGGCCACCGGGGCGGTGGAGCGCCAGCCGGAGTGAGCCGCAGCGTGCATGGGGTGCCGCAACTGCCGCTGGCGTTGCGCTATCCGCCGGACCAGCGCATGGAGACGTTCGTCCGCGCCCCCGAGGGCGCGCTCGAACAACTGCGTGCGGCCGCCGCCGCAGCCACCAAGTCCACGACGCGTGATGCGCTCTACCTGGCCGGGCCGTCCGGCGTCGGCAAGACCCACCTGCTGCTGGCGAGCTGCGCCGCCGCCGAAAACATGGGCCGCCGCGCCGCCTACCTGCCGCTGGTAGCGGCGGCGGGGCGTGTGCGCGACGCGCTGCAGGCGCTGGAAGGCAACGACCTGATCGCGCTGGACGGACTGGACGCGATCGCCGGCCAGCGCGACGACGAGATCGCCCTGTTCGACGCGCACAACCGCGCGCGTGCCGCCGGCGTCGCGTTGCTGTATGCGGCGCGCGACATTCCCGATGCGATCGGTTTGAGCCTGCCGGACCTGTGTTCGCGCCTGGGCCAGTGCACGCGTATCACCCTGGCGGCGCTGGACGACGACGGCCGGCGCGAAGTGTTGCAGCAGCGCGCGCAGCGTCGCGGCCTGATCGTCGAGGACGCCGCGCTGGACTGGTTGCTCAAGCGGGTCGGACGCGACCTCGGCGGACTCACGGCGCTGCTCGACCAGCTCGACCGCGCTTCGCTGGCGGCGCAGCGCCGTCTTACCGTGCCGTTCCTGCGGCAGACGCTGGATCTGTAGGGCGTTTCCGGGATCGCCTAGCGATCCGCTTGCACAAGCTCCGCATCCAGCTGCGCTAGTCGCTGCGGCGTGCCGACATCGGTCCAGCGGCCGCGGTGGTGCTCGCCGGTGATCCGGCCCTCGCCCATGAACGCGCGCAGGATCGGGGCGAGGCGGAAGCGCGGCGGTGTTTCGCCGGCACCGTCGTCGTGCGTACGCGCACGCCAGCCATCGAGCAGTTGCGGGCGGTACATGCCGATGCCGGCGTAGGTCAGCCGATGCTCGCCGTCGCTGCGCACCAGGCCATCGGCAGCGAGGGCGAAGTCGCCCTGCGTCGCCTGCACGGGACGATCGACCATCACCAGGTGCGCCAGGCCGGCGGGCTCGCGCGGCAGGCGGGCGAAGTCGTAGTCGGTCCAGACGTCGCCGTTGACCAGCAGGAACGGCGCATCGCCGAGCAGCGGCAGCGCATGCAGCATGCCGCCGCCGGTTTCCAGCGGACGCGGGCCCTCAAAGGAATAGTGCAGGCGCAGGCCCCAGTCGCTGCCGTCGCCGAGCGTCGCCGGGAACTGCGGCGCCAGCCAGCTGGTGTTGACCACCACCTCGCGCACGCCGATCGCGGCGAGCTTCTCTAGGTGCCAGGCGATCAAGCGCTTGCCGCCGACGGACAGCAACGGCTTGGGCGTGTGGTCGGTCAGCGGGCGCATGCGTTCGCCCAGGCCGGCTGCGAAGATCAGGGCCTTCATGCGGCGCTCCGCTGCAGCGCCGGGCGGATGCGTGCATCGAGCAGTTCGCGCAGCGGCGCCAGCTGCGGATGGCGCGGCAGGACTTCATCGAGGTAGGCGATGAAGCGCGGTGCATCCAGCAGGTACTTCGGCTTGCCGTCGCGGTAATGCAGGCGCGCGAAGATGCCGAGCACCTTGAGGTGGCGCTGCACGCCGATGAAGTCGGCGTCGCGCAGGAACTGTTCCCGCGGCGGCACCGGCAAGCCGGCCTCGAGCGCGCGCGCGTGGTAGCGCGCGAGCCAGCCGTCGACGCGCGCCAGCGGCCAGCTGAGGAAAGCGTCCTTGAACAGGCTCACCGGGTCGTAGGCGATCGGGCCGGCCACGCAGTCCTGGAAATCCAGTACCGCCGGGCCGTCGGCCACCGGCATCAGGTTGCGCGGCATGAAGTCGCGATGGGTCAGCACGCGCGGCTGCGCCAGCGCGTTGTCCATCAGCCGGCGTTGCACCAGCTGCAACTGCTCGGCTTCGCCGCAATCGAGTTCGAGGCCGAGGTGGCGGCGCAGGAACCATTCCTCGAACAGGCCGGCGTCGCGTTGCAGCAGCGCCTCGCCGAATACGGCCATGTCCTGCGGCGGTGCGATCTGCTGCAGTTTCAGCAACTGCGTGATCGCCGCATCGAAGTGCGCGTCGGCGTTGTCCGCGTCGATCACCTGCGCGAGCGTCGGGCCGCCGAGGTCTTCCAGCAGCAGGAAGCCGGCGTCGACGTCCTGCACCAGCACCTGCGGCACGCGCACGCCGCCGGCTTCGAGCAGGTCGCGGATGCGCAGCCACGGCCGCACGTCCTCCAGCTCCGGCGGCGAATCCATCACGATGCGACTGCCGGCATCGGTCTGCGCGCGCCAGTAGCTGCGGAAGCCGGCGTCGACGGACGCGCGCTGCAGCTGCAGGCCGGCATCGCCGGTGGCGGCGCGCGTCCAGGCGGTGCGGGCGGTTTCGCGGTCGATGGAGTCGGAAGCGGTCATGCGGGCGTCGCGTGGAGATGGACGCGAAGAGTAACCGCACGGCCGAGTGATCGCTGCGACGTTGGTGCGTGTCCCGGCCCCGGCGCACTACCGCCTGATAGCGGGCTCATGTCGGTGGAGCCCGTGTGCGCTTGCGCTTACCCGGGCTACACCAGCCGAACGCTCAGGCCGCGGCGGCTTGCGCCTCCAGCGACGCCAGCCATTCGTCGTCGGAGCCTTCGCTCACGCCTTCGAACAGGAAGGTCGACAGATAGCGTTCGCCGGTATCCGGCAGCATCGCCAGCAGCACCGAGCCTTCCGGTGCGCGCTCGGCCACCTGCAGGGCCGCCGCGACGGTGGCGCCGGCGGAAATGCCCACGAACACGCCTTCCTCGGCGGCGAGGCGGCGCGCGGTGTCGCGGGCCACCACTTCGTCGATCGGCAGGATCTCGTCGGCGATCGTGCGGCTGAGCACCGCGGGCAGGAAGTCCGGGGTCCAGCCCTGGATCTTGTGCGGTTTCCATTCCTGGCCGGACAGCAGCGCGGCGCCGGCCGGTTCGCTGGCGATCACCTTGATGCCCGGACGCGCGAGCTTGAGCACTTCGCCGGCTCCAGTGATCGTGCCGCCGGTGCCCCAGCCGCTGACGAAATAGTCCAGGCGCTGGCCGGCGAAGTCGCGCAGGATTTCCGGGCCGGTGGTGCTGCGGTGGTAGGCCGGGTTGGCTTCGTTCTCGAACTGGCGCGCGAGGAACCAGCCGTGCTTCTGCGCCAATTCGTTCGCCCGGCGCACCATGCCGCTGCCGCGTTCGGCGGCGGGGGTGAGGATCACCTTCGCGCCGAAGGCGCGCATCAGCTTGCGGCGTTCGATGGAGAAGGAATCCGACATCACCGCCACGAACGGATAACCGCGCGCGGCGGCCACCATCGCCAGCGCGATGCCGGTGTTGCCTGAAGTCGCCTCGATGATCGTCTGGCCCGGCTTGAGCAGGCCCTTCTGTTCGGCGTCGAGGACGATGGCCAGGGCGAGGCGGTCCTTGACCGAGCCGCCGGGATTGAAGGCCTCGTTCTTCGCGTACAGGGTGACGTGCGCGGGCGCGATGCGATGCAGCTTCACGATGGGCGTGGAGCCGATGGTGTCGAGGATGCTGTTGTAGATGGTCATTGGGGATCTGTACTCGGAGTGGGGGAATCAGGCGGCCTGCGCAAGATTCGCGAGCGGACTGCATCCTGCGCCCGCTGCCGTTAAGGGTTCGCTACCGAACCAGTGCAGGCTCGCCGCGAGCGCGGCGACCTCGCCGATGACCAGCAAGGCCGGCGCGCCCACGCAGTAAAAACGTGCTGTTTCGGGCAGATCGGCCAAGGTGCCCAGCACCACCCGCTGTTCAGGTCGCGTGCCGTTCTCGATCAGCGCGAACGGCGTGCTCGCGGCGCGGCCGTGGGCCAGCAGGCGATCGCGGATGCGCTCCAGGCCCGCCACGCCCATGTAGAACGCGAGCGTCTGCTTCTCCTGCGCCAGCGCGGCCCAGTCGCAGGCGTCGTCGTCGCGCGTGTGCGCGGTGATGAAGCGCACCGACTGCGCGTGGTCGCGGTGGGTCAGCGGGATGCCGGCATACGCGCCGCAGGCGATCGCCGCGGTGATGCCGGGCACGACTTCGAAATCGATGCTATGCGCGCGCAGCGCCTCCAGTTCCTCGCCGCCGCGGCCGAACACGAACGGATCGCCGCCCTTGAGCCGCACCACGCGCTTGCCGAGGCGGGCGTGTTCGACCAGCAGGCGGTGGATGCGTTCCTGGGTGGCGTGGTGGTCGCCGCCGACCTGCTTGCCGACTTCGATGAACTCCGCGTCGCGCCGCGCCAATGCGAGCACCTCGGCGCTGACCAGGCGGTCGTGCAGGACCACGTCGGCTTCGTTGAGCACGCGCAGCGCCCGCAGGGTCAGCAGGCCCGGATCGCCGGGGCCGGCGCCGACCAGCGCGACGCTGCCCGACGGCGGCAGCTGGGGCTGCTCCAGGGCGGCGATGAACTCGCGCCGCGCCTTCGCGGTGTCGCCCTGCCGCAGCAGCGCGGGGATCGGCCCCTGCAGCACGCGGTCGAAGAAGCGCCGGCGTGCGGCCAATTCGGGCAGGCGCGTGCGGATGCGCTCGCGGGCCTGGCTGAGCAGGTCGGCCAGCGCGCCGAGCGATTCGTCGAAGCGGGATTCCAGCTGCTCGCGCAGGTGGCGGGCCAGCATCGGCGCGCCGCCGCCGCTGGAAATCGCGATCTGCACCGGGCCGCGCTCGACCCGCGCGGGCAGGTGGACGCTGGACAGCTCCGCGTCGTCGACGACGTTCGCCCAGACCCGCCGCGCCTCGGCCGCGGCGGCCACGGCGCGGTTGACCTGCGGATCGTCGGTGGCGGCGATGACCAGCCAGGCGCCGTCCAGCCATGCTGGGGTGAAGGCGCCACGGATCAGCTCGATGCGGCCGGCGCGGGCGAGTTCGGCCAGTTCAGGTTCGACCTCGGTGGCGCCGAGCCGGATCCGTGCCTGCGTGGGCAGCAGCGCCAGCACCTTGCGTCGGGCCACGGCGCCACCGCCGACCACCAGCACGGCGCGGCCGGCGAGCTGGGTGAACAGCGGGAAGAGGGGAGGCGCGGACATGGCGGACACTGGACTGGGGGCGTTTGCGCAACCTAGCGTTGTGGCCGGAGCGGCGGAAATGACCGCCGGCTGTGGCTTCATGCCCCCAGGGCATGACCAGCGCTGGACACGCCCCCGCTTCTACCGTTATGGTTTATCCGTTCATCCGCATAAAGAGATAACTAAAATGAAATCCACGATGTTTACCTGGTGTCACTCGCTCATTTCCACCGTAGCCACGGCCGCCGCCCCCGCCCCGCAACCCGACCGACCCCAGACGCCGCCATGACCCTGACGCAGCTCCGCTATTTCGCCGCCATCGCCGATTCCGGCCTCAACATCACCCTCGCTGCCGAGCGCGTCCACGCCACCCAGCCCGGCCTGTCCAAGCAGCTCAAGCAGCTCGAGGAAGAACTCGGTTTCCTGCTGTTCGCACGCAAGGGCCGCAGTCTCGAAAGCATCACCCCCGGCGGTACCCAGGTCCTCGCGCATGCGCGTCGCCTGCTCGCCGAAGCCGCCAACATCCGTTCCTACGCCGCCAACCAGCGCCGCGATGGCCACGGTCGCCTGGTGCTCGCCACCACCCATACGCAGGCCCGTTTCGTCCTGCCGCCGGCGATCGCCCAGCTGCGCCAGACCTATCCGCGCGTGAGCGTGCACCTGCTACCTAGTTCCGAGGGCGACGTGCTCGACCTGCTGGCCCGCGGCGAATCCGATTTCGCCCTGATCAGCACTGCGGGCGAAGCGCCGGCCGGCGGCATCGCCGTGCCGTTGTTCCGCTGGAAGCGCGTGGTGCTGGTGCCGCGCGCGCATGCGCTGGCGCGCAATGGCGCCGCACCGACCCTGGCGCAGCTCGCCACGCAGCCGCTGGTCAGCTACGAATCCTCGACGCGTCCGGAGTCGTCATTGCGCCGCGCCTTCGCGACCGCCGGCCTGGAGCCGCAGCTGTCGATGACCGCGCGCGACGCGGACCTGATCAAGACCTACGTGCGTTCCGGCCTCGGCGTCGGCCTGCTCGCGGAGATGGCGGTGAACGCGCGCGAAGACACCGACCTCGTCGCGCTACCCGCGCCGGCCGCGATTCCCGAGTGCATCGCCTGGGCCGTGCTGCCGCGCGAACGCGTGCTGCGCGACTACACCATCGAACTGCTGCACGCGCTGGCGCCGCAGATCGACCAGCGCGACCTGCAGCGCGTACTCGCCGGCAACCAGGAGCCCGACTGGCCGCAACCGCCGAGCTGGTCCGAGTTGAGCGAGGCGCTCAGCCAGGCGGCGTGAGCCAGACGGCGTGATTTGTTCCTTCTCCCCGCTTCAGCGGGGAGAAGGTCGAAGCGGCCGGCAGGCCGCTGAGGGAAGGGCGGATGAGGGGCCAACGGCGCCGCGATCCAGACGTGGTAGCCAAGTGTCGAGTGCCAGGGAAGGTGCCCGCACTCGACACGTCACAACCACCGAAATCGCTCGGCTCCGGCCTCCCCCTCACCCGGCTTCGCCACCCTCTCCCCGCAAGCGGGGAGAGGGATAGGTCCGTCGGCCAAGAGTGAGGTGCCTCACGCGGCGCGATGGTTGTCCCACTCCTCGTGCAACCCGCACTCGCGCTTCAGCCCGAAGTAGCGCGTGTCCTCCTCGCTCATGCCCGCTTCCAGCCGGCGCGTGGTGTGCACGTCGCCGATCGAGACGTAGCCGTCGTGCCAGAGCGGGTGGTAGGGCAGGTCGTGCTTCTGCAGATAGGTCCACACGTCGCGGTCGCTCCAGTCTGCGAGCGGGTGCAGTTTCCAGCGGCCGTCGTGCAGCTGCAGGAACGGCGTCTGCGCACGGCTGCGCGACTGCGAACGGCGGATGCCGGAGATCCACGTGCGCGCGCCGAGTTCGCGCAGCGCGCGCTGCATCGGCTCGACCTTGCGCAGGCGGTTGTAGCGCTCGATGCCATCCACGCCCTGTTCCCACAGCTTGCCGAAGCGCGCCTCCATCCAGGCGATGCCGATCTGCGGGCGATAGACCTTGAGGTTCAGCGCCAGCCGTTCGGTGAGCTCGTCGACGAAGCGGTACGTCTCCGGAAACAGGTAGCCGGTGTCGACCAGGACCACCGGGATGTCCGCCTTCTGCCGCGTGACCAGATGCAGCGACACCGCCGCCTGCGCGCCGAAGCTCGACGACAGCGCGTGCCCGCCGGCGAGGTTCGCCAGGCCCCAGGCCACGCGTTCCTCGGCGGAACGCGTCGCCAGCCATTGGTTGAGTTCGTCCAGCGAGCGCGGCGACTCGGCGGCGGTGATGGGATCGGGCGGGCTCATGCGACCAGTTCCAGTTGCAGTGACTTGCTCACGACCACGCCCGTACGCACGAGGAAGTCGCCGAAGTGTTCGCCGGCTTCGCGGCCGGAGGCGTATTGCGCGAACAACGGATCGAGCGCTTTGATGATCGCTGCTTCATCGATGTTTTCGCGATACAGGGTGTTGAGGCGGGTGCCTTTGTGCGAGGCGCCGAGCATCAGGTTGTAGCGCCCCGGCGCCTTGCCCACGAGCGCGATCTCGCCGAGGTACGGCCGCGAGCAGCCGTTGGGGCAACCGCTGAGGCGGATGTTGATCGGTTGGTCGCGCAGTGCGTGCGTGTCGAGCAGCTCTTCGATGCGGGTGAGGAAGTCGGGCAGGTAGCGCTCGGCCTCCGCCATCGCCAGGCCGCAGGTCGGCAACGCCACGCAGGCGATGGCATTGCGGCGCACCGGCGAGGCCTGCACGTGCTCGCCGAGGCCATGCGAGGCGACGAGCGAATCAATGTGCGCACGTTGTTCGGCGGGAATGTTGGCGATGACCAGGTTCTGGTTCGCGGTCATGCGGAATTCCGGTGCGCTGGCGCCGCCATCGAAGGGCAGCAGCGCCTTGGCGATTTCGCGCAGGCCGGTCAGGTGCGGCTGTTCGCGATCCTGGATGCGGCCGGCAACGATGCGCAGCGTCAGGTGCCACAGTCCGTTGTCGCCCGCGCCGTTGTCAGTCCGGGTCCAGCCGAAGCGGTCGCCGTTGTGGACGAAATCGAAGCGGCGTGCCGCGGGCAGGGAGAAGCCGGCGCGGCGTTCGACTTCGGCCTTGAAGGCGTCGAGACCGCGGTCGTCGATGGTGTACTTCAGCCGCGCGCGCTTGCGCACCACGCGGTTGCCCCAGTCGCGCTGGGTGGTGACCACGGCTTCGGCGACGGCGCCGAGCTGGTCCGGGGTGATGAAGCCGATCACGTCGGCGAGTCGGGGGTAGGTTTCCGCGTCGCCATGGGTCGCGCCCATGCCGCCGCCGACGCTGACGTTGTAGCCGACGACTTTGCCGGCTTCGATGATGGCGATGAACCCCAAGTCCTGCGCGAACACATCGACGTCGTTGTACGGCGGGATCGCGAAGCCGATCTTGAACTTGCGCGGCAGGTAGGCGTCGCCGTAGATGCGGTCTTCTTCCTCGCCGCTGCCGGCGACGCGCTCCTCGTCGAGCCAGATCTCGTAGTAGGCGCGGGTGTTGGGCAGCAGATGGTTCGACAACGCCGCGGCCTGCGCATGCACGAATGCATGCGCTGCCGATTCGTGCGGGTTGGCTGAAACCGCGACGTTACGGTTGACGTCGCCGCACGCGGCGAGCGTGTCGATCAGCGCGGCGTTGATCGCGGCCATCGTCGCCTTCAGCTCGCGCTTGATCACGCCATGGAACTGGAACGCCTGGCGCGTGGTGATGCGCAGGCCGCGCTCGGCGTAGGTGGTGGCGATGCGATCCAGCTTGAGCCATTGCTCCGGCGACACCACGCCGCCCGGCGTGCGCGTGCGGATCATGAACTGCCAGGCCGGCTCCAGCTTCTGCTGGCGGCGTTCCTCGCGCAGGTCGCGGTCGTCCTGCTGGTAGCTGCCGTGGTACTTGATCAGGGTCTGGTCGTCGTCGGCCAGCGCGCCGGTGACCGGATTGGCGAGTGATTCCAGCAGCGTGCCGCGCAGGCGGGCGCTGGATTTCTTGATGTCTTCGACGGAATGCGCGCTCACGGCCGCACCTCCGTAGCCCGGGTAAGGCCGGACGCCGCACCCGGGGACTCTTGGACGGTCGGTCCCGGGTGCGCTTCGCTTACCCGGGCTACTGTGGTTGAGAAATTCATCAGTACACATCCCGCGAATAGCGGCCCTGCGCCTGCAGGTCGTTGAGGTAATCGTTGGCGTCATCGGCCGACCTGCCGCCGTGCGTGGCGATGATCTGCAACAACGCCGCGTGCACGTCCTTGGCCATGCGCGTCGCGTCGCCGCAGACGTAGACGTGGGCGCCGCCTTCCAGCCAGGCGAATACCTCGGCGCCGTGTTCGCGCAGGCGATCCTGCACGTACACCTTGTGCGCCTGGTCGCGCGAGAAGGCGAGGTCGAGACGGTGCAGTTCGCCACGCTTGAGCGCGTCCTGCCATTCGAGCTGGTAGAGGAAATCGCTGCGTGCGTGCGGGTTGCCGAAGAACAGCCAGTTGCGGCCGCTGGCGCCGGTGGCGGCACGCTCCTGCACGAAGCCGCGGAACGGCGCGACGCCAGTGCCCGGACCGACCAGGATGACGTCGCGCGTCCCGTCCTTCGGCACGCGGAAGCGCTCGTTGGGCTCGATGAAGACCGGCACCTTGCCGCCCTCGGCCGTGCGCGCCAGGAAGCTGGAGGCCGCGCCCCAACGTAGGCGCTCGTCGGTGTGGCCGCCGGCGGCTTCGTATTCGATGTGTGCCACGGTGAGGTGGACTTCCTCCGCGCCGACGGCACGCGTGCTGGAGGCGATCGAATACAGCCGCGGCGCGAGCGGACGCAACGCAGCCACCAGTTCCTCGCCGCTCCAGGCCGCCGGGTGCGCCAGGAGCAGGTCGATCACCTGGTTCTCGGCCAGCAACTTTGTGAAATCGGCCGCACGATCGGGCGCCAGCAGGGCGTTGAGCACCGCGCTCTGCGCGTGCGCCGCGTGCGTCGCCACGAACGGCCGCGACAGGCGCGTGAGTTCGCGCCGGTGCGACAGCCATTCGCGCAACGGCAGCGTCTGTGCGCCGTGGGTCACCGCCTGCGCGCCGTCGAGTTCCAGCGTCGCCAGCACGGCCTCGACCAGGCGCGGCGGATTCACCGGCCACACGCCCAGCGCGTCGCCGGGTTCGTAGTGCAGGCCCGAACCTGCCAGCGACAGCTCGAAGTGACGGATGTCCTTATTTGAAGCCACTTTCTCGCTGCCGCGGCCGGTGATGCGCTGGTTGACCAGCAGCTCGGCGTGGAACGGGTTGTCGCGCGTGTACAGGCTCACCGCGCTCGCCAGCGGGCGCAGCGGGGTGACCGTCGCCAGCGGTGCCTGCGGCTTCAGTGCTTCCTTCGCCGCGGCGAGCGCGCTGGCCAGCCACGGCGTGGCGACCGTGTCGATGTCGAGATCGGCTTCGCCGCGCGCGAACCAGCGCTGCGCGCCGAGTTCGGCCAGGCGTTCGTCCAGGCGCCGGCCGATCGCGCAGAACTGCGGGTAGCTGGAATCGCCCAGCGCCAGCACGGCATAGCGCAGGTCCGGCAGCTGGGGCGCGCGCTTGCCGGCGATGAACTCGACGAAGCCGCGTGCGTCGTCCGGCGGATCGCCGTCGCCCTGGGTGCTGATGACGATGGCGAGGTGGCGTTCGTTCTTGAGCTCGCGCGTGGCGTAGGCGTCGGCGCGGACCAGGCGCGCGCCCAGGCCGGCGGCTTCGACCTGCTGCGCGAGCTGTTCGGCAAGGCGCCTGGCGTTGCCGGTCTGGCTGCCGTAGACGATGGTCAGGCGCGCCGCGGCCTGCGCCTCCATCGCCGGCACGGCCGCAGGTCGCGATGCGGGCAATGACTGCGAACGCGCCAGGCCCGCGGCATAGCCCGACACCCACCACAGGCCGGCGCCGTCGAGGCCGCCGGTCAACTGCTCGAGCAGCGCCGCCTGCTCCTGCGAAAGCAGGGACGGCGGCGCGACCAGGCCGAGCGTGCCGGTCGAAGCGGGGGCGGGGGCGGGCGAAGCGGACATCGTGCAGCTCGGGAGTGGATCGATGCTGCGAGGCTAGTTAGGCCTGCGCGCGGCGAGAAAGGACTTCGCGCTATGCGCTTATGCCGAGCCTGCATCTACCGCTCGCCCGCTTCTGGCCATACTGCGTCCCCGGTCGGGCATCCCGCCCCGATTTGCGTACGATGGCGCCAGTTGCGCGCCCCTCCAGCCGATGTCACTGCCGCTCTTGAACCCGTTGCCCCCGAATCCGAGTGCCCCGACTGCCCTGGGCCCGCAGGCCCTCAGCCACCTCGACCGCCTCGAGGCGGAGAGCATCCACATCCTGCGCGAAGTCGCCGCCGGCTTCCGCAACCCGGTGATGCTGTATTCGGTCGGCAAGGACAGCTCGGTGCTGCTGCACCTGCTGGGCAAGGCCTTCGCGCCGGGCAAGCCGCCGATCCCGCTGCTGCACGTCGATACCGGCTGGAAGTTCCGCGAGATGATCGCCTTCCGCGACCGCCGCGCCGCCGAAACCGGCGTCACCCTGCACGTGCACACCAACCCCGACGGCGTGGCGCAGGGCATCGGCCCGATCAGCCACGGCGCGACCGTGCACACCGACGTGATGAAGACGCAGGCGCTGAAGCAGGCGCTGGACCAATTCGGTTTCGACGCCGCGATCGGCGGTGCGCGTCGCGACGAGGAGAAGTCGCGGGCGAAGGAGCGCATCTTCTCCTTCCGCAACGAACAGCACCGCTGGGACCCGAAGAACCAGCGCCCGGAGCTGTGGAGTCTCTACAACACCCGCATCCACAAGGGCGAATCGGTGCGCGTGTTCCCGATCTCCAATTGGACCGAGCTGGACGTGTGGCTGTACATCTACCGCGAGAAGATCCCGGTGCCGTCGCTGTACTTCGCGGCGCAGCGCCCGGTGGTCGAACGCGACGGTGCCTTGCTCATGGTCGACGACGAGCGCCTGCCGCTGCGCGCGGGTGAAAGGCCCGAACACAGGCAGGTGCGCTTCCGCACGCTGGGCTGCTATCCGCTCACCGGCGCGATCGAGTCCGATGCCGACACGCTGGAGAAGATCATCGCCGAGATGCTCGTCGCCACGACGTCCGAACGCCAGGGCCGGGTGATCGACCACGATCCCTCCGCGTCGATGGAGAAGAAGAAGCAGGAGGGCTATTTCTGATGAGCGCGGAAAACGCCAGCGCCGCGGCCGCCGTCGCTGCCTACCTGCACCAGCACGAGACCAAGGGCCTGCTGCGCTTCATCACCTGCGGCAGCGTCGACGACGGCAAGAGCACGCTGATCGGCCGCCTGCTGTACGAGAGCAAGGGCCTGTTCGAAGACCAGCTCGCCGCGCTCGACAAGGACAGCCGCCGCCACGGCACGCAGGGCGACGACATCGATTACGCGCTGCTGCTCGACGGCCTCGCCGCGGAGCGAGAGCAGGGCATCACCATCGACGTCGCCTACCGTTTCTTCAGCACCGACAAGCGCAAGTTCATCGTCGCCGACTGCCCCGGGCACGAGCAGTACACGCGCAACATGGCCACGGGTGCGTCGACCGCCGACGTCGCCGTGGTGCTGGTCGATGCGCGCAAGGGCCTGCTGACGCAGACGCGCCGGCACAGCTACATCGTCTCGCTGCTGGGCATCCGCCACGTGGTGCTGGCGGTGAACAAGATGGACCTGGTCGGCTACGACCAGGCGGTGTTCGACGCGATCGTCGCGGGCTATCGCGAACTGGCCGAGCAACTCGGCATCGACCACGTCACCGCCATCCCGTTGTCAGCGCTGAAGGGCGACAACCTGCTGCAGCGTTCGCCGAATACGCCCTGGTACCAGGGCACGAGCCTGCTGGGCTACCTTGAGAGCGTCGAACCCGGTGCGCGCGGCGCGGCGCTCGGCTTCCGCCTGCCGATCCAGTGGGTGAACCGGCCCAACCAGGACTTTCGCGGTTTTGCCGGCAGCATAGCCGCCGGCGCGGTGAAGCCGGGCGACGAGATCGTCGCGCTGCCGTCGGGGCGGCGCTCGAAAGTCGTGCGCGTGATCGGCGCGCAGGGCGACCAGGAAACAGGTGTCGCCGGGCAGGCGATCACGCTGACCCTGGCCGACGAACTCGACATCAGCCGCGGCGACGTGATCGCCGCCGCGCAGCAACCGCCGCAGGTCGCCGACCAGTTCGCCGCGCACGTGCTGTGGATGGGCGAGCAGCGCCTGCTGCCGGGCCGTCCGTACTGGCTCAAGATCGGCACGCGTACCGTCAGCGCCAGCGTCACCGAGATCAAGCACAAGGTCGACGTCAACACGCAGGAACAGCTGGCCGCCAAGCACCTGGAGCTCAACGAGGTCGGCTACTGCAACCTGTACCTCGACCACGCCATCGCCTTCGAGGCCTACGCCGACAACCGCGAGCTGGGCGGCTTCATCCTCATCGACCGCCAGACCAACGCCACCGTGGCGGCCGGCACGATCGACTTCGCCCTGCGCCGCGCCGGCAACATCCACTGGCAGCACGTCGATGTCGACAAGGCCGCGCGCGCGCGCAGCAAGGCGCAGGCGCCGCGCTGCGTGTGGTTCACCGGCCTGTCGGGCTCGGGCAAATCGACGATCGCGAACCTGGTGGAGAAGCGCCTGCACGCGATGGGCCACCACTGCTACATCCTCGATGGCGACAACGTGCGCCACGGCCTCAACAAGGACCTGGGCTTCACCGACGAGGACCGCGTGGAGAACATCCGCCGCGTCGCCGAAGTCGCCAGGCTGATGGTCGATGCGGGCCTGATCGTGCTGGTGAGCTTCATCTCGCCGTTCCGCGCGGAGCGGCGCATGGCGCGTGAACTGTTCGAGCCGGGTGAGTTCGTCGAAGTGTTCGTCGACACCCCGCTGGAAGTCGCCGAGCGGCGCGACGTGAAGGGCCTGTATGCGAAGGCGCGTGCGGGCCGGATTCCGAACTTCACCGGCATCGATTCGCCGTACGAAGCGCCCGAGCGCGCGGAACTCGTACTCGACACCGTGCAGGAAACGCCGGAAGCACTGGCGCAGCAGGTGATCGCGCGCCTGCTCGACTGACCGGTCGGCGCAGCGGCAGGCACCAAAACAAAACCCCGGCATCCGCCGGGGTTTTGTTTGCGTCCGTGCTGGCCTCAGGCGGCTTTCGCGGTCTTCTTGCGGATCGTCTCGTACAGGAACAGCAGGACGATCGCCGCAACAATTGCGCAGGCCCAGACCATGACCGTGCCGGTCAGGTTGAGCATGGCCGCGAGCCGGCTGCCGACCAGGGCGCCGGCGATGCCGAGCAGGATGGTGAGGATCCAGCCCATCGGGTCGGCGCCGGGCTTGAAGAAGCGGGCCAGGATGCCGATGACCGCACCGCCGATGATGTAACCAATGACGCCTTCGAACATGGAGGTACTCCTGTTGAATCGCTGGTTGGTGTGGGGCGGGGCCATCCTACAGGCATGCCCCGGCCCGGCACGCTGCGGTGCAGCGTGGACGCGCGGCGCCCGGGCCGGGCAAGAAAAAAGCTCGGCGTTGGCCGGGCTTTTTCAGTACAGCGCGGGCAATCAGCAGCAGCCGTGGTCGCCGTGGTGCTCGCCGCCGGCCACTGCGGCCACGCCGCGGGTTTCGCCGCGCTGGCTCGCCAGGTGGTGTTCGGCGATCACGCGCGAGACCGACGCGGTCACGCGCTTGCCCATCGGGATGTGCAGGAACTCGTTCGGGCCGTGCGCGTTGCTGTGCGGACCGAGCACGCCGGTGATCATGAACTGCGCGCCCGGGAACTTCTCGCCGAGCATGCCCATGAACGGGATCGTGCCGCCTTCGCCCATGTACATCGCCGGCTGGCCGAAGAACTCCTGGCTCGCGGTGTCGATCGCGTTGGACAGCCACGACGACATCGCCGGCGCGTTCCAACCGGTGCTGGCCTTTTCCAGTTCCAGCGTGACCTCCGCGTTGTTCGGCGGGTTGGCTTCGAGCGTCTGCTTGAGCAGGTCGCCGGCCTTCTTGCCGTCCAGCGTCGGCGGCAGGCGCAGCGACAGCTTCACCGAGGTGAAGGGACGCAGCACGTTGCCCGCAGACGACAGCGGCGGCATGCCGTCGACGCCGGTGACCGACAGCGCGGGGCGCCAGGTGCGGTTGAGCACCAGTTCGTTGAGTTCGTCGGCCATCGGCTTGAGGCCGGCCACCAGCGGGAACTTGTCGAAGATCGCGGTATCCAGTACGCGCGCGGCTTCCTGCGCCTGCGCCTGGCGTTCTTCCGGGATCTCGACGTGCAGGCCGTCGACGATGATGCGGCCGGTCTGCTCGTCCTCGATGCGCGAGAGCAGCTGGCGGATCAGGCGGAAGCTCGACGGCACGATGCCGGAGGCGTCGCCCGAATGCACGCCTTCCTCCAGCACCTTCACGCTGAAGTTGCCGCCGGCCAGGCCGCGCAGCGACGTGGTGCACCACAGCTGTTCGTAGTTGCCGCAACCCGAGTCGAGGCAGACGACCAGCGACGGCTTGCCGATGCGATCGGCGAGGTGGTCGACGTAGGCGGGCAGGTCGTAGCTGCCCGATTCCTCGCAGGCCTCGATCAGCACCACGCAACGCGAATGCGCCACGCCCTGCTGCTGCAGCGCCATGATCGCGGTGAGCGAGCCGAAGATCGCGTAGCCGTCGTCGGCGCCGCCGCGGCCGTACAGGCGGTCGCCCTTGATCACCGGCTTCCACGGGCCGAGGTCGTCGTCCCAGCCGGTCATCTCGGGCTGCTTGTCGAGGTGGCCGTAGAGGATCACGCAATCCTCGTTGCTACCGCCGTTGGACGCGGGGATGTCGATGAAGATCAGCGGCGTGCGGCCTTCCAGGCGCACGACTTCCAGCTGCATGCCGGGGACGGTCTGCGCGCGCGCCCACTTCTCCATCAGCGCGACCGCGGCGTCCATGTAGCCGTTCTTGACCCAGTCGGCGTCGAACATCGGCGACTTGTTGGGAATGCGGATGTATTCGACGAGTTGCGGAACGATTTCCTCGTCCCACTTGGCGGACACGAACTGCTCGATCTTGCGGCTATCCATCTGGTCTTTCCCGGCTTGCGGACCTTTCGCGGGAAAAGCCCGGGGTGGAATTTGGGGGGGGGAGGGCAGTTTAACGCACGCCGGATTTTTCCTACCCCGGAAACGGGCCGTTTCCCGCCCGATTGGCCCGCCTTTGCCGATGGGAACGCCCCGGGCGGCCGTGGAGACTGTCCTCACCGGGCCGCTGCGCCCGGGGCCCGCGGGAGCGGGTCGCCAGACACCCAGCCGCCAGGCACGGACCGAAACCAACCACAAGGAGAGTTCCACATGCGCAAGTTCACCGCCCTGCTGCACACCGTCGCTCTTTCGCTGCTGTTCGCCGGCAGTGCGTTCGCCGCCGAGAAGGTCAACATCAACACCGCCGATGCGGCGACCATCGATCGCGTGCTGATCAACATCGGCAAGAGCAAGGCCGATGCCATCGTCGCCTACCGCAAGGCCAACGGCGCGTTCCGCAGCGCCGAACAGCTGACGCTGGTGAAGGGCATCGGCCTGAAGACGGTCGAGAAGAACCGCGACCGCATCGTCGTGGCCGGCGGTGCACCGGCTCCGGCGCGCAAGCCGGCTGCGCCGGCGCGCCCGGCCACCGCCAAGCGCTGAAGCCCGGCATCGGGCAGCTCACCGGGGCAGGACGCCCCAAGGAACTCAGGCCACGGCCTGGACATGGAAGTGTGGCGCCCGGCCGCGCAGGGATGCATGGCCGGGCCCGGTTTTCCCCAGCGCCTGTTTCGATGGAGCGTGGCGGCGCGACGTATTGGCCGACAGGCCGGAGCCCGCCCGTTAAACTGGGGCATGGCCGAATCCGCACTGCCCGCACGCTCCTGGGTCATCCCCGCCAACGAGTACCGTCGCGAACGCTGGCGCAACCAGATGGGCTGGACGCGCGAGATCTACAAGTCGCCCGACGAGGGCGACTGGGACTGGCGGCTGTCGATCGCGGAGATCGAGCGCGATTCCGTCTTTTCCTCATTCCCCGGCATCGACCGCGAACTGGTGTTGCTCGCCGGCAATGGCATGCGCCTGCGTTTCGACGACGGCGAGGTCCACGAGCTGCACCCGCCCCACGGCAAGCTGCGCTTCGCCGGCGAACGCGGCGTCACCGGCGAACTGGTCGACGGGCCGACGCACGATTTCAACCTGATGTGGCGCCGCGACCGCGTGCAGGCGGAGCTGTTCCACCGGCCGCTGGTGGGGCCGATGGTGATCTTTGCCGAAGCGGGCGCGACCTGGGCGGTGCACCTGCTCGCCGGCCGGGCGCGTTTTGCCGACGACTCGGGCCTGCCGGCGCTGGAACGCGGCGATACCGCGATCCTGCAGGCCGGCGCCGAGCGCCTGCGCCATGTCATCGAAGGCGGCGGCGAACTGCTGCTGGTGCGGGTGAATCCGCTCGAACCGCAGGCCTGACGGCCGCGGGCGCCGCGCTCAGAGCAGCGCGGGGACGACCACGGCGGCCAGGATCGCCAGCGACAGGCCGAACACGCTCAGCACCATCTCGCGCGGCGTGCGGCCGCGCGCCCACATCCAGATGCCCGACAGGCCAAGCAGCAGCATGCCGATGGCGAAGCTGTCGGCGAGCAGGGTCCAGGCCCAGCCACCACCGACGCCCTTGTGCAGGCGATTGATGGCCGCGAGCAGGGTGTGCGAGCTGCGCTTGAGTTCGGCGGTGTCCTTGCCGGGGCTGTATTCCAGCGACCACGACGCGCTCGCGGTGCCACCGCTGAGGCTCCACTTCGGTGCCTGCTTGGCGTCCCTCGCCTTGCCTTCCTTCCCCTCCTTGCCGCCCGGCGCACCCTTGCGGATCACCTGTGCATCGAGGTTCTGGGTTTCGCGCAGCCACAGCGACAGTTCTTCCGGCGACGTGCGCGCCTCCGCAGGGATCTGCAGCTCGATCCGGCCGGTCTCGGCGCTGTCGCCCTGCGGCCACGCGCTGTCGCCGAAGCGGTTGTTCATCACCAGGCCGGAGAAGCCGTAGATGATCGCGGCGAGCGCGCCCCAGGCACCGATCCACAGGTGCAGCTGGCGGATCCAGCGATAGGTGGCATTGCTGCGGCGACGGGCGGGATCGGCCGTGGTCGTGGTGGCATTCATGCGAAGGCTTCCGTTGGGCTCCGTTGCAAAAAGCCGGGAGCCCGCGCGTACGCGGACTCCCGGCCGATGCTGCAGAGGATCGAACAGGTCAGAACTTGAGGTTCACGCTCAGGTAGGCCGCGCGCGGCGAACCCGGGGTGATGTTGTTGTCGTTGTTCGCCGAGACGAAGTACTGCTTGTCGAAGATGTTCTCGAGGTTCAGCTGCAGGCCGAGGTTGTCGTTGACATCGAAGAACACCGCAGCGTCGTAGCGCGTGTAACTCTTGATCACCACCTGGTTGCTGGTGGAGGCGAAGAACTCGCCGCGATAGATCGCGCCCAGGCCGACGCCCCAGCGGTTGCTGAAGTCGAAGCGGTTCCACAACGAAGCCGTCTGCTCGGGCAACTGCGCGGGCTTGGTGAGGCTGTCGGGGATATCGCCTTCCTGCCAGGCGTAGGCGCCCATCACGCTCCAGGCTTCGGTGATGTTGCCGGCCAGGCCCAGTTCGAAACCCTTCACGCGCTGGCCGTCGATCAGGATCGACTGCGTGGGATCCGACGGATCCGGCGCGATCACGTTGGTGCGCTCCAGACGGTAGGCCGCGGCGGTCAGCGCCAGGCCACGCACGACTTCCCACTTGGCGCCGATCTCGTAGTTGCGGAATTCCTCGGGATCGAACGCCTTGTTGGTCGGGGTCAGCGACGACAGCTGGTCGCCGGCGCGCGGCACGTAGGCGATGCTGTAGCTCGCATACAGCGAGAGCGGATCGAGCGGCTTGTAAACCAGGCCTACGCGCGGCGACAGCAGGTTGTCGGTGGAGCTGATGGCCTGGCCGTTGCGGTTGTTGCGGAAGTCGACGTCGAAGCGGTCGTAGCGCAGGCCGACGATCGCCTGCCACTGCGGCGAGAACTCGATCTGGTCCTGGGCGTACAGCGCGGCCACCTTGGCGACGCTGTGGTTGTCCGCGTCGGTCGCGCTCTGGCGGAACTCCATCGGCCCGGTGTAGCGCGGATTGTCGAAGGGCACGAAGACCGAGGTGACGGTCGAGCCCGGCGCGCCGAAGTAGCCGGTCTGGCGGAAGTTGTCGGTCTCCTGGCGGCCCAGTTCGGCACCGAACAGCAGCGTCTGCTTGATGCGGCCATCGAGCGCCCAGACGAAATCGGTCTGGTTGAAGAAGTTCTTGCGCTGGGTGGCGTTGCTGTACGCGCGGATTTCGGCGAGCGTGCCGGCCGCATTGACCGGGCCGCCCGCGTAGACGTTCTGGTAGAACTTGTCGTAGTCGGCGATACGGGTACGGTTGCGCAGGGTCAGGCCATTGCCGAAGTCATGGTCGACCAGCGCGCTGAGTGCGTCGACGTCGGCCCAGGTCGGGCTGCGGTCCGGGTCGCCAAAGAACGTGGACGGGTCGGTTTCCACCGGCAGGCGGCGGCCATTGAACGGCGTGATCGAGGAGGGGATGCCGCGGTCGGCGACGCGCTCGTCCTTGAAGTGCTCGTAGCCCAGGGTGATCGTGGTGTTGTCGCCGGCGGTGAAGGCGAAGGTCGGGTTGATGCCCCAGCGCTTGGCTTCGTAGCCGTCGCGGTAGCTTTCCGAGTCCTCGACCATGCCGGTGACGCGGAATGCCGCGGTGTCGTTGATGGCCTGGCCGAAGTCGCCGGCGAGGCGGCGCTTGTTCCAGGAGCCGACCTGCAGGCTGAGGTCGCGCACGGTCTCCCAGTCGGCCTGCTTGGTGACGCGGTTGATCACGCCGCCGCTGCCACCGCGGCCGAAGATCATCGCGTTGGGGCCCTTCAGCGCCTCGACGCGCTCGATGTTGTACAGGTCGCGGAAGTACTGGGTGTCGTCGCGCATGCCGTCGACGAACATGTCGCCGGTGGTGCTGTTGCCGCGCATCACCGGGGTGTCGCGGTTGCCTTCGCCCTGCGCCATGGTCACGCCGGGGACGTAGCGGACGACGTCGCCGAGGTTCTGCATGGCCTGGTCGCGGATCAGGTCCTGGGTCACCACCGTGATCGACTGCGGGACGTCCTGCAGTTCGGTGTCGGTCTTGGTCGCGCTGGTGCTGCGCTTCTGCACGTAGCCATAGTCCACCTTGCCGTACACCTGCACGGTGTCGAGTTCGGTGGCGCGCGCGTCGCCATCGGTGGCGGCGTCGGTGGCAGCGGCGGTCTCGGCGTAGACCGGGGACGAGAGCGCGAGCGAAAGAGCGACGGCCAGGGGCGCGGCTGCCGGAATCTGCTTGATGGACATGGTTTCAGAAGGATGAGTGCGGCAGCGCCGCGGCGGCCGCCATCCTAGTGAGAATCGTTCTCAAATGCAAACGATTCGCGTTTTCCTGATTCGACTCAGCCGCGGTCGTCGCGGGTCCACACGCCGATCTCGTCGACCTTGACCGGGAACTTCACCACCGGCTCGTAGGCCGGCGCGCACAACGGCCGGCCGTCGCGCACGTCGAACTTCGCGCCGTGCAGGGCGCACTCGATCGTGGCCTCGTCGCCGTCGAAGTGGCCCGCGGACAGTTCGAAGTCCTCGTGCGAGCACTTGTCTTCCATCGCGTAGTAATCGCCGTCGTAGTTCACGACGAGGATGGGGACGTCGCCGTCCCAGGCCACGGTGGTTTCCCCGGGCAGCAGTTGCGAGGTCGCGCAGACGAACACCCAGTCACCCATGTCAGAGCGCCTTTTCCAGGACTTCGAAGCGCAGGTCGTCGCGCTTGGGGATGCCGAAACGCTCGTCACCGTAGGGAAACGCCTTCTTGATGCCGGTGCGACGGTAGCCGCGGCGCTCGTAGAACGCGATGAGTTCGTCGCGGATGTCGATCACGGTCATGCGCATGGCCGGCAGTCGCCATTCTTCGCGCGCGATGCGTTCGGCTTCGGTGATCACGGCCTTGCCGATGCCGCCGCCCTGCAGGTTCGGCTGCACCGAGAACATGCCGAAGTAGCCGGCACCGTTCTCGATGGCGATATGCGCGCAGGCCAGCAGTTCGGGCGCGCCGTCCCGGGTGGCGCGCTCGGCGATCAGGATGCGGCTGTCCGCGCGCGTGATGCAGGCCTGGATGTCGTCGGCGCCAGTGCGGCGGCCGTCGAGCATGTCGGCCTCGGTCGTCCAGCCCTGCTTGCTGGCGTCGCCGCGGTAGGCGGATTCGACCAGGGCGACCAGGGCATCGGTGTCGGCGAGCGTGGCGTTGCGGAAGCTCAAGGCGGAATGGGTCATGCGATCAGTCGGAGGAAGTAGGGGAGCAGCATCATCACCAGCAGCAGGCAGACCAGCGGGATCGCGATCATCAGGATGATCCGGATCGCCTTGCCGGCGCGGCCCTGCAGCACTTCGGCGCGGTCGTTGATGCGTTCGATGCGGCCGAGCTGTTGCTGGTACATCGTCATGTATTCGCGCTGCAGCGCCAATGCTTCGCGCTGGTTGTCGCGGATCTCGCGCAGCAGCGCGGTCGTTTCGGAGGCGTCGGCCATGGCACTAGAGGCTGGGAGGACCGCCTAAGCGTAGGGCGGGCCCCGGCCCGCCACAACGGTTGCCGCCCGGCCGAGGCTGGCGGCATGGTTGGGCAGCGCCTATGCCAGCAGCCGGCGTACCTTGCGCAGCGCCGCCACGAACGCCTCCACTTCCTCGTGCGTGTTGTAGAACGCGAACGAGGCGCGGCAGGTGGCCGGGACGCCGAAGTGGTGCATCAGCGGGTGCGCGCAATGGTGGCCGGAACGGATCGCCACGCCTTCCAGGTCGAGCAGGGTGGCGAGGTCGTGCGCGTGCGCGCCCTCGACCAGGAAGCTGATCACCGCGGCCTTCTCGGCGGCGCGGCCGAAGATGCGCAGGCCCTCGACCTTGTCCAGCTCTTCGGTCGCGTGGCGCAGCAGTTCCTGCTCGCGCGCCTCTGCGTTGTGCATGCCCAGGCTCGAGAGGTAATCGACGGCGGCACCGAGGCCGACGAAGCCGGCGATGTTCGGCGTGCCGGCTTCGAACTTGTGCGGCGGATCGTTGAAGACGGTGCCCTCGAAGCGCACTTCCTTGATCATCTCGCCGCCGCCGATGAAGGGCGGCATCGCGGCCAGGTGTTCGCGGCGCGCCCACAGCGCGCCGGTGCCGGTCGGGCCGCACATCTTGTGGCCGGTGAAGGCGTAGAAGTCGCAGCCGATCGCGGCGATGTCGACCGGGCGGTGCGGCGCGGCCTGGGAGCCGTCGATCGCGGTGACGATGCCGCGCTTGCGCGCTTCGCGGCAGATCTCACGCACCGGGTTGACCGTGCCGAGCACGTTGGAGACGTGCGTCAGCGACAGCAGCTTCACGTCCGGGGTGAGCAGCGCGTACAGCGCGTCGAGGTCGAGCTCGCCGGCCGCGTTGATGTCGGCGACCTTGATCGTCGCGCCGGTGCGTTCGGCCACGAGCTGCCACGGCACGATGTTGGCGTGGTGCTCCATGCGCGTCAGCACGATCGCGTCGCCCGGCTGCAGGCGCGGCAGCGCCCACGAGTAGGCGACGAGGTTGAGCGCGAAGGTGGTGCCGCTGCACAGCACGAGTTCGTCGGCGCGCACGTTGAAGAACGCCGCCAGCTTGCGGCGCGCGCCTTCGTAGGCGTCGGTCGCCTCCGTGCCCAGCGTGTGCACGGCGCGGCTGACGTTGGCGTTGTGCCAGCGGTAGAAGTCGTCGACGGACGCGATCACGCTCGCCGGCTTCTGTGCGGTGTTGGCCGAATCCAGGTAGATCAGCGGCTTGCCGTGGACCTCGCGCGCGAGCAGCGGGAAGTCGGCGCGGATGCGGGCCCAGTCGGTGGCGGTGGCGGGCGAGGCGTTCATGCGGCCGATTCCAGTCGCGACAGTGCGGCATCGAGCTTGGCCGCCACGGACTCGCGCAGCACAGCGTCTTCGATCACGGCCAGCGTCTCGCGGCAGAACGCGGCGGTGAGCAGGGCGCGGGCCTGCTGCTCGGGAATGCCGCGGCTGCGCAGGTAGAACATCGAGGTTGCGTCGAGCTGGCCGACCGCCGCACCGTGCGCGGCCTGCACTTCGTCGGCGTGGATTTCGAGCACGGGCTGGGTGTCGATTTCGGCACCGGCCGAGAGCAGCAGATTCTTGTTCGAGAGTTCGGCGACACTGCCATCGGCGCCTTCGCGGATGGTGATGCCGCCGTGGAACGCGGCCTTCGCGCGGCCCGCGCCGAGTCCGCGCCACAACAGTTCGCAACGCGTGTCGCGTGCGGCGTGGTCGATGCCCAGGCGGGTGTCGAGGTGGCGCTTGCCGTCGGCGAGCAGCACGCCGTTGGCGATCACCTGCGCGCCTTCGCCCTGCAGGGCGACGTTGAGTTCGTGGCGCGTCAGCGCACCGCCGAGTTCGAGGTCCAGGCGCAGGTAGGTGGCGCTGCGGGCGAGCACGGCGTCGGTGCGCGTGACCAGCGATGCGGTCGCGGCTTCTTCCTGCGTACGCACGTGGGTGAGGCGTGCGCGCGCGGCCAGGTGCACGTGGACGAGGCTGTTGACGAAATGCGCGTTGGCGTCGCTGGCGAGATGGTGCTCGACCAGCGTGAGCTCGGCATCGCCGCGCAGTTCGACCAGGTGGCGCGAATGCGAGGCGAGGTCGCGTTCCGCCGGCGCGCCGACGAACACCAGGTGGATCGGTTGCGTCGCCGCCGCGCCTTCCTCGGCGCGCAGGATCACGCCGTCGTCGGCGAGCGCCGCATTGAGCCGGGCGAAGACTTCGTCGGCGCGCTCGAAGCGGCGGGCGAGGAAATTCACCTCGCGCTCGTGCCCTTCGGCCAGTGCCTGCGACAGCGGCTGCAGCGTCACGCCCGTGGGCAGTGTGGTGAAGTCGCTGTGCGCCGGATCGAAGCGGCCGTTGACGAAGACGATGCGCGGCGCCGGGATGCCTGCCAGCAGCGCGCCGTCCAGCACCGCCGGCAGCGAAGCGGAGGGCACGAAGGCGCGACGCTCGAAGGCGCGCAGCGGCGTGTATTTCCAGCGTTCGCTGCGGGTGCCGGGCAGGCCGTCGCGCAGTGCGGCGGCCAGGGCGTCGCGGCGTGCGTCACCCAGGCCCGCGGCGTCGCGGTTGGGCAACGCGTCGAAGGCGGAAGCGAAGGAGTCGAGCAGGGCACTCATGTCAGGCCCCGGCTGCCGGCGTGACGCGGTCCTTGATCCAGGCGTAGCCGTGCTCTTCCAGCTGCAGCGCAAGCTCCGGGCCGCCGCTCTCGACGATGCGGCCGTCGGCCAGTACGTGCACCACGTCCGGCGTGATGTAGTCGAGCAGACGCTGGTAGTGGGTGACGACGAGGAAGGCGCGCTCCGGCGAGCGCAACGCATTCACGCCTTCGGCGACGTTCTTCAGCGCGTCGATGTCGAGGCCGCTGTCGGTCTCGTCGAGGATCGCGAGCTTGGGTTCGAGCAGGGCGAGCTGGAAGATCTCGTTGCGCTTCTTCTCGCCGCCGCTGAAGCCTTCGTTGACCGCGCGCTGCAGCAGGTCGTCCTTGAGGTGCAGCACGGCCAGCTTCTCGCGCACCCGCTTGAGGAACTGCATGGAATCCAGTTCGCTCTCGCCGCGCGCCTTGCGCTGGGCGTTGAGCGCGGCGCGCAGGAAGTAGGTGTTGTTCACGCCCGGGATCTCGACCGGGTACTGGAAGGCGAGGAACACGCCGCTGGCGGCGCGTTCTTCCGGTTCCAGCGCGAGCAGGTCGCGGCCTTCGAACTGCACGCTGCCGGAGACCACTTCATAGCCTTCGCGCCCGGCCAGCACGTTGCCGAGCGTGGACTTGCCGGCGCCGTTCGGACCCATGATCGCGTGCACCTGGCCCGGCTGCACTTCGAGCGAGAGGCCCTTGAGGATGTCCTTGCCGGCGACGCGGACGTGGAGGTTTTCGATCTTCAGCATGTTGGTTCTCTGTTTGTATTGAGGGCGATTCAGCGTCATCGCTTCGTTCGCCCCTCATCCGCCCTTCGGGCACCTTCTCCCCGCAGGCGGGGGGAAGGAAAAATCAGCCGACAGCGCCTTCCAGCGACACTTCCAGCAGCTTCTTGGCTTCCACCGCGAATTCCATCGGCAGTTCCTTGAACACCGACTTGCAGAAGCCGTCGACGATCATCGACACCGCGTCTTCCTCGCTGATGCCGCGCGAGCGGCAGTAGAACAGCTGGTCGTCGCTGATCTTCGAGGTCGTGGCTTCGTGCTCGACCGTCGCCGAGGGATGCTTGACCTCGATGTACGGGAAGGTGTGCGCGCCGCACTTCTTGCCGATCAGCAGCGAGTCGCACTGGGTGTGGTTGCGCGCGCCCTCGGCGTTCTTCTCGACGCGGACCAGGCCGCGGTAGGTGTTCTGGCCGCGGCCGGCGCTGATGCCCTTGCTGACGATCTTCGACTTGGTGCGCTTGCCGATGTGGATCATCTTGGTGCCGGTGTCGGCCTGCTGGCGATGGTGCGTCAACGCGACCGAGTGGAACTCGCCGACCGAGTCGTCGCCCAGTAGCACGCACGACGGGTACTTCCAGGTGACCGCCGAGCCGGTCTCGACCTGCGTCCAGCTGATCTTGCTGCGCGCGCCGCGGCATTCGCCGCGCTTGGTCACGAAGTTGTAGATGCCGCCGACGCCGTTCTCGTCGCCGGGGTACCAGTTCTGCACGGTCGAATACTTGATCTCGGCGTCTTCCAGCGCGACCAGTTCGACCACCGCGGCGTGCAGCTGGTTCTCGTCGCGCTGCGGCGCGGTGCAGCCTTCCAGGTAGGAGACGTAGGCCTTGTCCTCGCACACGATCAGGGTGCGTTCGAACTGGCCGGTCTCGCTGGCGTTGATGCGGAAGTAGGTGCTCAGCTCCATCGGGCAGCGCACGCCCTTGGGAATGAACACGAACGAGCCGTCGGAGAACACCGCCGAGTTGAGCGCGGCGAAGTAGTTGTCGTGGGTCGGGACGACGCTGCCCAGGTACTTGCGGACCAGGTCCGGGTATTCATGGACCGCTTCGGACATCGAGCAGAAGATCACGCCCTTCTCGGCCAGCTCCTTGCGGAACGTGGTGCCGACCGAGACCGAGTCGAACACCGCGTCGACCGCGACGCCGGCGAGCTTGGCGCGCTCGTGCAGCGGCACGCCCAGCTTCTCGTAGGTGTCCAGCAGTTCCTGCGGCACCTCGTCCAGCGAGGCGTACTTCGGGCCCTTGGGCGCGGAGTAGTAGCTGATCGCCTGGAAGTCGATCGGCGCGATGTCGAGCTTGGCCCAGTGCGGCTCGGCCATGGTCAGCCAGTGGCGGTAGGCGGCCAGGCGCCAGTCCGTCATCCACTCCGGTTCGTTCTTGCGCGCGGAGATGGCGCGGATCGTGCCTTCGTCGAGGCCGGGCGGCAGCGACTCGGATTCGATCTGGGTGACGAAGCCGGCTTCGTACTTGCGGCCGAGCTGCTCGCGGATCTCCCTGTTCTGGAGCGGGCGATTCGTCTCTGTCTGGTTGTCGATGGTTTCGGTGGCCATGTGGCTGCCTACGGGGTTCATTGCGATCGTCATGGCGGGCTGGAGCCCGCCCTACGTGGTGGCCAGGCGCAGATCGATGCGCTTGCCGGGATTTCCTGTCGACGCAGGTTTGGTCGGAGGCGGGGCCAGCATCTGGGCGAGGGTGATGCCGCGCAGGGCGTCGATCACCACGTCGTTGATGCGGTTCCAGTTGGCGCGCACGCCGCAGGACTGCTCGATGCCGCAGTTGCCGGTGTGGACGCTGCATTCGGTCATGCCCAGCGGCCCTTCCAGCGCTTCCACGATGTCGATCAGGCCGATTGCCTCCGCCGCCCGGGACAGCCGATAGCCGCCGTTGGCGCCGCGCGTGGCCGCGACCAGGCCGGCCTGCGCCAGGGGCTTGAGGACCTTGGCGACGGTCGGGGTTTCCAGTCCGGCCCGTTCCGCCAGCTCCGAGGCGCTCAGGACCGTCTCCGGCGCGCCGGAATGGTGCGCGGCCAGGACGGTCATGACGACCGTGGCGTAGTCGGTGAGTTTGGCGACCCTGAGCATCTGGGCGGACGGGGAGTAATTAGTACTGGAATTGTACTGATTTGGCCGGTTCGGGTCGAGCCGCGGGGTGTGGAATGGCCCGGAGGGATTCCGGAGGGGCTCACCGGGACTCCGGCAGGGCTCGGAGGGATTCCGGCAGGGCTCGAAGGGATTCCGGCAGGGCTCGGAGGGATTCCGGCAGGGCTCGAAGGGATTCCGGCAGGGCTCGGAGGGATTCCGGCAAGGCTCGAAGGGATTCCGGCAGGGCTCGGAGGGATTCCGGCAAGGCTCGGAGGGATTCCGGCAGGGCTCGGAGGGATTCCGGCAGGGCTTGGAAGGATTCCGGCAGGGCTCGAAGGGGACTCCAGAAGGACTCGACTGGATTCAGGAAAGGCTCTCGGAGATTCCGGAAAGACTGCGAGGGCCCTCAAGGGTCATCCCATACAGCGACCTTGCCCCATGCGATGACGGCATCACCGCTTATCCAGCACAATCGCCCCCTTTCGTCATTTCCTCGCGACCGGACCCTGCATGCCACGCAAGATCGCCACCCGCCGTTCCACCATCCATGGCAACGGCATGTTCGCCGTCGCGTCGATCGAGAAGGGCGAGCGCCTGATCGAGTACAAGGGCCGCCGCCGCACCCACGCGGAAGTGGACGAAGGCGACAGCGGCGACGTCGATTCCGGGCACACCTTCCTGTTCACGCTCAACGACGAGTACGTGATCGACGCGAACTTCGACGGCAACTCCGCGCGCTGGATCAACCACAGCTGCGCGCCCAACTGCGAGGCCGTGCTGGAAGAGGACGACGGCGACGACCGCCGCAAGGACCGGGTCTTCATCGAAGCGATCCGCGACATCGCGCCGGGCGAGGAGCTGTCCTACAACTACGGCATCCGCCTCGAGGAAAAGCACACCAAGGAGCTGAAGAAGATCTGGGAATGCCGCTGCGGCAGCCCCGATTGCACCGGCACCATGCTGCAGCCAAAGAAAGACAAGTCCGAAAAGAAGAAGAAAAAGGACAAGAAGAAAAAGAAGGGCAAGGGCAAGAAGGACTGACGCCCGCCTGCCCTGTCGAAGCGCCGGGTTCGTCCCGGCGCTGCTTTTTTGCGGGTTCCGCGGCGCCCGGGGCCGCGATCTTCACGCCGTCGCCGCGAACGCGCGAGGCGCGAACGGAGGCCTTCCGGCCCGCCTGTGAAGTTGCGATGCATGAACCGATCGAATGGTTGGCATGACTTTCGCCATTCGGTAACGGGCAAGGTCGGCAATACCCTGCCGGCCAACCGGGTCGTCCCCGGCCTTGCCGGCGCACGTGGATGCGCCCGCGATCCTTCCGCCGGACTCCCCATGCTGCGTGCAACACTGACCACCGCCATCCTGGCCGCGCTCGCCGCGCCCCCCGCCCTGGCCACCGTCGAGATCGACGGCCGGATCGATCCCGCCGAATGGCAGGGCGCCCAGCACGTTACCGACTTCCGCCAGACCCAGCCGCTGTCGCGCGCGCCCGCGTCGCAGCCGACCGAAGCCTGGATCCTCGCCACCGAGGACGGCCTGGCGGTCGCCTTCCGCAACCTGCAGTCGCCCGACATCCCGCGCACGCGCCAGCAGGCGCAGCGCGACCAGGGCGCGCAGGCCGACCGCATCAACCTCTACGTCGACTTCGACGGCGACGGCCGCAGTGGCTACAACTTCACCGTGCTGCTGTCCAACAGCATCACCGACACCACCATCACCAACGAGAACCAGTTCAACTCCGACTGGGACGGCGACTGGCGCCACGCGACCAGCGAGGACGAAGCGGGCTGGTCGGCGGAAATCCTGATCCCCTGGTACATCGCGCCGATGCGCGACGTCGAAGGCACGCGCACGCTGGGCATCCAGCTCGACCGCGTGATCGGCGCCAGCGGCGAGCGCGCGTCGTGGCCGGCGGTGAGCTTCCAGGACACGCGCTTCCTCACCGCGCTCAACAAGGTGCAGGTGCCGGCGTACAGCCAGTCGCTGCTGGCGATCACGCCGTATGTCTCCGGCGTGTACGACAACGTGGCGCACAAGAGCGACTTCGACACCGGCGCCGACATCTTCTGGAAGCCCAACGGCAAGTTCCAGCTCAGCGCCACGCTCAACCCCGACTTCGGCCAGGTCGAGAGCGACCAGCTGGTGGTGAATTTCAGCGCGCAGGAAAGCTTCTTCAGCGACAAGCGCCCGTTCTTCACCGAGAACCAGGGTTATTTCGACGTGCCGTTCGGCTCGCTCAATACCTCCAACAAGCTGATCTACACCCGCCGCGTCGGCGCCAATGCCGACGACGGCAGCGGCGCGGGCGACGTCACCGCGGCGGTGAAGGTCAACGGCAGCCTGGGCGCGATGAACTACGGCGTGTTCGCCGCCACCGAAGCGGACGAAGCCGGCCGCGACTTCTATGCGGTGCGCACCTCGCACGACGGCGAGAAGCAGGGCATCGGCGCCATGGTCACCCGGGTCGATCGCCCCTGCTACGGGCAGGACGTGGAGGGCTGCATTGGCCGCGAAGCCAACGTCTACGAAGTCGACCACCGCTGGACGCCGAACCCGCAGTGGTCGATCCGCACCACGCTGGTGGGCTCGGACATCACTGGGATGGGCACGGACGCGTTCGGGCGGCGTGATGCGGGCGAATCCGGCAGCGACACGGGCGGACAGGTGCGCATCGACTGGGACATGGGCGACGGCTGGCGCCAGCAGCTGTACATGCTGCACCTGGGCGACAAGCTGCAGCTCAACGACTTCGGTTTCCTCGAGCGCAACAACTTCAACTACGCCCGCTACGACCTCGCCAAGCGCTTCACCAACCTGCCGGAGACCTCGCGGTACAGCGCGGCCGACTGGCACTGGGCCACGTCGCGCCGCGTCAACGACCACGGCCTGCACATCGCCGATGCCTTCGCGATGAACCGCAGCGGCCAGCTGCGCGATGGCGGCAACGATTTCTTCGAGGTCGCCTCGTGGTCGTCCGGCCATGACGACCGCATCCTGCGCGGCAACGGCATCGTGAACATGCCGGCCAAGTACTTCCTGTTCTACGAACGCAACCGCCCGCGCCAGGGCGATGGCCACTGGGAGTTCTACGGCAACACGCGCTGGGCCTCCGAAGGCCTGGGCACGCCGGGCAAGAGTTCGCTGCAGCTGTCCTTCGAGCCGACCTACCACGTCAACGATCGCCTGCGCTTCTTCACCTCGTGGTTCTTCGAGCACAACTCCGACTGGGTGCTGTGGCGTGGCGACAACCTGCTGGGCAGCTATGACGAGGACATGATCCAGCTCAACGCCGGCAGCGTGTTCCTGATCAACGACAAGCAGCAATTGCGCGTGCGCCTGGAAGCGATCGGCCTGGATGCCAAGGCGAAGCAGGCCTACCGCGTCGCGGCGAACGGCGAGCCGTTGCCGTCGGCGGAAGCGATTCCCGACGTGGGCCTGCGCAACCTCGGCTTCCAGGTGCGCTACCGCTACGAGCTGGCGCCGCTGTCCTACCTCTACATCGCCTACGTGCGCGGCGGTTCGTTCTTCGAGGAAGACGTGCTCGGCCGCTATGGCGCGCGCGACGAGTTCGCCGACGCCTTCAGCCTGCGCGACAGCGAGCAGCTGCTGGTGAAGCTGTCGTACCGCTTCGAGCTGTAACCGGCTCGGATCAGTTGCTGGCGGCGGCGCGCGCCGCCAGCCACGCTTCCGGGGTGAGGATCGCGAACAGATTCGCGCGCCGTGCCCGCCGCGCCAGCGAGAGCAGGTGGTCGTCGCGGCTCAGCAGCCAGTGCGCGCCGGTGCGCAGGGCCAGGTCGAGGAACTTCTGGTCGTGCGGATCGCGGCAACGCAGCGGCGGCGGGTCGGATACGTCGGCATCGCCCGCATCCGGCAACCGCTGCACGAGCGCGTCGAAGCGCGCATGCGCGGCCGCTCGCGCGGCATCGTCCAGGCGCAGCACCGGATAGAACAGCACACGCCGCCATTCCTCGCGGCAGGCATCGTCGGTGACCGCCGCGACCTCGGCGGCCTGCAGCGCCTGCAGCAGGCCGACGCAACGCGGGTCGGCGAACACGAACAGGTCCAGGCACACATTGGTGTCCAGCACGATCACGGGTGCTGCCTGCATCGTCGTCGTCATGTCGCCTGCGGATCGGGAATCACACGCCCGTGCGCTCCGCGCCTGTTACGGCGCGGTTTCCTGCAGGTTGGCCGAGGCGATGCGCCACGCGCGCTGCTCGGCCGTCGCGCCATCGACGACGGCGCGGCGCAGGGTGTAGCGGCCACTGAAGCGGCGCTGGCCGCCATCGCGCTGCGCGGCGACCAGGGTGACCGGGATCTCGATGTAGCGCGACCCGGCGGCGGCCTCGACACTGCCCGGCGCCTGCATTTCCACCGACACGCCGGTGGTGTCGCCGAAGCCGGCGGCGAACTGCGCCGGCGATTGCCCGCTGGCGCGGCCGTCGTCCGACCACAGCGCGTAGGCGCGGCCGAAGTCGCCGCTGTTGATCGCCGCGTAGTAGTCGCGGATCACCGCGACGGCATCGTCCGGCGAGGGTTCGTCGGCCGTGGCTTCGCCTTGCGCGGCTTCCGGAAGGATCGGGTTGCCGTCGGCGTCGAGCGCCACCTCCGGTTGCTCCGCCACCGGCGCGCCGATGGGGCCGGGGCCCGGGCGGGCCGGCATGCCGGTGACGCCGCCCGCGGCGCCCGTCGGCGTCGGCAGTTGCTCGACCGTGCCGCCGTCGGCCGTGGTCTTCTTGGCATCGCCGCCGCCGCAGGCCGCGAGCAGCAGGGTGGAGAGCAGGAGGGTTGCGATGAAGGGCGTGCGCATCAGTGGTTGGTTTCGTCAGTTGTCGCCGAGGTGCACCACGACCTGGCCGTCCTCGATGTCGGTGCGGCCGATGCGGCGCGAACCGAGGCGATCGAGCAGGCTGTTGTCGAAGCGATAGACGGGTTCGTCGCGTGCGTAGCCGGCCAGCCAGTCGTTGAGCAGGCCACGCGCCGAGCTGTTCATCATGCCGCCCAGCGACGGCACATTCACCTGTTCGATCGCCGGGTCCTGCAGGTGCAGGCCACGCGTGGTCGGGTCGAAACGCAGCGCGCTGGTCAGGGCGAAGTGGCCGCTGGGCCGGCTGCTGTCGCTGCCGAGCGCGCCGATGCCGAGGTCGAAGTCCAGGCGCAGGCGGTTGCTGCCCTGCGGGATCGACAGGCGCGGGTTGAGCAGCGTCATCGACACCAGCCCACCGAGCTTGTCGTAGTGCTTGGGGAAGTTGCGGTTGAGCGACTGCTGCAGCTGCGGCTGGGTGAAGTTCACCTGGTTGCCCAGCAGCGCGGTCACGGCGCCGAGCGTCGAGCAGCCGGACGCGGCAAGCACGGAGCCCAGCAGGGCGCTGGTGGCGAGGACGGTGGCGAGAAAACGGCGGCGCGGGTTCATCGTGGTATCCGTGGATGAGCGGGACGGTCGGACGATACCCGCGCCGGTTTGCATCGCAGGTGAATTGGCGGTGCTCAGGCGCGGCGCGGATTGAGCCAGGCCACCAGCACGCCCAGCGCCACCATGCGCAGGCTGTCGAACACCAGCTGCTTGTGCACGAGCGCGGCGGGCATGGCGGTGACCACCCAGTAGATCAAGAACTGCGGGATCACCGTCAGGAACGCGACGGCGATACCGAAGCGGATGCCCTGCGCCAGCGTCGAGCGCGCGCCGATGCCTTGCCGGTAGATCCAGGTCATCGCGAAACCGATGCACGCATCGGCCAGCAACATCCACTGCATCATGCCGTTGGCCTGTTCCTGCGAACGCATGACCGTGCCGACCAGTGCGTTGTAGTCGTCGGCGAGCAGCAGGCCGTGGACGACGAAGCCCAACAGTGCCGTGGCGATGGTCATGACCACGCCGGAAATCCAGAAACGCTTGTCCATGGTGCCCCCTCGGGATTGCGGACGGTTCGGAAGGAATGCCGGCAGGTGGGGGCTGGCGACCGCGCGATGCTAGCGCGGTGGAGGCGTCAAGTCGTTAGCCTCGGCGCGGCGCTTGGCCGTGTGCCGGCAACGCTCGTGGCTGGCCCTGTCAGCCGCGGGCGCGGTTCTGGTCCTGCCGCGACCAGCAGCGAGTCACAGGCCGCTGCGCTGCTGCAGCGCCAGGCGCAGGCCCAGGCCGATGAAGAACGCGCCGAGCGCGCGTTGGCGCCACAGCGCGAAGCGGCCGTTGCCGTCGCGCAGCCTGCGGCCGAGGCGGCCGACCATGGTGCTGAGGAAGGCGCTGTGGCTGAAGCCGATCAGCGACAGCAGCGTGCCCAACACCAGGAACTGCACCCACACCAGGCCGCGTTCGGGATGCACGAACTGCGGCAGGAAGGCGAGGAAGAACAACGCCACCTTCGGGTTGAGCACGCCGGTCACCACCGAGCGCCAGTACACCGCGTCGGGTTTGTTCGGCGCCGTCTGCGCGGGCGCGGGGTGCAGTTCGTCGCCGGTGGTGTTGCGGCCGCTGCGCCAGGCCTTGATCCCCAGCCACACCAGGTAGAAGGCGCCGGCGTACTTGAGTACCTCGAAGGCGAGCGCCGAAGTCGCCAGCACCGCCGACAGCCCCAGGCCCGCGGCGAGCGCATGCAGCAGCGTCGCGGTTTCCAGTCCGAGCCCGGCGCGCAGGCCGCGCGCGGTCCCGCCGGCGACGGTCTGGGCGACGATCCAGGCGGTGCCCGGCCCGGGAATGATCACGAGCACCACGGCCGTGGCGAGGAAGGCGAGCAGGGTGGGCGTGTCGAACAGGTGCATCGCGCAATTATCGTCGAAGCCCGCCGCCGGGGGCGCTTGCGCGCGGCGGCGCAGGGAATTCGCGCCGAAAGCGCAAAGCCCGAAACGCAAAAGCCCGAAGCTCAGGCCTCGGGCATGGGTGGTAGCAGGCGCGCGATGCGGGCCGCCTCAGGCAAAAGCGGCGCCTGACACGGCCCAGACCACCGCCGCCAGCAAGGCGACGGCGAGCATGCTGCGGGCGAGACGTTCGTACCGGTCGCTGGACCGGGTTGGCTTTCCGGCGTTCATGGTGACCCCCCTGTTGCAGGAGGGATGAAACGCCTGAAACCGCCAGCGATCTGCGAACCGGATCACAAGGCCGCTTGCGGCCTGCACGGGTTTTCCGGTTGGTGCCGTGCATCGCAATTTCACGGCCGCCGTTGCCGCAGTCAGCCTTGTCGTGATCGGCCGCTGGGCGGGTGGCGGGCATCCGGACCGGTGCTGCCGGTCCGGGTTGCGCGCGTGGCGGCTCAGTCCTCTTCCGCCTTCGGCTTGTAGCCCTCGACCAGCTTCTGCTGCACCTGTGGCGGGACCGGTTCGTAGTGGCTGAAGTCGAGCGAGTAGCGGCCGCGGCCGGCGGTCACCGATTTCAGCTCCGCCGCGTAGCCCTCCAGCTCCGACAGCGGCACCTGCGCGCGCACGACGATCTCGTTGCCGCGCGTCGAGTCGGTGCCGTTGATGCGCGCACGCTTGCTGGCGAGGCCGCCGCTGATGTCGCCCATGTGCTGCTCGGGCGCGCTGACCTCGAGGTCGACGATGGGTTCGAGCACCTGCGGCCGCGCCTTGCTGATCGCGTCGAGGAAGGCCTTCTTGCCCGCGGCGACGAACGCGACTTCCTTGCTGTCGACGCTGTGGTGCTTGCCGTCGTACACGATCACGCGCACGTCCTGCATCGGATAGCCGGCGACCGCGCCGTGGTGCAGCACCTGGCGCACGCCTTTCTCCACCGCCGGCATGAACTGGCCGGGGATGGTGCCGCCCTTCACCTCGTCGACGAACTCGAAGCCGCCACCGCGCGGCAACGGCTCGATGCGCAGGAACACCTCGCCGAACTGGCCCGCGCCGCCGGTCTGTTTCTTGTGGCGGTGGTGGCCTTCGGCCTTGCCGGCGACGGTTTCGCGGTAGGCGATGCGCGGCGGGCGCGATTTCACTTCCACGCCGTGCTTGTCTTTGAGCCGGTCGAGGTTGACGCGCAGGTGCAGGTCGGAGAGGCCGCGGATCACCGTTTCGTTGGTTTCGGCTTCGTGTTCGACGGTGAAGCAGGGATCTTCCTCGGCGAGCTTGTGCAGCGCGGTCGACAGCTTCTGCTCCTGGCCCTTGTGCGCGGCTTCCACCGCCAGGCCGAACATCGGCTTGGGAAAGTCCAGCGGATCCAGGTGGATGTGGTCCTCGTCGTGGCTGTCGTGCAGCACCGCGTCGAAATGCAGTTCGTCGACCTTGGCGACCGCGGCGATGTCGCCGGGCACGGCCTGGTCGATCTCGACGTGGTCCTTGCCCTTGAGCTTGAACAGGTGGCCGACCTTGAACGGCTTCTTGCCGTCGTCGACGAACAGCTGCGTGTCCTTCTTCACCGTGCCCTGGTAGACGCGGAAGATGCCGAGCTTGCCGACGAAGGGATCGTTGACGATCTTGAAGACGTCGGCGATCACGTGCCGGCCCGGATCGGGCGCGGCGTCGACCGGTTCGGCGCCCTGGCCGTTGAGCTTGTGGAAGGCCGGCGGATTGGCTTCGGCGGGATTCGGGAAGAGTTTTTCCGCGGTATCCAGCAATTCCCTGGTGCCCACGCCGCTGCGTGCCGAACAGAACAGCACGGGGACGAGGTGGCCTTCGCGCAGGCATTGCTCGAAGGCGTCGTGCAGTTCCTGTCCGGACAGGCCGCCCTCGCCGAGGTCGAGGTAGTGCTCCATCACCGTCTCGTTGATCTCGACCACCTGGTCGATGATCTTCTGGTGCCACTCGGCGACGGGGCCGAGGTCGCTGTCGCCCTGCGTGTTCGCGAAGCAGTCGATCACGCCCTTGCCGCCGTCGACCGGCAGGTTCAACGGCAGGCATTCGTTGCCGAAGGTCTCGCGCAATTCGTCCAGCACGCGCGCGCTGGCGGCGTCGGCGTGGTCGATCTTGTTGACCACCAGCACGCGGCACAGGTTGCGTGCCTTGGCGTACTCCATCATGCGGCGCGTGCCGTATTCCACGCCGCTGTCGGCGTCCACGACTATCGCCACGGTTTCCACGGCCGCGAGCGCGGACAGCGCGGGGCCGCGGAAGTCGGGATAGCCGGGGGTGTCGATCAGGTTGACGTGGATGCCGCCGTGGTCGGTGGAGGCGATGCCGACGTCGAGCGAGTGGCCGCGTTCTTTTTCGATCGGGTCGAAGTCGGAGACGGTGCTGCCGCGTTCGATGCTGCCTGCTGTCTGGATCGCGCCGCCGGCGTGCAGCAGGGCTTCGAAGAGCGTCGTCTTGCCGGCGGCGGGGTGGCCTGCCAAGGCCACGTTGCGGATGTCCTGTGTGCTGTACGACATGAGGCCGTTTCTCCCGTGGTTGGGTAGGGCGTGTTGCCCAGGAAACTGGCCGTCATGGCTGTCCGCGTCGGAAGCGCTGCCATTCCCGAGCGTGCGCTCGGCGAGGGCGGTCATGGCGGGGTGCCGGCGGGTGGCCGGGGGAGCAACCATCCCGCAGCGGATGCGGCGGGTCAAGGGCGCCCGCAGCGCAGGCGGCATGAAGACCGCATCACAAAGCTAACGTGGCCGGCGCTACCCTGTGCGCCCTTTTTCCCGGAGCAGTGGACATGGCCTTCAAGCGCTACGCGGATGCGGTCTGGCAAGGCGACCTGCAAGCCGGCAAGGGCAGCATGAGCACGCCGCAGAGCGGGCTGTTCGCCGACCAGAACTACTCGTTCAAGACCCGCTTCGGCGACGAGAAGGGCACCAACCCGGAAGAGCTGCTGGCCGCGGCGCATGCCGGCTGCTTCTCGATGGCGCTGTCGGCGGTACTCGGCAAGTCGGGCTTCACCCCCGACCGGATCGAAACCCGCGCCGAGGCCACGATGGACCCCGGCATGGATCCGGGCCCGACGATCACCGGCGTCAACCTGGTCGTCAACGCGAAGGTGCCGGGGATCAGCGCCGAACAGTTCCAGCAGATCGCCGAAGCCGCCAAGGCCGGGTGCGTGATCTCGCGCGCGCTGGCGGTGCCGGTGACGCTGTCGGCGACGCTGCAGGGCTGAGGCACGGCGCGCGTGCGGCCACGGATCGGGCACGCGCTCGCGCTGCACGGCGCCGGCGGGGGCGGTTGGGAATGGAATGCCTGGCGCGGCGTGTTCACCGCATCGGGCATCGAACTCGCCACCCCGGACCTGCAACCCCGTCCGGATGGCTTGGCCACGACCACGCTGGACGACTACCGCCAGCAGGCGCGGGCCGCGCTGCTGGCCCTGCCGCGGCCGCGCGCGCTGGTCGGCGCCAGCCTGGGCGGGTTGCTGGCGATGCTGTGCGCGGATGCGGCCGATGCGCTGGTGCTGGTGAATCCCTTGCCGCCGTTGCCGTGGGCGCAGGCGCTGCCGGCGCGCGAATGGCCGGATCTCGTGCCGTGGCGGCGCGATGCGCGGTTGGCGTCGACGCGCCGGGCGTTGCCGGATGCCGACGCTGCGACCGCGTTGTTCGCTTATGCGCGCTGGCGCGACGAAGCCGGCGCGGTCCTGCGCGCCGCGCAGGCGGGCGTCGAGGTCGCCATGCCCCAGTGTCCGGTGCTGTGCATCGCGTCCAGTCGAGACGAGGACGTGCCCCCCGCGCTCACGCAGGCGCTGGCCACGGCATGGCAAGCCGGGCTGGTGATGGTGGACGCGCCGAGCCACGTCGGTCCGTTGCTGGGGCGCGCCGCGCCGGCCGTGGCGGCGCAGGCCGCGGCCTGGCTGTCGGCGAGGTAAACCGGCGCGCGCTGGCCGGCTGGATTCAGCCTGTATTGCCCGCCCCCGACCGACGATCCGCGCACGCCATTCCGGCGTTGCGGAGTTCCCACCATGAAGCGTCTGTTCGTTTCCACCCTGGCCCTGTGCCTGGCGGCTGCCACCGGGCTGGCTTCCGCACAGACGACGTACCGTTCTGCGCCCTACAACGGGCAGGACGCGAACGTCCGCTACGACACCGCCCGGGTGATCCGCGTCGATCCGGTGTTCGATTCGCGTTACGGCTCCAACTATCCGACGTCGAACTCGCAGCGCTGCTACCAGCGCGACACCTATGTGCGCGGCGACGGCAGCTACAACGGCGGTTACGACAACGGCGATTACCGCAACGATGGCTACTACCGCAACGACGGTTATGCCCGTAATGACCACGACGGTTACTACGACCAGTACGGCAACTACCGTCGCAGCAGCGGCGGCACGCAGACGGGTGCGACGGTCGCGACCGTGGTCGGCGGCATCATCGGCGCCGCGGTCGGCAGCCAGGTCGGCGGCGGCAGCGCCCGTTACGCGACGTCGGCGATCGGTTCGATGGTCGGCGGCATGGCCGGCCGCCAGGTCTACGAGCAGAGCCAGCGCCAACGCGCCCCTGACCGGGTCGGTACGGTGACGGTGTGCGATCCGCAACCGGCGGGCAGCGGCTACTACAGCAACGGCGAACGTTCGGTGGACGCGTACGACGTCACCTACGAATACGCCGGCCACCAGTACACGACGCGCACCAACTACCACCCCGGCGACCGCATCCGCGTGCGGGTGGACGTGCGGGCGGAGTGACGAAGCAGGGGCCCTCGGGCCCCTGCTTCTTTGTGTCAGTTGATCTTGAGGCGCCGCGCGAACGCCGTGTACCAGCGCAGCGGCAGGAAGCGCTTGATCAGCACCGCGACGCGTTCGACCCCGGCGATGGTGACCTCAAAGCGGTCGGCCTCGACCGCGCGCCAGATCTTCTCCGCGCACACCCGCGGGTCCATGCCGGCGTCGATGTCGTGGTCGGACTTGCCGTAGGGCTGGCCGCCGGGGCCCAGCGCGTTCACCGACACGTTGGTGCGCACGAAGCCGGGGCAGGCGAGGGTGAACTGCACCCCACGGTGGCCCAGCTCGATGCGGGCGCTGTCGAAGAAGCCGTGCAGCGCGTGCTTGGCCGCGGCGTAACCGGTGCGACGTGCCATCGCGATGGTGCCGAACACCGAACTCACCACCACGACGTGGCCGCGGCCGCGCGCGACCCAGCCCGGCGCCAGCGCCTTGGTCAGGGCGATCGGCGCGAATACGTCGATCTCCATCAGCCGCCGATACGCCGGCATGCCGGTGTCGAGCATCGCGGTGCGCTGGGAAATGCCGGCGTTGTTGACCAGCACGTCGATGGGGCCGAAGAAGGCCGCAGCCTGCGCGGCCAGCGCGTCGGCATCGCCGAAATCGGCGAGGTCGACCGGGAGGATGGCAACGTCCTGCGGGCGCGGACAGGCCTGGCGTACGCGTTCCAGTTCGGCTTCGCGCCGCGAGGACAGCACCAGCTTCGCGCCGCGCTGCGCGGCGAGCTTCGCCAAGGCCTCGCCGATGCCGCTGGAGGCGCCGGTGATCCAGACGACTTGGTTGGCGAGTTGGGTCATGGCGGACCGGCTTGTTTCTCAGTAATCAATGGTTGTTGTCGGTGCCATTTCACTCGTCATCCCGGCGCAAGCCGGGATCCAGCCGTTGCAGTGGCTTGAAGTTGGATCCCGGCTTGCGCCGGGATGACGAGCAAAAATCCATACGGCAACTGCAACGGGCCCGGTCACGCGGGCCAATCGATATGTCCGGTCACCACGTTGCACACGCGCCCGCCCGACCAGACTTCGCCGTCGGCGTCCACGTGCAGGTCGATGATCGCGTCGTGGCCGACTTCCCGGCCCTGGCTGATGCGGTAACGGCCGTCGCGGCTGGGCAGGGCGTCCCGCGACGCCAGCCAGGCTGCCAGCGTGGCGTTGGCGGCGCCGGAGGCGGCGTCCTCGAACCGCGCCGGTGCGCCGACGAAGGCGCGCACCGCGTAGTAGTAGATCGGGTCGGCGCTGCGGGCGTAGACGAACAGGCCCATGGTTTCGGTGGCCTGCGCCAGCGCGGCGATCGCGTCCCAGTCCGGCTCGGCGGCGCGCAGGGATGCCTCGTCGGCGAGTTCCGCCAGCCACCAGCGGCGGCCGCCGTCCATCAGCACCGGCGGCAGCGGGCCCAGGGCCAGGCCGCGCAGGGCCGGCGCCAGGCGCGGATCGCCAGGGGAAGCGATTTCCACCACCCGCGCCTTCGGCGTGCGCACGGCGATCGTCCGCGTACGCCCCTCGCCGACGACCTGCAGCGGCAGCACGCCGGCGATGCCTTCCTGGTACAGCAGGCCGTCGCGCGGTGTGGCCAGGCCGGCTTCCAGCACGGCGTGGGCGGTGCCGACGCTGGGATGCCCGGCGAAGGGCACTTCGCGGCGCGGGCTGAACATGCGGATGCGGTAGCTCGCGCCCGGCCGGGTGGGCGGGAAGACGAAGGTCGTTTCCGGCAGGCGCGTCCACTTGGCGATGGCCTGCATGGCGGCATCGTCCAGGCCCTGCGCGTCGAGCACGACGGCCAGCGGATTGCCGTCGCCGGGATTGCCGGCGAACACGTCCAGCTGCAGATAACGACGTTTCATTTGGAACGACTCATGGACGACAGGTCCGGTGGGGGTGGGAGCAGGCCGCTTCGACTAGAATCGCGTGTTCGTGCATGCCGCTTCAAAGCGCGGGGTCCGGCCAGCGTCGGATTCTAGAGGTCCGCGGCGCGCACGGGGCATTTCCTTTCCTCATCACCCTCCAAAAGAAGGACATACGTCAGTGACAGCGGGAGCGACTCCCTGGGTAGTACTCAAGTTCGGCGGCACCTCCGTATCGCGCCGCAACCGTTGGGACACCATTGGACGCCTCGCTTCGAAACGCATGGCCGAGGACGGCGTGCGCGTGCTGGTGGTGGTGTCGGCGCTGTCGGGGGTGACCAACGAGCTGCAGGCGATCGCGAACGCACCGATAGAAGCGCGCGACGACATCGCCGGGCGCATCGCCGCGCTGGTCGAGCGCCATCGCGCGTTCTGCGCCGAACTCGAACTGGACGCGGATGCGGTGCTGGGCGAACGCCTCGTCGCCCTGCAGGCGCTCGGCAGCGATCCGCGCGCGGCGCAACGCGCGCTGGACTGGCAGGCCGAAGTGCTGGCGCAGGGCGAGCTGCTGTCCTCGACGCTGGGCGCGGCCTACCTGCGCACGCAGGGCCACGACTTCGGCTGGTGCGACGCGCGCGACTGGCTCGATGCGGTGTCGCTGCCCAACGCCAGCCCGTGGGCGCAGCGCCTGTCGGTGAACTGCCGCCACAACGGCGATGCCGCGTTCGTCGAGCGTTTCACCCGGCAGGCCGCGCCGATGCTGATCTCGCAGGGCTTCATCGCGCGGCACGGCGACGGCGGCACGGCGATCCTCGGTCGCGGCGGCTCGGATACCTCGGCCGCCTACTTCGGTGCGCTGCTGAAGGCGAAGCGGGTGGAGATCTGGACCGATGTACCCGGCATGTTCACCGCCAACCCGCGCGACGTGCCCGATGCACGCCTGCTCACGCGCCTGGATTACGCCGAGGCGCAGGAAATCGCCACCACCGGCGCCAAGGTGCTGCACCCGCGTTCGATCGCGCCGTGTCGCGACGCCGGCGTGCCGATGGCGATCCTCGACACCGAGCGCTTCGACCTGCCGGGCACGCGCATCGACGCGTCGGCGGCGACCGTGCCGGGTGTCAAGGCGATCAGCCGCCGCAACGGCATCGTGCTGGTGTCGATGGAAAGCATCGGCATGTGGCAGCAGGTCGGCTTCCTCGCCGACGTGTTCGAACGCTTCAAGCGCCACGGCCTCTCGGTCGACCTGATCGGCTCGTCGGAAACCAATGTCACCGTCTCGCTGGATCCCAGCGAGAACCTGGTCAATTCCAACGTGCTGGAAGCACTCAGCGCCGACCTCGCCGAAGTCTGCCGGGTGAAGGTGATCGCGCCGTGCGCGGCGATCACGCTGGTCGGTCGCGGCATGCGTTCGCTGCTGCACAAGCTGTCGGACGTGTGGGCGACCTTCGGCCGTGAGCGCGTGCACCTGATCTCGCAGTCGTCCAACGACCTCAACCTCACCTTCGTCATCGACGAAGCCGACGCCGACGGCATGCTGCCGCAGCTGCACGCGGAGCTGATCCGCGGCGGCGCGATGCCGGTGCTGGATGCCAGCGTGTTCGGCCCGAGCTGGCGCGAGATCGCGCACGGCAAGGTCGAGCGCGCGCCGGCGTGGTGGGTGGGCGCACGTGGCGCGCTGCTGCAGCATGCGCAGGCGGGCACGCCGCGCTACGTGTACGACCTGGCGACCGTGCGCGAACGCGCGCGCGGGCTGCTGGCGGTGCCGGCGATCGACCGCTGCTTCTACGCGATCAAGGCCAATCCCAACGCGGCGGTCCTGCGCGCGATCGTGGGCGAGGGCTTCGGGCTGGAATGCGTGTCGCAGGCCGAGCTCGACCACGTCTTCGCCACGGTTCCGAACCTGTCGCCGCAGCGCGTGCTGTTCACCCCCAGCTTCGCGCCGCGGCGCGAGTACGAAGCGGCGTTCGCGCGTGGCGTCACCGTGACGCTCGACAACGTCGAGGCGCTGCAGCGCTGGCCGGAGGTGTTCCGCGATCGCACGTTGTGGCTGCGCCTCGACCTCGGTCACGGCGAAGGCCACCACGAGAAGGTGAAGACGGGCGGCGTGGCGGCGAAGTTCGGCCTGCCGGTCGCGCGCTTCGATGCCTTCCTCGCCGAGGCGCGCAAGCTCAACGTCCGCATCAGTGGCCTGCATGCGCACCTGGGTAGCGGCATCGACGATCCGCGCCACTGGCGTGGCGTGTACGCGGAACTGGCCGGCCTGGCCGACAGCGTCGGCACGATCGAGACGATCGACATCGGCGGTGGATTGCCGATTCCGTATACGCCCGATGCGCAGCCGTTCGATCTGGCGGCATGGCGCGACGGCCTCGACGAGATCAAGGCCGCCTATCCGCGTTACGGACTGGTGATCGAGCCGGGCCGCTATCTGGTGGCCGAATCGGGCGTGCTGCTGCTGGGCGTGACCCAGGTGGTGGAGAAGGACGGCGTGCGCCGTGTCGGCGGCGACGCGGGCATGAATGCCCTGATGCGGCCGGCGATGTACGAGGCCTACCACGGCATCCACAATCTGAGCCGGCTGGACGACGGCGCGGGCGTGGCTTTCGACGTGGTCGGCCCCATCTGTGAGAGCGGCGACGTGCTCGGCCGCAGCCGCCTGCTGCCGGCGGCGACCAGTGAAGGCGACGTGCTGCTGGTGGCCGATGCGGGCGCCTACGGCATGGCGATGGCGAACACCTACAACCTGCGAGCGCTGCCGGCCGAAGACGTGATCGGGTAGGCGGGCGCAAGCCCGCCTTCGATTGCTCACATTGTTCCAAACGGCGGGCCTGGGCCCGCCCTACGATGGTTCCGAAATGACTGACTGGAAATTCCAACGCGACGCGATCAAGGCCTTCCGCTTCGTGCGTTGCACCTTCGACGCGACGACCGGTGTCGCGCAGCTGGTGTACGCCTTCGACGACGGCCCCGAGCTGATCGAGACGGTGACCGTGCCCGGTGCGCCGTTCACTCTCGAAGGCGAACGCGCCGTCGCCGCCGAACGCGCGTTGCAGTTGCTGCACCTGATCGCGGGCGTCAGCTACTACAAGGCCGCGGTGCCGGAAGAGATCCGCATCGATTCCTACGCGATCGACGCCGACACGGCTGCACTGCTCGAGCTGATCTACGTGAACGGCCTGGGCGAATTTGCCTACCGCAACGGCCTGAACCTGCACGAGAAGATCCGCTTCCCCGTGGCCGCGCGCGATGACGCCACCCAGGCGCCGGCGCTTGGCCTGCGCGAACACGCGCTGGTCGCCATCGGCGGCGGCAAGGATTCGCTGGTCAGCATCGAAGCACTGCGCACGCTCGGCATCGGGCAGACCGTCACCTGGGTCGGTGGTTCGCAGCTGATCCGCGCCTGCGCCGAGCGTACCGGATTGTCGACGCTCAACCTCGGCCGCGCGCTGGCGCCGCAGCTGTTCGACTACAACCGCGAAGGCGCATGGAATGGCCACATTCCGGTGACGGTGCTGAACTCGGCGATCATGGTGCTTGCCGCGGTGCTGCTGGACGTCGACCAGGTCGTGTTCTCCAACGAACGTTCGGCGAGCTACGGCAGCCTGATCGAAGGCACCGGCGAGGTGAACCACCAGTGGTCCAAGGGCTGGGCGTGCGAGAAGGCGTTCGGCGAGCATGTGCAGAAGCACGTCGCGGCCGACCTGCATTACTACTCGCTGCTGCGTCCGCTCAGCGAACTCGCCGTCGCGCGCCAGTTCGCCAGGACCGACCACTACGACGCGCACTTCAGCAGCTGCAACCGCAACTTCCACATCATGGGCGAGCGCCCGGCCAACCGCTGGTGCGGGGTGTGCCCGAAGTGCCACTTCGTATTCCTGGCGCTGGCGCCGTTCATGCCCAAGCCGCGCCTGGTCGGCATCTTCGGCCGCAACCTGCTCGACGACCCGGCGCAGACCGCGGGTTACGACGCGCTGCTCGAATACCAGGACCACAAGCCGTTCGAATGCGTGGGCGAAGGCCGCGAATCACGCGCGGCGATGGCCGCACTCGCGGCCCGACCGGAGTGGCGCGAGGACGCGCTGGTGGAACGCTTCGCGCAGGAGATCCGCCCGCAGCTCGACGGCACGGAACTGGGCATCGAGCCGTTGCTGGTGCTCGATGCCGAACACCGCATTCCTGCGTCGCTGTGGGATCGCCTGCGTGCGCAGTTCACCGCCTGAGGCCGCACCGCTGGCGATCCGCCGGCTCGACGGCCGTCGCGTCGCCCTGTGGGGCTGGGGTCGCGAGGGCCGCGCCGCCTATCACGCGATCCGCGCGCGGTTGCCTGCGTTGCCGCTGACCCTGTTCTGCAGTGTCGGCGAGGCCGCGGACGCCGCAGCGCTCGCCGATGCGTCGCTCGCCGTGGAAACCGAGGCATCCGCCGCGCGGCTGGCGGCGTTCGATGTCGTGGTGAAGTCGCCCGGCATCAGCCCGTACAAACCCGAAGCGGTGGCCGCGGCAGGACAGGGCACGTGTTTCGTCGGCGGCACCGCGTTGTGGTTCGGCGAGCACGCCAACGCCGCCGGCTTCGTCGACAACGCCGTGTGCGTCACCGGCACCAAGGGCAAGAGCACCACGACCTCGCTGCTGGCGCACCTGCTGCGCGCCGGCGGCCACGCCACCGCGCTGGCCGGCAACATCGGCCTGCCGCTGCTGGAAGTGCTGGCGCCTGCGCCCGCGCCCGCGTACTGGGCGATCGAACTGTCGAGCTACCAGACCGGCGACGTGGCCGCGAGCGGCGCGCGCCCCGCGGTCGCCGTCGCGCTCAACATCTTTCCCGAACACCTGGACTGGCACGGCTCGCACGGGCGCTACGTCGCCGACAAGCTGCGCCTGCTGACCGAGGCGAAGCCGCGCATCGCGGTGCTCAACGCCAACGATCCGATCCTGTCCGCGCTGCAGCTGCCCGACAGCGAGATCCACTGGTTCGGCAACGCCGACGGCTGGCACCTGCGCGGCGATGCGCTGCACCGGGGCGAACGCTTCGTGCTGGACACGTTGCCGTTGCCGCTGCCCGGCCGCCACAACCGCGGCAACCTGTGCGCGGTGCTCACCGCGATCGAGGCGCTGGGTCTGGACGCGGTCGCGCTGGCGCCGCATGCGGCGGATTTCCGGCCGTTGCCGCACCGGCTGCAGACCGTGGGCACGCGCGATGGCGTCACCTACGTCAACGATTCGATCAGCACCACGCCGCACGCGAGCCTGGCGGCGCTGGACGTGTTCCGCGGCCGTCGCGTCGCGATCCTCGTCGGCGGGCACGACCGCGGGTTGCCGTGGGAGGAGTTCGCGCAGGCAATGCGCGTGTCTGCGCCGCTGGCGATCGTCACCATGGGCCAGAACGGCCCGCGCATCCACGACCTGCTCGAACCGCTGGCCGGCGAACACGGCTTCGTGCTCGGCGCCGCGGAAGACCTGGCCGACGCCATGCGCCAGGCGCAGGACGCGCTGGCGGGCGAAGGCGTGGTCCTGCTGTCGCCGGGGGCGCCGAGCTTCGGCGCGTATCGGGATTACGTCGCGCGCGGACGCCATTTCGCCGAGCTCGCCGGCTTCGATCCCGACTGCATCAGCGCGATTCCGGGGCTGGGTATTTCCTGAGCGCGCGGTCGCGGCCAGCGGCCAACATGCGCGGGGTCGCGCCTGCTGCCGCGGTGGCATGATCGCTTGGGTTCGCGGGGCATCGGGCCCGGCGGCCACACCGCGGAGACCACGCCATGTGCCGACTCGTCGCCACCCTCGCGCTTGCGGTGGGAATCTGCAGCCCGGCCTTCGCCGCCGTGCGTAACGTGCCGGTGGAATGGCAGGTAGGCGACGACAGCTTCCGCGGCATGCTGGTCTACGACGATGCCAGCGCGACGCCGCGTCCGGGCCTGGTGATGGTGCCGAACTGGATGGGCATGTCGCAGGCCAACATCGCGCGCGCCGCGACCATCGCCGGCGACGACTACGTGGTGCTGGTGGCCGACGTGTACGGCAAGGGCGTGCTGCCCCGGGACAAGGGCGAGGCCAGGGCGCAGGTCATGAAGGCCTATGCCGATGGCGGCCTGACCCTGCGCAAGCGCGCGGCCGCGGCGATGGCGGCGTTGCAGGCGCAGCAGGGCAAGGTGCCGCTGGATCCCGCGCGGATCGGCGCGTTCGGCTTCTGCTTCGGCGGTTCGGTCGCGCTGGAGCTGGCGCGCAGCGGTGCCGACCTGGCCGGCGTGGTCAGCCTGCACGGCGACCTCGACAGCTATCACCCGGCGCAGCCCGGTGCGATCAAGGCCGCGGTGCTGGCGCTGAACGGCGCCGACGATACTTCGGTGCCGGCCACGCAGATCGCGGCGTTCGAGAAGGAAATGGATGCGGCCGGCGCCGACTGGCAGTTCGTCAACTTCGGCGGCGCGCGCCACTGCTTCACCCAGCCGGAGGACACGCCGGCCGATCCGGCCGACAACTGCCGCTACCACGAGCGCTCGGCGCGGCGCGCGCTGGCGCTGCTGCACGCGTTCTTCCGCGAACGCTTCGCCCGGGAGTGACCGGGCGCGTCAAGGTCAGTGGTCGCGGTTGACCGCGTAGCGCGCCAGCCCGCGCAGGGCGGCGGTGTAATCGTTGCCGGCGATGCCGTCGAGCGCGCGCTGCGCGGCATCTGCGTATTCGAAGGCGCGCTGGCGGCTGTAATCGAGGCCGCCGGTAGCGCGGATCGCCTGCAGCACGTCGGGCAGCGCGTCGGTGTCGCCGTGTTCCACCGCGTGGCGCAGGCGTCCGCGGGTGTCGGCGTCGCTGTGCGCGATGGCGTGGATCAGCGGCAGCGTGGCCTTGCCTTCGGCGAGGTCGTCGCCCAGGTTCTTGCCCAGCGTCTCGGCGTCGGAGGCGTAGTCGAGCACGTCGTCGGCGATCTGGAACGCGTAACCCAGGTTCATGCCGTAGGCGTGCAGCGCATCGCAGGTCGCGGCGTCCGCGCCCGACAGCAGCGCGCCCAGGCGCGTAGCGGCGGCGAACAGCACCGCGGTCTTGCGCTCGATCACGCGCAGGTACGCCGCTTCGTCGGTGTCGGGGTTGCGCACGTGCAGCAGCTGCAGCACCTCGCCCTCGGCGATCTGGTTGGTGGTGTCGGCGAGGATGCGCATGACTTCCATGCGGTCCAGTTCGACCATCAGCTGGAAGCTGCGCGAGTACAGGAAGTCGCCGACCAGCACGCTGGCCGCGTTGCCCCACACCGCGTTGGCGGTCTTGCGGCCGCGGCGCAGGTCGGATTCGTCGACGACATCGTCGTGCAACAGGGTCGCGGTGTGGATGAATTCGACCACGGCCGCGAGCTGGTGCGCGTCGGGGCCGATGCCCTTGCCGCTGCGATCGCCGAGCGCGCCCGCGGCGAGCAGCAGCAGCATCGGCCGCAGGCGCTTGCCGCCGGCACCGACGATGTATTCGGCGACCTGGTTGATCAGCACCACGTCGGAAGCGAGGCGGCGCCGGATCAGCGCGTCGACCGCGGCCATGTCGTCGCGGGCGAGGGCCTGGATGGTGGCGAGGTCGGGCAGCGGGGCGCCGGTGGGGCGCAGGGAGGAGTCGGCGGACATAGCCCGCAATTATACGGACCGCGATACGGGCCGCGCCGGTAGGCCCGGTGCTGGCTCAGCGCCAGCGGCGCGCGTTGACGAGCTTGAGCACCGATTCCACGTAGTTCGGCCCGATCGCGTATTCGCCGCCGGAGGCGAGCGTGAGCGACATGCCCTTGGGGCCGCGCCGGTGCAGGCTGGCGACCTGGCGCAGGTTGACGATGGTGGAGCGGTGCACGCGCAGGTGCAGCGCCGGATCCAGGCGCGTGGCCAGCGAGCTGATCGTGTCCTTGAGCAGGTGCGACTTGCCGCCCACGTGCAGCAGCACGTAGTCGCCCTCGGCGGTGATGGCTTCGATGCTGTCGGCCGCGATGCGGACGATGCCGTCGCGGTTGCGTACCCAGAATTCGCGCTCGTAGGTGGCGCCGTTGTCGGGCGTCCCGGCGTCGCGCAGGCTGGCGATCAGCTGCTGCAGTTCGGCGAAGCGGACCCCGGCGGCGCGCGCCTCCAGCCGCGTGCGCGCCAGGCGCACTGCTTCGCGGAAGCGCTCGAACGACACCGGCTTGAGCAGGTAGTCCACCGCGTGCACTTCGAATGCGCGCACGGCGTGCTCCTGGTACGCGGTGACGAAGATGATCTCCGGCAGGTGTTCGCCGGGCTTGAGTTCGGCGATGGCGGCGAAGCCGTCCTTGACCGGCATCTGGATGTCGAGCACCGCGATGTCGGGTTTGAGTTCGCGGATGAAGGCCAGCGCTTCCTTGCCGTTGCGTGCCTTGGCGACGAGTTCGGCGTCGGGGATGCCGGCGACGGCTAGTTCGAGCCGGTCGAGCGCGATCGGTTCGTCGTCGGCAAGCAGGATGCGGATCACGCGGCGGGTTCCAGCGCCAGTTCTTCCTGCCACGGGACCTGGATCACGCTGCGCCAGCCGTGATCGAGCGGGCCGCTGTCGAGCGCGGCGTCGTCGCCGTACAGCGCCGCCAGCCGTTGCCGCGCGTTGGAGAGGCCGATGCCCAGGCCACTGCCGGCGTTGCCGTGGGCGCTGCCGCCGTCGTCCGCGACGCTGAGGAACAGCCGGTCGGCGTCGCGGCGCGCGCCGATGGCGATTTCGACGGGGCGATCCGAGCCGCCCAGTCCGTACTTGAGCGCGTTCTCCACCAGCGGCAGCAGGATCAGGCTGGGGACCATGGCCGCCAGGCAGTCCTGCGGAATGTCCCAGGTCACCTTGAGCCGGTCGGAGAAGCGCGCCGCTTCGATTTCGAGGTATTGCCGCAGCATGCCGACCTCGTCCGCCAGCGTGGTGAGCTGCGACGGCGTGCGGGCGAGGGTGTAGCGCAGGAAGCGCGACAGGCTCAGCACCATCTTCTCCGATTCGCCGGCGCGGCCCAGCACGATCAGGCCGGCGAGGGTGTTGAGCGTGTTGAACAGGAAGTGCGGGTTCACCTGCAGGCGCAGGGCCAGCAGTTGCGCCTGCTGCGCGGCGTTGGTCGCGTCGGCCAGCTGCTGTTCGCGGCGGCGCATCTCGGCATTGTTGCGCGCGGCGGCGTAGAGCGCGCACCAGGCGAAGAAATTCCACTGGTAGGCCTTGTAGGTCTCGCCCAGCTCCCAGCGCGTCATCCAGCGGTCCGGGTACATCTCGTAGTAGTTGGTGAAGTAGCGGAACACGTACTCGCCCGACCAGGTCACCAGCATCGCGGCGGGCAGGCTCAGCGCCAGCGCGTAGCCGAGCAGGCGCCAGGGGCGGTTGCTGTCGGCTTTCTTCAATGCGGCGTGGATCGCCAGGCACACGGCCACGCCAAACAGGCTGACGACGGTGCGCGCGGTCAGCGTCCCCGGCTCCATCATGCTGTCGCCGGGCATCAGGCTGAGCATGGTGCGCATGACGTAGTGCATCGCCCAGACCGCGAGCGTCAGCGCCAGCACGGTGCGGTCGAGGGGGTCGAGCCGGCGCAGGCCGGAACGGACGGCCTGGATGGCTTCGGGGCGGGAGTGGGTCATTGCACCTTCTGTCCTGGCGCGCGTCGTGCCGGCGCTGTGGTGTACCCGCGACCGGCGCGGGATGCAAGCGGGGGGCTAGCGGGAATTTCCGGTGCGGTGGAATCCCTGCGAACCGTTGCCGGGCGCGCCATGCGTGCGCCGCCGCAAGCGCGGGTGCCCGGGGCGTGCCGGTCGGCATTTTCGTCGTCGCAAAAGGCGGTTTCGTCGATTTTCCTGCGACTCACCGCCGTTTCCGGGCAACTCGGCGAATACCTCGCGCATCCCAACCGGGGTGGCGCTACAACGAACCTCGCCAGCCCCATCCATCCGTTTCGCCAGCGATCGTCAGGTCGTCCAAGGAGCCCGCCATGCCCGACACGTTCGTGACCGCGCACGACGCGCGCATGCCCTCCCCCCATGCGGCGGGGCTCCCCGCGATGCCGGTGCGTTTCGCCGCGGTTTCCCGCTCCGGGCGGGCGCGCACGCCGGCGGCGATGTTCTCGTTCTGGCTGCAGTTGCGCGGCAGCGCCCAGGTCGCCGCGGCCGAGGGCAGTTTCGTCCTGCGGCCGGGCGACTGGATCGCCCTGGAGCGCGGCTCGATGCCCGAAGTGCAATCGGATGGCGGGCTGACCCTGGGGCTGATGCTCACCGCCGACGTGATGCATGGCGCGCTGGATTCGGCCGACCGCGGGCTGCTGGTCGGACGCGGGACCATGCCCCTGCACGACCGCCGGATCGCCCTGCGCCTGTGGCGGCAATGCGCCGCGCTGCCCGCGGAGGCCGGCATTGCCGCGGTGATGCGCAGCCTGAAGCCGCTGCTGAAGCACTGGCAGGCGGCGCAGGAGCCGTTCGCGGAGATGATCGAGCGCTGCCCGGGGCGCTCCTTCCATCGCAAGACCCGGATCTTCTCGCGCGTGCAGAAGGCGCGCCTGTTCCTGGAGGGCAACCCGCAACGGATGCTGCGGATCGAGGACCTGATGGAGCTGACCCGCTTCTCCAGCTGGTGGCTGTCCAAGACCTTCCATGCGGTCTACCACGAGACCCTGCAGAAGGCCTCGATGCGCCTGCGCATGCAGCGGGCGCGTGACCTGCTCCGCGACAGCCACCTGTCCATCACCGAACTCGCCGAGGCCTGCGGCTTCCACGATCCGTGCAGCTTCGCCCGCCAGTTCAAGGCCTGGCACGGGGAAACCGCCTCGTCCTGGCGCGCGTGCCACCAGCCGGCGGCCACCGCCCCGGGGCCGGGTGGCGACACCCGGATGACCGCCTCGTAGCCGGCCCGCGGGCCGCCAGCAAACGTCCGGGACCGGCGTTTCGGTCGGTCTCCACGCCCCGAGCGGGAATTTCCCACGCTTCCGTGCGCCAGGCGCTGATGGCCTGGAGGGCGCGGATATACTGTCATCGCATCTGTCCGTCGCGACCGGCCTTCGGCCCTGCGGTCGGATCTTCGTATTTCTCCTATCTGGGGTTCCCGCGAGGGGATCTCCTTTCAAAAGGACCGCAACTCCATGGCACGTGGCATCAACAAGGTCATCCTGGTCGGCAACCTGGGCAACGATCCGGAAACCAAGTACACCCAGGGCGGCATGGCCGTCACCACGATCAGCCTGGCGACCACCAGCGTGCGCAAGGACAAGGACGGCCAGACCCAGGAACGCACCGAATGGCACCGGGTGAAGTTCTTCGGCAAGCTCGGTGAAATCGCCGGCGAGTACCTGCGCAAGGGCTCGCAGTGCTACGTCGAAGGCTCGATCCGCTACGACAAGTTCACCGGCGCCGACGGCGTCGAGAAGTACTTCACCGACATCGTCGCCGACGAGATGCAGATGCTCGGTGGCCGCGCCGAAGGCGGCGGCGCCCCGCGCCGCGAGTTCAGCGGCGGTGGTGAAGCCCGCCAGTCGCGTCCGTCGCAGCCGCAGGGTGGCGCGCCGCGCCGCGAGGCGGCCCCGGCGAAGGCGAACGATTTCGGTGCGGACTTCGCGGATGACGATATTCCGTTCTGAGCCGTGTCCGCGCATGCCGCCCGCGTGCATTGCAGAATCGGATTGATCTAAGGAAGGTGTTCGAGTGCCAACCTGGCTTGTGACCGGCGGTGCCGGTTTCATTGGCGGCAATTTCGTCCTCGAAGCGATCCAGAATGGGGTGCGCGTCGTCAACCTCGACGCGCTGACCTACGCCGGCAACCTCGACACGCTCGTGCCGGTCAAGGATGCCCCCGGGCACGTATTCGTGCAGGGCGACATAGGCGACGCGCACCTGCTCGAGCGCCTGCTGCGCGAGCGTCGCCCGGACGCGGTGATCAACTTCGCCGCCGAAAGCCACGTCGACCGTTCCATCGACGGCCCGGCGGCGTTTGTGCAGACCAACGTAGTGGGCACGCTCACTCTGCTCGAACAGACGCGCGACTATTGGAAGTCGCTGGATACGCCGGCGCGCGATGCCTTCCGCTTCCTGCACGTCTCGACCGACGAGGTCTATGGTGCGCTGGGCGACACCGGCAAGTTCACCGAAACCACGGCGTACGCACCGAACTCGCCGTATTCGGCGTCGAAGGCGGCTTCCGACCACCTGGTCCGCGCCTTCCACCACACCTACGGCCTTCCGGTCCTCACGACCAACTGCTCCAACAACTACGGGCCGTACCAGTTCCCGGAGAAGCTCATTCCGCTGGTCATCGCCAAGGCGCTGGCCGGCGAGGCGTTGCCGGTCTACGGCGACGGCATGAACGTCCGCGACTGGTTGTACGTGGGCGACCATTGCGCGGCGATCCGCCGCGTGCTCGAGGCGGGCCGCGTGGGCGAGACCTACAACGTTGGCGGCGACGCCGAACGCACCAACATCGTCGTGGTGAAGACGATCTGCGCGCTGCTCGACCAGCACCGGCCGCTGGCGGGCGGTCGTGCCCGCGAGTCGCTGATCGCCTACGTCAAGGATCGCCCCGGTCACGATCGCCGCTATGCCATCGATGCCTCCAAGTTGCGGGACGAGCTGGGTTGGGCGCCGACGGTGACGTTCGAGCAGGGCATCGCCCGCACCGTCCAGTGGTACCTGGACAACCAGCCATGGGTGCAGCGCGTGCTGGACGGCAGCTATCGCCTGGAGCGCATCGGCGCTGCCGCCTGATACCGTTCCCGTCCTGCCAATACGAATTCCTGAGGGGGATTTCATGACCCAACGCAAGGGCATCATCCTTGCCGGCGGTTCCGGCACCCGGCTGTACCCGATCACGCAGGCCATCAGCAAGCAGCTGCTGCCTGTCTTCGACAAGCCCATGATCTATTACCCGCTCAGCGTGCTGATGCTGGCGGGTATCCGCGAAGTGATGATCATCAACACGCCGCACGAGCAGGCCCTGTTCAAGAACCTGCTCGGCGACGGCTCCCAATGGGGCATGAAGATCGAGTACGCGGTGCAGCCGAGCCCGGAAGGGCTCGCCCAAGCGTACCTCATCGGCCGCGAGTTCGTTGCCGGGCAGCCGAGCTGCCTGGTGCTGGGCGACAACATCTTCTACGGCCATGGCCTGACCGAACTCCTCAAGCGCGCCGCTGGCCGCGAACATGGAGCAACGGTTTTCGGCTACTGGGTGAGGGATCCCGAGCGCTACGGCGTCGTCGAATTCGATGCGAACGGCAAGGTGGTGGGGCTGGAGGAAAAGCCGGCCAAGCCCAAGTCCAGCTACGCCGTGACCGGCCTGTATTTCTACGACGGTCGCGCCAGCGAATTTGCCGCCCGCTTGAAGCCCTCGGTGCGTGGCGAGCTCGAGATCACCGACCTCAATCGCTGCTACCTCGAAGATGGATCGCTGCAACTGGAACGGATGGGGCGCGGCTTTGCCTGGCTCGATACCGGTACCCACGAGTCGCTGATCGAGGCGTCCATGTACGTGGAAACCATCGAGAAGCGACAGGGCCTGCGCGTGTGCTGCCCGGAAGAGATCGCCTATTTCAATAGATGGATCGATGACGCCCAGCTGCGCGACCTGGCCACGCCACTCGCGAAGAGCGGCTATGGCCAGTACCTGCTCAGCCTGCTCGAACACGGGCGCTTCGAGTGAAGGTCATCGAAACCGACCTGCCGGGTTGCATCGTGGTCGAACCACAGGTGTTCGGCGATGCGCGCGGATTCTTCTTCGAGTCCTTCAACAACGACAAGCTGGCGGGCCATGGCCTGGACCTGAAGTTCGTCCAGGGCAACGTGTCGTCTTCCAGTCGCGGCGTGCTGCGCGGCTTGCATTACCAGTGGCCCAAACCGCAGGGCAAGTACGTATCGGTCATCGAGGGCGAAGTCTGGGACGTCGCGGTCGACATTCGCCGCGGCTCGCCTACCTTCGGGCAGTGGACCGCCGTCGTGCTGAGTGCGGAAAACAAGCGGCATTTCTGGATCCCCGAAGGCTTCGCCCACGGCTTCGTGGCCCTGAGCGAGCGTGCGGTGTTCAGCTATCTGTGCACCGCCACCTACGACGCCAAGGCGGACGCGGGGATCCGCTGGGATGATCCGGCGCTGGCCATTGACTGGCCGGTCACGGATCCGCAGCTGTCGGACAAGGACGCACGCGCTCCGCTGCTGGCGGACGTTGCTGTCGATCGCCTGCCGGTTTATCCGGTTTCCGGCGCATGAGGATCCTGCTGCTTGGCGGCAACGGTCAGGTCGGCTACGAACTGCACCGCAGCCTCGCCCCATTGGGCGAAATGACGGTCACCACCCGCAACGGCGTGCTGCCGGATGGGGGCGCATGCGAGGTTCTCGACATGTACGCCCCGGAGACGTTCGCGGCGGTGCTTGATCGGGTGATGCCCGACGTCGTCGTCAACGCCACGGCGCATACCGCGGTGGATCGCGCCGAAGACGAGCCAGAGTTGGCCTTCCTGGCCAATGCTGAAGCGCCTGCAGAACTCGCGCGGCTGTGCGCGATGCGCGGCGCAACGCTGGTGCATTACTCCACCGACTACGTCTTCGACGGCAGCGGAGTTGGGCCGTACCGCGAGGACGACCGCACCGCGCCCCTGGGCGTGTATGGCGCCAGCAAGCTTGCCGGCGAGCAGCACATCCAGGCCAGCGGCGCGTCGCACCTGATCCTGCGTACGGCATGGGTATATGCCACGCGTGGCAACAATTTCCTGCGCACCATGCTGCGGCTGGGCGGCGAGCGCGATGAGCTGCGCGTGGTTGCGGACCAGCGCGGCGGCCCGACGCCCGCATGGCTGATCGCCGATGTCACGGCACAGATCCTCGCTGGTGGCATCCGGGCGTCCGGCGTCCGTCATCTTGTCGCCGAGGGCGAAACGACCTGGCATGGCTTTGCCGAAGCGATCTTCGAAGAGGCCTGCGCGCGTGGCCTGATCGCGCGTAGTCCGCGCGTGGTGCCGATCCGAACCGACGAATACCCCACCCGCGCGCGTCGCCCGGCGTACTCCGTTCTGGAAACGTGCCTGCTGCAGGTTGAATACAACCTGGTCCTGCCGGATTGGCGCGCGGCGCTGGCCACGACACTGGCACGCTGAACGTGATGGCGCGTCTCTCGCGCCGCCTCAATCCGATGGTAGGCTTGCCCCGGGGACGAACGGGCCCGCGTGCAATGCGCGGCGTGCTCGTCGATTGAGTAACAACGGGCAAATGGGAAGCCATCAAACATGAAGCAAGTAGCCAAGCTCCTGGCCGGCATGGCCGCACTGGGATTCGTTTCGGCCGCAGCCGCGGTCGATGTGGATGCCTACGTCCGCAAGGATATGTTCGAGGAGATCAAGCTTTCGCCCAATGGCGAGTATTTCGCTGCCACGCTGCCTAAGAGCGATCGCACTTCGCTGGTGGTCCTGCGTCGCAGCGACAACAAGGTGATGTCGAACGTGTCGGGCGGCTCGCACACCGTGGTCGCCGATTTCGACTGGGTGAGCGCCGATCGCGTCGTGGTCAGCCTGGCCGAAAAATTCGGGGCGCTCGCGAAGCCCCAACTCACCGGCGAACTGTACGGCGTCAGTGCGACCGGTGGTTCCGGCGAGATGCTGGTCGGGCAGCGCCTGCAGGGCGCTGGACTGGGCACCAAGATCCAGCCCAAGAAGGTCGAGGCAATTTGGGCATTCCTCGTGGACGACCTGCCTGCGGACGACAAGAACGTGATCATCTCGGTGAGCCCGATGACGGACGATCCGTTCACCCGCGTCGACCGGATGGACGCCTACACCGGTCGCAGGCACCAGATCGCGCGTGCGCCGGTACGCAATGCATGGTTCTCCACCGACAACGCCGGTGTCGTGCGCTTCGCCTCGGGCGCCGGCGTGGACAACGTGCGCAAGCTGTACCACCGCAGTGGCGAGGGCGTGGAGTGGGATCTCGTCTCGGACGAGGCCGTGACGCACCGCGCCGAGCATCCCATCGGTTTCTCGGAAGACAACCGCACCGCGTACCTGCAATCGGAGCAGCCCAAGGGCCCCGATGCGATCGTGGCGTATGACACGGTTACCGGCGAGCGCAAGGTAATCCTGCGTGACGACGACAGCGATCCGGTGCGCATCATCTATCACAATGGCACGCGGATTCCGGTCGGCGCCGTATTCATGGATGGTCGTCCGCGGACGGCGTTCTTCGATGACAAGTCGAAGGAAGCGATCCTTTACCGTAGTCTCGAAGCCGCCTTCGGCGGGGATGCGGTGAAGATCACGTCGCAGACCAGCGACGGTCGACTGGCACTGGTGGAAGTGTCCAGCGACCGCAGCCCCGGCGACTTCTACATCTTCGATACCGTCGCGAAAAAAGCCGAACATCTGCTCAGCCGGCGCCAGTGGTTCGATCCCGACAAGATGGCTTCCATGCGTCCGATCACGCTCAAGGCGCGTGACGGCCTGACGCTGCATGGCTACGTCACCGCGCCCAAGGTTGCGGCAGGCACCAAACTGCCCATGGTGGTGATGCCGCATGGCGGGCCGTTCGGCGTGCAGGACAAGTGGGGCTTCGACGGCGAGGTGCAGATGCTTGCCGACGCGGGTTACGCGGTGCTGCAGGTCAATTTCCGCGGGTCGGGTGGCTATGGCGCGGAATTCATCGAGGCCGGTGCGCGCCAGTGGGGGCTGACGATGCAGGATGACCTCACCGACGCGACGCGCTGGGCCATCCAGGAAGGCATCGCGGATCCATCGAAGGTCTGCACCTACGGCGGCAGTTACGGTGGTTATGCCGCGTTGATGGGCGTCGCCAAGGAGCCCGCGCTGTACCGCTGCGCAGTGGGGTATGTGGGCGTGTACGACCTGCCCACCATGCATACCGATGGCGACATCCAGCGGCGCGGTTCGGGCGAGACCTACCTGCGCGAATGGATCGGCGAGCGAACGGCGCTGGCGGACACCTCGCCCAGCCGCATGGCCGCGAAGATCAAGGCGCCGGTGTTCCTGGCGGCAGGGGGAGAGGACGACCGCGCGCCCATCAAGCACAGCGAGATGATGGAGAAAGCGCTGCGCAAGGAAGGTGTAGCGGTGGAAACCCTGTACTTCGCCAATGAAGGCCACGGCTTCTACGTGGAAGCGAACCGGCGCGAGTACTACACGCGCTTGTTGTCGTTCCTGGGCAAGCACCTTGGTGGTGAAGTGGCTTCGGCCGCAGCCGCTTCCGGCGGTGCGACAGCGAAGTAAAGTCGCTTTGGGATCGCACGGCGAGAAGACGGCACCGTAGGGTGCCGTTCTTCTTTGGCCAGCAGCCCATGCGCTCCGAAGTGTGACTGCGGTACTCTTCGGCTTGGGCCAAGCAGAACTTCAATCTCCAGGGGATAGTGCAATGAGCAAGCTTTACGGGGCCGCGTTGGCCCTGATGCTGCCGGGCGTAGTCGCGGCAGCTCCGTCGATCGCGGATTTCGTCAAGCATCCGACCTACAGCGGCGTGAAGATCTCGCCGAATGGCGAGTACCTCGCCATGACGGTCGATCGCGGTGACCAGGACGTGCTGACGGTGCTCCGTACCAAGGATCTGAGCCTCGTCAAGGTGAACCAGCTGCCGGACGACAAGAGCGTCGGCAACTTCTACTGGGTCAGCCCCGAGCGCCTGATGTTCAACTCGGTGCAGAAGTTTGGCCGCTTCGCCAGGCCGTTCGGCACCGGCGAGTGGTACGCAGTCAATGCCGACGGCAGCCAGCCGCGCCCGCTGGTGTTCTACGGAACCCGCGACGCCACGCAGAAGGGTAAGCAGGTAGGGGCCGAGAGTTTTTCGCTGTTGGACACCCTGCGCGACGATGACACCAACGTGCTCATGTCGGTGAATTACCCGCGCTCCAGCGACGGCGCCGGCACCGAGGTCGTGCTGTTCGACACGCTGAGCGGTCGCAGGAAGTCGCTGGCGCGTGCGCCACGCGAGAACTGCGAGATCGCCCTGGACGCCGCCAAGACGCCGCGCTTCGCCGTCTGCTACGACCAGGAGGACGCGCAGGGCAACTACGACTCGCACAACGAGCTCTATCGCCGCGGCGACGACGGCAAGTGGACGCTGGTGAACAGCTCGAAGGTGTCGGGCAAGCGGCTTTCCGTCGTGGGCACCGCTGGCGACGGCCGCGTCTACGCCACGCAGAGCGACGGCAAGGCGCCGGAGGCGTTCGGCACCATCGATACGGCCACGGGCACCTTCCAGGAGCTCTTCAGTGATCCGGTTTCGGATCCGGCCAGTTACATCATGTCGGCCGACGACGAGACCGTGCTGGGCGTTGTGACGGAAGCCGGCGCGCCGCGCGTGAAGCTGATCGAGGAATCTCATCCGGACGCCGAGATCTATGCATCGCTGGCAGGTGCGTTCCCGGGCCAGTTCGTCGATTTCTCCAGCGCGACCAAGGACGGCAAGAAGATCGTCGTTTCCGTCTACAGCGACAGCAATCCCGGCGAGCTGTACCTGTACGACCGTGATACCGGCAAGGCGCGCTTCCTGATGCGCGGCCGCCAGTGGCTCGATGCCGAGCAGATGGCGCGGGTGAAGTCCTTCTCCATCACGACCCGCGATGGCCTCAAGCTGCACGGTTACCTGACGATCCCGAAGGGCTCGTCTGGCAAGAACCTGCCGATGATCGTCAACGTCCACGGTGGCCCGATGGGACCGCGCGACAACTGGGGGTTCAACTGGGAAACCCAGTTGCTCGCCAGCCGCGGCTACCTCGTCATGCAGGTCAACTACCGCGGTTCGGGCGGCTTCGGCAAGGCCTTCCAGGACATGGCCTATGGTCAGTGGGCCGACGGCATCATGAACGACGTCCTCGACGCGACGAAGTGGACGATCGCGCAGGGCTACGCCGACAAGGACCGCGTGTGCATCTACGGCGGCAGCTTCGGCGGCTATGCCTCGCTGATGGCGCCGACCCGCGAGCAGGGCGTGTTCAAGTGCGCCTTCGGCTACGTGGGTGCCTACGACGCCGACGTGCAGATGACGCTAAGCGATACCAGCAAGCGCGAGGACGGCATCCGCTACCTCAAGCGCGCGCTGGGTGACACCAAGGCCGAGCGCGACCGCGTGATGCCGGTGAACCACGCCGACAAGGTGAAGATCCCGGTCTACCTCGCCGCCGGTGCCCGTGACCCGCGCTGCCCGCCGGAAAACACCGAGCGCATGTACAAGGCGCTGATCAACGCAGGCAACCCGCCGGAAGGCATGATCATCCAGTCGGGTGAAATGCACGGCTTCTACAAGGAAGAGAACAACCTCAAGCTGTACACCGAGATGCTGAACTTCTTCGACCGCCACATCGGTCCGAAGAAGGTCGCGCAGGGCGGTTGAGCGGAATGCGATACGAAAAACGGCGCCCTCGGGCGCCGTTTTTCTTTGCGCGGAATTCAGCGCCCATCGGTGTGCCCGGGAGGCGGCATCTACCTCTCCCGCAGTCGCCGCATCGGTTCGAAGCGAAGTGTGCCGGGTGGTGGCGCGGAATCCGCTATGAAAAACGGCGCCTTGGGGCGCCGTTTTTCTTGGCCGTCGTGCCGGCCGGAGGGCTACATCACTTCACCCCGTGCATCATCCGCCGCAGCAGCGGCGAGGCCAGCAACGCGACCACCGCGCAGCCGATGCCCAGCCACATCAGGAAGTTGAACAGGTCGGCGTATTTGGCGGCGGCGTCGGCGATCACCATGGTTTCGCCTTCCGGCACGTCGATCGCGGCAAGCTTGCCGAACAACGCCGCCAGCGTTTCCGAGAACGCGGTGGCGAGGAACCAGGTGCCCATCATCAGGCTGACCACGCGTGGCACCGACAACTGGGTCACCGCGGACAGGCCGACGGGGTACAAGCACATCTCGCCCAGTTCGAGCAGCAGGTAGGCGAGCACCAGCCACCACACGCTGGCCATCGCGCCGGTCGCACCGGCGTGCTGCGCGGCCCACACCAGCGGCAGGAAGCTCAGCCCGCCGAAGAACAGGCCCATTGCGGACTTCGTCGGCTTGGAGGGGTCGAGCCCGCGCCGGTCCAGCCACGCCCAGATCACCGAGAACAGCGGTGCCAGCAGGACGATGAACAGCGCGCCCAGGTAGGTCAGCGAGCCCGCGGTCTGCGGCAGGACGACGGCATCGCGCAGCAGTCCCAGCAGCATGACGATCACGGTGGCACCGAACAGCAGTCGCGGCAGCGGCGACGCCGGATTGCGGTCGGAGACCGACGCGGCGACGACGAAGGACACGGGTCCCAGCAACAGCGAATAGGTCGACCACGGCGCCGACGCCATGAACACGCGCAGGTTCGCCAGCCAGCCCTCGCCCCACTGCACGGCCGGCTGCGCCTGCACCAGCGAAGGCGCGATGTCCTTGGTGAGCAACCGGTCGGTGAAGGTGACCCACGAGCCGTAGGTCTGCTCGTACAGCGTGTAGAACACCAGCGCGGCGAAGATCAGCACCATCATCGCGCCCATGCGCTGCGCTTCGACCTTCGAGCAGCCGCGGGTGACGAAGCCCACGTACCAGAAACCCACGACCAGAAACACGACCGACATCAGCACCAGCGCCAGTGTCGATTCCTCGATGAAGAAGTCCAGCACGCCGTAACGGTGCGACAGCCAGATCACGACGGCACCCAGCAGCGCGAATGCGAGCAGCGAAGGCACGTAGGCGGCGAGCCCCAGGTTGCGCTCGTCGCGCCGCCACGAATGCCACATCGACCAGACGATGCCGGCCAGCGCCATCACCACGATGCCGTAGGTCCAGCGCACCACGTCCGGGCCGAGCTGGATCGACGTCACCGCATGCATCAGCCAGGCCACCGGCAGCAGGCCGAGCAGGGCGCCGCCGTAGATCGACCATTCGCGCGGCTGCGGCAGCGGCGCCGGCGGTTCGCCGACGCCGCGCAGGTACTTGCGACCCCAGATGAACTGCGCGAGCCCGAGCAGCATGCCGATGCCCGCCGCACCGAAGCCGTAGCGCCAGCCCAGGGTCTGGCCGAGATAGCCGCACACGATCGAAGCGAACAGTGCACCGAGGTTGATGCCGGCGACGAACAACGAGAAGCCCGAGTCGCGGCGCGGATCGTTTTCTGCGTAGAGCTGCCCGACGATGGTCGAGACATTCGGCTTGAGGAAACCGACGCCCATGATGATCAGCGCCAGCGACAGGTAGAAGATGCGCAGCGCGCCCTCGTCGCGCACCACCACGCCGTTGACGGTCGTGGCCGCATGGCCCTCGAACGCCATGCCGGCGTGGCCCGCGACCAGCAGCAGGCCGCCGAAGATCACCGCCTTGCGCATGCCGAGGAAACGGTCGGCGAGCAGGCCGCCGATCACCGGCACGCAGTACACCAGGCCGCCATAGGCGCCCAGCACGTCCAGCCCCGCGCGGTCGCCGAACTTGTGGTGCTGCAGCAGGAACAGCAGCAGCAGCGCCTTCATCCCGTAGAACGAGAAGCGCTCCCACATCTCGGTGAAGAAGCAGACGTAGACGCCCTTGGGATGACCGAGGAAGTCGTCGGTGGCGACTGCAGCGGCCTGGCGGCCCGCGGCGGCGGTGGAAAGGACTGACAAGCGGAACCCCCGAATCGGTTTACGCGCCGTCCCTGCGCAAAGTCGGGGCGAGTATAGCCACGCGCCGCCAATGCCGGCCGTGCCCCGGGCCGAGTCGGTCTGCGATACTGGGGCAATCCAACCTTGGGGGAATTCCACCCGTGACCCGACCAGACTCCCTGGCGACTCCGCGCACCGAGTTGACCCTCCGCGGCCTCATCCTCGGCGTGATCATCACCGTGGCGTTCACCGCGGCGAACGTGTTCTTCGGCCTCAAGGCCGGCCTGACTTTCGCCACCTCGATCCCGGCGGCCGTCATCTCGATGGCGCTGCTGCGCAACTTCAAGAATTCGACGGTGCAGGAAAACAACATCGTGCAGACGGTGGCCTCGGCCGCGGGCACGCTGTCGTCGGTGATCTTCGTCCTGCCCGGCCTGATCATCATCGGCTGGTGGACGGGCTTCCCCTACTGGGTGTCGTTTGCGATCTGCGCGCTCGGCGGCATCCTCGGCGTGATGTATTCGATCCCGCTGCGCCGCGCCCTGGTCACGAATTCCGAATTGCCGTACCCCGAAGGCGTCGCCTGCGCCGAAGTGCTGAAGGTCGGCAGCCCCGGCGCCGAAGGCACCGCACACGGCGCCGAGGAAAGCCGCGCCGGCCTGCTCGCGGTGATCTGGGGCGCGCTGGTCGCCGGCACGTTCGCGGTGATCGTTGCCACCCGCGTATTCGCGAGCGACGTGGCGAGTTACTTCCGCGTCGGTGACCGCGGTGGCGTCACCGGCTTCGACTTCGCGCTGTCGATGGCGCTGTTCGCGGTCGGCCACCTGGTCGGCCTGTGGGTCGGCATCGCCATGCTGCTCGGCGCCGTGATCGGTTGGGGCTGGGGCGTGCCGCATTTCTCCGAACTCGCGGCTGCCGGTGCGCAGGCGGGCACGGCTGCGGCCGACCTCGCCCAGGCGACGTGGAGCCAGCAGGTGCGTTTCGTTGGCGCCGGCACGATCGGTGTCGCCGCGATCTGGACGCTGGGCAAGCTGGTCAAGCCGGTGATCACCGGCCTGACCTCGGCGATGGCCGCGGCGAAGGTCCGCGCCGCCGGCAACATCGCTTCGCTGCCGCGCACCGAGCACGACATCCCGATCGGCGTCGTCGGCATGGTGATGGTCGCGTGCTTCATTCCGCTCGCGTTCCTGCTGGTGCAGTTCAGCACCGAAACCGGCCTGGGCGCGCACACCACCTCGCTGGTCATCGGTGGCCTCATCTACATCGTGGTGATGAGCTTCCTGGTCTCGACCGTGTGCGGCTACATGGCCGGCCTGATCGGTTCCTCGAACAGCCCGCTGTCGGGCATCGGCATCCTGGTGGTGATCGGCGCGGCGCTGCTGCTGGTGTTCGGCATCAAGCCGCTGCTGGAGCCCGGCCACGAGAAGGGGCTGGTGGCGTTCGCGCTGCTCGTCACCGCGGTGGTGTTCACCGTTGCCGCGATCGCCAACAACAACCTGCAGGACCTCAAGACCGGCCAGCTGGTCGACGCCACCCCGTCCAAGCAGCAATGGGCGCTGGTGATCGGCGTGATCGCCGGCGCCGCCATCATCCCGGTGATCCTGGATATCGTGAACAAGGCCTACGGCTTCGCCGGTGCGCCGGGCGTCGACCCGAAGCTGGCGCTGGCCGCGCCGCAGGCGGGCCTGATTTCCGCGCTCGCGCAGGGCGTGATCGAGAAGAACATCGACTGGAGCCTGATCCAGATCGGCGCCGGCATCGGCGTCGTGCTGATCGTGATCGATGAGGTCCTGCGTCGAAAGACCAAGGGCGCGCACCTGTCGCCGCTGGCCGTCGGCCTGGGCATCTACCTGCCGACGTCGGCGACGCTGATGGTGGTGGTGGGCGCGATCGTCGGCTGGCTCTACGACAAGCGCGCCGAGCGCACTGCCAACCCCGAATCCAGCAAGCAGCTCGGCGTGCTGCTCGCCTCGGGCATGATCGTCGGCGAAGGCCTCGTAGGCGTGATCATCGCCGGCGTCGTCGCCTTCAACCTGTTCCCGCTGGCGCTGGTCGGTGACGACTTTGCCGAACCGGCCAAGTGGATCGGTGGCATCGCCTTCGTCGCCGCCGTGTTCATCCTGTACCGCTGGATCGAGGGCATGGCGCGGCGTACGGCCGCCAACTGAGGTCGCGAACGCCCGCGACTTTGCGCGTCCGGGCCCCGTGACTGCCGGCCTTTGCGGCAGCTGGGGCCCAGCGTCGAGCCTGTCTACGGGTTCCACATAGCCCGCGCCGGGACTGTGGGCCCGCAGGGCAAGGAAGAGTGAGGGAGCGTATGTCGATACGCGACCGAACGATGACGCCGCGCTGCGGGCCCACAGTCCCGGCCCTTCGGGTTGCCCCGCAGCGGCCGCCATGCGGCGCCGCGCACCTTGACCTTGCAATCAGCAAGGCGCGGCGGCGCGCAACACCCCCTGACGGCCGCTGCGGGGCAACGCGGGCTATGTGGAAACCGTAGACAGCTCTACCATCGGGACTTTCGCACGTCCGTTCCGGAGTCCCGATGACCCTGCGCCACGCCGTCCTGCCGCTGCTGCTCGCGGCGGCCCTGCCTTCGTTCGATGCCGCCGCCGCGCGCGGCCTCGATGTCCGTGACCTCGCCACGCTCGACCGCGTGTCGGCGCCCACGCTCTCGCCCAACGGCCGCCAGCTGGTGTTCGCCAAGCGCGTGGTCGATCTCGCCGCCAACAAGTCGTCCACCGCGCTGTGGATCGAAGACCTGTTCGCGCGTGACGCTGCACCGCCCAAGCGCCTGACGCCGGAAGGCTGGAACGTGAATTCGCCGTCGTTCTCGCGCGACGGCAGCACCGTGTACTTCCTCAGCGCGAAGTCGGGTTCGATGCAGCTGTATGCGATCCCGGCGCGCGGCGGCGAGCCCGCCCGGCTCACCGATTTTCCCGGCGACGTGGGCAGCTACAAGCTGTCGCCCGACGGCAAGCGCCTGGCGTTCAGCAGCGAGGCGTTCGTCGATTGCGGCAGCGACCTCGCCTGCAGCCCGAAGCGGATGGAAGAGCGCGGCAAGCAGAAGAACACCGGCATGGTGTTCGACCGCATGTTCATCCGCCACTGGGATGCGTGGAACGACGGCCGTCTGAACCGCGTGTTCGTCACCGGCCTGGGCAGCGACAAGGCGATGTCGAAGACGGCAACGCTGGTCGGCGCCGACGTGATCGGCGACGTACCGTCGCGGCCGTTCGGCGACGAGAGCGAATACCAATGGTCGCCCGATGGCACGCAGCTGGTGCTCAGCGCGCGCAAGGCCGACCGCGAGGAGCCGTGGTCGACCAACTTCGACCTGTACCTGGTCAACGCCGATGGCAGCGGCGTGGCGAAGAACCTGACCCAGGCGAACCCGGCGTGGGACACGACGCCGGTGTTCAGCGCCGACGGCAAGACCCTGTACTACCGCGCGATGGCGCGCCCCGGCTTCGAAGCCGACCGCTTCGCGCTGATGGCGATGGACCTGGCGACCGGCAAGGCGCGCGAGATCGCGTCGCGCTGGGACGCTTCGGCCAACGGCATCACCCTGTCGGCGGACGGCAAGAGCATCTACACCACGGCGCAGGAGCTGGGCCAGGATCCGCTGTTCGCGGTGTCGATCGCCAACGGCGAGGTCAGCAACATCTCGGGTCCGCAGGGTTCGGTCTCGGCGTTCGCATTGGCCGGCCCGACGCTGGCGTTCAGCCGCGCCACGCTGAAGAGCGGCGACCAGGTGTTCGTGACCAGTCCCGACGGCAGCGCGCCGCAGCGCGCGATCACGCCCAGCGCCGGCGAGATGCTGCCGGAGGTGCGCTTCGGCGACTTCGAGCAGTTCAAGTTCGCCGGCTGGAACAACGAAGTCGTGCATGGCTACGTGGTCAAGCCGTGGAACTACGAGGAAGGCAAGAAGTACCCGGTCGCCTTCCTGATCCACGGCGGCCCGCAGGGCAGCTTCGGCAACGGCTGGAGCTATCGCTGGAACCCGCAGACGTACGCGGGGCAGGGCTATGCGGTGGTGATGATCGACTTCCACGGCTCCACCGGCTACGGGCAGAAGTTCACCGATGCGATCAGCGGCCATTGGGGCGACCGTCCGCTCGAAGACCTGCAGAAGGGTTGGGCGGCGGCGCAGAAGCAGTTCCCGTTCCTCGACGGCGGCAAGGCCTGCGCACTGGGCGCCAGCTACGGCGGCTTCATGGTCAACTGGATTGCCGGCAACTGGAACGAACCGTGGAAGTGCCTGGTGAGCCACGACGGTGTGTTCGAGAACCAGGCGATGGGCTACGCCACCGAGGAGCTGTGGTTCAGCGAGTGGGAGAACGGCGGCACGCCGTTCAAGAACCCGCAGGGCTACCAGAAGTTCAATCCGGCCAACCACGTCGACAAGTTCCGCGTGCCGACGCTGGTGATCCACGGTCAGCAGGATTTCCGCATTCCGGCGGAGCAGGGCATCGCGTTGTTCAGCGCGTTGCAGCGCAAGGGCGTCGAGTCGAAGTTCCTCTACTTCCCCGACGAGAACCATTGGGTGCTGAAGCCGCAGAACTCGGTGCAGTGGCACGACACCGTGAACGGCTGGCTGAAGCAGCACATCGGGCAGTAAGCGCTAAGGCGGTGCCTGCAAGAGAAAGGCGGAGCGATGCTCCGCCTTTCTTTGTTTGTAACGCGCGGAACCTACGGCATCCGATCGATCGGGAGGTGCCTCTCAGGGTGTAAGCGCAGCGCGGCGATGGACGTCCATCGTCGGTTCGACGCTGGCGGACGCTTCGCGCGGCACCTGCGCCAAGGCCTGCGAGCTTGCTTCCAGCGGCTGCGCCGCGGCTTGCGCCTTGTCGACGCTGGCGATGCGGTGGCGCGCGTCTTCGAGGGGGCCTTCGACGGCGAACAGGGATCCGTTTGCCCCGACCACGACGTGATCGATCTTCTGCAGCCCGGCTCCGCGTGCGCTTACCACGAGGCTGCCGGCTGCATTGCGGTACTGCTCTTCGCGGGTGTAGCCCAGCGCATTCGGTTGTACGCCATGCAGGCCTGCGAGCGCGTCGTTGAACATTCCGTTCGCGGGGTGGGCTGGATTGGCCATGGAGCCGCGCGATGCCAACTGCTGCGCTTCCAGCACCGAATCCATGCCGTGGAGGTCCAGTCCGTGCTTGAGCGAGCTGCCCGGGATCAGCTTTTTCAAGCCGTGAATCGGTTCTGGGTCAGGCAGTTCGATCTTGTGGCCGATCGCGTCGGGGAGTAGAGCGCGGGTGAGCAGCCGCTCTTCCTGCAGCGAGGTGAGGATTTCGCCGTCGACGGCGTAGCGGCGGATCTGGCCGTTGGTTGCGAGTTCACGCCGAACCGATTGAGCGTTGTAGTCAAGCCACTCGATTGTGTTGTCGTGCAATCCTGCAGAGTTGAACGTCACGGCAGGCGTATCAGTGGCGAGTGCGCCTACGGTGGCCAGTCCTCCGCCGAGAGAGTGCCCCGTAAGCACGAGATCGTTGCCAAACGCCAAGCGAGCCTTTCGTGAGAGGTCGATTGCTTGCTCGTACTGCGTGTCGCGGAGGCCAATACCCTGGCGTAGATTGTGCTTCCAGTCCTTTCCTTCATTGGTTCCGCAGAAGGCCAGAACGTAGTGGCCCTCGCCATCGGTGTAAAGCCTTGCTCGGAAGCCAGCCTGTCGGTTTTCCAGGTCAGAGGGGCGGATGTTGGCGGATGCGAGTTGCGCGGTGGGGACAGGTAGCCATTTGCCCACGCCCGAACCAGGCGACTCGTAGGTGTCGGCATTGATTTGCGCCAGCACGAGATCAATTGGCTGCGGATCTTTGCCTTTAGCGACATCCGAGAATGTTCGTTTTTGGTTTGAAGCTTCCATGCCTCGTGCGTCCATGTGCTCAGTCCTTTGGATGTGTCCGCGTTACTGATGCGAATCAGTAACCTGTACTCCGTGCTCTTTCAGCCATGCTCGGATGGCTTTTTTGTTCTGTAGAGCCTGCTCGTTGAGGAACCTTGGGTTCGACATGAACAGATAGTCTTGGAATGTCGCCTTTTGTGCATTGATTGCCCGCGGGTCTGCACCTGCTTCCAGCAGTTCGCGCACACGTCCGAAGTCATTCACCAATGCCGCCTTGTGTAGCGGCGTGTCGCCAACATTGTCGGTAGTGTTGATCTTTGCTCCGGCCGCTAGCAGGGCGCGGTACTGGTCATCGCGTCGGCTGGCGATTGCAATGAATAGCGGTGTTTGCCCATCCTGATTTGGTACGTTTGCGGGAACTCCCCGGTCCAGGAGCAAATTCAGGTAGCGGGGATCTTTCACCATGGCGGCGGTATGCAGCACGGTGTATCCGTCGATTCCAAAGCGCGTGGGATCGGCTCCCGCTTGTAGCAGTGCGTCGAGCCCGGAAAGGCTTCCGTTGAGGACAGCCCACTGCATCAGGGTGACGTCGTCATTGCCGGTGGCATCCACGCTGGCAACTGAAGCCAGCCGCCGAATTTCCTCGCTGTCACCGTCTGTTACCGCAGCGGCCAATTCGGCAACGCGATCATCCGCAAAAACTTCGTGCACATCGACCTTGTGCATCAGCATGTCCTCCTTGGCGCATCCAGGGCCGGCGAGTCCGGCGAGTACGACGAGCAGCATCTGGCGCAATGCAGGCGTTCGCATGGTGTCGTCCGTTGACAGTGTTCCCGGGCCAGACTACCCGACCGGCGGGGCGAATCAAGCCCCGGCAGGGGCAGGGGTTTGGGCGTATGCTCGGCCCGGGGTAGTCGCAGGGGACAGAAATGACCGACGATTTCCGCAAGCCGCCCGAGCCGTACAAGGGGCCGGAACGCCGCAAGGGCGGGGACCGGCGGCAGGGTCATGACCGCCGCGAAATGATCCGCTTCGAGCTGGACAAGAACGATCGCCGCAGCGGCAAGGACCGGCGCAAGCGCACCGGGTGGGACACGGTCCGCTGACCCGGGCGCGGCATCAGCAGCAGCGCGATCGCCCCTTGCCGTAGCGGGCGGCCATGCGCTCGCGGAAGAACGTGTCCCTATCCATCGGTTCGCGCTGCGGATGCCGCTCGCGCATGTGCGCCACGTAACCCTCGTAGTCGGGAATGCCGATCGCCAGCCGTGCGGCCTGCGCGGCGTTTGCCCACGCTTCCCGCAGCAGCGATTGCACGCCCGCCATCATGGCGCCGCCCCGGCAGCGATGCTGTCGATCGACACGTATTCGCTTTCACGCGTGGTGGGCGCGTTCGCGCGTCGCGCCGCGAGTGCGGCGCGCAGGCCGAAGCCAGTCGTTGCCAGCACCACCGCGATGAACAACGCGCACAGCACCGCATCGACGTGGTAGTTGAAGACCAGCCGCTGCATTTCCTCCAGCGATTTCGCCGGCGCCACGATCTCGTTGCGCGCGATCGCGTCGCTGAATTTGCGTGCCGCGGCGAGGAAGCCGATCTTGGCGTCGTCGTGGAAGATCTTCTGGAAGCTCGCCACCAGCGTGCACAGCAGCAGCCATGCTGTGGGCAGCAGGGGAATCCACAGGTATTTCTCCCGCTTCATCTTCACCATCACGACGCAGCAGAAGACCAATGCGATCCCCGCGAGCATCTGGTTGGCGATGCCGAACAGCGGCCACAGTGTGTTGATGCCGCCGAGCGGATCGACCACGCCCTGGTAGAGGAACCAGCCCCAGCCCGCCACTGCGAGACCGGTGCACAGCACGTTCGCCAGCCAGTTCTCGGTGCGCGCCAATGCGGGGTGCACCATGCCCAGCATGTCCTGGAGCATGAAGCGGGCCACGCGCGTGCCGGCGTCCAGCGTGGTGAGGATGAAGAGCGCTTCGAACAGGATGGCGTAGTGGTACCAGAAGGCCATCATTCCCTGGCCGCCGGCGATGCCCTGGAGGATCTGCGCCATGCCGACGGCGAGCGTCGGTGCGCCGCCGGTGCGCGACAGCAGGGTTTCCTCGCCGATCTCGCGTGCGGTCGCGGCCAGCACGTCGGGCGTGATCACGAAGCCCCAGTTCGAGATGGCGGTCGCGGCGGATTCGACCGTGGTGCCGATGAGCGAGGCGGGCGCGTTCATCGCGAAATAGATGCCCGGCTGCAACACGCAGGCGGCCACCAGTGCCATCACCGCGACGAACGCTTCCATCAGCATGCCGCCGTAGCCGATCGGGCGGATGTGCGCCTCGTTGGCGAGCATCTTCGGCGTGGTGCCCGAGCTGATCAGCGAATGGAAGCCCGACACGGCGCCGCAGGCGATGGTGATGAACAGGAAGGGAAAGAGCTTTCCGGCGAACACCGGGCCACTGCCGTCGACGAAGCGCGACACCGCCGGCATCTGCAGGTCGGGCATGGCAACGAAGATTGCGATCGCGAGCAGGCCCACCGTGCCGATCTTGAGGAAGGTGCTGAGGTAGTCGCGCGGCGCCAGCAGCAGCCACACCGGCAACACCGAGGCGATGAAGCCGTAGCCGATCAGCAGCCAGGCCAGGGTCGTGGCTTCGAGCCGGAACAGCCCCGCCCATGCCGGATCCGCGGCGACCTTGCCGCCCAGCCAGATCGTCAGCAGCAGCAGCGCCAAACCAATCACCGACACCTCGAGGATGCGGCCGGGGCGGAAGAAACGCAGGTACAGGCCCATCAGCACCGCGATCGGAATGGTCATCGCCACCGTGAAGGTGCCCCACGGGCTCTGCGCCAGCGCCTTCACCACCACCAGCGCCAGCACTGCCAGCAGGATGACCATGATGAAGAGGATGCCGATCATCGCGGTGATGCCCGCTGCGCTGCCCATCTCGGTGCGGATCATCTCGCCGAGCGAGCGGCCATCGCGACGCGTGGAGAAGAACAGCACCAGCATGTCCTGCACTGCGCCGGCGAAGACGACACCCGCGAGGATCCATAGGGTGCCGGGCAGGTAGCCCATCTGCGCGGCCAGCACCGGTCCCACCAGCGGCCCCGCGCCGGCGATCGCGGCGAAGTGGTGGCCGAACAGCACCGAGCGGTCGGTCGGCACGTAGTCCAGGCCGTCGTTGCGGCGCCAGGCCGGCGTCGCGCGGCTGGGGTCCAGCGCGAGGGCGGCGTGTGCGATGTAGCGCGAATAGAAGCGGTAGGCGATGGCGAACACCGAGATCGCCGCGGCGACCAGCCACATCGCGCTGATGGTTTCGCCGCGGTGCAGGGCGAGCGTGCCGAGGCTCGCGACTGCGACCACGGTCACGAGGAGCCAGATGATCCAGGAAAAGCGCTGCATGACGTCCCTCCGCAGGAGGCCGCAGCGTCGCGCGTGTCGTGGCTCCAGGTCAATCCGCACTGCAACCAATGCGGCGGGGCGACCGGATCAGCGGCTCACAGCCACTTGGCGCGTTTGAACATCCCGTAGAGCACCGCGCAGATCACCGCCATCGCGCCGATCAGGATCCAGTAGCTGTAGTGCCCGGCCAGCTCCGGCATGTGGGTGAAGTTCATGCCGTACCAGCTGGCGATCAGCGTCGGCGCGGCGAGCAGCGCCGCCCAGGCGCCCAGGCGCTTGACCGTTTCGCCCTGCTGCACGGTGACCAGCGAGAGATTCACCGTCATGGCCGCGGTCAGCATCTCGCGCAGCGTGTCGGTGCTCTCGTTGAGGCGCTGGGTGTGGTCGTGCACGTCGCGGAAGTACAGCTGGATTTCCTCGTCGATCAGGCCGGGGCGGGCGCGTGCCAGCTGGCCGAGGATGTCCTGCAGCGGTGCCACCGCCATGCGCAGGCGGGTGAGCTCGCGCTTGAGGTCGTAGAGCTTGTGCACCGTGTCCTTGCGGAAGTCGCCGGCGAAGATGTCCTGCTCGAGTTCGTTGAGCTCCTGACTGAACTCGTCGACGATCGGCAGGTAGTTGTCGACGACCATGTCGAGTACCGCGTAGAGCCCGGCGCCCGGCCCGTGCGCCAGCAGGTCGGCTTCGCGCTCCATGCGTGCGCGGGCCGGCGCGTAGCTGCGGGAGGCGCCGTGGCGCACCGTCACCAGGTAGCGCGGGCCGACGAAGATGTGGGTCTCGCCGAAACGGATGTGGCTGTCGACGGTCTGCGCGGTGTGGATGGCGATGAACAGCGAGTTGCCGTAGGTCTCGATCTTGGGCCGCTGGTGCGCGTTGTGCGCATCTTCGACGGCGAGGTCGTGCAGGCAGAACTCCTCCTGCAGCTTGTCGAGGATGCCTTCGTCCGGCTCGTACAGGCCGACCCAGACGAAACTGCCGTCGTCGTGGGCGAGCACGTCGCTGATCGCGTCGAGGGTGATGTCGCGGCGCTGGCCGTCGCGGCCATAGGCCGCGCAGTTCACGACACACTGCGGCAGGGTCGGATCCTTCATGCGCGGCATCGTGCCCCGTCGTGCCGATGCTGCGCAACCGCGCGACAAGGTGCGGCGTCAGGCGCGGTTACGCTGGGCAAACCACCACGCGATCGCCACATGCACCGGCAGCAGCAGCGCGATCCAGTGCATGTTGGCCTGCGGCTGGGCGCTCACCCAGCGCAACAGCAGGCCGGCGCCGGCGCATGCAGCGATCGCCACTGTGACCAGCGCGGCCCAGCGGCCGGGCGCGCGTCCGCGCAGCACCCGCCACGCCCCCGGCAAGGCCAGCCAGGCGAGCGGATTGAGCAGGAACAGGTTGTGGTTGGCCCAGGCCATCACGTGCGCGGTGCCGAACCACAGGAACAACAGCAACGCGCCGAGCGCGCCCGACAGCAGCCAGAACGGCAGCACCAGCGCGGCGACGAGGCGCGGCTTGCGGACGTCCAGCCGGGCGAGGGCAAAGGCGGTGGCGATGCCCCACAAGCCCCACAGCCACCAGCGCACCGGATGCGCGTCGGGCTCGGGCGCGATGCGGTGCTCGAGGATCGGCTGGCGCTCGCGCACCAGCGGCTGGCCATGGCTGTTCTTCGTCTCGACCAGGATGTCGGCCAGGCGCCGCGGCACGAAGGCCTGCTCCCACAGCGTCATCGGCTGGTCCGCGGCCGGCCCTAGGCCCAGGTCGAAGCCCAGCCACATCCACGGTGCGGGCGAGGCCAGGCGCAGGGCTTCGTCGCGCCAGCTCAGGCCCTGCGAGCGGCCGAGCGCCTGTTGCTTAAGCCGCCCCTGCAGCGCGCGGTCGATCGCGTCGCGCACGCGCGTGGAGCAGTTGTCCTTGAAGTAGTCGTAGCGATAGAAGGCGTTTTCCGGGCGTGCATTCTCGGCCAGCGCCGTGGCGACTTCGCGTGCCTGCGCGTCGTCCAGGTCGAGCCACAGCACGTCGACGCCGCGCCCTTCCTCGCGGTACAGCACCAGGTCGTCGGCGTAGGGCACCGCGGCCAGGCGGTAGCGCATGTCGCCGCGCACGAAGCGGGCGATGAAGTCCGGCTCGCTGGGGTCGAAGAAGCCGAAGTTGTAGGAGATCGCTTCGCCCGTGCGCGGATCGGCGACCAGCACCGAGTCGTGGCCGAAGCGTTCCCAGAAGATCTCGCCGGGCTGCATCATCATGATGCCGATGCGCGGCGCGGGCTCCGCGGTTGCCGGCGCGTGAGCTTGCGCCGAACCCGCAGGCGTAATGCCAGCGCCCTGCGCCAGCGCGCCGAGTGACACCAGCCACAGCACGGCCAACAGCAGCCAGCGGGTCGAACGGTTCACCCTTCCGCGCGTGCCCGTTGCAGACAGCGCGGGGAAGGGGATGGCGGCGTCACGCATCGCGCAGCACGTCGACGTGGAAGGCGTGCACGCGCCGCGCGTCGGCGGAAGCAACGCGGAACACGAAGCGGCCCAGCGACAGTTCCTCGCCCGCTTCCGGCAGGTGCCCGATCGCGGCGGTGACCAGGCCGCCGATGGTGTCGTACTCGTCGTCGTCGAAGTCGGCGTCGAAGCGCTCGTTGAAGTCGGAAATCGGCGTCAGCGCATCGACCACGAACAGGCCGTCGGCCTGCGCGCGCATCAGCGCCTGCGGGTCCTCGGCTTCGTCGTGTTCGTCGTCGATGTCGCCGACGATCTGCTCGAGCACGTCCTCGATCGTGACCAGGCCGGCGACGCCGCCGTGTTCGTCGATGACGATCGCCATGTGGTTGCGCGACTGGCGGAATTCGCGCAGCAGCACGTTCAGGCGCTTGGATTCGGGAATCAGCACCGCCGGGCGCAGCAGGGAATGGATGCTGGCGGGGCCGTTGTCGGCGACCACGCCGCGCAGCAGGTCCTTGGCCAGCAGGATGCCGAGGATCTCGTCCTTGTCCTCGCCGTGGACGGGGAAGCGCGAATGGCCGGATTCGACCACCTGCTTCATCAGCTCCAGCAGCGAGGCTTCGGCGGGCAGTGCGACCATCTGTGCGCGCGGGATCATCACGTCGCCGACGGTCAGGTCGGACACGGCGATGGCGCCTTCCATCATCCGCAGCGTGTCGGCGGCGATCAGGCCGTCGGCCTGGGCATCGCGGAGCAGTTCGACCAGGTCTTCGCGGGTGCTGGGCTCGCCGGAGAGCATCGTGCTGATGCGTTCCAGCCAGCCGCGGCGTCGTTCCGGATATTCCTGCGGGGTACTACTGTCGTCCTCGGACATGGGGTTTCGGCAACGCCCGGGGGGTGGGCGGACCGGGAAAGTCTAGCGCGGAAGGCGTTGTCGGCGCTTTCCGGCAGCTGGCCGAGTCCCGGGAAGCCCGGGGAGCCGCCGCTGTCAGGCGATGACGTAGGGATCCTCGATGCCCATCCCGGCGAGGATTTCGCGCTCCAGCTGCTCCATGCAGATCGCGTCGGCTTCGTTCTCGTGGTCCCAGCCCAGCAGGTGCAGGGCGCCGTGGACGGTGAGGTGGGCGTAGTGCTCGACCAGGCGCTTCTTCTGCTCCTTCGCCTCGCGGGCGACGACCGGGGCGCAGATGACGAGGTCGCCGAGCAGCGGCAGCTTCACGCCCTTGGGCAGGCCGTCGGGCAGCTCGGCCGGGAAGCTCAGCACGTTGGTCGCGTAGTCCTTGCCGCGGAAGTGGCGGTTAAGTGCGCGGCCTTCCTTCGCACCGACGATGCGGATGGCCAGGTCGGCCTCGCGGATGCGGTTCTCCAGCGCGGCCGCCACCCACTTGCGGAAGCTCACCGCCGAGGGGACGCCCACGCGCGGGATGGCGTAGCTGACGCTGACATCGAGACGAACCGGGCCGACGGTCATGCGGTGTAGTCCTGGGCGGGGTGGAAGTGGGCGGCCGTCGGCTCAGGAAGCCGGTCCGGTCTGCGCGTCCGTTGCATCACGCGCATCGTAGGCATTGACGATCCGCGCGACCAGCGGGTGGCGGACCACGTCGCGCGATTCGAAGAAGGTGAAGCTGATCCCGTTGACGTTGCGCAGCACTTCCACGGCGTCCTTCAGCCCCGACTTCTGGTGCTTGGGCAGGTCGATCTGGGTCATGTCGCCGGTCACCACGGCGGTGCTGCCGAAGCCGATGCGGGTCAGGAACATCTTCATCTGCTCGATCGTGGTGTTCTGCGCCTCGTCGAGGATCACATACGCGTCGTTAAGCGTGCGTCCGCGCATGTAGGCCAGCGGCGCGATCTCGATGACGTTCCTTTCCAGCAGCTTGACCACCTTTTCCACGCCGAGCATTTCGTACAGCGCGTCGTAGAGCGGGCGCAGGTACGGATCGACTTTCTGGGTGAGGTCGCCGGGCAGGAAGCCGAGCTTCTCGCCGGCTTCCACGGCCGGGCGCACCAGGATCAGGCGCTGCACGCGCGACTCGTTCAATGCCTCCACCGCCATGGCCACGGCCAGGAAGGTCTTGCCGGTGCCGGCGGGGCCGATGCCGAAGTTGATGTCGTGGGTGGCGATCGCGTGCAGGTACTTGGCCTGGTTGGCGCCGCGTGCGCGCAGGGTGCCGCGCTTGACCCGGATGGCCACTTCCTGCGGCTCGATGTCGTCGGCGAGGGTCTCGTCGGCCTCGTATTCGGTGAGGTGCAGGTGGATGTCGGGTTCGGTCAGGGTGCGCTCGCCGGCTTCGGTCCACAGCTCGCGCAGCAGCCTTTCCGCCTTGTTCACCGACGCTTCCGGCCCGTCGATGCGGAACACGTTGCCGCGGTTGGCGATCTCCACGCCCAGGCGCAGCTCGAGCATGCGCAGGTGGCTGTCGAACGGGCCGCTGACATTGGCCAGGCGCTCGGCTTCGGCAGGGTCGAGGGCGAATTCGGAAACGGTGCGTGAAGGCATCAGGGGGGGGCTGGCTTCGTGGCAGTGGTGACGCCCAGGCGGGACGTGCTGCGGGGACGAAAGCTTGCGCCTGCGCGGGTGTTTTCGCAAAGGCGAACGCCGGCGGCGTTGGTGTGGCTCAACGCATCTTGGCGGTGTGTGCGCTGCGCCGTACCCACGTCGGCAGCGAGTGTGGTGGAGAGGAGTGAGGTGCAGCGCGGGCTTGGGACGCGAGGCGCCGCGAGCGTGCATGAGGTCGTGATCCGTGCCGGGCGGAGCCATCCGTGCCCGGGCCGAGCGATGGATGCCCCGGCCGTTCCCACAGCGGGAGCTTCCCCCCGCGGCATCAGGCCGTGCGGCTCGCGCAGTCGCCCTTCATCCGCGGGCAGGCAGGGCCCAGGTGCGCGGCTGAATCCGCGTCCGGCGGTGCTCCCGACCGTCGATGGCCGTTCGTCGGCGCCTGCTTGAAAAATAATTGATCATTGAATTAATTATGCTCGCATGAGCCCCCGCAAACCAACGCAGCCGCCCCGCGAACCGACAGCGCCCGGCACCGGCCGCCGCCCCCGCGCTCCCCGCAAGCGCACGCCGGGGCGTCCGACCGGGGAAGGCCCCGACCTGCGCGCGCGCGTGCTCGATGCGGCGATCGCGTGCTTCGTGCGGCAGGGCATCGCCGCCACTTCGTTGCGGGCGATCGCGGCGGAAGCGCATGTCACGCCGGCGCTGCTGCACTACTACTTCGGCGACAAGGAACAGCTCGTCGGCGCAGTGCTGCAGGAACGGGTGATGCCGGCATTCGATGTGGTGCGCGAGGCGGTACTCGCCGCTGCCGACGACGACATCGCCGGACTGGTGGCGGGGTACGTCCGCGGCGTGTCGCAGGCGGTGTCCCTGCATCCGTGGCTGCCGGCGCTGTGGGTGCGCGAGGTGCTGTGCGAAGGCGGCGCGCTGCGCGAAGCCGTGTTCAACCAGGTGGCGCCGATGCCGGTGATGATCGCGCAGCGTCTCGCCGCCGCGCAGGCGCGCGGGCAGATCAACGCCGACCTCGATCCGCGCCTGCTGGTGATTTCCCTGGTCGGCCTGACTCTGTTTCCGGCCGCCGGTGCGCCGATCTGGCGACGCATCTTCGAGGCCAGCGACATCGGTGTCGATGCGATGCGCGACCACACCCTCGCGCTGCTCGACCACGGCCTCGGCCTGGCCGGATCGCCACTCAAGGATCGTCCATGACCCGCAATCGACTTCTCCTGCCGGCGTTGCTGGCAGCCGCGCTGACCGCGTGCGGCACCGATGCGCCGCAGGCGCTGGGCACGCTGGAATACGACCGCATCACCTTGCCCGCGCCCGCGGCCGAACGCATCGTCGAAATCAACGTGCGCGAAGGCCAGCAGGTGGCCGCCGGGCAATCGCTGCTCCGGCTCGAAGCCACGCGCATTGCGGCGACGACCGATGCCGCACGCCTGGAAGCGCAGCGCCAGCGCGAGGCCCTGCAGGAACTGGAAGCGGGCGCGCGCAGCGAAACCATCGCCCAGGCGCGTGCCGAAGTCGCCGCTGCGCAAGCGCAGGCGCACGACGCGCGTGCTTACTACGCGCGCGTGCAACCGCTGGGCGCGCGCAAGCTGATCGCCGCCGCCGAAGTCGACCGCGCCCGCGCCGCTGCCGGCAGCGCCGATGCGCAGGTCCGTGCGGCACAGGCCGCGCTGCTGGAACTCGAACACGGCACGCGCCGCGAGCGCATCGCCCAGGGCGAAGCCGCGGCGCGCGCCGCGCAGGCGCAGGCCAGCGCGCAGCAGGTCAGCCTCGACAAACTCAACGTGGTCGCGCCGCGCGCCGGCCGCGTCGACAGCCTGCCGTACCGGCTCGGCGACCAGGCGCCGGTCGGTGCGCCGCTGGCGGTGATGCTGGTCGGCGCCGTGCCCTATGCGCGCGTGTACGTGCCCGCGCCGATCCGTGCCGACGTGAAGGTCGGACAGGGCGCGCGCATCTTCGTCGAAGGCCGCGAGCGAGCCATTGCCGGCACCGTGCGGATGATTCGCAACGATCCCAGCTTCACCCCGTACTACGCGCTGATCGGCGAGGACGCGGCGCGCCTGAGCTACCTCGCCGAAGTGCAGCTCGACTCGACCGCCGGTGCGTTGCCGGCGGGCCTGCCCGTGCGCGTCGAGTTCGTGCGATGAACGTCGACGCCGCCCCGGCGATCCACGCGCGCGGCATGACCAAGCGCTTCGGCGAACTGGTGGCGGTGGACCACGTCGACCTCACCGTGCCCAAGGCGCACGTCTACGGCTTCCTCGGCCCCAACGGCTCGGGCAAGACCACCACCATCCGCATGCTCTGCGGCCTGCTCGCGCCGAGCGACGGCGAGATCGAAGTGCTGGGCCTGCGCATCCCCGCGCAAGCGGAGGAGCTGCGCCGGCGCATCGGCTACATGACGCAGAAGTTCTCGCTGTTCGAAGACCTGAGCGTGCGCGAGAACCTGGAGTTCCTCGCCGCCGTGCAGGACATCCCCAAGGCCGCGGCCAGGCGCCGCATCGACGAACTGGTGCAGCGTTACCACTTCCAGGACCGGCAGGCGCAACTGGCCGGGACCATGAGCGGCGGGCAGAAGCAGCGCCTCGCCCTGGCCGGCGCGGTGATCCACGAGCCGGAACTGCTGTTCCTGGACGAGCCGACCAGTGCGGTGGATCCCGAATCGCGCCGCGACTTCTGGGAAAAGCTGTTCGAGCTCGCCGACGCCGGCACGACCCTGCTGGTGTCCACGCACTACATGGACGAAGCCGAGCGCTGCCATCGCCTGGCCATCCTCGACCGCGGTGTCCTGGTCGCCGACGGCACGCCGCAGGGGCTGGCCGGCGAGTTGCGCGGCCGCACGCTCGCCGTGCACGCACAACAACCGCGACGCGCGCGCGAGGTGCTGCTGCAGCAGGCCGGCGTGCTCAGCGTCGCCCAGGTCGGCAACACCTTGCGCGTGCTGACCCAGGTCGATGGCGATGCCATCTCGCGCCTGCGGCACGCCTTGGCGGGCGCCGGACTCTCCGCCGAGGTCGAAGCGGCGGAACCCAACCTCGAGGACGTCTTCGTCGCCGCCACCCGCGGCCGCGAACAGGCGCAGGAGCGCGCCGCATGAACTGGCGCCGGCTGTTCGCGATCGTGCTCAAGGAGCTGCGGCAGATGCGCCGCGACCGCATCACCCTGGCGATGATCATCGGCATCCCGGTGATGCAGCTGGTGCTGTTCGGTTACGCGATCAACCTCAACCTGCGCGGCCTGGCCACCGGCATCGCCGACCAGGCCGGCACGGCCGCGTCGCGCGCGCTGGTGATGGACATGGTCGCCACCGGCGTGATCAAGCCGACCGCCGAAGCCACGACGCCCGCACAACTGATGGAAATGCTGCGCCGGGGCGAGATCAGCGTGGGCGTGGTGGTCCCGCCGGATTTCGAACGGCGCCGCGCCGAAGGCCGCGAGGCGGTGCAGGTGCTGGTCGACGGCAGCGACACCACCGTGCAGAGCGCCGCGATCCAGCTGGCGCAGATGCCGCTGGACAGCCCGGCCTACAGCGTGACCCGGGTGCAGCCGATCAGCGTGGTCGCGTTCTACAACCCGCAGCGGCGCTCGGCGGTGAACATCGTGCCCGGCCTGATCGGGGTGATCCTGACCATGACGATGGTGTTGTTCACCGGCGTGGCGATCGTGCGCGAACGCGAGCGCGGCAACATGGAGATGCTGATCGCCACGCCGCTCAGCCGCAGCGAACTGATGGTGGGCAAGGTGCTGCCGTACGCGGTGATCGGCCTGGTGCAGACCACGGTGGTGCTGCTGCTCGGGCTGTGGCTGTTCGACGTGCCCGTGCGCGGCAGCCTGCTCGACGTCTACCTGGCGGCGGTGCTGCTGATCTTCGCCAACCTCACGCTCGGCCTGTTGATTTCGACCAAGGCGGCCTCGCAGTTCCAGGCGATGCAGATGACGTTCTTCGTGTTCCTGCCGTCGATCCTGCTGTCCGGCTTCATGTTCCCGTTTGCCGGCATGCCGCGCGTCATCCAGTGGATCGCGGAGATCCTGCCGCTGACCCATTTCCTGCGCCTGATCCGCGGGATCATGCTGCGCGGGGCCGGGTTGCTGGAGCTGTGGCCCGACGTGCTCGCCCTGGTCGCCTTCACGGCGGTGATGATGACGCTGGCGATTTCCCGTTTCCGCAAGCGCCTGGATTAGGCCTGCTCGAACAGCGTCAGCAGGCCTTAGTCGCGCCGCGCCCGCAGTTTGCGGTGGCGCGAATATGCCGCCACCGCCGAGAGCAGGAACAGTCCCGCCACCACCGGCCAGACCCACGCCGGAATGCGGTCCTGCATCGGCACATGGAACACGCCCTGCCAGAGGCACGCGGCGGCGGCTGAAAGTGCCAAGTCCGCGAGCGCGATGTGCAGGTGGCGGTTCGGGGTGCCGCGTGCGAGCAGTGGGTTGTTCATGCCGCGGCCGGTGCCTCGACAGTTGCCACGCGGCCGCGCAGCGAGTTGCTCATCGCTTCGGTGATCACCACGTCGACGAACTGGCCGACCAGGCGCGGATGCCCCGGGAAGTTCACCGGGCGCATGTTCTCGGTCTTGCCGGTGAGCTCGTTCGGGTCCTTCTTCGACGGGCCTTCCACCAGCACGGTCTGCACGCTGCCGACCATGGCGTCGCTGATCGCGCGCGCCTTGGCGTTGATGGTGGTCTGCAGGCGCGAGAGGCGGGCGTGCTTCTCTTCGCTGCTGACGGTGTCTTCCAGGTCCGCGGCGGGCGTGCCCGGACGGCGCGAGTAGATGAAGGAGAACGACTGGTCGAAGCCGACGTCCTCGATCAGCTTCATGGTCTTCTCGAAGTCGGCATCGCTTTCGCCGGGGAAGCCGACGATGAAATCCGACGACACCGAGATGTCTGGTCGCACCGCGCGCAGCTTGCGGATCTTCTGCTTGAACTCCAGCGCGGTGTAGCCGCGCTTCATCGCCGCCAGCACGCGGTCGCTGCCGGCCTGCACCGGCAGGTGCAGGAAGTTGGCGAGCTTGGGCACGTCGCGGTAGGCCTCGACCAGCGAGTCGGAGAACTCCAGCGGGTGCGAGGTGGTGAAGCGGATGCGGCCGATGCCGTCGATCTCGGCGATGGCACGGATCAGCAGGCCGAGGTCGGCGATCTCGCCGGTCGGCTGGCCGTCCGCGCCCATGATCGGGCCGCGGTAGGCATTGACGTTCTGGCCGAGCAGGTTGACCTCGCGCACGCCCTGCGCGGCCAGGTCGGCGACTTCCACCAGCACGTCCTCGAACGGGCGGCTGATCTCCTCGCCGCGGGTGTAGGGCACCACGCAGAACGAGCAGTACTTGCTGCAGCCTTCCATGATCGAGACGAAGGCCGAGGGGCCCTCGGCGCGCGGCTCCGGCAGGCGGTCGAACTTCTCGATCTCGGGGAAGCTGATGTCGACCTGCGGCTGGCCGGTCTCGCGCTTGGCCTGGATCAGCTCGGGCAGGCGGTGCAGGGTCTGCGGACCGAAGACCAGGTCGACGTAGGGGGCGCGCTTGATGATCGCTTCGCCTTCCTGCGAGGCCACGCAGCCGCCGACGCCGATCACCACCTGCTTGCCCCCCTGCTTGAGCGCCTTCCAGCGGCCGAGCTGGCTGAACACCTTCTCCTGCGCCTTCTCGCGGATCGAGCAGGTGTTGATCAGGATGACGTCGGCTTCCTCGACGTTCGTGGTCAGTTCCAGGCCATCGCTGGCGGCGAGGACGTCGGCCATCTTGGTCGAGTCGTACTCGTTCATCTGGCAGCCGTGGGTCTCGATGAAGAGCTTGCCAACGGGCTTCTTAGCCGAACGCGGGGCTTCGGCAGGCTGGGGCGCGGAAGCGGGAAGGGTGGCCGCCTTGGCGGCAACGGTCGGGTCGGTCATGTCGTTTTGAATCCGGGAGGGCGGCGGTTAGTCCGCGCCGGGGCGCGCATTGTAACGACGCCGCCGGACACCCGCTGGCGGGGCCGCTGGCCGAAACGGGATGGCCGTCGCGTTCATACAAATCAACGACTTGTAAAGAATTTCGAATACGAGGATAGTCCGCCGCATGAAAGGGGTATGGGGAATCCTGATCGCCGTGGCCGCGTTCGCGCCGACGCCTGCGTGGGCCGGTGCGTTGTACCGCTGCGACGCGCCGGACGGCACCCGTGCCTACGCCAGCAAGCGCGTGCCGGGCGCCAAGTGCACCGTCATCAGCTATCAGGCGGAGAAGCCGCGTCCGGCGCCTGCTCCCGCTGCCGCCACGCCGGTGGCCGTCAATGCCGGGAGCGCAACGCCGAGCATGAACGTCGCCGGTTCGCCGGCCGCCGTCGGCGCCAAGCCGCTGGGCGGCGATTCGGGCATGAAGGCGCGCTTCCTGCGCATGGGCTCGACGGTGACGTACTCGTACATCGATGCCAATGGCGTCCGCAATTACAGCAACAAGCGGCCCAAGGGCGTGGCCAACCTCAAGGTGACCCGGGTCGAGTTCCCGATCTTCCAGATCGAGAACTGCTATGCCTGCGGGACCCTGCCGGGGGTGAACTTCGGCCGGATCCGCCTCAATACCAGCGCCTACAGCTCGGAAATCGCCAGCGCGGCGGCGCAGTACGGGGTCGAGGAGGCGATCGTGCGCGCGATCATCCACGCCGAATCGTCGTACAACCCCGGGGCGCTCTCCCGCGTCGGCGCCCAGGGCCTGATGCAGCTGATGCCGGCCACCGCGCGCCGCTTCGGCGTCGGCAATGCCTTCGACCCCGCGCAGAACATCCGCGGCGGGGTGCAGTACCTGGGCTGGTTGCTCAAGCGCTTCAACGGCGACCTGACCCTGGCCGCGGCCGGCTACAACGCCGGTGAAGGCGCCGTCGACAAGTACAAGGGCGTGCCGCCCTATGCGGAAACGCGCCGCTACGTGCAGCGCGTGGCCCAGCTCGCCGAGCGCTACCGCAGTGCCGGCGCCGGTGTCGCCACGGCGGCTTCCGGGGCCGGCTCGCGCTGAATTCCGGCCGGGCGCAGGCGCCCTGTGCGGTGGTTCGCAGTTCGCTCCGCTTCCGCCGGATTGTCGGGTCATTCACCCTTCCGTTACACTTCGCCGTCTTTTTAGCCGCGAGCCGTCGCCAGTGGCGGCGGCCGCGTGAACTTCGTTTTCAGAAGCTTTGCGGAGTGCCGGATGGCCAACCAAGGGGACAGCCCCGTCAATGAGGGCCGCCGCCGTTTCCTCACCGCGACCACCGCCGTGGTCGGCGCGGTCGGGGCGGGATTTGCGGCGGTACCATTCATCAAGTCGTGGAATCCGAGTGCGCGAGCCAAGCTCGCCGGTGCTCCGGTGACCGCTGATATCACCGAGTTGCAGGAAGGCCAGCGCCTGATCTTCGAATGGCGCGGTCAGCCGATCTGGATCGTCAAGCGCTCCAAGGCCGTGCTTGCCGCACTGCCGACGCTGGACTCCAGGCTGCGCGATCCCAAGTCGGACAACGCCGACCAGCAGCCGGCCTACATCAAGAAGGCCAGCCCGGAACTGCGCTCGCTGAAGCCGGAGATTTCGGTCCTGGTCGGCCTGTGCACCCACCTGGGCTGCTCGCCGGAGATCAAGGCCGAGATCCGCCCCGAGCCGTTCGACCCGGAGTGGAAGGGCGGTTACTTCTGCCCGTGCCACAAGTCGCGTTTCGACATGGCCGGCCGCGTGTTCCAGGGCGTGCCCGCGCCGACCAACCTGGTCGTGCCGCCGCACTACTACGAAAACGACACCACGATCATCATCGGTGTCGACCCGAAGGGAGCCGCGTAAGCCATGGCGAACATCTTCACCCGTACCGCCGATGGCGTGATGAACTGGGTCAATGAGCGTGCTCCGGCGATGATGCCGGTGTACCGCAAGCACATGACCGAGTACTACGCGCCGAAGAACTTCAACTTCTGGTACATCTTCGGCGTGCTGTCGATCGTGGTTCTGGTCAACCAGATCCTGACCGGCATCTTCCTCACGATGCACTTCAAGCCGAGCGCAGCGGACGCCTTCGCTTCGGTCGAGTACATCATGCGCGACGTGGAGTGGGGCTGGCTGATCCGGTACATGCATTCGACCGGTGCCTCGCTGTTCTTCATCGTCGTCTACATCCACATGTTCCGCGGCCTGATGTATGGCTCGTACAAGAAGCCGCGCGAGCTGGTGTGGATCCTCGGCATGCTCATCTACCTCGTGCTGATGGCCGAAGCCTTCATGGGCTACGTGCTGCCGTGGGGCCAGATGTCGTTCTGGGGCGCGAAGGTGATCATCTCGCTGTTCGGCGCCATCCCGGTGATCGGCAACGGCCTGACCGAGTGGATCATGGGCGACTACCTGCCCTCCGATGCCACCCTCAACCGCTTCTTCGCCCTGCACGTGATCGCGCTGCCGCTCGTCCTGCTGCTGCTGGTCGTGCTGCACATCGGCGCGCTGCATGAAGTGGGTTCGAACAACCCGGACGGCGTGGAAATCAAGAAGGGCCCGAAGGGCAACCGCTGGTCGCCGACCGCGCCGACCGATGGCATCCCATTCCACCCGTACTACACGGTCAAGGACACCTTCTACGTCGGTGGCTTCCTGATCCTGGCGGCGTTCATCATCTTCTTCGCGCCGGCCTTCGGGGGCTGGTTCCTGGAACATGACAACTTCACCGAGGCCAACCGCCTGGTGACGCCGGAGCACATCAAGCCGGTGTGGTACTACACGCCGTACTACGCGATGTTGCGCGTCATCCCGCACAAGCTGTCGGGTGTCATCGTGATGTTCGCGGCGATCGCGGTGCTGTTCCTGGTGCCGTGGCTCGATCGCAGCAAGGTCAAGTCGCACCGCTACCGCGGCTGGCTCACCAAGGCGATGCTGGGACTGCTGGCCGTGTGCTTCGTGTGGCTGGGCAAGATCGGCGCCGGTCCGGGTACCGACCCGGTCGAAACGCAGATCGGTCGCGTCCTGACCTTCCTGTATTTCGCCTTCTTCATCACCATGCCGCTGTGGACAGCAATCGACAAGACCAAGCCGGTGCCGGAACGGGTGACGACGCATGATTAACAACAATTTCGTCCGCACCCTGGTCGGCATTGCCGCTGGCATGCTGGTGTCGGTGTCTGCCTTCGCCTCGGGCGGCGGCAACCTCATGCAGGCCGGTACCGACCTGGGCGACCGCGCGTCGCTGCAGCGCGGCGCCGCGCTGTACATGAACTACTGCTCGGGCTGCCATTCGCTCAAGTACCTGCGTTATTCGCGCATGGCCGAGGACCTGGGCCTGACCGAAGACGAGGTGATGCAGAACCTCAACTTCACCGGTGCCAAGTTCGGCGAGCAGATCCAGGTCAGCCTCACCGAAGGCGAGGCCAACAAGTGGTTCGGCAAGATGCCGCCGGACCTGAGCCTGATCGCCCGCGTGCGCGGCAGCGACTGGATCTACACCTACCTCAAGTCGTTCTACCTCGACGAATCGCGTCCGCTGGGCTGGAACAACAAGCTGTTCCCGAACGCCTCGATGCCCAACCCGTTGTGGCAGATGCAGGGCCTGCAGCACGCCGAGTACGGCGAGCCCGACAAGGCCACCGGTGATCGTCCGGTGCACGGCCTGAAGATCACCCAGCCGGGCACGCAGACGCCGGCGCAGTTCGACCAGTCGGTCCGCGACATCACCACCTTCCTCGAGTACGCCGGCGAGCCGGCGGCGCTGAAGCGCGAGAAGCTGGGCGTGTGGGTCATCCTGTTCCTGGCCTTCTTCACCTTCCTGGCCTGGATGCTGAAGCACGAGTACTGGAAGGACGTCCACTAAGCGTCCGTACCGAGAAACGCCCGGCCCCGTGCCGGGCGTTTTGCATCTGGCGTCCGGGGGGCGACTTTTTCCGACAGGAACGCTAGTCTCGGGCATCCGGGCGACCGACCGCAGGGGGCGGGCGGCGCCTAGGCCGGCGGGTTGGGCCGGTCGATTCCGAATGCAGGAGCAATCGATGATGGCGGCTAGTCCACGTATGCGTAACGCCCTGACCCTGTTTTCGTCCACGGACTGCGTGCTCTGCCACCGCGTCCGGCTGGTCCTCGCGGCCAAGGGCGTCACCTACGACCTGATTCCCGTCGATCCACAGAATCCGCCCGAAGACCTGGTGGATCTCAACCCGTACCACTCGGTGCCGACGCTGGTCGAACGCGACCTCGTGCTCTATGCCGCCAGCGTGGTCAGCGAGTACCTCGACGAGCGTTACCCGCATCCACCGCTGATGCCGGTCGATCCGCTGTCGCGCGCGCGCCTGCGCCTGGCGATGCTGCGCTTGGAGCACGACTGGGTGCCGCAGGTGCAGGCGATCCAGCTGGGCAACAAGGTGCAGGCCGAGGCCGGCCGCAAGCGGTTGAAGGAACTGCTGACCGCGTCGGTGCCCTTGTTCAAGGCCAGCAAGTTCTTCCTCAATCCGGAAATGAGCCTCGCCGACTGCGCGATGGCGCCGATCATCTGGCGCCTGCCGTCGCTGGGCGTGCCGCTGCCCAAGGACGGCAAGGTGATCGAGGACTACGGCAACCGCATCTTCCGCAATCCCGGCTTCACCCGCAGCCTTACCGATGCCGAGCGCAAGCTGCGCGATCTCCCGGCCTGAGCGATTGCGACCGATCGGATTGGTAGCGAGGGGCCCGGATTTCCGGGCCCTTTCGCGTTCCATGCCCGGCGCGGGCGGCGCTACACTTCCGCCATGAGTGAAGACAGCACCGCCATGACCAGCCATCGCCCGTACCTGCTGCGGGCGTTGTACGAGTGGATCGCCGACAACGGCATGACGCCGCACCTGCTGGTCGATGCAACGCGCCCGCATGTCCAGGTGCCCGCGCACGCGGTGAAGGACGGCCGCATCGTGCTCAACGTCGCCGAGCGCGCCGTCGCCGGGCTGCAGATGACCAACGACGTGATCCGCTTCAGTGCGCGCTTCGGCGGCGTCAGCCATTCGGTGTCGGTGCCGGTGGCCGCGGTGCTGGCGATCTATGCCCGCGAAACGGGGCAGGGCATGGCGCTCCCGGAAGAATCGCTGGCCGGCAATGCGGACGAGGCGGAAGTCGAGATCGAAACCGACGAGGACGAGGCGACCGCACCGGCGCCGCTCAGCATCGTGCACGACGATGATGCTCCCGGCGGCGGCGACGACGAACCGACGCCGCCGACGCCGCGGCGCAGCGGTCATCTGCGCATCGTGAAGTGACGTTTCGACCTAGCGATTCGGCTGGCTGAAGCGCCGCTTCCAACGAGATCGGTCGAGCCGAAGAGCGCTTGTTTGGGGATCCTATGGAACAGTTCGCAGTCACCGCACTCTTGCTGACGGCCCTGGTGCTGCCGATCGTGCTTTTCTGGCAGTTGAGGTCGCGCTCCCGCCTGCATGGCCTGATGGCGGCGGCGATTGCCGTTGCCGCCGGTTGGGCGCTGAATGTGGCCTGGGCCTACGTGTCGCAGGGCGTCCCGACCAATGACCCGGCGCAGGGCGACACCCTTTCGATCGCCGTGTATTTCGGTTGGATCTGCCCGAGCATCCTGACGGTGCTGACCTGGCTGGTCTGGCGGTTCAAGGCGCGTCGCGCCGCCTGAGCCCGGACAACGCAAGCCTGGGGCTGCTTCGCGGTCCGGCTGGATGCACGTGTTCGTTTCGTTGCACTCCACAACGCGCATGGCGCGTGTCGGGCGCAGGTCAGGGGATGGTGCCGGGCGCAGGCATCACCGGGCCGCTGAACGACACCAGCCGATCGCCGCGCAGCACCAGCCGCCCGATGTGGCGGTCCTCGCCATTGTGCGAATAGTCGAAACGGAACGTGCGCTCGAAGCCCAGCCACCCGCTTTCCTGGCGGTACACCCGCAGGCCGATGGCGTGGACGCTGTGGTCCAGCCACTGCACGCCGGCGACGCGGCAGGCGTCACGTCCAACGGCTTCGGCACGTTCGGCGGCGGCGCGACTCGCGTTCCAGAACGCGAACGCCATCGCAGACACGATCATCAGGATGATTAGAGTCGGCATCGGTCCAAGGTAGTGGCGCCATGTGCGGGCCACAAGTCTACGTTCGCCGGGAGGGGCGGCGTGTCGATGAAACTGGTTTTTCCGGGTGGGGAACACCCGCAGGTGCTGCTGGGGCCGGGCGTGAACCGCGTCGGTTCCGATCCGCAGTCGAACATCGTCCTGGATACGCCGGGGGTGCTGCCGCAGCATTGCCAGCTGCATGTCAGCGCGACCGGGGTCATGCTCGAAGTGCCGGCCGGCACCGTCGTCAGGGTCAATGGCCGGCACGTGGACGGTCTGATCGCATTGCGGCCGGGCGACAGCGTCATCTTCGACCACGTGCTGGCGCGGCTCGCGGCCGTCGATGCCGTCGCTCCGCGCGTGGCGCAGGACGGCGCGGCGCGGGGCTATCCGCACGCGGCCAACGACGATCCGGGTATCACCGCGGTGCGGCAGGCCATGCCGATGTACGTGCTGCGCGGACTGACCGGTGGGGCCTTCGGTCGCAGCTATCCGCTGCAGGGGCCGGTCACCATCGGGCGCTCGCCCGAGTGCGACATCCACATCAACGACCTCGGCCTGTCCCGCGTGCACGCGCGCCTGGTGCCGGGCGAGGACGGCGTGCAGATCGAAGACCTCGGCTCCGCCAACGGCACCTTCGTCAACGATCGCCGCGTGGCGAAGGAGCGCGCGCGCAAGGGCGACGAAATCGGCTTCGACAAGCTGCGGTTCCGCCTGTCCGGCGCCGCCGGCCAGGAGCCGGTGCACGTCGTGGCGACCCGGCCGGTGCAGGGCGCCGCCCGGAGCGGGACTTGGCTGTGGGCCGGGTTGGTGGTCGCGGTGACCGCGGCGGTGATCACGATCGTGCTGGGCAACGGCTGATCGCAAACCGCTTCGCTCGACTGGAAATGAAAAAAGCAGGCCATGGGCCTGCTTTTTCTTTGACGAATCCACGGTCGCGGCGCGGCCCGATCAGCCGGGCGGCGGCCCCAGCTTCAACGACAGATCGATTGCATGGACGTGCTTGGTCAGCCCGCCGATCGAGATGAAGTCGACGCCGTCCTCGGCGATCGAGCGCAGCGTGCTCATGTCCACGCCGCCGGAGACTTCGAGCGGGATGCTGCCGTTGAACGGTGCCGAGCGGGCGATGCGCACCGCATCGCGGCGCGTGGCCGCATCGAAATCGTCGATCAGGATCCGGTCGCAGCCCTCACGCAGGGCTTCCTCCAGCTGCGCCAGCGATTCGACTTCGACCACCAGCGGGAGCGTCGGATGCATCGCGCGCGCCGCGTGGATGGCGGCGGTGAGCGAACCCGCGGCGCGCACGTGGTTCTCCTTGAGCATCACCGTGTCGTACAGGCCGATGCGGTGGTTGGCGCCGCCGCCCACGCGCACGGCGTACTTCTGCGCGAGGCGCAGGCCGGGGATGGTCTTGCGCGTATCCAGGACGCGCGCGCCGGTGCCGCGCACGGCGTCGACGTGGGTGGCAGTGATCGTCGCGGTGCCGGACAGCGTCTGCAGGAAATTGAGCGAGGAACGTTCCGCGGTGACCAGCGCGCGCGCGCGGCCCTGCAGCGTCGCCAGCACCGTGCCCTTGCGGACCCGGTCGCCTTCCTGCACGCGCCAGTCGATCCGCACCTCGGGGTCGAGGGCGCGGTGGCAGGCGTCGAACCACGGCCGGCCGCAGACGATGCTGTCTTCCTTGCACAACAGGTAGGCGCTGTCGGCCACGTCCGGCAGCAGGGCGGCGGTCACGTCGCCGCTGCCGATGTCCTCGGCCAGGGCGCGGGCGACGTCGGCCTCGACCGTTTCGGCGGGCGGCGGCTGGAGGTCGCTGCTGCGCGGGGACGCGCCGCTCATGCCGCCGGGAATCCTTCGATCTGCGCAGTCGCCAGCGCCTCCTCGACCAGCAGCACCGGGATGCCGTCGTCGACGCGGTAGACCATCTTGCGGTCGCGGGTGACCAGCGCTTCGCGCAGGGCTTCGGCCTGGACGCTGCCATCGCCGCGCAGGACGCTGCCGCCGGCGATCGCAGCATTCATGGCCTGCAGGCCACGGCTTTCGAGCAACGCCAGCGGCTGGCGGGTGGCGGGGCAGACGAGCAGGTCCAGCAGTTTGCGGTCCATGGCGATGAAGGAGCGGCGGAAGGCCGGTAGAATAATCGTTTTACGGCGGCGGTTTGCCGCTTGGAACCGTCATGGCAGCAACCGAACAAAGCCCGCTGGTCGGCATCGTCATGGGCTCGCGCTCCGATTGGGAGACGATGCAGCACGCCGCGGCGCGGCTCGAGGCCCTGGGGGTCCCGCACGAAGTCCGCGTGGTCTCGGCGCACCGCACCCCCGATGTCCTGTTCTCGTATGCCGAAACGGCGGCGGCGCGCGGCCTGCGCGCGATCATCGCCGGCGCCGGTGGCGCGGCGCACCTGCCGGGCATGCTTGCTTCGAAGACCGCGGTGCCGGTGCTGGGCGTGCCCGTGCAGAGCAAGGCGCTCAACGGCATGGATTCGCTGCTGTCGATCGTGCAGATGCCGGCCGGCATTCCGGTGGCGACGTTCGCGATCGGCAATGCCGGCGCGGCCAATGCGGGCCTGTTCGCCGCGTCCATGCTTGCCAGCGAGTTCCCGGCCATTGGTTCCGCGCTCGATGCCTTCCGCAGCAAGCAGACCGAAGACGTGATCGCCAACGACGATCCGCGCAAGTGACGCCATGACGACGGTCGGAATCCTCGGCGGCGGCCAGCTCGCCCGCATGATGGCCCTGTCCGGCGCGCCGCTGGGCCTGCGCTTCCTGGTGATGGACACGGTCGCAGATGCCTGCGCGGGCCAGTTCGCGCCGCTGATCGTCGGCGACTGGCGCGACGAAGCAGCGTTGGGTGAATTCGCTTCGAAGGTGGATGTCGCCACGTTCGACTTCGAGAACGTGCCGGCCGAATCCGCGCAATGGCTCGCCGACCGCGTCCCCGTGTTCCCGCAGCCGCGCGCCCTGGCCATCGCGCAGGATCGCCTGGCGGAAAAGACGCTGTTCCGCGAATTGGACATTCCGGTGCCGGAGTTCGCCGCGATCGCGACGCGCGAGGACCTCGACAACGCGATCGCGAAGCTCGGCACGCCCTGCATCCTCAAGACCCGGCGCCTGGGCTACGACGGCAAGGGCCAGTTCCGCATCAAGACCCCGGCCGATGCCGCGGCCGCGTGGGAGGCGCTGGGTGCCCAGGCCGTCACGGTCGGCCTGATTCTCGAGGGCTTCGTCGCCTTCGAACGCGAGCTCAGCGTCGTCGCCGTGCGCGGTCGCGATGGCGAGTTCCGCACCTGGCCGCTGACCGAGAACTGGCATGTCGACGGCGTGCTTTCGGCGAGCCTTGCGCCGGCGAAGGTCGACGCGGCGCTGGCGCAGACCGCCTTCGCGCATGCGAAGAAGCTGGCCGAAGCGCTCGACTACGTTGGCGTGTTCGCGCTGGAGCTGTTCTGCCGCGACGGCGTGCTGCTCGCCAACGAACTGGCGCCGCGCGTGCACAACTCGGGTCACTGGACGATCGAGGGCAGCGAGACCTCGCAGTTCCAGAACCACCTGCGCGCCGTGCTCGGCCTGCCCCTGGGCGACACCCGCATGGTGGGCATGGCGTGCATGCTCAACTGGATCGGGGCGATGCCCGACGCGAATGCGGTGCTGGCCGAAGCCGGTGGGCATTGGCACGACTACGGCAAGGAGCCGCGCAGCGGACGCAAGGTGGGGCACGCGACCCTGCGTGCGGATTCCGCCGCCGACCTGGCGGCCACACTGGAGCGTGTCGGTGTGGCCTTGGGACGCGAGGCGCAGGTCGCGCCGGTGATCGCTTCGTTGCGGGGATGATCGCGTCGCAACGCGCATGGAAACGGCCGGCATGTCCGGCCGTTTCTTCATCCGCGGCAGGTGCGATGGCGGCGGCTAGGACGCCAGCCGCCGCATCCGCAGCGTCAACACGATCGAGTAGCTCAGGTAGTAGCCGATAAGCGTCGCCGCCAGCCCCAGCGTCAGGGGGCTGGCACCGGTCGCAGGCGGTTGCGCGGCCATCAGGCCGCCGTGCAGGAGACGCCATGCGAGCCGCCCGACCAGCAGCAGCGACAGCGCACCGCCGATCCAGGGATTGGGCACGTAGCTGCGCTGGCCGTCGACCAGGTCGACCCGGGTCAGCGACATGCCGTACACACCCAGCAGCAACCCGGCCGCGGTGCCCGCGGCGACCGCCGGTGCCGCGCCCGGCACGAACACGCCTGCCAGGACCAGCGAGGCCAGCACCAGTGCCAGCAGCGCCATCCGTACCATCGTGCGCCTGGGCTGCCAGGGCTGGCGTCCGAACTGGCGCCGGATCCGGCGGTAGTACATCAGGCCGATGCCGGCGGTCATCGCGTAGGGGAGCAGGGCGGGCAGGGCCGATGCGGCCATGGCTGGGTTCCTCGGGAGGTTCGCGGCAGCTTAGGCGCTCGGCGCGGCGTGGCTAGGTGCCAAAGGTCAGATTCGGCAAACGGGCTGCCGAAAGCAGGACGGCCGGGTTGCCCCGGCCGCCGATCTGTTGGTGCGATGCGTGGCGCGCGTCGATCAGCGCATGTTCGACGCGACGAAATCCCAGTTGACCAGGCTCCAGAACGCCTCGAGGTACTTCGGGCGGGCGTTGCGGTAGTCGATGTAGTAGGCATGTTCCCACACGTCGCAGGTCAGCAGCGCCTTGTCCTCGCCGGTCAGCGGCGTGGCGGCGTTGGAGGTGCTCACCAGGGCCAGCGAGCCGTCCGGGCGCTGCACCAGCCAGCCCCAGCCGGAGCCGAAGGTGCCGACCGATACCTTGGTGAACTCTTCCTTGAACTTGGCGAAATCGCCGAAGGCCTTGTTGATGGCTTCGGCCAGCTTGCCGGTCGGCTCGCCGCCGCCCGGGTTCGAACCGGATGCCGGCTTCAGGCAGTTCCAGTAGAACGTGTGGTTCCACACCTGCGCGGCGTTGTTGAACATGCCGCCCTGCGACTTGCGGATGATGTCCTCAAGCGACATGTCGGCGAACTCGGTGCCCGCGATCATGTTGTTGAGGTTGGTCACGTACGTCTGGTGGTGCTTGCCGTAGTGGAAGTCAATCGTCTCGGCCGAGATGTGCGGTTCGAGCGCGGCACGGTCGTAGGGCAGGGCGGGCAATTCGATGGCCATTGGCTGGCTCCTTGGCTGGCGTGTGGAGGGGAGCGTCGCCGCGCCGGCACGGAACAGCGGGCGGGGGCGGGGCGAAAGCTTCTACAATACGCATTGTATCCCCACGTTCAGCTGCCCGGTCCCCACCTACCGGAGACGCGCCATTCCAGTGGCGTCGCCGCAGCCACCCAGCAGGAGTTGTCCATGTCTGTCATTGAGCGGATCCAGGCCGAAGTCGAGGGCCATCCGATCGTCCTTTTCATGAAGGGCACCGCGCAGTTCCCCATGTGCGGGTTCTCCAGCCGCACCGTGCAGGCGCTGAAGGCCGCCGGTGCGAACCAACTGCACACCATCAACGTGCTCGAGGATCCGGAAGTGCGCGCCAACCTGCCGCGCTATTCCAACTGGCCGACGTTCCCGCAGCTCTTCATCAACGGCGAGCTGATCGGCGGCTGCGACATCACCCTAGAGCTGTTCGAATCGGGCGAACTGGCCCGCATGATCAGCGAAGCCCAACAGCAGTGAGTCCCGCGTCCGCGCCGGCGACCGAGCCGGTCCTGCAAGATCGCGTGGTGCTGGTCACCGGCGCGCATGGGGGGCTCGGCACCGCCGCGAGCGTCGGCTGCGCGCGCGCGGGCGCCACCGTGGTCCTGCTTGGGCGCAAGGTTCCGCGCTTGAACCGCGTGTACGACGCCGTCGCGGCCGCCGGTGCGGAACCGCTGCTGTATCCGCTTGACCTCGAAGGCGCCTCGGCCGACGACTACGCCGAACTGGCGCAGCGGATCGAAACGGAACTGGGACGCCTGGACGGCGTGCTGCATTGCGCCGCCAACTTCCCGGGACTGACCCCGCTGCTGCAGACCGATCCCGCCGCCTTCGCGCGCGCGATCCACGTCAACCTCACGGCGCGCTGGTGGCTCACGCAGGCGTGCATCCCGCTGCTCGCCAAGGCCGACGACGCCGCCGTGGTCTTAGTGCTGGATGACCTGGCGCGCGTGGGGCAGGCCTACTGGGGCGGCTACGGGCTGGCCCAGCACGCGCTGGCCGGCATGGTCGGCATGCTCCAGGGCGAACTGGCCAACTCGAAGATCCGCGTGTCCGGCCTGCAGCCGGGTCCGCTGCGCACGCCGCTGCGCGCCAAGGCCTATGTGGAAGAGAGCGACCGGATCGCGAAGGACCCGGAAGCCGCCGCGCAATCCTGCGTTACCCTGCTGTCCGCTGCCGGTTCGGCCCATCGCGGGCAGATCTGGGCGCCCACCGAGTAGACCCCGCGCGTCCGAACGCACCGATGACGATCGCTTCCGCCGCCCTGCTGCTGTTCCTGATCCTGGATCCGCTGGGCAACATTCCGGTGTTCCTCAGCCTGTTGCGCGGCCTGCCCGCGAAGCGGCAGCGGTTCGTGCTGGCCCGCGAGCTCACCATCGCCCTGGGCGTGCTGATGGTGTTCCTGTGGGGCGGCAAGTACGCGCTGGAGCTGATGCACCTGCGCCAGGAATCCGTATCGATCGCCGGCGGCATCGTCCTGTTCCTGATCGGCATCCGGATGATCTTCCCGCCGCCGGAAGGGCTGATGGGCGAATTGCCGGACGGCGAACCCTTCATCGTGCCCATGGCTATCCCCCTGGTCGCCGGCCCTTCGGGCATGGCGGCAGTGATGCTGATGGGCAGCAACGAGCCGGGGCGGCTGGCGGACTGGAGCCTGGCGCTCCTGTTGGCCTGGGGCGCCACCGCGGCCATCCTTTTCAGCGCCACCTACCTCTACAAGTGGCTCGGCACCCGCGTGCTCACCGCCGTCGAGCGCCTGATGGGCATGCTCCTGGTGGCCATCTCTGTCCAGATGTTCCTGGACGGCCTGGGCACCTACCTGCAGATCGCACCGGCCCCCTGAGCCCCGCGCCGGAAGGGGCGCGCGAGACTGTGGCAGCGGTCAAGAAATTGACATCTATCCGCCATAGTATGGGTTAAACTGGCGTTAACCCAGCCAAGCTCGGCTGGGTCAAGGGGCTCCAAATAAGTTTTCGCCATGAGGCCGGCCGGATACGGGCCCGTCGCCGTTTGTCGCTGTTTTCAAATTCCGAATCCTTCGAGGCATCCAAAACATGACTCATTCGAACCGCGTCCGCATGTCGAAGCTCACGCTCGGCCTGCTTGCTGTCCTTGCCACCGCTCCGGCATTTGCGCAGAGCACCTCCGCCGGTATCGGTGGCCGCGTTGTCGGTGCCGACGGCAAGCCCGTCGCGGGCGCCGAGGTCACCATCACCCATACCGCGTCGGGTACCACCAACCGGGTCACCACGGATGCGAACGGCCGTTACACCGCACGTGGCCTGCGCGTTGGTGGTCCCTACACGGTTGAAGTGAGCAAGGACGGTGTGGGCACGGATACCGAAGAGAACGTGTTCCTGCAGCTCGATGTCACCAACACGGTCGACGCGCAGCTCGGTGTCGCGGCTGCTTCCAGCGCCGAAGCCACGGACCTCGCCAGCGTCGTCGTCACCGGCGCCAAGGGCTCGCTGGTGTTTTCGCCCGACAGCACGGGTGCCCAGACCATCGTGACGCGCCAGGAAATCGAGGCGCTGCCGTCGGTCCGCCGTTCGCTCGAGGATTACGTGCGCCTCGACCCGCGCATCGTGCAGGTCGACAAGGAACGCGGTGGCATCGCCGCGGCCGGTCAGAACAACCGCTACAACAACATCCGTGTCGACGGTGTTCCGTCGAACGACAATTTCGGCCTGAACGACTCCGGCGTTCCGGCGCTGAACCAGCCGATCGTCATCGACTGGATTCAGGAGTTCAACGTCGGCGTCTCCAACTATGACGTGACCCAGGGCGACTTCGTTGGTGCCAACATCAACGCCGTGACCAAGTCGGGTACCAACGACTTCCATGGTTCGGTGTACGGCATCTATCGCGACGACGACATGATCGGCGACTGGGTGGGTAACGCCAAGCGCGCCGCCCCCTTCAAGGACGAGACGACCTGGGGTGCGTACGTCGGTGGTCCGCTGATCAAGGATCGCCTGTTCTTCTTCGCGGGTTACGAGAAGTTCGAGCGGCAGTCGCCGACGCCGGACACCGGCGTGACCGGCTCCGGTGCCGCGAACGAACTGCGAATCACCCAGGCTGAGCTGGACCGCCTGACGGCGGCTGCTGCCGGCTTCGGCGCCTCCAATGTCGGTTCGTTCGACCCGGTGAGCGAGTTCACCAACCAGGATGAGAAGTGGATCGCGAAGATCGACTGGAACATCAGTGACACGCAGCGCGCCGCCTTCCGTTACAACAAGACCGAAGGCTCGGTCCTGCGCCTGAGCACCAGCACGTCGACGCTGCAGGCCAACAGCAACTGGTATTCCGAGAACGTCGGGTTCGAGAACTGGGCAGCCATGCTGTACAGCGATTGGACCCCCAACTTCTCGACCGAAGCCAACGTCTCGTACTCCGAGTACCGCTCGACCCCGCAGGCGTTCTCGAACTTCCCGCAGGTCACGGTGAACTTCTCCACCGGCTCGGCGACGGGCGGCACGGCATCCGTGGTGTTCGGCCAAGAGCGTTCGCGCCAGGCCAACGAACTCGCGGTGGATACCTGGACCGGCTTCTTCGCCGGCAGCTACTACCTCGGCGACCATGAGCTCAAGGCCGGTGCCGACTATGAAAGCTCGGACATCTACAACCTGTTCCTGCAGGATTCCGTCGGCACCTACGAGTTCGATTCGCTTGCCGCCTTCGAGCAGGGCAACTGGTCGCGCTACCGCTTCCAGGCATCCCGCTCCGGCAACCTCGGCGATGTCGCATCCCAGTTCGACGTGGGCAACATCGGCCTGTTCCTGCAGGACACCTGGACGGTCAACGACCAGCTGACGCTGACCTACGGCCTGCGTGCCGATCAGACCCAGGTGGGCGGCACCCCGGCCGAAAACGCACAGTTCCGCAGCGATTTCGGCATCGACAACCGCAACACCCCCGATGGCGAGTGGACGGTGCAGCCGCGCCTCGGCTTCAACTACAGCATCGGCGATGACCTGAAGACCCAGTTCCGCGGTGGTTTCGGCCTGTTCGCCGGTTCGGCACCGGGCGTGTGGCTGTCCAACAGCTTCTCCAACCCGGGCGTTCTGGTGAACTCGTACGACATCCGCAATGGTTCGGGCGTCGACCTGGATGGCACGTTCGTTCCGGCCACGGCGGGTGCGCAGCAGCTCGTCAACGCCATGGCGGACGACTTCAAGCAGCCCACCGTGTGGAAGACCAACCTGGCTGTCGACAAGGAATTGCCGTGGTGGGGCTTGGTCGCTGGCGCTGAGCTCCTGCTCACCAAGGTCGACAAGGGCGTCAGGTACGTCAACTACGCACTCGGTGCGCCGACGGGTGAGCTGCCGGACGGCCGTCAGCAGTTCTGGGCCAACCCGGTGGCGGGTTCGGGTGCCGCCCGCGCGAATTGCGTGAAGCTGCCTTCGAGCAATACCTGCCGTTATACCGACGCGATCGTGCTCGAGAATACCGACAAGGGCCATTCCGAAAACTTCACCGTCTCGCTGGAAAAGCCTTGGGAACGCGGCTGGTACGCCAAGCTCGCGTATACCTTCGGCCGCTCCAATGAAGTGAGCCCGGGTACCTCGTCGGTGGCGCTGTCGACCTGGCAGAATCGCATCGTCTTCAATCCGAACGAAGACGAGGACGGACGCTCGAACTACGAGATCTCCGACCGCCTGACGTTTGCGATGAGCAAGCGTTGGGACTTCTTCGGAAGCAAGGCCCCGTTCAAGGCTTCGATGTTCTATGAAGGCCGTTACGGCCGTCCCTTCAGCTACGTGTTCAACAACGATGCGAACGGCGACGGCATCGGCGGCGGTTCGGCCAGCAACCCGCGCAACGACCTGTTCTACGTGCCGTCGGGTCCGGGCGATGTCGCGTTCACGGCCAACTCGACGGCGGCGGACCAGGCGGCGTTCTGGGCATTCATCGCCAACACGCCGGACCTGCAGGGTAGCCGTGGCCGCGTGGCCGAGCGCAATCTGGGCACGAGCCCGTGGCGCAACATCATCGACCTCCGCTTCACCCAGGACGTCCCGCTGGGCTTCGGCGACGCGAAGGCGCAGGTGTTCCTCGACATCGAGAACTTCGGCAACCTGCTGAACAAGAAGTGGGGCCAGGTTGACGAAGCAATCTTCCCGTATGACATGCGCATTGCGGACTACGCCGGTGTCAACGCGCAGGGTCAGTACATCTACAACGTCAGCAACTACGTCAACGAGTCGACGGGGGCGGTGCGCAACCCGGGCCTGTCGACGCGCAATTTCGAATCGCGCTGGGCCGCGCAGGTCGGTTTCCGCGTCGACTTCTGATGCATCGGCCTTGATGGTGTGAAAACGGCCGGGGAAACCCGGCCGTTTTTTTGTGGGCGCCGCTGCGCTAGAGTCGTCGTCGAAGGCACGAAGAGACAGAGAAGAGACATGAAGGCCAGCATCGAAGCGATCAATACCCGTCTGCCGACGGTCAATACTCACATCTATCCCCGCGGTGGCCTGGATGTCCTGTCACGCACCGAAGTGGCGCGCCTGCGCGATGCCTCCGCGGGCGGCATGCACGACCTGCTGCGTCGCTGCGCCCTCGCGGTGCTGACCAGCGGCAGCGCTTCCGACGACCCGCGCGCGGCGCGTGAGCTCTACCCCGACTTCGACATCGAAGTGCAGCAGCAGGATCGCGGCGTGCGCATCGACCTGCGCAACGCGCCTGCCATGGCGTTCGTGGACGGCGAGATCATCCACGGCGTCGCCGACCTGCTGTTCGCCGCGGTCCGCGATCTGGCCTACATCGCGATCGAACTGGGTGAAGAGGCGGGCAGGGACCTGCAGACCAGCGAGGGCATCACCGACTCGGTGTTCGGCCTGCTGCGCAACGCGCGCCTGCTGCGCCCGGCGGATCCGAACCTGGTCGTGTGCTGGGGCGGCCATTCGATTTCGCGCGAGGAATACGTCTACACCAAGCAGGTCGGCTACGAGCTGGGCCTGCGCGGCTTGGACATCTGTACCGGCTGCGGCCCGGGTGCAATGAAGGGGCCGATGAAGGGCGCGACCATCGCGCACGCCAAGCAGCGCAGGCGCAACACGCGTTACATCGGTATCACCGAGCCGGGGATCATTGCCGCCGAATCGCCCAACCCGATCGTCAATCACCTGGTGATCATGCCGGACATCGAGAAGCGCCTGGAGGCGTTCGTGCGGCTGGGGCACGGCATCATCGTCTTCCCGGGCGGCGTGGGCACGGCCGAAGAGATCCTCTACCTGCTGGGCATCCTGCTGCGCGAGGAAAACGCGGACCTGCCGTTCCCGCTGATCTTCACCGGCCCGAGCACCTCAGCGCCGTATTTCGAACAGATCGATCGCTTCATCCGCCTCACCCTGGGCGAGGAAGCGACGCGTCGCTACCAGATCATCACCGGCGACAGCGCCGAAGTGGCCAAGCGGATGACGATCGGCATCCGCAAGGTGCGCGAGCACCGCATCGCGCAGAAGGATTCGTTCTTCTTCAACTGGTCGATCGAGATCCCGGAAGCGTTCCAGCGCCCCTTCATCCCCACCCACGAGGCGATGGCGGCGTTGGACCTGCACCGGGGCCGCAAGGCCCACGAACTGGCCGCGGACCTGCGTCGCGCGTTCTCCGGCATCGTCGCCGGCAACGTGAAGGAAGACGGCATGCGCCGCATCGAGGAGCACGGCCCGTTCGAAATCCACGGCGACGCGGATTTCATGCATTCGCTGGATGCGCTGCTGCGGGCCTTCGTCGAGCAGCGCCGGATGAAGATCGCGGGCGAGTACAAACCCTGTTATCGGGTGGTGGCCTGAGCGGCCACCCTCCGCATTATTGGTTGCAGCTAGCCACGGACCACGCGGGCTTCTGCTTGTTGGTATTGTTCCCTACGAGATTTCCGCAGCGATCGCCGGCCTGTTTGCCGGAGGGCTGGAGTGTGATGCTGTAGGCGGTTTCCGATGCAGTGAGGCCGCCGCTAGGGATGCTATAGAAGCTAGAGGTCGGCGCTGACGGATAACCTCTCTCGCCGGTCTCTACCGTTCCATCCCCGTCGGTGTCCTTGCACGTGTTCACTTCTGCATACGTGTAGCACTCCGCACGCCAGCGCTCCATTTCCAGTTGGTACTCCCCAACCGCGCGCACCGCATCCGCGCGCCGGCCTTTCTTGCTCTGTTCCAGATAGTTCGGGATCGCGATGGCCGCCAGGATGGCGATCACCATAACGACGATCATGAGTTCGATCAGCGTAAAACCGCGTTGCACGCGCATGGCCCATCCCCCGGTTGCGATGGCAGATCGTAGCACCGGTCGTCGGCTTTCCAATGGACCTTGGGCGCGCCCATCGCCCTTGGGTGACCATTCGTCCGGCAAGGCTTGCCCCTGCGGACCCTGCTTTCTAGAGTCCAATTCGACCAAGCGCGAGGGGATGTCGTGCACGCAAGGAACTCCAGCGGATTCACGCTGATCGAACTCATGGTGGTTGTGGCCATCGTGGCCATCTTGGCCGTGATGGCCGCGCCTTCCTACCGGGACATGATCGACCGTTATCGCCTCCGTGCGGCAACGGACGACCTGGTGAGCGTGATGTCCAGTGCAAGGGCGGGTGCCGTCAAGCTGGACCGCGACGTGAACGTGTCCTTCGGTTCCACCGCAGCGGGCTGGTGCATGGGGGCCAATGCCGCGTCCGCGCCAACCGGAGGCAATGCCGCCGGCAGCGCCTCGGCGTGCGACTGCACCGCTTCATCGCCGGCCTGCTCGGTCGGCGGCGAGACCCTGCTGGTTCCACCCGGCAAACATGCCAATGTCGCCATCTCCGGCACGACGACGGCTTTGGTCTTCGACGGCAATCTTGGTCTGATCAGTCCCGTGGCAGAGCAGACCGTGAACCTGTCATCGCCAAGTGGCACCTACACGGCGCGAGTCATCATTCGGCCGTTGGGGCAAGCGACCGTATGCGTGCCTAGTGGCTCGCCCGCCATGGCCGGGGTTCCCTCATGCAGTTGACGAGGACCAAATTGATGAAGCGATCCACCGGTTCCGGCTCCCGAGGCTTCAGCCTGGTCGAGCTGATGGTGGCCATGGTGCTGGGCCTGATTGTGGTTGGTGCGGTGATTGCCCTCGTGCTGGCGATGATCCGGGCGAACAACCAGACGCTGCGCGCGACCCGGCTTACCCAGGAGCTGCGCGCGACACTCGCCGTGGTGGCGAACGACTTCAAGCGCGCGCGCGGTGTCGTCGATCCCTTGACGGAAGCGACGCAGGCGACCGGAAGCCAGCTGTACGTAGTGAATACCGCCACTGCCGGGTGTCTCCGATATGCATACCAAGGGGGCGTGGGTGGCAACTGGAGGAGCATCCGCAGGGATACGGCAACCAATCGCCTGGTGCTCACCGCGGCTTCCACACAAGCCAATGCGACCTGCGCGTCCACTGGCGTGCCGCTCGGCTCGGATCAGATTGCGATCACCAGCTTCACGATCAGCCCCTCGTCCAGTTCCACCACCACCCGCCAGTACGACATCACGATAACGGGCACGGTTGGCAGTGGCAGCGAGGGCATCACCCGCACGATGCGCCAAGCCATTTTCGTCCGTTCGCTCGGCGACGGCACCTGACGGCAGGATTCAGGAGTACCCAGAATGAACATGGATCAATCCCGTCTGATTCCTCGCGGTCGCGAATCAGGATCGGCCCTGCTGGTGGCGATACTGTTGTTGCTGCTCGCCGCAATAATGACGTTCGCCGCGTTGAACGTCGGCGTGTTCGAGCAGCGCAGCACTGGCAACGACATTCGCGCAAAAGCGGTCAACGACGTGGCCGAGGCGGGCTTGGCGCAAGGCTTCGAGTATCTGATGCACCAGAATACCGAGATGCTGGAGCCCGATCCGGGCACATGGGAGAAGTGCGACGCGGACGATGACCTTTTCCCCTGCGGTGCCGTAAGCGACGCGCTGATCGACACCGATGGCGATGGAACGGCGGATACCGCGCGTCGAGCCACGTTGTACAAGCTGAAGCAGACAAGCCACACGATCACCGGTCTGGCACCGGAACTCGCCAATTACATGCTGGCCCTCCCGACCAGCTCCAAGATTTCCGCGTCGGGCGATGGCGGCACGGTCGCATATGGTGTTGCGCCGCTCATGTGTTTCGTCGAGCGCCCCGATCCAGCGGCGCCGGCCACGACCCCGTTGCAGTGCGGAAACGGCACTGGCGCTACAACCACCACGCTGCGGATCGTCACGTTCGTCAGCGTCGCCAAGATTCCAGGTGAGTCCGCCAGCGCCACGCTCATCCAGACGCTGGGTCAGTATCCCAAGCTCAACAATCCCTTGGGCAAGCCCCCGATCACGGCTTCGGGAAGCATCGACATCACGGGTGGCCTCCAGGTCGTCACCAATCCCAACTCGGGCGGCGCCGGCGTGCCGGTGTCGATCTGGTCGCGACTCAATGTTGCCAAGACGGGCACTACCAATACGTGCTATGCGGACGAGTTTTTTCGCTACACCCAAGGAAGCGTGACGCCCACGCCTTACCAAGGCACGATCCGTTGCGACGAGTGCAAGTGCGACGCGAACGGTGCTCCCAATTCCATCAGCTACGACTCCAGCGGCAATGTGCAGGCCGAGGGCATGGATATTCTTGACGTCGAAGGCTCGTCCTTGGTACGCGGCACTGGGGCCAATTGGAACGTGCGTGCCGATGCGAACTCCTATCCCACCTGTGAGTTCCCCAAGGATCTTTTCCAGTTCCTGTTTGGGGTGAAGGTCTGGAGCGATGGCAATAGCGATTGCTTCGCTGAGACCAAACTTCCGAGCGTGTCCTATACGAACCCGGACAACGGCGTTACGGCCAGCGTTGGTCCGGACGAGGCCTATCTGTATGCCAACGCCGACAAGATCATCCCGCTGACCGCGAACCAGACGCTGGTGCGCACCGGGAAGCTCGGTAGCAACTCGCTGTTCAACACCAGCGCGCCGAATTCCAATGCCGATGCCAAGGGCATCATCTGGTGTCAGACCGGATGTGACATCGGATCAGGCAAGCAGGTCGGCACGGCCGAGAATCCAGTGATCCTGGTGCTGGACGGCCCAGTAAGCATCCAGGGCGTGGTGTTCGGCATGGTCTTTGTGCGCTCAACCGCGACGGCCCTGAACCCGGCGACGGGCGGCAGCGGCACCGGTGGATGCCCGAGCAACTGCATCCTGCAGATGAACGCTGGCGCGGCCATCTACGGGGCCTTGGTGCTGCAGGGCCAGATGAAGGCCAACGGCACATCCGCGGTCATCAGCGATGCAACGGTGCTGCGCCGATTGAACGAGCAGCAGGGCCTGACCCCGGCAAGCCTGCCGGGTGCGTGGACCGACCGGGTTTCCTTCTAATCAGGTGATCGACATGACCCATCATCGTTCATTTCGGGTCCGGAACAAGGGCTTCAGCCTGATCGAAATCCTGATCGCGGTTGTCGTGCTCGCTACCGGCTTGCTGGCATTGACAGCCTTGCAAGGCAGTCTGACCAAGGCCTCTGCGGAAGCCAAGGTGCGCGGCCGCGTTGCCGCGGTCGTGGCTGGGCGGATGGAATTCCTCCGCAATGGTCCTTACGACAGCATTGTCGCCGGCAGTGACAGCTGCGCGACGACAACGCCCCCGGATTGGGTGCCTGCCTCTGTGTGCTCAGACGCGAGTATCGGTGCGCTGAGTGTCACGCAGGCCGTGCAAACCTGGTCTGGCGATACGACATTTGCGGAAACCGGTGCGGTTTCGGATCCGAACGCGGCGCAGTTCAAGCGGGTCCGGCTGACCGCCGTCTGGACCGATTCAAACGGCACCAGTCATTCCCTCCGTAGCGTATCCGACATCAGCCCGCTGGGCATGGTGAGCAACCTGATGGTGCCGCCTGATTCCGATACAAGCGGCGGCGGCGCCCCCATCGTGCGCCAGGACAATCCGGTCACCGCGGGCATGATCCCGGTGGCGCTGGGCGACGGCTCCTCATCGGCGGCCTCCAATCCGAAGCCGGAACTCAAGGAAGACGGTCGCAACCAGCGCATCGTCGGCACCCGTTTCAACGTGCTGAACTACATCCCCGGTGGGGATGGCAGCTCGCTCATCCAGAAGCGGTTCGAAAACGAGCTGGTGCGATGCAAGTGCTCCATGGGGTCGGGTGAAACCGATACCAACTCCATCTACTACACGGCGCAGTGGCCGGCGATCTGGACGGGCGAACGCTATGACGTCTATGTCCCAACACCTTCCAGTACCGTTGCCCCTGGTCAGGCGGTGAGGTCGGGGCCAACCAGCGGTGTCGTGCAGAGCGACTTGTGCACGCAGTGCTGTCGCGACCACCACGATGGTGTCGCTCGTTCGGCCGCCGACCCGGACAACGCTGTCGCGAAATACGACCCAGAGCGCAGGATAAACACGGACGCAAACGAGAGCACTGGGGCGGAGAAGTATTCACGCAACAGCATGGGTGCTTATGTGGCCTCGACGACCAGTTACATTCAGGCGTGCCGGGTGATCCGCGTCGACGGTTTCTGGCGCGTGGCTGCGGACACCTATTCGCGGCACTTCGGCCTGCTCGAGACGACGCCGGTATCCAGCGTGGACGCGAAGTCCGGCGTGCCTACAACCGCGGCGAAGGATGCCTACAGTACTTTCGTGAAGGACTACTCGGCTGGCTACCAGACGACGCTCGCAACCGATTCGGGCACAGCGCCCACGAACGCCGACACGTTGTTCGACGATGATGCGCGCGGGTTGAATGCCGATCCGATCGTGGTGGAAACGCCGAACGTCAACAACGATTGGCGCTACCTGCACGGTCGCGGGCTGTACGTGGACTACTTGGAAGCCGATGCCCGCAAGCGCATCAAGGACATCCTGGCGGACAACGACGACGATGGCGCCTGCCCGCCGTCCAAGCCCAAGTACGACTGCATCCTGCCGTACCTTCCCTTCACCACGATCAACATGACCGAGATCGCGAAGTGGCTGGCGGAGGATGAGGATGTCCTTCAGGTGAACACCAGCAACCTGATGAGCAGCAATCCGTCGGAGCCGTTCGGTGGCCGTACCAAGGGCATCGCGGAAGGCGAGAGCCTCAATACCGGCTACACGCGGACGTCCAACTCGGGCCTGGCGGTGTATGCGCTGGCTGCCGACACCAACAACGATGGCACGCCGGACGTCTACGACAGGGAGGAGTTCGGTGTGGACCCGCTGGACGACACGGCGATGCTGGATGACGCGCAGGCGTTCGAGGTTGGCCAGGGTGCCGGGAACGATGGCCTGAGTTTCTACCTGCGCGTTAGCGGCACTGGTATCAACAAGTCCGCAAAGTACGCCTTGGGAACCGATGTGGACGACTGTACTACGCCGGCCACCGGAGACATCCGTTGCAGGACGAACGCGACCACGGCACCCATGTCCGGATCGTTCACCCTGCAGAACTACTGGACCGAAGGAACAACCACGTCGACGCTGTCGACTGCGAGCTGCACGAACCTGGCGAACCAGTCGCCTCCGGCAACCCTGGCCGTCAGCGTGCCGTATCTGAACAACCTCGGAGTCACTTCCGTGACGGTTGTGGCCGGTACGGGCAGCGTAGGCACGTCGATGCCGGCGCCCGCGAACGGGACGACCGATGGCAAGACTTCGGAGACCACGACGATTGCCTTCAGTAATGCCAGCGCGGATGCCGTATTCCAGGTGCAGTTCACCTCGCAAGGGAGCGTGACCGGGGCGACGGTACAGTCTTGTACGGTCGACAAGGTCAGGGGCACTTGGACGATGTCCGTGTCCGCATGGAACAAGCCTTGGGAGAACTGATCGATCGGTTGACGTCCTGAAGTCGGCATCGCACAATACGCGCCCCGCCCGAATAGCTCAGCCGGTTAGAGCACTTGACTGTTAATCAGGGGGTCGTTGGTTCGAGTCCAACTTCGGGCGCCAGATTGAACGCAAAGGGTCCGCTTCGGCGGGCCCTTTGTTTTTCCGGGCTCCGCGCTAGCTGCCGTATACGCAGGCCCTAGCGGCCTCCGGTGTCGGGCTGCCGCTCCGCAGCTGCCCCGCGTTCGACAGCACCAGGGTCACCGCGTGGCCCGTGCCGCGGGAGTCGCACAGGGTGAAGGTGACGTTCGAGCCGGCGTTGCCGCCGTTGGGCTGGAAGATCAGTCGCGTCCGGCCGGACGTCGAGCGCAGGTGGACGGATGCGTCGATCGGTCCGGTCTGCACCAGCAGGGTTTCGTTGGGATCGTGGACGCGGTCGCCATTGATGTCGGCGTAGACCATCCAGCCGCCGTCCCAGACGGGGGTTCCGGTGCATTGCCCGGAGGCGGATCGCGGGCAGACGACCACTTCGGTGCCGGCGATGGCCGAGTGGTTCACGGCGTCGAGCAGGCTGGCGGCCAGCTCCGCCCGTACCGAGCCGGAGCTCGCCGCCGCCTTCGCATGCGATAGCGCCGGTACGGCGACCGCCAGCAGGATCGTGCCGACGGTCATCACGACGAGTGCTTCGATCAGGGTGAATCCTTTCACGGGGTAGGGCATCTCGGGGCTCCGGTCCTGGAACGCCGGCATCCTCGCTGACCCGTTCACCCTCTGCAGTCGGCGCGCCGCGCGGTTGCGGGTAGGAAAAGTCCGCACCCGCCCTCATCTCCGGGACTGGCTACACTCAGCGATTGCCTTCTCCCCCGCAGGCTCATGAACGAACTCATCCATCCGGCCGGCTTCCAGTTGGTTGCGCCATACAAGCCGTCCGGCGATCAGCCGCCGGCCATCGAGAAACTGGTGGCCGGCTTCGAGAACGGCCTGGCGCACCAGACCCTGCTGGGCGTCACCGGCTCCGGCAAGACCTACACCATCGCCAACGTCGTGGAACGGGTGCAGAAGCCGACCATCGTGATGGCGCCCAACAAGACGCTGGCGGCGCAGCTGTACGGCGAGTTCAAGGCGTTTTTCCCGCACAACGCGGTCGAATACTTCGTCAGCTATTACGATTACTACCAGCCGGAAGCCTACGTCCCGTCCTCCGATACCTACATCGAGAAGGACAGCTCGGTGAACGAGCACATCGAGCAGATGCGCCTGTCGGCGACCAAGGCGCTGCTGGAGCGCAAGGACGCGATCATCGTCTGCACGGTCTCCGCGATCTACGGCCTGGGCGACCCGAACGAATACTTCAAGATGGTGCTGCACATGGTGCGTGGCGAGCGCATCGAACAGCGCGAGCTGATCCGCCGCCTCACCGAGATGCAGTACACCCGCAACGACACCGAGCTGCGCCGCGCGACCTACCGCGTGCGCGGCGAGGTGATCGACGTGCACCCGGCGGAAAGCGATGCCGAGGCGCTGCGCATCGAGCTGTTCGACGGCGAGATCGAGAACCTCACCATGTTCGATCCGCTCACCGGCGAGACGCTGCGCAAGCTGCCGCGCTACACGATCTACCCCGGTTCGCACTACGTTACCTCGCGCCGCACCGTGCTGGACGCGATCACCGCGATCAAGGACGAGCTGCGCGAGCGCCTGGAGCAGCTGTACGCGCAGAACAAGCTGGTCGAAGCGCAACGCCTGGCGCAACGCACCCAGTTCGACCTGGAGATGCTGGCCGAAGTCGGCTACTGCAACGGCATCGAGAACTACAGCCGTCACCTCACCGGGCACATGCCCGGCGAGCCGCCACCGTGCCTGTTCGACTACCTGCCGCCCGACGCGCTGCTGGTGGTCGACGAATCGCACGTCACCGTCCCGCAGGTCGGCGCCATGTACAAGGGCGACCGCTCGCGCAAGGAGACGCTGGTCGAATTCGGTTTCCGCATGCCGTCGGCGCTGGATAACCGGCCGTTGAAATTCGAGGAATGGGAAGGCCGTTCGCCGCGCGCGATCTTCGTCTCGGCTACGCCCGGTCCGTACGAGTTGAAGCATTCCGAGGGGCAGATCACCGAACTGGTGGTGCGCCCGACCGGCCTGATCGATCCGCAGGTCGAGATCCGCCCGGTCGCCACCCAGGTCGACGACGTGCTCGGCGAGATCCACGAGCGCGTCGCGATGGGCGACCGCGTGCTGATCACAACGCTGACCAAGCGCATGGCCGAGAACCTCACCGAATACCTCGGCGAGCACGGCGTCCGCGTGCGTTACCTGCACTCCGACATCGACACGGTGGAGCGCGTGGAGATCATCCGCGACCTGCGCAAGGGCGTGTTCGACGTGCTGGTCGGCATCAACCTGCTGCGCGAAGGCCTGGACATGCCGGAGGTGTCGCTGGTGGCGATCCTCGATGCCGACAAGGAGGGCTTCCTGCGTTCGACCGGGTCATTGATCCAGACCATCGGCCGCGCCGCGCGCAACCTGCGCGGCAAGGCGATCCTGTACGCGGATCGGGTGACGAAATCGATGCAGGCCGCGATCGATGAAACCGACCGCCGCCGGCACAAACAGGTCGAGTACAACCAGATTCACGGCATCACGCCGAAATCGGTCGCCAAGCCGATCGTCGACATCATGGAAGGCGCCCGCGTCGATCCCGATGCGCTCAAGGCCAAGGGCAGGGCGCGCAAGGTGGCGGAGGAGGCGGCCGAGTACGCCGCGCTCAGCCCCGCGCAGTTCGCAGCGCGGATCAAGGCGCTGGAGCAGAAGATGTACAAGCACGCCCGCGACCTCGAGTTCGAGGACGCCGCCGCGGTGCGCGACCAGCTGCGGCGCCTGCGCGAGGCGGGGTTCGCCGCGTAGGCCCCCCGGCCCGCCTTGGATTTCGCGGACGTTGGTAGCGGGCTTGAGCCCGCCCCACAAAAACCCTTGCCCCGGAAGCGCCCATCGGGCTAAACTGCGCGCCCCTTGCAGCGGTGTTTTGGCTGCAGACGGGCGATTAGCTCAGCGGTAGAGCACTACCTTGACATGGTAGGGGTCACAGGTTCGAACCCTGTATCGCCCACCAGATTCACCGAACGGCGCGATCCTCGGATCGCGCCGTTTCTGTTTCCGGGCTCAGGCCAGCGCCAGGTCGTCTTCTTCGCGCGGCGTTTCGTCGGTGACAATGGCCGCGCGCTTGCCCTTCTTCTTGCCTTCGGCCGCGCCTCGGCTCTGCTCCTGCTGCAGTTCCTGCTGGCGCTTGAAGATCGGGCACAGTTCTTCCATGTAGTTCGCGTCGAAGTTGAGGCGTTCGACCAGGAAGTCGACGAACGCGCGCACCTTCGGCGACTGCACCATGCCGCGCGGGAACACCGCGTTGAATTCGTACTCCGGCCCGGTCCAGCCGGCAAGCACGCGCTGCACGAAGCCATGCTCGGCCAACGGCTTCATCATCACGTCGGCCGCCAGGATCAGGCCTTCGCCGCACAGCACCGCGCCCTTGATGGCGCCGAAGTCGTTGGCCACGAACACTGGCTCGATGCGGAAGTCGGACGTGCGCTCGCCATCGTCGAGCGTCCACGCGAATCCGTTGCCGTTGCGGCGCGACTTGTGCATCGCCAGCGTGGCGTGGTGCACGAGGTCGTCCGGATGCAGCGGTTCGCCGTGGCGTTCGATGTACTGCGGGCTGGCGAAGACCTGGGTGCGGAACACGGCGAGCCGGCGCGCGACCAGGTTCGAATCGGGCAGGTTGCCGACGCGCAGGGCGACGTCGATTTCCTTGTCGATCAGGTCCAGCGGTTCGTTGCTCAGCAGCATCTCGACGCGGATTTCCGGATGGCGCGAGCGGAACTCGCCGAGCAGCGGCGCGATCTTCTCGACTCCGAGCGAGTAGGGCGCAGTGAAACGCAACCAACCGCGCGGGCCGCTCTGCAGCTGGCCGACGGCGCTCTCGGCTTCGTCGAGTTCGCGCGCGATGCGCTGGCAATGTTCGAAGTAGATGTTGCCGGCCTCGGTGAGGCCGAGCTTGCGCGTGGTCCGGTGCAGCAGTTGCGCGCCCAGTCGCGTTTCCAGTTCCTGCACCTTGCGGCTGACGGTGGTCTTGGGCAGGCGCAACGAGCGCGCCGCGGAGATGAAGCTGCCGTGCTCGACCACCTTGACGAAGATCAGGGTGTCGTTGAGATCGCGGGTCATGGGGGCGACTCCGGTGGGGACGGTCCGATTGGACCGATTTCGGGACAATTATTCCCTTAATCGACGGCTAATCAAGTGCCGGTGGCGGGACTAATCTGCGCCCCAGTTCCCCCGGTGTTGCAGCCATGTTGTCCTCTCCCCGTGCCCGATTCGCCTATGTCCTGGTCATGCTGGTCGCCTTCGTGGGCGTCCTCGGCGTGGCGGCGATCGCGCTGAAACAGGCGATTTCCGCGGGTGCCGCGGAAGCCTGGATGATGGCGGGCGTGCTTTCGGTGGTCGTGGCGCTGCCCTTGGCCCTGTTCCTGCTGCCGGTGATCAGCTGGCTGCAGCGGCGGGCGCGGAAAATCGCGATCGTCCCGAATGCGGGCCAAAATGTCCCGGGAGTGGGACGGTGAAGCCTGCAGTCCTCATTCTGGGCGCGACCGGTACGGTCGGCAGCGCGACGGTCAAGGCCGCGGTCGAGGCCGGCTGGCCGGTGGTGGCCGTTGCCCGCGACCAGGACGCGCTGGATGCCCTGCGCCAGCGCCACCCCGGCGCCAAGCTGCACACACTGGCCGGCAGCGTGGCCGACGACGCTGGCGCCACGGCGCTGGTCGCCGAGCTGGAGCGGATCGGCAAGCCGTTCGCCGGCGTGATCGCCGCGTTGGGCATGGGCGAGGAGCGCGGGCGCCTGCTCGACCAGTCCTCCGAGCAGCTGCGCCACACCTTCGACGAAGCGGTGCTGCCGCAACTGGTCGCGGCCCGCCACCTGCTGCCCTGGCTGGCCCAGTCCGGCCGCAACTGCGGCTACGTCGTGATCGGCGGGCCGGGTGGTCGCAATCCATGGGCGGGCTACGGGCATCGCTCGATCGCCGCCGCCGCCATCCGCATGCTCGCGCGCGTGCTGCACGGCGAGGCGCAGGCGCACGCGGTGCGCCTGCAACTGCTTGAAGTCGAATCGCCGGTGCGCACCGACGCCAACGAGAAACATGCCTGCCAGCAATGGCCGTGCGTGGAGCACATCGGGCGCAAGGCGCTGGCGCTGCTCCAGCACCGCAACGACGCGCGCTGCACCGAGGCGGTGATCGATTACCGCAGCGAGGCATGCAACCGCTACTTCGACATCCCGGCGCCGCTGCCGTCGTCCGCCGATGTCGATCCGGCGTCGCTCCATTCGTCTGAACAGGAAAGCAGGGGCTTGACCCTGGAGCCGGACCAGCCTCCATCGTCCAGCACCACCGGATCTCCCCCGCACTCGCCCACGCAAGCACCGCAAGAAATGGATAGCGACGCCGCCCTACTGCCAGCACGCTGTCTGCAGGACGTGCGCACCCTGCTCCAGAACTTCTCCCTCCCGACATCCACCCACAAGAAAAAGAACCAGGAGCGTACGAAATGAGCCGCAGGAAACTCTCCCGTTCAGGACTGCTCCGGCCAGAAGCCGGCCTGCCATGGCTGGCACTCGCGGCTGGCATCACCATCCTGCTCGCGCTGGCCGGTTGCAGCAGCGAAGCCGCGCCCAACGCCGGCATGCCGCCGCCGCCCGAAGTCAGCGTCGCCAATGTGCTGGCGAAGAACGTGCACCAGTGGGACGAATTCACCGGCCGCGTCGCGGCGGTGGAAACCGTCGAACTGCGCCCGCGCGTCAGCGGTTACGTGCAGCGCGTCGCCTACGGCGAAGGCCAGGAAGTCCACAAGGGCGACCTGCTGTTCGTGATCGACCCGCGCCCGTACCGCGCCGCGCTGGATCGCGCCCAGGCCGACCTCGAACGTGCCCGCGCCGAATCGCGCCTGGCCCACGCGCAGGACGCGCGTGCGCAGACGCTGATCGAAGCCAAGGCGATCTCGCGCGAGGAATTCGAACAGCGCAAGGCCAACACCTCCGGCACCAACGCCGCGGTGCGTGCCGCCGAAGCCGCGGTTACCGCCGCGCAGCTCGACCTGCAGTTCACCCAGGTGCGCTCGCCGATCAATGGCCGTGCCGGCCGTGCGCTGGTGACCGAGGGCAACCTCGCGTCCGCCGACGCCACGCTGCTGACCACGGTGGTCTCGCAGGATCCGGTGTTCGTGTACTTCGAAAGCGACGAGCAGAGCTTCCTGCGCTACGCCGAACTCGCCCGCAAGGGTGAACGCGCGGACACGCAGAACCCCGTGCGCGTCGGCCTCGCCAGCGAAACCGGCTACCCGCATGCGGGCACGGTCGATTTCGTCGACAACCAGGTCGACCCGACGACCGGCACGATCCGCGCCCGCGCGGTGCTGAAGAACCCGGACCGCCTGTTCACGCCGGGCCTGTTCGCCCGCGTGCAGCTGCAGGGCACCGGCGAGTTCAAGGCGCTGCTGATCGACGACAAGGCCGTGCTCACCGACCAGGACCGCAAGTACGTCTACGTGCTCGGCCCGAAGAACGCGGCGGTGCGCAAGGACGTGGTGCTCGGTCGCAGCATCGACGGACTGCGCGTCGTGCAGTCGGGCCTCACGCCGGCGGACAAGGTGATCGTGCACGGCGTGCAGAAGGTGTTCTTCCCCGGCATGCCGGTGTCGCCGAAGCAGATCGCGATGGGCGCGCCGCCGCCGACGCTGGTGGCGAGCGCCGCCGGTTCGAAGTAACGCGCGTTTATCCCTCTCCCGCATGACGGGGGAGGGCTGATCCGAACCTTCCCTCGCCGCGGGGGAAGGGGCTCCAAGGCTTCAGGCCGCCGACCCTCCTCGTGCCCCTCCCCCTAGAAGCGGGGAGGGTCGGGCCGGCCTTTCCCTATGCAATGCCAATGCGCCTGCCACGCAGGGCAAGGATCCCTCCATGGACTTCTCCAAATTCTTCATCGACCGGCCGATCTTCGCCGCGGTGCTGTCGATCGTGATCTTCGCCGCCGGCCTGATCGCGATCCCGATGCTGCCGATCAGCGAATACCCGGAAGTGGTGCCGCCGTCGGTGATGGTGCGCACGGTGTATCCGGGCGCCAACCCCAAGGTGATCGCTGAAACGGTCGCCACGCCGCTGGAGGAAGCGATCAACGGCGTCGAAGACATGATGTACATCAAGTCGGTCGCCGGTTCCGACGGCGTGCTGGCCATCACCGTGACCTTCAAGCCCGGCACCAACGCCGACGATGCCGCAGTACGCGTGCAGAACCGGGTCAGCCAGGCGCTGGCACGGTTGCCCGAGGACGTGCGCCGGCAGGGCGTGACCACGCAGAAGCAGTCGCCGGTGTTCCTGATGGTGGTGCACCTGACTTCGCCGAACGGCAAGTACGACACCCTGTACCTGCGCAACTACGCCCGCCTGCACGTCAAGGACTCGCTGGCGCGCTTGCCCGGCGTCGGCGACGCGCAGATCTTCGGCGGCGGCGACTACGCGATGCGCGCCTGGCTCGATCCGGACAAGATCGCCTCGCGCGGCTTGACAGCCGGCGACGTCGTGCGTGCCATGCGCGAGCAGAACGTGCAGGTCTCGGCCGGCCAGCTCGGCGCAGAGCCGATGCCCAACAGCGACTTCCTCACCCTGATCAACGCCCAGGGCCGCCTGCGCAGCGAGCAGGAGTTCGGCAACATCGTGCTCAAGAGCGGCGAAGGCGGCGAGATCGTCCGCCTGTCCGACGTCGCGCGCCTGGAGCTGGGCGCCGGCGATTACAGCCTGCGTTCCCAGCTCGACGGCAAGAACGCGGTCGGCATCGGTATCTTCCAGGCCCCGGGTGCCAACGCGCTGGAGATCCAGAAGCAGGTCATCGCGAACATGGATCGCATCGCCAAGACCTTCCCGGACGGCATCAAGTACGAAGCGGTCTACGACACGACCATCTTCGTGCGCGATTCGATCAAGGCGGTGGTGACCACGCTGCTGGAAGCCGTGCTGCTGGTGGTGCTGGTGGTGATCCTGTTCCTGCAGACCTGGCGCGCGTCGGTCATTCCGCTGATCGCCGTGCCGGTGTCCATCGTCGGTACGTTCGCCGCGCTGTACCTGCTGGGCTTCTCGATCAACACCCTGAGCCTGTTCGGCCTGGTGCTGGCGATCGGCATCGTGGTCGACGACGCGATCGTGGTCGTGGAGAACGTCGAGCGCCACATCGAACACGGCGCCACGCCGCTGGAGGCGGCGCACCTGGCGATGCGGGAAGTGTCCGGACCGATCATCGCGATCGCGCTGGTGCTTTGTGCGGTGTTCGTACCGATGGCGTTCCTGTCGGGCGTGACCGGCCAGTTCTACAAGCAGTTCGCAGTGACCATCGCGATCTCGACGGTGATCTCGGCGATCAATTCGCTGACCCTGTCGCCGGCGCTGGCCGCGCGCCTGCTCAAGCCGCATGGCGCGGCGAAGGACGCGCCGTCGCGCCTGATCGACCGGCTGTTCGGCTGGCTGTTCCGTCCGTTCAACCGCTTCTTCAAGCGCAACTCGGAACGCTACGAGGGCGCCGTCTCGCGCACCCTGGGCAAGCGCGGCGCGGTGTTCGTGGTCTATGCGCTGCTGCTGGTCGCCACCGGCGCGATGTTCAAGATCGTGCCCGCGGGCTTCATCCCGCTGCAGGACAAGCTGTACCTGATCGCGGCGGTGAAGCTGCCGGAAGGTTCTTCCATCTCGCGTACCGACGCGTTGCTGAAGAAGGTCACCGACGTCGCGATGCAGACCGAGGGCGTCGAACATTCCATCGCCTTCCCCGGCCTGAACGCGGTGCAGTTCACCAACACCCCGAACACCGGCGTCGCCTTCCTGCCGCTCAAGCCGTTCAAGGACCGCGACCGTAGCGCTGCGGAGATCACCGCCGAGATCAACCAGAAGATCGCCGGCTTCCAGGAAGGCTTCACCTTCGCCCTGATGCCGCCGCCGATCCTCGGCCTCGGCAACGGCGCGGGCTACCAGATGTTCATCGAGGACCGCAGCAACCTGGGTTACGGCGCGCTGCAGAACGCGGTGAGCGCCTTCCAGGGCGCGGCGATGCAGACTCCGGGCATGGGCTACGCGAACAGCACCTACCAGGCCAACGTGCCGCAGCTCGACGCCGAAGTCGACCGCGTCAAGGCCAAGGCGCAGGGCGTGCCGCTGACCGAACTGTTCGACACGCTGCAGACCTACCTGGGTTCGGCCTACGTCAACGACTTCAACCAGTTCGGCCGTACCTGGCAGGTGATCGCACAGGCTGATGGTTCGTTCCGCGACAGCGTCGAGGACATCGCCAACCTGCGTACCCGCAACGACCGTGGCGAGATGGTGCCGATCGGCTCGATGGTCACGGTCAAGCAGACCTTCGGCCCCGACCCGGTGCTGCGCTACAACGGCTATCCGGCCGCCGACATCGCCGGCGACGTTGATCCGCGCGTGATGTCGTCGGCGCAGTCGATGGACGTGGTCAAGGGTATTGCCGCGAAGGTGCTGCCGACCGGCATGGACATCGAATGGACCGACCTGAGCTACCAGCAGGCGACGCAGGGCAATGCCGCGCTGGTCGTGTTCCCGCTGGCGATCCTGCTGGTGTTCCTGGTGCTGGCCGCATTGTACGAAAGCTGGACCTTGCCGCTGGCGGTGATCCTGATCGTGCCGATGTGCATGCTGTCCGCACTGCTCGGCGTGATGCTGACGGGCGGCGACAACAACGTATTCGTGCAGGTCGGCCTGGTCGTGCTGATGGGCCTGGCGTGCAAGAACGCGATCCTGATCGTCGAGTTCGCCCGTGAGCTGGAGATGCAGGGCAAGGGCATCATCGAATCCGCGCTGGAAGCCTGCCGCCTGCGCCTGCGCCCGATCGTGATGACCTCGATCGCCTTCATCGCCGGCACGGTGCCGCTGGTGCTGTCGCATGGCGCCGGTGCGGAAGTCCGCTCGGTCACCGGCATCACCGTGTTCGCCGGCATGCTGGGCGTGACCCTGTTCGGCCTGTTCCTCACCCCGGTGTTCTATGTCGCGCTGCGCAAGCTGTCCGGCAAGGCGCTGGTGAAGCACGACGACACGCCGTCGCTGGCAGCGCATTCGCTCACCGCGTCTTCGATCCTCTGATGCAAGAGTAGGGTGGGCCCCGGCCCACCTTCCCGCATCCCAACGGCGGGCCAGCCCCGTCCAACAGGAAATCCCCCATGTCCTCCCAGAACGCAGACAAGATCGCACTCGTCACCGGCGCCACCCGTGGCATTGGCTTTGAAACCGTCCGCCAGCTCGCCGCACACGGCGTGCAGGTCCTGCTCGCCGGCCGTGACCACGCCAAGGCCGTCGAGGCATCGCTGAAGCTGCAGTCCGAAGGGCTGCCGGTCGAGGCCGTCACGCTCGACGTCACCGACTCCGGCAGCATCGCCGCCGCCGTGCAGGAGGTCGAACGCAAGCACGGCCGCCTCGACATCCTCGTCAACAACGCCGGGATCATCCGCGACGATGCCAGCAAGCCGCGTTCGGCACAGACGCTGCAAGCGTGGCGCGAGACCTTCGATACCAACCTGTTCGGCCTGATCGAAACCACGCAGGCGTTCCTGCCGCTGCTGCGCAAGTCCGCGGCCGGGCGCATCGTCAACGTCTCCAGTGCGCTCGGCTCGCTGGCCCTGACCAGCGATACCTCCACGCCGTACAGCACGTTCACGATTCCCGCCTACAACGTGTCCAAGAGCGCGGTGAACGCGTGGACCGTGCAGCTCGCGCACGACCTGCGCGACAGCGGCATCAAGGTCAACACCATCCACCCCGGCTACGTCCGCACCGACATGAACAAGGGCGAGGGCGAGTTGGAAGTGGCGCAGGGCGCGGAGACCAGCGTGCAGATGGCGCTGCTCGGCGAGGACGGTCCCAGTGGCACGTTCCAGTACCGCGGCGAGGTGCTGCCGTGGTGAGCGCGTCTTCTTCGTTGCGCGTCCTTCCGGTCGGCATCGCCGCGGCATTGCTGGCGGCATGCACGGTCGGACCGGACTTCGTCCGCCCGGACATGCCGGTGCCGGGGCAGTTTGCGCAGGCGACGAGCGAGACGACGGCCGCTGATGCCTCGATGCTGCCGGCGCAGGACGCCGGTGTCGCGCTCGTCACCGACAGCGAGTTCTGGCGCGGCTTCGACGATCCGATGCTGACGCGGCTGGTCGAGGAAGCGCTGGCCGCCAACCACGACCTGCGCATCGCCCTGGCCAACTACGACCGCGCGAATGCATTGCTGCGCGGCGCCCGCTTCGATTACTTCCCGACCATCACCGCCCACGCCGAAGCGTCCGACGGCCGCGCCAGTGCCGACCAGGCGCCGGGCGTGGCGCGCGCCGATCGCGACGCCGAGAGTTACAGCGCACAGGCGCAGGTGTCGTGGGAGCTCGACCTGTGGGGCAGGGTGCGCCGTGGCGTTGAAGCCCAGCGAGCCGGGGCGCAGGCCTCGGCCGCCGACCTGCAGGCGACGCAGGTGGCGATCGTGGGCGAGGTCGCGCGCAGCTACGTCGACCTGCGCGGCCTGCAGGAACGGTTGCGCGTCGCGCGCGAGAACGCCGTCAACCAGGCCGAAACCCTGAAGCTGGTGACGGCGCGCTTCGATGCCGGGCGCGGTACCGAGTTCGACACTTCGCGCGCCAGCGCGCAGCTGGAAGCTACGCGTGCACGGGTGCCGGCGCTGGAGGCGCAGGTCGCGGTGACGATGCACCGCCTGGCCGTGCTCACCGGCCGCACGCCGGATGCGTTGATCGCCGAACTCACCCCGCAGCACGCGTTGCCGATGCTGCCGGCGCGCATCGATCCGGCGACGCCGGGCGACCTGTTGCGCAATCGGCCCGACGTGGCCGCGGCGGAGCAGCGGCTGCATGCCGCGACCGCACGCATCGGGGTGGCGACGGCCGACCTGTTTCCGCGCTTCACCCTCGGCGGCCTGATCGGCTCGCAGGCGATCGACAGCAGCGCGCTGTTCGAACGCGTCAGCGAGACGCGATTGGTGGCATTGGGCATCGACTGGTCCTTCCTCGACATCGGCCGCGTGCGCGCGCGCATCAAGGCCGCTGACGCGCAGGCCGAGGGCGAGCTCGCGCAGTACGAGAAAACCGTGCTGCTGGCGCTGGAAGACACCGAGAACGCACTGGTGCGCCACGCGCGGGCGCGCGTCGAGGACCGGCACCTGGAGCAGGCGGCGCTGGACAGCGCGAAGGCGGCGCAGTTGGCCCGCGTCCGTTTCGAAGCCGGCGCCGCCGACCTGTTCGAAGTGCTGGATGCCGAGCGCACCCAGTTGCAGGCACAGGACGCCTTCGCCGACGGCCGCACCCGCAGCGTCAACAGTGCGGTCGCCTTGTACAAGGCGCTGGCGGGCGGGTGGCCGGAGCGGATGCCGGAGCGGAAGAAGCTGGCGTCGCAATAGCCAGTGTAGCCCGGGTAAGGCCGTAGGCCGCACCCGGGTCGAACCGCGAGGCGTTACGAAAAGCCCCGGGTGCGCTGCGCTTACCCGGGCTACGCGGCTGCGTTTACCGGGGGCCCTGGTTCTTTCTTCTCCCCGCACCGCGGGGAGAAGATGCCCGCAGGGCAGATGAGGGGCGCTTTTGCTTGTGCTCGGCTTCAGCGCCGCATCCCCTCACCCTGCGTCGCTTCGCGACGCTGGGCGGGGCGAGGGAGCAATGAGCCCGGCGCGCGAGGCTCCCGGGCCCGACGCTCGGAGCAAAAAGGCCGAAGTGCGAGCCTCCATAGCCTGGCGCGCGGAGCAAAAAGCCCGAAGCCCGAGGCTCCCAAGCCCGACGCTCCGAGCAAAAAGCCCGGAGTTCGAGGCTTCCAAGCCCGACGCTCCGAGCAAAAAGCCCGGAACGCGAGGCCCCAAGGCTCGGAGCTCCGAGCAAAAAGCCTGGAATGCGAGGCTTCAGGGCTTGGCGCTCCGAGCAAAAAGCTCGAAGCGCGAGGCTCCTGGGCCCGGCGACGGCTCAAAGAGCCCGGCCGGCGGGGCTGCGAGTTGACTTGACCCGCACCCGTCCCCAACCATTGCATCCGTCGCGGCGCCCGCCGCGCCCGCAACGACACAGGATCAAGGTGGCCCGCGGCAACCCGTCGGCCGAGCGTGCGACATGAGCACTACCACCGCCCATTGCTGAAACGCCCCGAGGTCCCGTCGAACGGCGCCCTCGCGGCGCCGTTTTCGTTTCCTTCCGCCCGATTCACGTAGGAGCGCCCGATGGGCGCGACACGGTTCCGGTTCCGGCCGGACCGCTCCTACCCAGCCTTACGGTTTCCCATGATCGCCATCACCCTTCCCGACGGCAGCCGCCGTGAGTTCGACAATCCCGTGACCGTTGGCGACGTCGCCGCCTCCATCGGCGCCGGCCTGGCCAAGGCCGCGCTCGCCGGCAAGGTCGACGGCAAGCTGGTCGATACCAGCTACCGCATCGACAACGACGCCGCGCTCGAGATCGTCACCGACAAACATCCTGACGCCCTCGACGTGCTGCGCCACTCCACCGCGCACCTGCTGGCGCAGGCCGTGCAGCGCCTGTTCCCCGGCGCCCAGGTCACGATCGGCCCGGTGATCGACAACGGCTTCTATTACGACTTCGCCTACGAGCGCCCGTTCACGCCGGAAGACCTGCCGGCGATCGAGGCGGAGATGCAGAAGATCGTGAAGGAAGCCCTGCCGGTCTCGCGCAGCGTGAAGTCGCGCGACGATGCCGTCGCCTTCTTCAAGGGCATGGGCGAGGCCTACAAGGCCGAGATCATCGAGTCGATCCCGGCCAACGAAGACCTGTCGCTGTATTCGCAGGGCGAGTTCACCGACCTGTGCCGCGGCCCGCACGTGCCGGGCACGGACAAGCTGCGCGCGTTCAAGCTGATGAAGGTCGCCGGCGCCTACTGGCGCGGCGATTCCAACAACCAGATGCTCAGCCGCATCTACGGCACAGCGTGGCTGAACGACAAGGACCTCAAGGCCTACCTGCACCAGCTGGAAGAGGCCGAGAAGCGCGACCACCGCAAGATCGCCAAGCAGCAGGACCTGTTCCACCTGCAGGAAGAGGCCCCGGGCCTGATCTTCTGGCACCCGAAGGGCTGGTCGGTATGGCAGGTCGTGGAGCAGTACATGCGCCGCGTCTACCGCGAGACCGGCTACGGCGAAGTGCGCTGCCCGCAGATCCTCGACGTGTCGCTGTGGAAGTCCTCGGGCCACTGGGACAACTACAAGGACAACATGTTCTTCACCGAATCGGAGAAGCGCACCTATGCGCTCAAGCCGATGAACTGCCCGGGCCACGTCCAGGTCTTCAAACAGGGCCTGCACAGCTACCGCGACCTGCCGATCCGCTACGGCGAGTTCGGCGCCTGCCATCGCAATGAACCTTCGGGCGCGCTGCACGGCATCCTGCGCGTGCGCGGCTTCACCCAGGACGACGGCCACATCTTCTGCACCGAGGACCAGATCGAGGCCGAGGTGACCGCGTTCCACCAGCAGGCGATGAAGGTCTACTCGGACTTCGGCTTCAGCGACGTCCAGCTCAAGATCGCCCTGCGCCCGGAACCGCGCCTGGGCGACGACGCCACCTGGGACAAGGCCGAGGGCGCCCTGCGTTCGGCCCTGCGCGCCGCCGGCGTGGAATGGGAGGAGCTGCCGGGCGAGGGCGCCTTCTACGGCCCCAAGATCGAATACCACCTCAAGGACGCCATCGGCCGGACCTGGCAGCTGGGCACCATGCAGGTCGATTTCATGATGCCGGGCCGCCTGGGCGCCGAATACGTCGACGAACACAGCCAGAAGCGCCATCCGGTCATGCTGCACCGGGCCATCGTCGGCTCGATGGAGCGTTTCATCGGCATCCTGATCGAGCACCACGCCGGCCATTTCCCGCCCTGGCTGGCGCCGGTGCAGGCCGTGGTCGCCAATATCACCGATGCCCAGGCCGATTGGGTCGAGGAAGTCCGGAAAACCCTTGCGAATCAAGGCTTCCGGGTCCAGTCCGATTTGCGGAACGAGAAGATCGGCTATAAGATCCGCGAGCACACGCTGCAGCGCGTGCCGTACCTGCTAGTGGTCGGAGACCGCGAAAAGGAAAACGGCATGGTCGCGGTGCGTACGCGGGGAGGGGAAGATCTCGGCACGATGTCCGTTGCTGATTTCGCCCTGCGTTTGCGCAGTGAGAGCGTCCAGTAGCGTTTGATAAATCCCGGCCGCTCGGACGGCCGGCACCGCCCTTCTAGCGAGGGGCGACCTCTTGGAGATTGCAACATCAGTACCCCCGAAAAGCCGAATCGAAAGAACCAGGAAATTCGCGTACCCCGTGTCCGCGTCATCGGTAGCGATGGCGAGATGATCGGCGTGCTCACGCGAGATGAGGCCCTGAGCCAGGCTCAGGAAGAAGGCCTCGACCTGGTCGAGATCCAGCCGAATGCGGATCCGCCGGTCTGCAAGATCATGGATTTCGGCAAGTTCAAGTTCGAGATGCAGAAGAAGGCGAACGAGGCCAAGAAGAAGCAGAAGCAGGTCGAGATCAAGGAACTCAAGTTCCGGCCGGTCACCGATGAGGGCGACTACCAGATCAAGATGCGCAACATCCGCCGCTTCCTCGAGGAAGGCGACAAGGTCAAGGTCAACATCCGCTTCCGTGGCCGCGAAATGAGCCACCAGGAGCTCGGTCGCGAGATGGCGGCCCGGATCGAGGCCGACCTGGGTGACGAAATCGTCGTCGAGTCGCGCCCGCGCCTGGAAGGCCGGCAGATGGTCATGATGATCGCGCCGAAGAAGAAATAATCGGCCATAGGCCGATACCGACTGTTCCCCTCTCCCCGCCCGCGGGGAGAGGGCAAAGGGTGAGGGGAGGGCGCCGCAAGGCGCCCTTCGCTTTTCGGGGACAGCAAAAGCGCGCCCTCATCCGCCCTCCGGGCACCCTCTCCCCGCTAGCGCGGGGAGAGGGACCGCGTTGCGCAACAACGCAGGGTGAGGGGCTGTCGCCCCAGGCGCCCACCCCACCGCCCCTAACCCCCGGAATTGCAAGGAAAAGCATCTCCCGGCATAATGCGCGGCCCGGTTCGCCGGGTTGTTGTTTGCAACACTACGGAACCTGTCGCAGATCCCTTCCGGATCAACGACTTACAAGCCGGCACGGGCAGGACGGAAAGACCGCCAGGACTTCGCGACGCAGTCGCAAGGACCCCGGTGGCGCCCAGGCCAGTCATCGAAATCCGAAAGGACATCGCAATGCCCAAGATCAAGACCAATCGGGCGGCGGCCAAGCGCTTCCGGAAGACCGCTTCCGGCAAGTACAAGTGCGGCCACGCCAACAAGAGCCACATCCTCACCAAGAAGGCGACCAAGCGGAAGCGCAACCTGCGGCAGACGAACCATGTTCGTGCCGAGGACGCTGGCCGTCTGGACCGCATGCTTCCGTATTTGTGAGGAGACTGAAAAATGGCACGAGTTAAGCGTGGTGTGACGGCACGAGCCCGCCACAAGAAAGTTCTGAAGGCTGCCAAGGGTTACTACAACGCCCGCCGCAAGGTCTTCCGCGTCGCCAAGCAGGCGGTCACCAAGGCGCTGCAGTACGCCTACATTGGCCGCAAGCAGAAGAAGCGCAATTTCCGTTCGCTGTGGATCACCCGCATCAATGCGGCGGCCCGCATCAACGGCATGAGCTACAGCCGTTTCATCAACGGCCTGCTGAAGGCCGGCATCACCCTCGACCGCAAGGTGCTGGCGGACATCGCCGTGCACGACGCGAAGGGTTTTGCGGCGCTGGCAGAGAAGGCGAAGAGCGCACTCGCAGCGTAAGTTGATCGGCCGACCCTCCGCACCGCGGATCGTCGGACGCACAACGCAATACACGCATGGGGAAGGGCGCAAGTCCTTCCCCATGTTTCGTTTTGGCTAATGCTTTTCTGCCGTCTTCCCGGCGCATGCCGGGATCCAGCTGTTGACCTGGCTTGTGCTTCACGGCAAGCGCACAGCGCAATCGACGGGTGCAAAGGCAAAAGCTGGATCCCGGCATGCGCCGGGATGACGACTTCAAAGTTTCGAGGTTCGAATGAGTGGAATCGAATCACTGACGCAGCAGGCGCTGGCCGACATCGCCTCGGCGGAAACGCCTGACGCCATCGAATCGCTGCGCGTGGCCCTGCTCGGCAAGAGCGGCAGCGTCACCGCACAGCTCAAGCAGCTCGGCGCGCTGCCGCCGGACCAGCGCAAGACCGCCGGCGAAGCGATCAACCAGGCGCGCGACCTGCTCACCGCCGCGCTGCACGAACGCAAGGTCGTGCTGGAAGACGCCGCGCTCGACGCGCGCCTCGCCTCGGAATCCATCGACGTCACCCTGCCGGGCATCGACGCCGTGCGCGGCGGCCTGCACCCGGTCAGCCGCACGATGGAGCGCATCGCCGAGATCTTCGGTCGCCTCGGCTTCGAGCTCAGCAACGGTCCGGAAATCGAGGACGACTGGCACAACTTCGAGGCGCTGAACTTCCCGCCGCACCACCCGGCGCGCGCGATGCACGACACCTTCTACTTCCCACCGGACAGCAGCGGCGCCGCCCGCCTGCTGCGCACGCACACCTCGGGCGTGCAGGTGCGCTACATGCTGGGCAACAAGCCGCCGCTGCGAATGATTGCGCTGGGCAAGGTGTACCGCAGCGACAGCGACCAGACCCACACGCCGATGTTCCACCAGTGCGAAGGCCTGCTGGTCGACGAGCATGCGAGCTTCGCCGATCTCAAGGGCACGCTGGCCGAATTCGTGCGTGCGTTCTTCGAGCGCGATTTCGAGATGCGCTTCCGCCCGAGCTACTTCCCCTTCACCGAGCCGTCGGCCGAAGTCGACATCGCCTGGCAGCAGCCGGACGGTTCGACGCGCTGGCTGGAAGTGCTGGGCTGCGGCATGGTCCATCCGAACGTGCTGCGCAATGTCGGCATCGATCCGGAGAAGTACACCGGCTATGCCTTCGGCCTGGGCGTGGAGCGCTTCGCGATGCTGCGTTACGGCGTCGACGACCTGCGCAGCTTCTTCGAGAACGACGTGCGCTTCCTGAAGCAGTTCGCCTGAGATGCCGTAGCCCGGGTAAGCGAAGCGCACCCGGGGCTCTTCGTGATGAATGCCGCAAGGCTCCCGGGTGCGCTGTGCTTACCCGGGCTACGTGAAACGGGATATCCGAAAAGATGAAGTTCTCCGAAAACTGGCTGCGCCAGCATGTGCCGACCACCGCGACGCGCGATGAACTCGCCGCGACGCTGACCGCGATCGGCCTCGAAGTCGAAGACATGGCCGTGCTCGGCGAATCGCTCGACGGCGTGGTCGTCGCGCAGATCGTCAGCGCGGAGAAGCACCCGGAAGCCGATCGCCTGCAGGTCTGCCAGGTCGATACCGGCAACGGCATCGTGCAGATCGTGTGCGGCGCGCCCAACGCGCGTACCGGCCTGAAGGCGCCGCTCGCCACCGTCGGCGCGAACCTGCCCGGCGGCATGGCGATCAAGGCGGCCAAGCTGCGCGGCGTCGAATCCTTCGGCATGTTGTGTTCGGCCAAGGAGCTGGGCGTCGATCCGGATGCCTCGGGCCTGCTCGAACTGCCGGCCGATGCGCCGGTCGGCGCGAAGCTCGCCGACTACCTCGGCCTGCCCGATGCAACGATCGAACTGAAGCTCACGCCCAATCGTGCCGACTGCTTCAGCGTGCGCGGCATCGCCTTCGACGTCGCCGCCGCACTCGGCAGCGAGGTCAGGCCGCTGGAGGCTACAAATGTGCCGGCGCGCAGCGACAGCGTCGTCGCCGTCGAACTCGCCGCGGGCGCCAAGGTGCCGCGCTTCGCCGGTCGCGTGATCGAAGGCATCGATCCTTCCGTCGCGACGCCGTCGTGGATGGCCGAGCGCCTGCGCCGCAGCGGCGTGCGTCCGATCAGCTTCCTGGTCGACGTCACCCAGTACGTGATGCTCGAGCTCGGCCAGCCGATGCACGCGTTCGACAAGGACACGCTGGAAGGCACGGTCGTGGTGCGCCCGGCGCGCGCAGGCGAGGCGCTCACGCTCCTCGACGGCCGTAACGTGGCGCTCGACGACGATTTCCTCGTGGTCTCCGACAGTCGCGGCGGCCAGGCGGCACGCGCGGTCGCGCTCGGCGGGATCATGGGCGGCTTCGATACGCGCGTGACCGATACGACGCGCAACGTGTTCCTCGAAGCCGCGCACTGGGTGCCCTCGGCCATCATCGGCCGCAGCCGCAAGCTCGGCATGCACACCGATGCCGGCCACCGCTTCGAGCGCGGCGTCGATCCGGAACTGGCGCCGCTCGCAATCGAATACGCAACGAAGCTGATCGTCGACATCGCCGGCGGCGTGCCCGGCCCGATGATCGACGTGGTCCGCACCGACGACATGCCGAAGCCGCAGCTCATCGGCCTGCGCCGCGAACGCCTCGCGCGCGTGCTCGGCGTGCGTGTGGTTGATGCGGAAGTCGAGCGCATCCTGCGTGCGCTGGGCCTGGGCGTGGAGATGACCGGCGAGGGCTGGCGCGTGACCGCGCCGACGCGCCGCTTCGACCTGGCGATCGAGGAAGACCTCATCGAGGAAATCGCCCGCATCCACGGCTACGACGCCATTCCGACCACGCTGCCGTCCGGCGCCGCGCGCCTGGTCGCGCCGACCGAAACCCGCATCGACGAAGGCACCGCGCGCCGCCAGCTGGCCGCGCGCGACTACCTGGAAGCGGTGAACTACGCCTTCGTCGACGCCGACCTGCTCGCGAAGTGGGGCGTCAGCGACGGCGCCGTGCCGCTGGCCAATCCGCTGAGCGCGGAGCTGGGCGTCATGCGCACCGCGCTGCTGCCGGGGCTGGTCGCCGCGCTCGCGCGCAACGCCGCGCGCCAGCAACCGCGCGTGCGCCTGTTCGAGCTGGGCAATGTCTTCGCCGCCAATGCGACGGACGCGCCGCTGGAGACCCAGCGCATCGCCGCGGTCGCCTGTGGCCTGGCGGACGCCGAACAATGGTCCGGCAAGTCGCAGCCGGTCGGATTCCATGACCTCAAGGGCGATCTCGAAAGCCTCGCTGCCACTGCCGGCGCCCGGCTCGAATACCGGGCCGTGCAGCCGGCCTGGGCGCACCCGGGCCGCTCCGCCGATGTCTACCGGGAGGGCGTGAAGCTGGGCTGGATCGGCCAGCTGCACCCGCGCCTGCAGCGCGCGCTGGACCTGGACGTCGAGGTCGTGGCCTTCGAGCTGGATCTGGCGGGCCTTCTGGACCGCGCGGTGCCGAAGGCGCGGGCGCTGTCCCGCTATCCGTCCGTCCGCCGCGACCTTGCGTTCGTCGTCGCCGAAACCACGCCCTGGGCCGCCGTCTCGGCGACCGTGAGACAGGCCGCGGGGCCGTCCCTGCGGGATCTGCTGCTGTTCGACCGCTATGCCGGCAAGGGTGTGGAAACCGGATTCAAGAGTCTGGCTATGGGCTTGATTCTGCAGGAAGAATCCCGCACCCTCACCGATCGCGACGTGGACGCGGCAGTGGCGGCAGTGACCGCCGCGCTGCAGCAGGAACACGGCGCGGTGATGCGCGGATAAGCGGGCGGTTGAGGCAGGCAAGGGGCAGGACTGATGGCATTGACCAAGGCTGAAATGGCCGAGCGATTGTTCGACGAAGTCGGGCTGAACAAGCGCGAGGCCAAGGAATTCGTCGACGCGTTCTTCGACGCGCTGCGCGAGGCCCTGGAACACGGCCGCCAGGTCAAGCTGTCCGGCTTCGGCAACTTCGACCTGCGCCGCAAGAACCAGCGCCCGGGCCGCAACCCCAAGACCGGCGAGGAGATCCCGATCTCCGCGCGCACCGTGGTGACCTTCCGTACCGGCCAGAAGCTGAAGGAACGCGTCGAGGCCTACACCGGAGCCGAGAATGCTTGACCCCGGCAGCAACCGCGAACTCCCGCCGATCCCGGCCAAGCGCTACTTCACCATCGGTGAGGTCAGCGAACTGTGCGAGGTGAAGCCGCACGTGCTGCGCTATTGGGAAACCGAGTTCCCGATGCTCAGCCCGGTCAAGCGCCGCGGCAATCGCCGCTACTACCAGCGCCACGAGGTGCTGATGGTCCGGCAGATCCGCGGCCTGCTGTACGAACAGGGCTACACCATCGGCGGTGCCCGCCTGCGCCTGGAAGGCGACAACGCGAAGGAAGAATCCGCACTGAGTTCGCAGATCATTAGGCAAGTGCGCATGGAGCTCGAGGAAGTCCTCCAGCTCCTGCGGCGGTAAATCTGCAGTTCGCCATTACGGCGCGCTGCGGCGCGTTCAAGGCCTCCGCGCCGGCAAGTGGCCGGTGGCGCGGTGCGGATGGAGCTGGAAGAAGTCCTGCAGCTGCTGCGGCGCTGAGCTTTCGCGGGAATGGCGCCGCGGCTATACTTGCCGCCCAGCTTCGTCCGGCACTTCATCCAGGAAGTGCGGAAAATTTTTCGGGGTATAGCGCAGCCTGGTAGCGCATCTGCCTGGGGGGCAGAGGGTCGTCGGTTCGAATCCGGCTACCCCGACCAATTCGATGAACGACAATGCCCGGCCAACGCCGGGCATTGTCGTTTCTGGTGATGCGGTGCCGGCAGGCAGTCGCCGCCGCGTTTGAACTCGCGCGGCTTTGCGGTGTCAGTCCTTCACCGCCTCGGTGAGGCCAGGGGAGTGCAGCGGATGCGTTCGATGGTGCTTGGAGGTCTGTTCCTGGCGTGCACGACGGTGTCGGCTTCCGCGCAGGAAGCGGCGCCGCATGGCGCGTTGCCGATCCGCGACGAAGCGCCGGTGGTGGTGTCGGGCGCGTTGCCGGGACCCGGGATGTGGAAGGTGTCGGGCAACGGCCACGTCATGTACGTGCTCGGCACCGTTTCGCCCCTGCCCAAGGGCCTGGAGTGGATCTCGCGCGATGTCGAGCAGGTGCTGGCGCAGGCCGGTGAGGTCGTGCTGAGCCCGAGCTACCAGGTCGATGCCGATGTCGGCTTCTTCGGCAAGCTCGCCTTGCTGCCCTCGCTGATCGGCGTGCGCAGGAATCCGGACGACAAGAAGCTGCAGGACGTGGTCCCGGCGCAGTCGTATGCCCGTTGGCTGGTGCTCAAGCAGCGCTACATCGGCCGCGATGGCGACGTGGAGAAGATGCGGCCGATCTTCGCCGCGAACGAGCTGTACCAGGCGGCGATCGAAGACAGCGGTCTCACCGGCCGGCGCATCGTGTGGCCGGTGATCAAGGACGCCATCGATGAGCACGGCATCAAGCTCACCGAGCCGAAGGTGAAGGTCGCGATCAAGGATCCCAAGGCGGCGCTCAAGGAGTTCCGCGCCGGGGCCGTCGGCGATCTCGACTGCTTCGACAAGATGCTGGCGAACCTGGAGACCGACGTCGCCCGCATGGCGCAGCGCGCCAATGCCTGGGCCGTGGGCGATGTCGAGGCCTTGCGCACCTTGCCGCTGGGCGACCAGTACCAGGCCTGCCAGGACGCATTGATGCAGACCTCGGTGGCGCAGAAACGTGGCATCGGCAACGCCGAAGCAGAGGTGCGGCAGGCCTGGCTCGTCGCGGCGGAATCGGCGCTCGCCAACAACACGGTCAGCTTCGCGATGCTGCCGATGTCGGAGTTGCTGAAGGGCGACGGCTACCTGTCGTTGCTGCAGGCGAAGGGCTACACCGTCGAAGCGCCCTGATCCGCGGGCCGGTGCCGCCGCGGCTCAGGCCGCGATGATCTGCAGCTGGATGCCGAGGCCGGCCATGTCTTCGGGTTCGCCGTCGAGGTCCGCCTTCACCAGCGGGCGGGCTTCGAGCCAGCGGCGGGATACCGTGAGGGTGAGCTGGTTGCCATCGGCGCGGAGGTCGAGGCGCGGGATTTCGCCGTTCTCGTGCGAACGGTGCAGCAGCACCGCGAGGCGCAGCAGCGCGGCGCTGCGGCGCGCCACGGCGAGCAGGCGGTCGGGCAGGGCATCGAACGCCGATTTCGGGATGCCGCGCCGGTGCGTGCGGATCAGCGCCGCCAGGAAGCGCTGCTGCTGCTGCGAGAAGCCGGCGATATCGGAATTCTCGACGACGTACGACCCGTGCACGTGGTACTGGCTGTGCGCGATCACCAGGCCCAGTTCGTGCAGGCGTGCGGCACGCATGAGCATCAGGCGGTCGTCGGCATCCATCGACCAGCTCTTCGCCACCTGGTCGAACAGGCGCATCAGCGAATGCTCGACGCGTGCCGCCTGCTTCTGGTCGATCGCGTAGCGCACCATCAACGCTTCGACCGAGGAGTCGCGCGGATCGTGCTCGCCGCCGCGGCCGACCATGTCGTAGAGGATGCCTTCGCGCATCGCCGCCTTGCTCACCGCCATGCGCTGCAGGTTGAGCGCGGCGAAGGCGGCTTCGAGCACCAGCACGCCACCGGCGATGACCGGGCGGCGCTCGGAGGAGAGCCCCGGCAGGTCGATGTCGTCGATGTGGTCGGCCTGCAGCAGGCGGTCGCGCACCACCGGCAGGGCCTCGGCGGTGACCGCGCCCTTGGTGAGCTTCAGCGCGGCGCAGATCTCGCCGATCGCCTTGTTGGTGCCCGAAGAACCGATCACTTCATGCCAGCCCAGCGCGCGGTAGGTGCCGGTGAACTGCTGGAACTGCGCGGTCGCTTCCGTCAGTGCGTCGCGCCACTTCTTCTTCGACAGCTTGCCGCTGGGAAAGAAGCGCCGCGTGCTGGCGACGCAGCCCAGCTGCAGGCTCTCGCGTTCGATCGCCTCGAAGCCGGAGCCGATGATGCATTCGGTCGAGCCGCCACCGATGTCGATCACCAGGCGCAGCTCGCCCGGCTTGGACGGCTGCGCGTGGGCGACGCCGAGGTACACGAGGCGGGCTTCTTCTCGGCCCGAGACGACTTCGATCGCATGGCCCAGTGCCGCTTCGGCCGGGACCAGGAACGACTGCGGCTGCGCGAGGCTGCGCACGGTGTTGGTCGCGATCGCGCGGATCCGCTGCGGTGGAATGTCCTGCACGCGCTGGCCGAAGCGGGCCAGGCAGTCGATCGCGCGCTGGCGCACCGCGGCCTCGAGTCCACCCTTGCCGTCGAGGCCTTCGGCCAGGCGCACGGTCTCGCGCAGGCGGTCGACGATGCGCAACTGCCCGAGCAGGTAGCGCGCGACCACCATGTGGAAGCTGTTGGAGCCGAGGTCGACGGCCGCGAGCAGGTCGCCGTCTTCGAGGGGAAGGCGGGTGCTCGGGTAGAGGTCATTCATGCGTACATGATCCGGCCCGCGGCTCGATCAGGCAATGGAATGGGGATGCAGTACCGGCGGGCCGGCCGCGCCGGCCTCGCCTAGCTGCAGATCTTCGCCAGCAACGCGCCCTGCGCCGAATGCGCCGGGACCCCGTCACCCGGATGCTGGCGCAGGTAGTCGCCGTCGGCCTGCAGTTCCCAGGCGCTGACGTTGTCGAGCAGGTAATTGGCCAGGGCCTCGTCGAAGACCCGCTTGGACAGGTCCGGGTCCACCAGCGGGAACGCGGTTTCCACCCGCCGCAGCAGGTTGCGTTCGAGCCAGTCGGCGCTGGAGCAGAACAGGTCCGGCGCGCCGTCGTTGGCGAACCAGTAGACGCGGTGGTGCTCGAGGAAGCGGCCCACGATCGAGCGCACGCGGATGTTGTCCGAGACGCCGGGCACGCCGGGGCGCAGGGTGCAGGCGCCGCGCACGATCAGGTCGATCTGCACGCCGGCCTGCGAGGCCTGGTACAGCGCGCGGATGACCTGCGGTTCGTTGAGGGCGTTCATCTTCGCCACGATGCGCGCCGGCTTGCCGGCCTTCGCATGCCGGGTCTCGCGGTCAATGCGCTTGAGCACGCCGGCGTGCAGGGTGAAGGGCGACTGCAGCAGGCGCTTGAGCTTGATCACCGGCGCGAGGCCGGAGATCTGCTGGAAGATCTGGTGCACGTCGGCGCCGATGTCCGGGTCCGCGGTGATCAGGCCGAAGTCGGTGTAAACGCGCGCGGTGCCGCTGTGGTAATTGCCGGTGCCCAGGTGCACGTAGCGGCGCAGCTTGCGCCCCTCGCGGCGCACGATCAGCAGCATCTTCGCGTGCGTCTTGTAGTTCACCACGCCGTACACGACCTGCACGCCCGCATCCTGCAGGCGGTCGGCGAGGCCGAGGTTGGCCTCCTCGTCGAAGCGCGCGCGCAGCTCGACCACGACGGTGACGTCCTTGCCGTTGCGCGCCGCCTGCACGAGGTGGTCGACGATCGGCGAATCCTTGCCGGTGCGGTACAGCGTCTGCTTGATCGCGAGGACGTTCGGGTCCTCGGCGGCCTGCTTGATCAGCTCCAGCACCGGCGCGAACGATTCGAAGGGGTGGTGCAGCAGCACGTCGCGCTCGCCCACACGCTCGAACATGCCATCCAGGCCCGTCAGCACGCGCGGCTGGAACGGCGGGAACTTCAGGTCCGGGCGCTGCACCAGGTCGTAGACCTGGATGACGCGGTTGAGGTTGACCGGGCCGTTGATGCGGTAGACCGCGTTCTCGGGCAGGTCGAAGTTCTCCAGCAGGGTGCGCACGATCGGCTTGGGGCACTGCTCGGCGATCTCCAGCCGCACCGCGCGCAGGTAGCCGCGGCCGGCGAGTTCGTCGCGCAGCGCCAGTGCGATGTTGTCGACCTCTTCCTCGTCGACCACCAGCTCGGAATTGCGGGTGACGCGGAACTGGTACGCGCCCTCGACCTTCATCCCCGGGAACAACTCGTCGACGAACGCCGACAGCACCGCCGACAGGAACACGAAGTCGTGCGGGCCGCCGGAGACGTCTTCGGGTAGCTGGATGATGCGCGGCAGCGAACGCGGCGCGCGCACGATCGCCAGGTTGCCGGCGCGACCGAACGCGTCGCGGCCCTTGAGCACGACGACGATGTTCAGCGACTTGTTGAGGATCTTCGGGAACGGATGCGCGGGATCCAGGCCGAGCGGCGAGAGCACCGGCATGATCTCTTCGCGGAAGTAGGTGCGCAGCCATTCGGTCTGCTTGTCGCTCCAGCCGTCGCGATGCAGCACGCGGACGCCGGCGTCGGACAGGGCCGGACGCAGCACGTTGTTCCAGCATTCGTACTGCGACTTCACCAGGTCGGCGGCGCGATCGTGGATGCGCGTCAGCACCGCCGCCGGCGCCAGGCCGTCGGCGCCCGGCGCGAGGCCCAGGTCCTGCGCATGGCGCAGCGTGCCGGCGCGGATCTCGAAGAACTCATCGAGGTTGGTGCAGGAGATGCACAGGTAGCGCAGGCGTTCCAGCAGCGGGATGTGCGGGTCCTGCGCCTGCGCCAGCACGCGGAAATTGAAGTCCAGCTGCGACAGTTCGCGGTTGAAGTAGAGCGACGGATCGCGCAGGCGGTCGGTGTCGTTGCCCGCCTCGTAGCTGCCGGCGTTTGCCGCGGTGGTCGTGAGGTCGGCGGCAGGTTTCATGGCAAGGCGGCTCTCACGTCAAAGGCATCCAGGGATTCGCGCGGGCGCACGCGGTCGGCGCCGAAATGGCAGGAGAACGTGCTGCCGCGGCCGACCTCGCTGGCGATGTCCAGCCGGGCCTGGTGCAGGTTCAGCACGTGCTTGACGATCGACAGGCCCAGGCCGGTGCCGCCGCTTTCGCGGGAGCGGCTGTTCGAGACGCGGTAGAAGCGTTCGGTGATGCGCGGCAGGTGGGCAGTCGGGATGCCGTAGCCGGTATCGGCGACTTCCAGCACCACGCCCGTCTTCTTCGCCAGCGCGCCGCTGTTGAGCCGTTCGGGGCGGTCGTTGCGCAGGCGGATGGTGATGTGGCCACCGGCCGGCGTGTAACGGATCGCGTTGCTGACCAGGTTGGAGAACGCGCTGTGCAGCTCCTTGTTGGAGCCGAACAGGTCGACGCCGGCGCTGTCCTCGACGGTGATTTCGTGCCGGTTCTGGCTCAACGCCAGCGCTTCGCGCCGCAGCGTGTTGAGCATGCTCGGCATGGCGATTACTTCTTCGTGCGCCAGGTGATCCGCCGATTCCAGGCGCGACAGGGTGAGCAGGTCTTCGACCAGCTGCGTCATGCGCTGCGACTGGCGCTGCATCTCGGCGAGCATCGGCGCCCAGTCGGGGTGCTCGGTGGGATCGAGCATGTCGAGATAGCCATGCACGACGGTCAACGGCGTGCGCAGTTCGTGCGAGACGTTGGCGACGAAGTCGCGGCGCATCTGTTCCAGCTGCAGCAGGCGGGTCACGTCGCGCGCGACCAGCAGCCACAGGTTCTCGGAGTAGGGGATCAGGCGCAGGCTGAGCGTGGCCGAGGAATTCCACGGCGAAGTCACTTCCAGCGGATCCGCGTTGCGGCCCGCGGCCAGCCAGTGCGAGAGCTGCAGCGGGTGCAGCCGGTTGGCGAGCGGCGCGCCGATGTCCTGCGGATAGCGCAGGTGCAGCAGGCCGAGCGCGGCTTCGTTGAACCACTGGATGCGCTGGCTGTTGCGCTCGACGACCACGATCGCGTCGGGCAGGGCCGCGGCGGCGGCGCGATACGCACGCAGCATTTCGATCAGGCGGCGCTTGCGGCCGCGCATTTCCTGCTGGCCGCGGTGCAGCAGGCGGTCGAGTTCGTTCCAGGTGCCTTCGCCCAGCGGCGGGGTGTGGCGCTGCCGCGCGGTGAGCCGCATCAGCAGCTTGCGCAACCGCCAGTAGTGCCACGCCACCACGCCCAGCGCCGCCGCGGTGATCACCGGCCAGGGATGCCCGATCAGCAGGCCCAGCAACGCCGCCGCCGCCAGTGCCAGGCCGAGTTGACCCAGGGTGCGGAACCAGGCGGAGCGGGCGCGGGGGGGCATGGGCGGGAATCCGTTCGTTTGAAGCAGGGCGATTGTCAGCGAAAGCCGGTAGTGCGGGGTGGCGCGCTCATCGCAGTTTGCGCCTCGTCGCCGGGACTCGGGTGTTGCTCCGGCCCCGGCTCGACCTCACGCCTCGACCGCCGCGGAGAAGCGGTAGCCCGCGCCGCGCACGGTCTGGACCATGCCGTCGAGCAGGTGCGGTTCCAGGGTCTTGCGCAGGCGGCGGATGTGCACGTCGACGGTGCGTTCCTCGACGTAGACGCTGCCGCCCCACACGTGGTCGAGCAGCTGCGTGCGCGAGTACACGCGCTCGGGGTGGGTCATGAAGAAGTGCAGCAGGCGGTATTCGGTCGGGCCGATCTGCACCGGCTGTTCGCTGCCGTCGGTATGGGCGAAGACGCGATGCGCGGCGCCGTCGATGCGCAGCGGGCCGACGCCGACGCTGCCGTCCTCGTCGTCCTCGCGCGAGCGGCGCAGCACGGCGCGGATGCGCGCCAGCAGCTCGCGGGCCGAGAACGGCTTGACCACGTAATCGTCGACACCCGCTTCGAGGCCGCCGACGCGGTCGTTCTCTTCGCCGCGGGCGGTGAGCATGATGATCGGGACTTCGCGGGTCAGCTGTTCCTTGCGCCAGCGACGGGCCAGTTCGAGGCCGCTGGTGCCGGGGAGCATCCAGTCGAGCAGGATCAGATCGGGCACGCGGTCGGCGATGGCGGCCTGCGCCTCGCGGGCGTCGCCGGCGTGGACCGGGTCGTATTCGCCCTTGCGCAGGGCGAAGGAAACCATGTCGCGGATGGCGGGTTCGTCTTCAACGATGAGAATGCGCTTCTGCACGGGTCACCGGGTCGGGGGACAGGCGGGAAGCCTGACGCCGCACCAGTACACTACCGTTTTGTGACGACTCCGTGACACCGTACGGTTTGCGTGAAACGCTCGTTGCAAGGCTGTCGTCGCTGCTGCATTACCGCCGTTTCAGGTCCTCGTCCTCGATGCCCTGGCGCTTCAGTTCCAGCACCGTCGGCGTGATCGCCGCGATGCGCGCATCGATGCGGGCACGGGCGTAGTAATCGAGATCGTTGCGGCGCTTGAGGGTATTGAGCTGCACCAGCGCGGCCTCGGCCCGGCCGTTCAGGTAGGCGGCTTCGGCATAGGCTTCGCCGGCCCGCACCGGATCGCCCGCGATCTCGCTGGCGCGGGCGAAGACCTCCTGGAATTCCGGATCCTCGGCCGACTGCCCCAGCAGCGGCCGCAGCACCGCCTGCGCGCGCTTGCCGGCGGCGACGGTGTTGCGTTCCGCCAACACGCGCGCATAGGTCAGCGCGGTTGGCCGGTTCTGCGGCATCGTGCGCAGGATCGCTTCGAAGCGGGCATCGGATGCATCCGCCTTGCCGGCCCGCGCCTCGGCTTCGCCCAGGGCAAGCGTGAGCCACAGGTCGCCCGGACGCCGGTCGAGGAGCTCCGCCAGCGCGGTCGCCGCCGCCGCGCCCTGGTTGGCGCGCAGCCGGGCGACGGCCAGGCCGTAGCGCTGCGCGTCGGTGAGCGGCTTGGCCTTGGCCAGGCGCTCGTATTCGCGGATCGCCTCGCTGGGCGAGTCCGCGCTCAGGACCCGCATGCGTTCGCGGGCGTAATCGAACTGGCCGGTGCCGCCGCTGAGCGTCGCCGAGTTCGGCTTGAAGCCGCCGGGAAGCAGCGGGTTGTCGCCGCCTAGGCCGGCATCGAAGCGTGCCGGGGCGCGCGCGATCTTCGCCGCCAGGTCCTTGGCTTCGGCGATGCGCGTGGTGGTGACCGGATGAGTCATCAGGTAGCCGGGCGTTTCGCCGTAATACCCCGCGCGGTTCGCGCGCGAACGCGAATTGAGCGTGCCGAAGAAACCCGCCATCGCCGCCGTGTCGTAGTGGCTGCGCGAGAGCGTCTGGATGCCGATGCGGTCGGCCTCCGATTCGTTGGAGCGGGTGTAGTCGATCTGGCGCTGGTACATCAGGCCCTGGGCGCCGACGATCGCGGCCTGGATGGCATCGTCGGAAGAATTCCCGCCGGCCGCCTGCGCGGCGACGACCGCGCCGAGCATGGCGAGCAGGATCGGGATGCTGTCGCGCTGCGCGCGTTCGACGCCGCGCAGCACGTGCTGCTGGGTGACGTGCGCGATCTCGTGCGACAGGACGGCGGCCACTTCGTCCTCGCGCTCGGCGGCCAGCACCAGGCCCGAGTTGACACCGACGTAGCCACCCAGCGTCGCGAACGCGTTGATCTGCCGTTCGCGCAGCATGAAGAAGGTGAACGGCTGCTGCGGCTTGTCGCTGTTCGCCGCGAGCCGCGTGCCCAGCGTGTCGAGCCAGCTGGCGATCAGCGGATCTTCCAGCGTGTAGTCGTAATGGCGCAGCTGCGCCAGCATCATGCTGCCGTATTCCTGCTGCTTGCGCGGCGTCAGCAGTTCCCCGGCCGAGGAGCCGATGTCGGGCAGGCGCGATTCCTGCGCGCCTGCGCACATCGAGCCCAGGGCGAAGACGAGAGCAGCGGAGAGCAGGGCGATGCGGCGCAAATGGTGTTCCTCGGTTCAACCGTCCTGCGAGGATGCGGGCCGGAGGGCAGGGCGGTGTGAATCATGGGTTAATCGGCTTAATGCCGGGCCGGGGCCGCACGCAAGTCACTGTTCCGTGGGCAGGGTGGAAAACCCGCGGGCCTGGTCCCATATTTCGACCAGCAGAATTTTCGCAAGTTTCCAGGAGCCGGTCTTGAGCGACGCCCCCCGTATTGTCATCTACAGCACCGCAGTCTGCCCTTACTGCGTGGCAGCCAAGAATTTCCTCAAGAGCAAGGGCCTTGCGTGGAGCGAGGTCCGCGTCGACACCGATCCGGCCGAGCGCGAAAAGATGGTCGCGCTCACGCGCCGTACCAGCGTGCCGCAGATCTTCGTCGGCGATGTCCATGTCGGCGGTTACGACGACATGATGGCGCTGCATCGCGCCGGTGGCTTCGAACCGCTGCTGGCGGGTGCGGCATGAGCGCCGGCGACAGCGAGAAGGACCGCGTCGCGCAGAGCGAAAGCGGAGTGGCTACGTTCACTGCGTTCCGCAAGCGCATGAACGAACGCATCCTCGCCGAACCCAACCAGGTCGTGCGCCGTTTCTTCGCGCTGGACACCCAGACCTACCAGGCCGGCGCGCTGGATGTGAAGACCAAGGAACTGCTGGGCCTGGTTGCCTCGCTGGTGCTGCGTTGCGACGACTGCATCAGCTACCACGTCGCCCAGTGCCGCGAGGCCGGGGTCAACCGCGACGAGATGTTCGAGGCGTTCTCGGTCGGACTGGTGGTCGGCGGCTCCATCGTCATCCCGCACCTGCGGCGGGCAGTGGATTTCCTCGACCAGCTCGAATCCGGCGATGCCGGCGCGCCGGTCGCCCACGACCATGGTTGAAGGTGCGCGGGCGTACGGTCCGACCCCGCATCTGCCATAATTGCAGGTTCTAAGCCCCCAACGGCGCCACGCCTTCCCGCGTGGCGTCGGCCTGTCTGGAATCCCCAATGACGACAACAATCACGGTTATCCGCGGCGACGGCATCGGCCCGGAAATCATGGACGCCACCCTGCACGTGCTCGATTCGATGGATCTGGGCCTGCAGTACGAATTCGCCGACGCCGGCCTGGTCGCGCTTGAAAAGCACGGCGAGCTGCTGCCCGCCGCGACCATGGATTCGATCCGCAAGAACCGCATCGCGCTGAAGTCGCCGCTGACCACGCCGGTGGGCGAGGGTTTCTCCTCGATCAACGTCGAGCTGCGCAAGCGCTTCGACCTGTACGCCAACGTGCGTCCGGCCAAGTCGTTCCCGAACACCAAGTCGCGCTTCCCGACCGGCGTCGACCTGATCACGGTGCGCGAGAACACCGAAGGCGCGTACAGCGCCGAGGGCCAGGCGTTGTCGGAAGACGGCGAAACCGCCACTTCGGTCACCAAGACCACCCGCCGCGGCTCCGAGCGCATCGTGCGCTACGCCTTCGAACTGGCCCGCAAGACCGGCCGCAAGAAGGTCACCGTGGTGCACAAGGCCAACATCCTGAAGTCGACCTCGGGCCTGTTCCTCAAGACCGCGCGCGCGGTGGCGATGGAATACCCCGATATCCAGTGCAACGAGATGATCGTCGACAACACCTGCATGCAGCTGGTGATGAAGCCGGAGCAGTTCGACGTCATCGTCACGACGAACCTGTTCGGCGACATCATTTCCGACCTGTGCGCCGGCCTGGTCGGTGGCCTGGGCCTGGCCCCGGGGGCCAACATCGGCACCGACGCGGCGATCTTCGAGGCCGTGCACGGCTCGGCGCCGGACATTGCCGGCAAGGGCATCGCCAATCCCTGCGCACTGCTGCTGGGCGCGGCGCAGATGCTCGACCACCTGGGCATGACCGAGAAGGCCGAGCGCCTGCGCGCGGCCATCGTCGCCACGCTGGAAGCCAAGGATTCGCTGACCCCCGACCTGGGCGGCGAGGGCAACACCATGAGCTTCGCCAAGGCGATCGCCGGCCGCGTGTAAGCCCACATCGCCGGTTGCCTGAACGGGGCGCCCATGGGCGCCCCGTTTGTTTTGGCCGGCCGGCGCCGCTGTTGCACGGCAAGCCCCGCTGTTTCCCGCGGGAAGTGCTCGACAGGGCGTTTGCTGCACTGCAAAATGTGGCGATATATTCTTTCATCCGGATAAAAAGATGGAACAATCACCCGCCCCCGCGGTCGTACGCCCCAGTGCGCTGGCATTGACCCCGCTGCTGCTGTTCCTGGCGCTGTTCTTCGGTGCGGGCATGTACTTCACCCTGCACGGCGAGGCGATGGGCTTCTACCAGCTGCGGGCGCCGGTCGCGATCCTGCCGGCGCTGGCGCTGGCCGCGTTCATCGCCTGGCGCCGCAAGCTGCGTCCGCTCGAAACCCTGCTGCAGGGCATGGGCGACCACAACGTCGTGCTGATGTGCCTGATCTTCCTGCTGGCCGGCGGCTTCGTCGAAGTGTCCAAGGCGATCGGCGCGGTCGATGCGATCGTCGCGCTGGGCATCGGCAACGTGCATCCCGCCTTGCTGCTGCCGGCGCTGTTCGTCGTCGCGGGCTTCATTTCGCTGTCGCTGGGCACCTCGATGGGCACCATCGCCGCGGTGGCGCCGATCGCCCTGGGGGTGTCGGATGCCTCGGGACTGGATCGCGCGCTGGTGCTCGGTGCGGTGATCGGCGGCGCGACGTTCGGTGACAACCTGTCGGTGATTTCCGATACGGCGATCGTGGCCAGCCGGACACTGGGCTGCTCGATGCGCGACAAGTTCCGCGAGAACCTGAAGCTGGCGCTGCCGGCGGCCGTGTTGACGCTCGTGGTGCTTGGATTCGTGGGCGACACCGCGCCGGTGCAGCCGATGGAGCCGGCGTCGCCCTGGCTCGTGCTGCCTTACCTGGTCGTGCTGGCGCTGGCGCTGTTCGGCCTGGACGTGATCCTCGTGCTCGGGATCGGGCTGGTGCTGGCGGGCGTCATCGGCGCCTTCCTCGCGCCGGATTTCGGCCTGGCCTCGTACGCCGCGCACATCTGGGACGGTTTCGAGAGCATGGTCGAAATCATCCTGCTGTCGCTGCTGGTCGGCGGACTGGGCGCGCTGATGAAGGCCACCGGTGGCCTGGCCTGGGTGGCACAGGCGATTGGCCGTTTCGCGCGCGGCCACAAGAGCCGTCGGGCGGGGGAAGTGAGCATCGCCGCGCTGTCGGCGACGACCGACGCATTCACCGCCAACAACACGGTGGCCATCCTCATCAGCGGCAGCCTGGCGCGCGACATCGCCAACGACCACGGCGTGCCGCCGGCGCGCGCGGCGAGCGTGCTCGACATCTTCGCCTGCGTGACGCAGGGCCTGTTGCCGTACGGCGCGCAGATCCTGCTGGCGGCATCGCTGGGTTCGGTGTCGCCGCTGGCGATCGCCGGCAAGGTGCATTACGCCTGGTTGCTGGGGGCGGTGGCGATCGGCTTCATGCTGTGGCCGTCGCGGGTGCGCGAGCCGCGGTCCGTAGCGGCGGCGATGGAGGGCTGACGAAAAAAAGGGCGCCTGGGCGCCCTTTTTTTCATGGGGTTGCAGTGGATCAGTCGCGCGACTGCAGCTTCGAGAGCAGGCGCAGGAATTCCACGTACAGCCATACCAGCGTGACCATCAGGCCGAATGCGCCGTACCACTCCATGTACTTCGGCGCGCCCTGCTCGACGCCGGTTTCGATGAAGTCGAAATCCAGCACGAGGTTCAGCGCCGCGATCACCACCACGAACAGGCTGAAGCCGATGCCGACGATGCCCGACTCGTGGATCATCGGGATCCTGATGTTGAAGAAGCCCAGCACGATCGAGGCGAGGTAGACCAGCGCGATGCCGCCGGTCGCGGCGACCACGCCGAGCTTGAAGTTCTCGGTCGCGCGGATCAGGCCGGAGCGGTAGGCGAACAGCAACGCGAACAGCGTGCCGAAGGTGAGCAGCACCGCCTGCAGCACGATGCCCTCGTACCGGTGGTTGTACATCGCCGAAATGGCGCCGAGGAAAAAGCCCTCCACGATCGCGTACAGCGGTGCGGTGACCGGCGCCCACTCCTTCTTGAACACGGTGGCGAAGGCGAACACCAGGCCGCCCAGCGCGCCGCCCAGCAGGTAGGGCATGGCGCCGACCGGTCCTTCCGGAGTGAACTGGATCTGGCTCCAGGCGAAGGTGGCGGTGATGACGCTCAGGACGAGGAGCAGGCCGGTCTTGTTGACCGTTCCGTTCAGCGTCATCGAATCGGCACCGCGTACCACGGTGCCGCTGGCGAGGTCGAGGAAGGTCGATTCCTTTAGAGCCGGGTTGCCGCTGCGCATCATGTCGAAGGTCCTTGGTGGGTCGGGCGAGCATACCCAAAGCGCTGACGCGTTCCGTCGTTGACACAATGGTGCAGTGCGCCCAGAATGGCCGGCCTTTCGCGGCGTTAGGCGCGCACGGAAGTACCGGCTTCGGGGTATAGCTCAGCCTGGTAGAGCGCCAGCTTTGGGAGCTGGATGTCGTGGGTTCGAATCCCTCTGCCCCGACCATCCTCCAGCTGGTTGAAATCGCGGGTCAGTTAAGATGCGAATCTGGCGCCCGTAGCTCAACCGGATAGAGCACCGGCCTTCTAAGCCGGTGGTTGTGGGTTCGAGTCCCGCCGGGCGCGCCAAGAAATGCCGTGAAAACAAGCTTTATGGTGGCTGTAGCTCAGTTGGTTAGAGTACTGGATTGTGATTCCAGATGTCGGGGGTTCGAGTCCCCTCAGCCACCCCAGTTCGCGAAATCGTTTGCCAAACAGGTTTGCTAAACAGAAACGGTTTGCTTACAATTCCGCTCCCGTTGTTCGGGGCCGTTAGCTCAGTTGGTAGAGCAGTTGACTCTTAATCAATAGGTCCAAGGTTCGAATCCTTGACGGCCCACCAAACACGAAACGCCCGGTCCGAAAGACCGGGCGTTTTGCTTTGTCGGGGAGCCTGGGCTCCCGGCTAGAATCCGCAGTCATGCGAAAGTGGCGGAATTGGTAGACGCACTGGATTTAGGTTCCAGCGGGTAACACCGTGAGGGTTCGAGTCCCTCCTTTCGCACCAGCACCGCAATCGGCGGGCAGCCGCGGTTCGCTAGGCACGCGGGGCGGCCCCGCCGGCGCCCTGAACACGCGCAATCCAAAGTCGCCCAACTGGCACCCGGCCCCGTAATCAGCGAAACTAGCAAGTTCCGCCGGGGCCCGGTTTTGCGCCGTTCCGTCGGCAGCAACCCGTCAACCAGCCTTCATACACCGCCCCGCGGAAGCGACCGCGCGGGCTGCAGGAGTCGTCAGCAATGCAAGCTTCGGTCGAAACCCTGGGCAACCTCGAACGCCGCGTCACCTTCTCGCTTCCGGCGGATCGCCTGGAAAGCGTGGTGGACGGCCGCCTGCGCGAGATCGCGCGCGGCGCCAAGATCAAGGGCTTCCGCCCGGGCAAGGTGCCGCAGAAGGTGATCGAACAGCGCTTCGGTCAGCAGGTCCGCGCCGAAGCCATCGACGCGCTGCTGCGCGAAGGGTTCGGCAACGCCGTGCGCGAGCACTCGCTGCAGATCGCCGGCAATCCGCGCATCGAGCCCAAGGAAGGCGACGAACTGGCCTACGTGGCGACGTTCGAAGTCGTGCCGGATTTCGGCGACGTCGATGTGTCCAAGCTCAACGTGACCCGCCACACCGCGGAAGTGCTCGACGGCGACCTCGACGCGATGATCGAGAACCTGCGCCTGCAGCGCCGCACCTGGAATCCGGTCGAGCGTGCCGCCCAGGACGGCGATGCGGTCGAGATCGAAACCTGGTCGCTGGCCGGCGACGAGCGCGTGCCGGCGGAAGGCGTCGAGCGCGGTGCGACCGTGCTCGGTTCGGGCACCATGTTCGCGGCGATCGAGTCGGCCCTGGCCGGCATGAAGACGGGTGAAGAGAAGGCCGTCGATGTCGACTTCCCGGCCGACTGGCGCGTGCCGCAGTTCGCCGGTCGCACGGTCAAGGTGAACGTGAAGGCGACCAAGGTGTCCGAGCCCGTGCTCCCCGAAGTCGATGGCCCCTTCATCCGCAGCTTCGGCATCAAGAGCGGCGATGCCGAGCAGTTCCGCGCCGACATCCGTGCCAACCTCGAGCGCGAGCTGAAGGGTGCGCTGATGACCCGCCTCCGCCGCGAGGTGGGTGAGCAGGTGATCGCCGCCTATTCCCACGTCGAAATGCCGCCGCGTCTGGTCGAGGCCGAGGCCCGCAACATGGCCTTCCAGGCGGTCGAACAGGCCCGCCGCCAGGGCCAGCACGTGCCGGAAATCCCGGCCGATGCCTACCTCGGCTTCATGGATCCGGCCCGCAAGCGCGTCCTGGTCGGCCTGATCGTCGGCGAAGTCGCCCGTCGCAACGAGCTGCGCCTCGACCCGCGTCGCGTGACCGAGACCCTGAAGCTGATCGCTTCGACCTACGAAGAGCCGCAGCAGGTCATCGAGCTGTACCGCAACGACGCCCAGCTGATGTCGGGCCTGCAGGCTCGCGTGATGGAAGAGCAGGTGATCGACTGGATCGCCGAGCGCGCCCAGCACACCGAGCAGGCGCTGTCGTTCGGCGAGGCGATCCGCCAGTAACGGGCGTTCCGATCCGGTTGCCACGGGCGCCGGGTCAGCTTCGGGCGCGGCTCCGGCCGCGCCCGAGTCGTTTCCGGCGTTCGGTGGCGGGGGCGCTCCGCAATTCCGCCGAGGCCTGCGCGACCACTTGCGCTGGCGCGTCATTGCCCCCAATTTGCTGACATCCCAAGACCCACCAGGTGCCTTTCCAGATGGACAACCAGACCCGAGCCCTGAACCTCGTTCCGATGGTGGTCGAACAGACCAGCCGCGGCGAGCGCGCGTACGACATCTATTCGCGCCTGCTGAAGGAGCGGGTGATCTTCCTGGTCGGACCGATCGACGACCACGTCGCCAACGTGATCGTGGCGCAGATGCTGTTCCTCGAGGCCGAAAACCCCGAGAAGGACATCAGCCTGTACATCAACTCGCCGGGCGGCATCGTCACCGCGGGCATGGCCATCTACGACACCATGCAGTACATCAAGCCGGACGTGAGCACGATCTGCGTCGGCCAGGCGGCCTCGATGGGCGCTTTGCTGCTGGCGTCGGGTGCGAAGGGCAAGCGCTACGCGCTGCCGAATTCGCGCGTGATGATCCACCAGCCGCTGGGCGGCTTCCAGGGCCAGGCGACGGACATCGACATCCACGCCCGCGAGATCCTGACCCTGCGCCAGCGCCTCAACGAAGTGCTGTCCAAGCATACCGGCCAGGCCCTGGAAACCATCGCCCGGGACACCGAGCGCGACAACTTCAAGAGCGCCGAAGCGGCCCGCGAGTACGGCTTGGTCGACCAGGTGCTCGAGCGGCGTCCGGAAGATTCGATCCAGACGGCTTGACGGACGGATGGCAGGTCGGCCGAACTCATTGATTTCAAACACAAAACAGCATGAAATCGGGGCTGCAGACGGCCCGGAACGCTGTGGTATTCTCGGGCTGCCGGCCAACCGGCAGCCAGCAACACGCAAGGCAGGGGCATGAGCGACGAACGACAAGGCCGCGGTGACAGCAACAAGATCCTTTATTGCTCGTTCTGCGGCAAAAGCCAGCACGAAGTACGCAAGCTGATCGCAGGCCCCAGCGTCTTCATCTGCGACGAGTGCGTAGAGCTGTGCAACGACATCATCCGTGAGGAACTCGAGGAGAAGGCGCAGTCGGCCCGCAGCCACCTGCCCAAGCCGCGCGAGATCCTCGAGGTGCTCGACCAGTACGTGATCGGTCAGCAGCGCGCGAAGAAGACGCTCGCCGTGGCCGTGTACAACCACTACAAGCGCATCGAGAGCCGGCAGAAGAACGACGACGTCGAACTGGCGAAGTCGAACATCCTGCTGGTCGGTCCGACCGGTTCGGGCAAGACGCTGCTGGCCGAGACGCTGGCGCGCCTGTTGAACGTGCCGTTCACCATGGCCGATGCCACCACGCTGACCGAAGCCGGCTACGTCGGCGAGGACGTGGAAAACATCATCCAGAAGCTGCTGCAGAAGTGCGACTACGACGTCGAGAAGGCGCAGCAGGGCATCGTCTACATCGACGAGATCGACAAGATCTCGCGCAAGAGCGACAACCCGTCCATCACCCGCGACGTGTCGGGCGAGGGCGTGCAGCAGGCGCTGCTGAAGCTCATCGAAGGCACCATCGCCTCGGTGCCGCCGCAGGGCGGCCGCAAGCACCCGCAGCAGGAGTTCCTGCAGGTCGACACGCGCAACATCCTGTTCATCGTCGGCGGCGCATTCGCCGGCCTGGACAAGATCATCCAGCAGCGCTCGACCGAAGCCGGTGGCATCGGTTTCGGCGCCAAGGTGAAGAGCACCACCCGCAAGACCGACACCAGCAAGGTGCTGGCGGACGTCGAGCCGGAAGACCTGATCAAGTTCGGCCTGATTCCCGAGTTCGTCGGCCGCCTGCCGGTCGTCGCCACGCTGGAAGAACTCGACGAAGCGGCGTTGGTGACCATCCTCACCGAGCCGAAGAACGCGATCACCAAGCAGTTCAAGAAGCTGTTCGACATGGAAGGCGTGGAGCTCGAGTTCCGCCCCGACGCGCTGACCGCCATCGCCAAGAAGGCGCTCAAGCGCAAGACCGGCGCGCGCGGCCTGCGCACGATCGTCGAGAGCGTTCTGCTCGACACGATGTACGACCTGCCGTCGCAGGAGAACGTCAGCAAGGTCGTGGTCGACGAGTCGGTGGTCGAGCACAAGTCGGATCCCTACCTGATCTACCAGACGCCGCCGGCGGCACCCAAGATCGCCGCCGCGGAGTAATCCGGAGCTGCACCGAAAAAACCGTCGCCTTCTGCGGCGGTTTTTTCGTTTGGCGGTTGCATCGGTTCGAGGATTGCCGTGAGTGCCGGGGCCGCGATTTCGCAGGCCTTTTCGTTGCCCGCAGCGTGCTTTCACCCGTTCAGGGTAAATGCCGCAACCATTTGATTTGAATGGATTAATTTGCCTGGGTGGCAAATGGTGAACACGGTCGCTTGCATCCTTTCGCGGTCAGCCCCATAACCGTCCGGAATGCGGCCCGATTTACCCGGCGTCGCCCATGAAATACGCGTCCGCCTGCATCCTGGAGTTGCCATGACCGTCTCTTCCGATCGCGAAACGATGAACCTGCCGGTATTGCCGTTGCGGGACGTCGTCGTGTTCCCGCACATGGTGATCCCGCTCTTCGTCGGCCGCGACAAATCGATCCGTGCGCTCGATCTCGCGATGGAGTCCGACAAGCGCATCCTGCTGGTCGCGCAGCGATCGGCGGAAACCGACGATCCGACCGGCAAGGACCTGTACGAAACCGGCACCCTGGCGCATGTGCTGCAGTTGCTGAAGCTGCCCGACGGCACGATCAAGGTGCTGGTGGAAGGCGTCTCGCGCGTGGTGGTCGACCAGGTGGGCGAAAGCAACGGCGCGCTGGCGGGGCACGCGCAGATCGTCGACCCGGTCATCGACCGCGATGAACGCGAACTCGACGCCATCAACCGATCGTTGATGGGTTTGTTCGAGCAGTACGTGAAGACCAACCGCAAGCTGCCGCCGGAGTTGATGCAGACGCTGTCGGGCATCGATGAAGCCGGTCGCCTCGCGGACACCATCGCCGCGCACCTGGGCGTCCGCCTGAGCGACAAGCAGAAACTGCTGGAAACGCATGCAGTGGGCGCGCGTCTGGAGCAACTGGTCGGCCTCGTCGACGGCGAGATCGACGTGCAGCAGCTGGAGAAGCGCATCCGCGGCCGCGTGAAGTCGCAGATGGAGAAGAGCCAGCGCGAGTACTACCTCAACGAGCAGATGAAGGCGATCCAGAAGGAGCTCGGCGAGATCGACGATGCGCCCAACGACATCGACGAACTGACCCGCAAGATCGCCGAAGCCGGCATGCCCAAGCCGGTGGAGGCCAAGGCGCGCAACGAGCTCAACAAGCTCAAGCAGATGTCGCCGATGTCGGCCGAAGCGGCGGTCGTGCGCAATTACCTCGACTGGGTGCTGGGTGTGCCGTGGAAGAAGCGCACCAAGATCCGCAAGGACCTGAAGGCCGCGCAGGACGTGCTCGACGCCGACCACTTCGGCCTGGAGAAGGTCAAGGAACGCATCCTCGAATACCTCGCCGTGCAATCGCGCGTGGCGAAGATGAAGGGCGCGATCCTGTGCCTGGTCGGCCCGCCGGGCGTCGGCAAGACCTCGCTTGGCCAGTCGATCGCCAAGGCCACCAATCGCAAGTTCGTGCGCATGTCCCTCGGCGGCGTGCGCGATGAGGCGGAGATCCGCGGCCATCGACGCACCTACGTCGGTTCGATGCCGGGCCGCATCGTGCAGAACCTCAACAAGGTCGGCAGCAAGAACCCGCTGTTCGTGCTCGACGAGATCGACAAGATGTCGATGGACTTCCGCGGCGATCCCTCGTCGGCGCTGCTGGAAGTGCTCGATCCCGAGCAGAACACCGCATTCAACGACCATTACCTCGAGGTCGATCTTGACCTGTCCGAGGTGATGTTCGTCGCGACCTCCAATTCCTTGAACATCCCCGGTCCGCTGCTGGACCGCATGGAAGTCATCCGCATCCCCGGTTACACCGAGGAAGAGAAGCTCAACATCGCCATGCGCTACCTGCTGCCCAAGCAGATCAAGGCGAACGGATTGAAGCCCGAGGAGATCAAGATCGCCGAGGACGCCGTGCAGGACATCGTGCGCTACTACACGCGCGAATCCGGCGTGCGCAACCTCGAGCGCGAGATTTCCAAGATCTGCCGCAAGGTGGTGAAGGAAATCGCGCTGGCCGGTCCGGTGAAGACGAAGAAGGGCGGCAAGCCGAAGGCGATCACCGTCACCTCGAAGAACCTCGACAAGTACCTGGGCGTGCGCCGTTACGATTTCGGCCGCGCGGAGGAACAGAACGAGATCGGCCTGGTGACCGGCCTTGCGTGGACGGAAGTGGGCGGTGACCTGCTGCAGGTGGAATCGACGCTGGTGCCGGGCAAGGGCCAGCTGTTGCTCACCGGCCAGCTCGGCGACGTGATGAAGGAATCGGCGTCCGCGGCGTTGTCGGTGGTGCGTGCGCGCACCGATCGGCTCGGCATCGACCTGGATTTCCTGCAGAAGCACGACATCCACGTGCACGTCCCGGAAGGTGCAACGCCGAAGGATGGCCCCAGTGCCGGCATCGCGATGGCGACCGCGCTGGTGTCCATGCTCACCAAGAATCCGGTCAAGGCCGATGTGGCCATGACCGGCGAGATCACCCTGCGCGGCAAGGTCCTCGCGATCGGCGGCCTCAAGGAGAAGCTGCTGGCGGCGCTGCGCGGCGGCATCCATACCGTGATCATTCCCGACGAAAACAAGAAGGATCTCGCCGACCTGCCCAAGGCGGTGACGGACGGCATGAAGATCGTCACCGCTAAGTGGATCGACGAAGTGCTCGACGTGGCCCTGGAACGCCCCGTGACGCCGACGCCGGCGATTCCTGCGGGCGAATTGCCCGTGCCCGATGGCGTGCAGTCATCCGCTTCGCAGCTCGATATCAAGCACTGAGTCGAAACGCCGCATTCGTTTCCCATTTTGGTTGGAAGCCCTGAAAGCCGCGCCAATGCTGGCTTTCAGGGTTGCGGCCCCGGCAACCCCGCTGGTATAACGACGCCAGCCGCGTTGCCGCTGTCCAGCGCATCCTGCGGTCCACTCGATCGGAAAGCAGCCTGCGACGCTGGCGCTATCCGGTTATCTGCATACCCGCGGCGTTCTGCCGCACATGGAGTCCATACGAATGAACAAGGGCGAATTTGTTAGCGCCGTCGCCGACGCTGCCGAACTTTCCAAGGCCGACGCCGCCAAGGCTGTCGACGCCGCCATCAGCGTCATCACCAAGGCGCTGAAGAAGGGCGATGCCGTGACCCTCGTGGGCTTCGGTACTTTCCAGGTGCGCGAGCGCGCCGCACGCGAAGGCCGTAACCCGAAGACCGGCGAAACGATCAAGATCGCCAAGTCGAAGAACCCGTCGTTCAAGGCCGGCAAGGCGCTCAAGGACGCGGTCAACTGATACACGCGTCAGCGTGATCGAAAAGCCCGGCGATTGCCGGGCTTTTTTGTTCCTGGCGGATCGGAATTCGAAGGCCGGTGCAGTTGCGCCATGCGGGCATCGAGGCGCGGGCGCGGCGTCCCGGGCTGCGCTATCATTCGCGCCCCCGGGTGCTTAGCTCAGCGGTAGAGCGTCTCCTTTACACGGAGAGGGTCGGGGGTTCGAAACCCTCAGCACCCACCATGCAAAAAATTCAGATTCAGGTATTGCGCGATGCGGCCCTGGTCTGTATTATTTTTCTTCTCAGCGCGGAGTGGTAGTTCAGTCGGTTAGAATGCTGGCCTGTCACGCCGGAGGTCGCGGGTTCGAGTCCCGTCCACTCCGCCATTTATTCGAAACGCCCGCAGCGATGCGGGCGTTTCTTTTTGCGTGTTCGCTGCCCGGCATTCCGCCCCTCGACGGCAGGGCCAGACCCGCTACACTGCGCGGCTACGTCACAGAACCGTCTCCCCATGCTGCAAGCCATTCGCGAAAAGACTTCGGGCTGGATCGCCACGGTGATCCTTGGCTTCCTGGCGCTGCTCCTGATTCCGTTCGGGATCAGCCAGTACGACATCCAGCGCTCCGAGGATTACGCCGCACGCGTCGATGCCCCGCCGGCCTGGTGGCCGTCCGCACCGTCGTGGTGGCCGGTCTCGGCCTTCTGGGAGCATGAGGAGGTGACGCGCGACGAATTCCGCACGGCATTCGAAAGCGCCCGCCAGCAGCAGCGCGCACAGCAGGGCGAAGCATTCGACGCGAAGGCCTTCGAGAGCGCCGAGAACAAGCTGCGTATCCTCGACCAGCTGGTGAACCAGCGCGTGCAGAAGCTCGCCGCGCGCACGGCCGGCGTCAGCGTCAGCGACGCGATGGTGCGCAAGGAGATCCAGGATATTCCCGCGTTCCAGGTCGACGGCAAGTTCAACTACGAGCGTTACCGCCTTGCGTTGGCGTCGCAGGTTCCGCAGCGGTCCGAGAAGCAGTTTGAAGCGCTGGTGCGCGAGGGCCTGGAAGGTTCGCTTATCAACGTCGCGATCGGCGAAAGCAGCTTCTATACCGGCGCCGAAACCGATCGCCTGCTCAAGCTCATGTACGAGACGCGCGACGCCAGCGTGCTGATCCTGCCCGATCCTGCCGTCGACACCGCGCCGGTCAGCGATGCGGAGATCAAGGGCTGGTACGACGCGCATTCCGCCGCCTATCGCGCACCGGAAGCCGTATCGCTGGAATACGTCGAGATCAACGCCGCCGACCTGCAGGTGCCGGCGCCCGACGAAGCTGCGCTGCTCGCGCGTTACGAGCAGGAGAAGAAGCAATTCGTCGAACAGGAACAGCGCCTGGCCTCGCACATCCTGATCCAGGTGGCCGAGGATGCCGACGCTGCCACGAAGAAGGCCGCCGAAGCCAAGGCCCGGCAGATCGACGCGCAGGCCAAGGCGCCGGGTGCCGATTTCGCCGCGCTGGCCCGTGCCAACAGCGACGATCCCGGTTCCAAGGACGCGGGCGGCGACCTGGGCTGGAACGCCAAGGGCGTGATGGTTCCGGAATTCGACAAGGTGCTGTTTGCCCTAAAGCCGGGCGAGATCAGCGAACCGGTCAAGACCAGCTTCGGTTGGCACATCATCCAGCTGCGCGAAGTGAAGAGCGCGCAGCAGCAGGACTTCGCGCTGGTGCGCGAGAAGCTGCTGCGCGAGGAAAGCGAAGCGGTGCGCGAGCGTGCCTTCAATGACCTCAGCGGCAAGCTGGTCGACATCGTGTTGAAGAATCCGACTTCCCTCGAAGCGGCCGCGCGCGAGTTGAACCTGCCGGTGCGCACGCTGGGTCCGGTCGCGCGCAACGCCAGCGAAGGCATCCTCGCCACGGCGGCGGTGAAGCGCCAGGCGTTCGACGAAACGCGCATCCAGGATCGCACCGTGAGCGATCCGATCGAGATCGGTCCGAACCACAGCGTGCTGCTGCGCGTGACCGAGCACACGCCGGAGCGCGCATTGCCGCTCGCGACCGTGCGCGAGCAGGTGATCGCCGCCGTGCACGCCGACCGCACGCGCAAGGCCGCGGACAAGGAAGCCGACGCGCTGCTGGCCCGCCTGCGCGCGGGCGAGACCCTGGCCCAGGTTGCGACGTCGAAGAGCCTGCCCGCGCCGAGCGTGATCCCCGGCGTTCGTCGTGGCATGCCGGTTCCGGATCCGTTGGTTTCGGATGCCATCTTCGCCGCGGCCGCGCCTGCGGGTGGCAAGGCCACGCCGGGCAAGGCGGTGCTGCAGGGCGGCAACGTGGTGTTGTTCACCGTGGACAAGGCCACGCCGGGCGACCTGGCCGGGATGCCGCCGGCGCAACGCGATGGCATGCGCGACCAGCTGGCGAATGTCGTGGCGAACGAAGAGCTCAAGGGGCTCGTCACCTCGCTGCGCAAGCACATGAAGGTGAAGGTAGTCGAGCAGAACCTGTAATCGACCGCGAGTCGCTCTGTCGCGAAAAGGCCCGGCAATGCCGGGCCTTTTTCTTTTTCACGACGTTCTTTTGGCGATGTTTCTTTTCGCAGTTCCGGCACAGTCGTGCGAATTGGCTGGCATCGACCGGCGCGGAATTGGCCCAGTCGCAGCGTGATCCAAAACCTATCGTCGCCGTGGGAATCGTCCCGCAGGAGGAACACCATGAAGGCGAGATTCGTTCGTAATCGATTGCTGCCGTCGGCCCTGTTGATCTCCGTCGCGATCAGCGCGCCGGCGCTTGCCGAAGACGCGGCCGGGTGCGCGCGCCAGTTCGAAGCCGCACAGCGGCTGGACATGGAGTCGTTCCGCGACTTCGACAAGGAAACCTGGCTTGCCACGCATGACGAGCGCGCGGTGACGATATTCGCCAGCGGTGCGCGACGCATCGGCATCGATGCGATCGAGCAGGTGATGGCGTCGCATTTCGCCAGCCGCGAGGCGGTGTGGCGCTGGACGGAGTTGTACCGGGTCGTGGACGGCTGCCGCGCGGCGACGATCCTGTACGAAACCACCTACGAGATCCCGCGTATCGGTTTCCGCCAGCGCGCACTCACCACCGTCACCTACACGCACGACGGCAACCAGTGGTTGTCGATTGCGGACCAGGGCACCTTGCTGCCGCCCTGAACCGAACCCCGGAAAGCACGCAGCCGGCGCATGGCCGGCTGCGGTTCGCGAATCCTGCGGGAGCGTGCGCAATGCGCGCTCCCGCACGTGCGTTACTCGGCGCTGTCGAGACCGGTCATGCCGAGGATGTTGTAGCCCGAGTCGACGTAAGTGACTTCGCCGGTGACGCCGGAAGCCAGGTCCGAACACAGGAACGCGGCGACGTTGCCAACCTGCTCGATGGTGACGGTGCGGCGCAGCGGGGCGTTGTCTTCGACGTGGCCGAGAATCTTGCGGAAGCCGGCGATGCCGGCCGCCGCGAGCGTCTTGATCGGGCCGGCGGAAATCGCGTTGACGCGCGTGCCTTCCGGACCGAGGTTGTAGGCGAGGTAGCGCACCGTGGCTTCCAGGCTCGCCTTGGCCACGCCCATCACGTTGTAGCCGGCCAGCGCGCGTTCGGCGCCAAGGTAGCTCAGGGTGAGGATGGAGCCGTTGCGACCGTGCATCTGCGGGCGCGCGGCCTTGGCCATCGCCGCGAGCGAGTAGGCGGAGATGTCGTGGGCGATGGCGAAGTTCTCGCGGGTCAGGCCGTCGAGGAACTGGCCGGCGATCGCTTCGCGCGGTGCGTAGGCGATCGCATGGACGAGGATGTCGAAGCCGCCGGTCCAGTGCTTGCCCAGTTCGGCGAAGCAATTGGCGATCTGCTCGTCGCTGGAAACGTCCAGCGGGATGACGATGTTGCTGCCGAATTCCTCGGCGGCCTTCTCGACGCGCGACTTGAGCTTGTCGGTCTGGTAGGTGAAAGCCAGCTGCGCGCCTTCACGGTGCATGGCTTCGGCGATGCCGCTGGCGATGGAGCGGTCGCTGGCGATGCCGGTGATCAGTGCGCGCTTGCCTTGCAGGAAACCCATGACTCGTCCTCTTCTGTGGCCGCGTGGGGCGGCTGAGCAAAGGCTCTAGTGTAGCGGAGGCCACGGCAGGCACCGCGCACGCCCGGGCGCGGCGGTGGCTTCAGGGCGTGCCCGCCGCGGCGCGTGGCGCCTCGCCGGCGGCCAGTGCCGCGTCGATGAGCAGTATCTGGCCCGGCTTGAGCCTGCTGTTGGCATGCAGGTCGTTGCGCTGGAGCAGTTCCGCCACGCGGATGCCGTAGCGCGCCGCGATCTTCGACGGATTGTCGCCGCGCACGACGGTGTGCCGGCGCGCCGTTGCGCTGCGCGCCGCTTCCGTCGGAACGGGCTCCGGGTCCGCGATCGTTGCTTCAGCCGGAATAACCGGCGCGTCGGCGGCTTTTTCCGGGGCGTCCGGCGTGGCCACGACTTCGGCGTTGCCGGTATCGACGGCGCCGGCGGCCGGGGGGGCCGCCGCGATCGCCAGCAGGTGGGCGGGATTGGCTGCAGTGCGGCTGATGCGACCGCCGACGAAGGCCGGGTTGAGCCGCTGCAGGCGCGCGGCATCCTGGCCGTTGCGCCGCGCCCAGGTGGTGACGTCGGTGACGTTGTCGGGCACGGTTGCCGACGCGAGCAGCGGAACCGGGCGATCCATGGCCTGCAACCATTCCTCGCGGTCGTCCGCCTGCTCGAGCAGGCACGACAGGGCGTGCAGCTTGCGCACGTACGCGTGGGTGATCGGGGACAGGCCCGGCAGGGTTTCCGGCGTGGCGTTGCGCGCGGTCTGGCCGCCGCGCTTGAGCGCGCCGAGTACGCGGTATTCGCCGGCGTTGTAGGCCATGACGGCCAGGCGCCAGTCGCCGGCGAACATGCCGTGCAGGGTCTTGAGGTAACGCACCGCGGCCGTGGTCGAATCGATCGGAGACAGGCGGCCGTCGTAGCCCGCGCGCATCGGTACCTTATGGTTGCGCGCGGTGATCGCGATCATCTGCCACAGCCCTGCCGGCCCCTGCGGGCTGCGTGCGCCGGGCTTGTAGCCGCTTTCCACGAACGGGATCAGCGCGAATTCCGTGGGCAGGTGCGCGGCCCGCAGCGAATCGACGACATAGCCGAACAGCGGCAGCACGTCGTCACTGCTTGAAGCCATCTGCCGCGGCGCGTGGGCGAAGTGGGCGCGCCAGCGCGCACTCGCATCGGCCTTGCAGGTCGGATCGGCGAGGCCTTCGCGGAAGCGCTGATAGATCTCGCGGCCGTTGCGCGTGCCGGCCGGTGCCGCGGCGGCATCCGGGGCTGCTTCGGCCGCGCCCGCGCACGCCGGTGCCGCCAGCACCAGGGCCAGCACGAGTCCCGCCAGCCGGGCGGTCATGACGTGAACCCGTCCTTCCAGCGCCGCAGCTCGGCGAAGGCTTCCACGCTGTCGGCCGGGTCCCGGCCCAGCCGTGTCCGCAGCGACTGCCGGACCTCGGGAGCATCGACCCGCAGGAATGGATTGGCGGCCAGTTCGTCGGCCAGGGTGCTGGGCAGGGTCGGCAGTCCACGTTCGCGCATGGCCAGGGCCTCCTCGGAGCGACGCCGCAGCGCCAGGTTGCCGGGTTCTACCACGCACGCGAAGCGGCTGTTGTTAACGGTGTACTCATGTCCGCAACAGACCCGCGTCTGTGGGGGCAGGGCGGCCAGTTTTGTGAGCGATGCCCACATCTGCGCCGGGCTGCCCTCGAACAAGCGGCCGCAGCCCAGGCTGAACAGGGTGTCCCCGCAGAACACGATGCCTTCGCCGTGGAAGGCGACGTGACTGAGGGTGTGGCCCGGGATTTCCAGCACCCGGAAACGCCAGGGGCCGACCACGACGGCGTCGCCTTCGCGGACGGTTTTCGTGGCGTGGCGGATGCGGGTGTCCTCCGGGGCGAACACCGCGAGTTCCGGCCACGCCTGCAGCAGTTCCTCCACCCCGCCGACATGGTCCGGGTGGTGGTGGGTCAGCAGCACGGCCACGGGCTTCAGCCCGCCGCGCGCCGCCTCCAGCACCGGTGCGGCTTCGCCCGGGTCCACGACCAGGGCCGTGCCGTCGTCGTAGGCCAGGGTCCAGATGTAGTTGTCGGCGAAGGCGGGCAGGGGGCGCAGCTGCATGGAGGCTCCTTGGGGCTCCCATCCGGGGCCGGATCACGCACAATCCCGACCATGTCCCCAGCCGCCGCCAGCCGTCAATCCGTGGGGCCGCTCGGCTGGTTCGCCAGCGAAGCCGGCCAGGGCCTGCTGGCGGTGGAAAGCGCCGCGATGGCGCGGGTGCTGGCGGGAATTCCGGCGTTGCCGTGGTGCTGGCTGGGCGCGCCGGGGGCGGTCCCGCCCGAGACCGCGGGCGGCCGCGGCGTGGTGCTGCGGCGCGACGGCACCGATTGCCACGAACTGCGCTTCGGCGGCGCAGTGCGCTGCGCGCTGCCCCTGCCGCTGGCCAACGAAAGCTTCGGCGCCGTGCTGCTGCAGCACGCGCTGGACGACGGCGCCGCCACCGACGAACTGCTGGGCGAATGCGAGCGCATCCTCGCGCCGGGCGGCACGCTGTGGCTGGCGGCCCTCAACCCATGGAGCCCGTATCGCGCGCGCTGGGCGCGCACGGGCCTGCACGCGCACGTCACCGGCGCCTGGCAGGCATCGCTGCGCCGCGCCGGGTTCGCGCTGGATTCGGTGAGCCTGCAATGGCTCGGCCCGCGCTGGCGCATGGACAACGGCGACGTCGGGGTGGGCATGAACGACTGGCTGCGCGCCGGCATCGCTCTCAGCGTGAGCAAGCGCGTGCACGCGCTGCTCCCGCCTGCGCGCCGGCACAGTTTCCGCCTGCAGGGCGCGGCGCATTCGCGCGTGTCCTGGCGCTTCGAGGAACTGCGCTCCGAGCAACTGCGACGACAGGCTGCGGCGCTGGACAGGCGATAATGCGCGGATGAATCAGGAAAAACGAAAAGCGGTCGAGGTCCACACCGATGGCGCCTGCCTCGGCAATCCCGGACCCGGCGGCTGGGCTGCGCTGTTGCGCTACGGCGGGCACGAACGCGAGCTGGTCGGCGGCGAAGCCGCCACCACCAACAACCGCATGGAGCTGATGGCGGCGATTTCCGGACTGGAAGCGCTTACCCAGGGCTGCGAGGTCGTGCTGTTCACCGACTCGCAGTACGTGCGCCAGGGCATCACCGAATGGATGCCCAACTGGATCCGTCGCGGCTGGAAGACCGCGGGCGGCGATCCGGTCAAGAACCGCGAACTGTGGGAGCGGCTGCACGCCGCGGCCGGCCGCCATCGCATCGACTGGCGCTGGGTGAAGGGCCATTCCGGCGATCCCGACAACGAACGCGTCGACACGCTCGCGCGCAACGAAGCTCAGCGCTTCAAGGTCGCCGCCGTGTCCTGAACACGCCCCGGTGTCCCGTCGTCCCGAACGCCCTTAAGCTGTCCCCGCACCTCATGGATCCACGCATGCGCCAGATCATCCTCGACACCGAAACCACCGGCCTGAGCTGGGCCGCCGGCAACCGCGTGGTGGAAATCGGCTGCGTCGAGATGGTGGAGCGCCGTCCCACCGGTCGCACCTTCCATTGCTATCTCAATCCGGAGCGCGAATTCGAAGCCGGCGCGCAGGAAGTCACCGGCCTGACCCTGGAGTTCCTCGCCGACAAGCCGCTGTTCGCGGCCGTCGTCGATGAATTCCTCGCCTTCATCGATGGCGCCGAGCTGGTGATCCACAACGCGGCGTTCGACGTGGGCTTCCTCGATTCGGAGTTGAGCCGCGCCGGCCCGCAGTACGGCAAGCTCGCCGATCGCTGCACGATCGAGGACACCCTGCTGCTGGCGCGCCAGCGCTTTCCCGGCCAGCGCAATTCGCTGGACGCACTGTGCAAACGCTTCGACGTCGACAACACCCATCGCCAGCTGCACGGTGCGCTGCTCGACGCCCAGCTGCTGGCCGAGGTCTACATCGGCCTGACCTCGGGGCAGGGCGAGATCGGGTTCGAAGCCAGCGCCGAAGCGGCCGCCGCCACGGCCAAGGTCAGCTTCGAGGTGGACCTGCAGGCTCCGCGACCGCGGGTCGCGATTGCCGTGGACGAATTCGAGGCCCACGAGGCGCGCCTCGCGCAGTTGCGCAAGAAGGCCGGCAAGGCGCTGTGGGATGCCTGGGCGGAAGCCGACGCCGCGATCGCCCAGCAGGTGGAAGCCGTGCCGGCCTGAGCGGCCGGTCGCGCCTGCGCAGCTAGTGGCTGCGCACCAGCACCACGGTCACGTTGTCCGAACCGCCGCCATCGAGCGCGGCGGCAACCAGTTCGTCCACGCATTCCTGGGCGCTGCAGTCGCCGTGCGACAGCACGCTGGCGATGCCGCGATCGTCCACTTCCTCGGTCAGGCCGTCGCTGCAGAGCAGCAGCTGCATGCCCGGGGCCAGTTCGCCGGTCATGGTTTCGACGTTGAGGTTGCGCGGATCGGTCACGCCCAAGGCCTGGGTGACGACGTTGCGGTGCGGGTGGCTGCGCGCCTGCTCATGGGTGATCGCGCCGTTGGCGATCAGTTCCTGCACGTAGCTGTGGTCCTGCGACAGCTGTACCAGCTGGTTGTCGCGCCACAGGTACACACGGCTGTCGCCGACCCAGGCGACTTCGAAGCGATTGCCGTTGACGCGCGCGGCGACGACGGTGGTGCCCATCGGCAGCGCATCGTTGCGGCGGCGGGAGATGCGGATGATTTCCTCGTCGGCGATGCGGATGGCTACGGCAAGCGGTGTGCCATCGCGGATCTCGCGGACGATGGTCTCGCGCGCGAGCGCGCTGGCGACTTCGCCATACTCGTGCCCGCCCATCCCGTCGGCGACCAGCCAGAGCCCCAGCTCGCTGTCCCCGTAATAGGTGTCCTCGTTGAGTTCCCGGCGCAATCCCACGTGCGTCAGGTGTCCGAATTCGATCATCTGGAGGATACCGCGGCGAGGAAGGGGCTTTCGGATGGGTCAACGGGATAATCATGTCCGAGCGGCCGCAAAAGCAAGCGCGCCCTCCCGTTTGCAGAACCCCGAAAAGCAGAACGCCCCTTGGGGGGCGTTCGCTTGAATCTGGCGGAGAGGGAGGGATTCGAACCCTCGGTGCGCTATAAACGCACGCCTGATTTCGAGTCAGGTACATTCAACCGCTCTGCCACCTCTCCGGAAGTGGGCCGCGAATGATACGTGGCGGCCCACGCCAGAGCAAGTTTCCGGAGCGGCCGGCTACACTGTGCGCTTCGCCGGCCGGAGGCTGCTCCGGCCCATCCCCCCAGGCCGCGGCGTCCCGCCCGTGCCCCGAAATGGCTGCCTCCATGTCCGAAATCCTCGTCCCGGTGTCCTTTGGCGAATTGCTCGACAAGATCGCCATCCTGCAGATCAAGTCCGAGCGCATGAGCGACGCGGCCAAGCTGGTCAACGTCCGCAACGAGCTGTCGGCTCTGGAGCAGACCTGGATGGCGCATCCCGCCGCCGGCAAGGACATCGTCGAGCTGCGTGCGGCGCTGAAGGCGGTCAACGAGCGGCTGTGGGTGATCGAGGACGACATCCGCATCAAGGAGAAGGCGCAGGAATTCGATGCCGAGTTCATCCGCCTCGCCCGTGCCGTCTACTTCGAGAACGACGATCGCGCGCGCATCAAGAAGGACATCAACCTCGCGCTGGGCTCGGCCTACGTCGAAGAGAAGTCCTACCAGGACTACAGGACCGGCGCGGCGCCGTAAGCGGGCTCCCGGCGTGACTGGGGCAGGCCGCCCCGGTCACGCACTCCGCAGTCATTCCGAGTGATCGGCGACGTAGCGCTCGAAGGCGCCGACTGCGTCGTCCACGCTCACCAGGTCCATCACGCCCGCGTGCTCGATCTTGGTGCCCCAGCGGATATCCGCCGCCGGCTTGCCCAGGTACTTGCGGGCCGCGGCGTCGTAGCGGTCGACGCAATAGCGGCGGTCCGAATACGGCCCGCTGCGCGCCGGGTTGCTGGCCGCATGCAGCCCCAGCACCTTGGTGCCCATCGCGTTGGCGATATGCATCGGCCCCGAATCGGGTGTCATCACCAGGTCCGCGCGTTCGAGCAGCGCCGGTAGCTGCTTGAGAGTGTCCTTGCCGACGAGGTCCAAAGCCGGGGCCTGCATCGCGGCGAGGATCGCGTCGGTGGTGTCCCGTTCCAACTGGCTGCGACCGCCGCACAGCACCACGCGCCAGCCGCGGCGTGCGGCATGGTCGGCCACCGCCGCGTAACGATCCGCGTGCCAGTTGCGCAGCGCATGGCTGGAGCAGGGCGAAATCATCAGCGTTGGACGGCCGTCCTCGACCCACTGCGCTTCCGCCCATTCGCGCGCTGCGTTGGGCACTGGCAGGTCCCAGCGCACCTGGGTCTGTTTGAGGCCCAGCGGTTCGCAGAAGCTGCCGATCGCGTCGAGCACGTGGATGCCGGGGCGGTCGGGGATGCGTTCGTTGATGAAGAGGCCGTGCAGGTCCTTGGAACGGGCGCGGTCGTAGCCGATGCGGCGCGCCGCCGGAACGAAGGCTGACAGCAGGTTGGCGCGTGCCGCCACCTGCATCTGCAGCAGGGCGTCGAAGCGCTCGCCGCCCGCGTGTTCGAGCAGGCGCGCGCGCAACGCGCGCATGCCGGCAAATCCGCTCTTCTTGTCGTACTCGACGAAGGCGACGCCGGGCAGTCCTTCCAGCAGCCGATGCTCGCCCTTGCCGATCACCCAGGTAAGCGCGACCTGGGGCCAGGTGGCCTGCAGGGTGCGCACCAAGGGCACGACGTGGGTCACATCGCCCAACGCTGACAACCGCAACAGGCAGATCGACATGGATGTTTGCGGCATGGGTCTTGCTAGACTCGCTGAATGACCGGCTATGACGCTGCCGAAGGATTGACACCGTTCCGCGACGAGCGCGGCTACGGCGCGATTCTGTTCGACAACACGCGGGTGCGACAAGCCAAGCCCGAGTGGTTCTCGCCGGCATTCTGGGGCGAACACGCGCGTCCGGTCGCCAGCGGCGGGCGCGGCGGCGCATGGTTCGTCGATGCGCCGTTCGGCGCGTCCGTGCTGCGTTGCTACCTGCGCGGCGGCTTTGCGGCGAACTTCAGCCGCGACCGTTACTGGTGGCGCGGCGCCAACCGTACCCGCAGCTTTGCCGAATTCCGCCTGACCCGCGAGATGGCCGCCAAGGGAGTGCCGGTGCCGCGGCCGATCGCCGCGTACTACCGCCGCGAAGGCCACACCTACAGCGCCGCCATCCTGATCGAGCGCATCGACGACGTGCGCACACTCGCCGATCGCGCCGCCGTAGCCGGCGACGGCGCGCCGTGGGAAGAAGCCGGGCGCTTGATCGCACGCGTTCACCGCGCCGGTCTCGACCATGCCGACCTCAACGCGCACAACCTGCTGTTCGACCCCACCGGGCGTGGCTGGGTGATCGACCTCGATCGCGGCGAGCAGCGCATCCCCGCCACCGGTTGGCGCGAGCGCAACCTGGCGCGGCTCAAGCGTTCGTTGCTGAAGCTGCGCGGCAACCGCCAGGTCGTGGAGGTCGAGCGCGACTTCGCCCGCCTGCGCGCAGCCTACGACCGCGTCTGGGCGCGGGGCACCTGATGGACTGGAGCCTGCGACTGCAGGGCGTCGGCAATGCGTCGGCGGTCCAGCTTGGATCGGCGATGGCCACGATCGAGCGCGATGGTGCGCCGTGGCTCACCATCGACTGCGGCAACGAAGGCCTCAGCCATTATCTCGCCCAGTACGGCGAGGCGCCGCGCGCGTTGTTCATCACCCACACGCATCTCGACCACGTCGCCGGATTCGAGCGGCTGTTCGTCGCCAGCTATTTCGACGAAGCGCGGCGCGGCAAGGTGCGCCTGTACGTACCGGCCGCACTGGTGCCGCTGCTGCACCAGCGCGTGGGCGACTACCCGAACCCGCTGGCCGAAGGCGGCGCCAATTTCTGGGACGCCTTCCAGGTCATCCCCGTGGGCGCCGCGTTCTGGCACGACGGCGTGCGCCTGGAGGTGTTTGCCACGCGGCACCACTGGCCGGAGACGGCGTTCGGCCTGCGCCTGCAGGGCAGCGTGGTCTGGACCGGCGACACCCGGCCGATCCCGGAGCAGCTGGCGAAATATGCCGCCGACGGCGAGCTGGTCGCCCACGACTGCGCCCTGCACGGCAACCCGTCGCACAGCGGGATCGACGACCTCGAGCGCGAATACCCGGCCGAGCTGCTCGCGCGCTGCGTGCTCTACCACTATGCAAGCCGCGAAGAGGGAGAGATCCTGTCGGCGCGCGGCCATCGCGTGGCGAAGGCCGGCGATGTGATTACGCTGAGCGAACCGACGGCAGCACAGGCCCAGGTATGAACGCAATCGCAAACGTGGCGGCAGGCGGCGCGGCGGCGGATGTCCGCGACACCCTGGGCCGGCCCCTGCGCGACCTGCGCCTGTCGGTGATCGAGGCCTGCAATTTCCGCTGCCCGTACTGCATGCCGGCCGAGCGGGTGCCGGACGACCATGGCTTCGACGCGCAGCAGCGCCTTTCCTTCGACGAGATCGAAACCCTGGTGCGCGGTTTCGTGCGCGCCGGCGTCACCAAGCTGCGCCTGACCGGTGGCGAGCCATTGCTGCGCAAGCGCCTGCCCGACCTGGTTGCGCGCCTGTCCCGCATCGAAAGCCTCACCGACATCGCGCTCACCACCAACGGTTCGCTGCTGGCTGCGCAGGCATCCGCCCTGCGCGCGGCGGGGCTGGGGCGGATAACGGTCAGCCTCGATGCACTCGACCCGGCGCTGTTCCATTCGCTGTCCGGCGGGCGTGGCCAGGTCGCCGACGTGCTGGCCGGCATCCAGGCCGCGCAGGCCGCGGGCTTCGACCCGATCAAGCTCAACTGCGTCGTGCAGCGTGGCGTCAACGAAGACGAAGTGCTGCCGCTGGTGGAGTTCGCGCGCGCGAACGGCCATGTCATGCGCTTCATCGAATACATGGACGTGGGGACCTGCAACGGCTGGCGGCGCGAGCGCGTGCTGGCTTCGGCCAACCTGCGCGACCGTATCCATGCCCGCTGGCCGCTGCAATCGCTGGAGGCGCAGTACCGGGGCGAAGTCGCGTCGCGGTACGGATTCGTCGATGGCCGGGGCGAGGTGGGCTTCGTCAGTTCGGTCAGCGAGCCGTTCTGCGGCGACTGCCACCGCGCGCGGGTGTCGGCCGATGGCCGCCTCTACACCTGCCTGTTCGCTGCAAGTGGCCACGACCTGCGCCCGCTGCTGGCGGACGGCGAGGAGGCGTTGTCGCAGCACCTCGCGCAGCGCTGGTCGCGTCGAGGGGATCGCTACAGCGAGTTGCGCGGCAGCAGCAGCGCGCCGCACAAGCACGTGGAGATGTACCTGGTGGGCGGCTGACAGCGCCGGCCAACTTCCGCTGCCGGCGCGAACGGCGCAGAATCCGCGGGTGAAAAAAGTCCGCAAGCAACTGACCCACATCGATCCGGATGGACGCCCGGCCATGGTCGATGTGTCCGCCAAGCCGGTCACCGCCCGGGAAGCGATCGCCGAATGCAAGGTCCGCTTCCCCGCTGAGGTCGCGGTGCAGCTGCGCGCCAGTGGCCTGCGCAGCGCCAAGGGCGGCATCGTCGAGACGGCGATCATCGCCGGCACCCTGGCGGTGAAGCGCACGCACGAACTGATCCCGTTCTGCCATCCGCTGCCGATCGACGGCTGCCGGATCGGCATCGAGTGGAGCGGCGAGCGCGACCTGCGCATCGAATGCCTGGTCCGCACGACCCATCGCACCGGCGTGGAAATGGAGGCGCTGACCGGCGCGAGCGTCGCTGCGCTGACCGCCTACGACATGTGCAAGGCGCTGTCGCACCGCATCGTCATCGGCCCGACGAAACTGCTGGGCAAGCACGGCGGGCGCCGCGACTTCGGCAAGGCGGAACGCGCGTGAAGGTCACTGTGCTGTACTTCGCGGCGTTGCGCGATGCGTCCGGCGTGGCAAGCGAGATCGTCGAGTCCGCGGCCGTCGACCTTCGGTCGCTGTACGGCGAATTGCAGGAATGCCACCGGCTGCCGTTCCCGGCGCGCCAGCTGCGCGTGGCGGTGGATGGGGAATTCGCGCACTGGGACGACGCGCCCAGGGACGGTAGCGAAGTCGCGTTCATTCCGCCGGTGAGTGGTGGGTGAGGGAGTGCGCTTGTCGATGCCTTATTGGCATCGACTGCACGCCCGAACGCCCGACCATGGATGGACGGGCCGGACGATCCGCAGCCGGTGGATGTTCTGCCATGGACGGCTACCAGATCCAGGAATCCAGAGCCCGCAATGAACCGTTTCTCCCTATCCGACGTTCCCTTCGACACTGCGACCTTACGTGCGCAATTGCTGGACGACCGCGTCGGCGGCTACGCCAGCTTCGAAGGCTGGGTGCGCAACCACAACGCCGAGCGCACGGTGCACGGGCTACGTTACGAGGCCTATGCCACGCTCGCCGAGAGCGAAGGCGAGAAGGTGCTGGCCGAGGCGATGCAGAAGTTCGCGGTGATCGACGCCCGTTGCGTGCACCGCATCGGCGACCTGGCGATCGGCGAACTTGCGGTGTGGGTCGGGGTGAGTGCCGCGCATCGCGATGCGGCGTTCGCCGCGTGCCGCTACATCATCGACGAGGTCAAGTCGCGCGTGCCGATCTGGAAGCACGAACGCTACGTCGAAGGCGACGCCGGCTGGCTGCATCCGGAAGGGTGAAGGCGAGTCGTCGCGATAACTCGCGGTCAAGCACCGTCATCGAATCGCTGCAGGCAGCTTCGAACCTAGTCGAATCTTTCTGAGGACAGCCCCCTTGGTAAGGGGGCGCCCCGAAGGGGCGGGGATGGGAAGCGAGGCCCTGGGGCCCAAGGTTTGCGAAGCAAACTTTGGGGTCTGTTCCGCGTCGCGGAACAGACGGGTGATGACCCCGCCGGCTGACCTCGGCGCCCGCGTCGATCGATACCGTTGCTGCCTTCCGGCCCTGGCGGGGTTTTCGACCTAGCGTCGCGAGGGGCCGACGGGGCCACCATAGAGACTTGCTGGTGTTGCTTGAAGCCGCGCATTGCACGCGACGTCTTGCAGGTACTGGCGGAGAGAGGGGGATTCGAACCCCCGAAGCGCGGTTTAGACGCTTACACACTTTCCAGGCGTGCTCCTTCAACCACTCGGACACCTCTCCGCACCTGGTACCGCAGGCCTGAATGCGGCGTCCGGCCGACTTCAGGGGCGCAGATTCTAACCGTGGCGGGCAGGTATCACAACAAAAGCCCGAGGTTCTGCCCTCCCGGTGCGCGGCGGTGCGGCGCTGGGTGCGGCGGCGGGAGGTTTATTCGCGGCACGGCGTAGTTTGTCGCGGCGTGGCGCGGCAGAATGGCGGCATGTCCTACCTCGTCCTCGCCCGCAAGTGGCGTCCCAAGCGTTTCGCCGAACTGGTTGGGCAGGAGCACGTGGTCCGTGCGCTGACCAACGCGCTGGATTCGGGGCGCGTGCACCACGCCTTCCTGTTCACCGGCACCCGTGGCGTCGGCAAGACCACGATCGCGCGCATCTTCGCCAAGTCGCTCAACTGCGAGCGCGGCACCTCGGCCGATCCCTGCGGCGAATGCGAGACCTGTCGCGCGATCGATGCCGGCCGTTACATCGACCTGCTCGAGATCGACGCCGCCAGCAACACCGGCGTCGATAACGTCCGCGAGCTGATCGAGAACGCGCAGTACCTGCCGTCGCGCGGCCGCTACAAGGTCTACCTGATCGACGAAGTGCACATGCTGTCGAAGGCGGCGTTCAACGCGCTGCTGAAGACGCTGGAAGAGCCGCCGGAGCACGTGAAGTTCCTCTTCGCGACCACCGACCCGGAGAAGCTCCTCGTCACCGTGCTGTCGCGCTGCCTGCAGTTCAACCTCAAGCGCCTGGACGAGCAGCAGATCGGCGGCCAGATCACCCGCATCCTCGAGGCCGAGGGCATTCCGGCCGAAGCCGGCGCCATCCGCCAGCTCTCAAAGGCCGCCGATGGCAGCCTCCGTGACGGCCTGTCGCTGCTGGACCAGGCCATCGCCTACACCGGCGGCAAGCTCGACGATGCGGCGGTGGCGACCATGCTCGGTACCGTCGACCGCACCCGCGTGGGCGCCTTGCTCGATGCGCTGGCGCGCGGCGACGGTGCGGCGCTGCTGGCGGAAGTCGGCGTGCTGGCGGAATTCTCGCCGGACTGGAGCGGCGTGCTGGATGCGTTTGCCGACGCCTTGCACCGCGTGCAGGTCCGCCAGCTGGTGCCCGAAGCGCCGGTCGAAGGCGAAGGCGTGGACGTCGATGCGCTGGCCGCCGCCGTGCGCCCCGAGGTCGTCCAGCTCTGGTACCAGATGGCGCTCAACGGTCGCCGTGACCTGGCGTATGCGCCGAGCCCGCGCGCGGGCTTCGAGATGAGCCTGTTGCGCATGCTCGCGTTCCGCCCGGCGGAGGGCGAGGGCGCCCGTGCACCGGCGGTACCCGCTTCCACGCGCAGCGAGTCCGCGCCGGCGCGTACACCTGCAGCGGCCGCACCGGCGGGCATGTCGGCCGCCGAGGCGGCGCGCGCAGCGCTCACCGGCGACGCCGCGCCACGCGAACCCGCACGGCCGCCCGTGGCCGTGCCGGAACCCGTTCGTAGCGAGCCGGTCCGCGCCGAGCCGGTTCGCAGCGAGCCGGTTCAAAGCGGGTACGCCCACGACGAACCTGCCGCACCGACGCCGGCGACCGCGCCGGCAGCCCGTGCGAGCGAACCAATGCCGCTCGCTACTACGGCGGTCCTTGCGGATGCGGCGAGTTGGCATGCGCTGGTGGCCAGCAGCGAGATCCGCGGGCCGGCGCGCCCGCTCGCCGAACACGCGGTCTTCATCGGCTACGACGGCAATACCAATATCCTGCGCCTCGCCTTGCCAGCGTCCGACGAACACCTCAAATCCACGGCGCTGATCGGCATGATGGCCAATGCCTTGGCGCCGGCGCTCGGCGGCGCGCCGCAGATCCGCTTCGAGAATGCGCCGGCACAGGGCGAGTCGCTGCGCGAGCGCAACGAACGCGCGCGCGACGAGCGCCAGGGTGCGGCCGAGGCGGCCTTCATGAACGATCCCGACGTGCAGCGGCTGATCACGCAGCACGGCGCGAAGGTGGTGCCGGATTCCATCCGCCCGCTCGACGAGAACTGATCACCACCCCACGCCGTCCGTGCCGGGCGGCGCAACTCCAAGAGAGCAAGACCATGCGTGGCAACATCGCCCAAATGATGCAGCAGGCCCAGCGCATGCAGGAAAACCTGCAGCGCGCCCAGGAAGAGATCGCGAAGATCGAAGCGACCGGTTCGGCCGGTGGCGGCATGGTCAGCGTGACCCTGACCGGCCGCAAGGAATGCCGCAAGGTACGCATCGATCCGAGCATCCTCTCCGACCAGGAGATGGTCGAGGACCTGATCGCCGCCGCATTCAACGATGCGTCCAACAAGATCGATGCCGAATCGCAGGCGAAGATGTCCGCCGCCACCGCCGGCATGCCGCTGCCGCCGGGAATGAAGCTCCCGTTCTGAGCCGCGGATCCATTGCGTGAGTGCATTGCTCGAACAACTGATCGAGGCGTTGCGCGTGCTGCCCGGTGTTGGCCCGAAGTCGGCGCAGCGCATGGCGTACCACGTGCTCGAGCGCGATCGCGACGGCGGCCGCCGTCTGGCGGAAACGCTGGCCGCGGCGGTCGAGCGCATCGGCCATTGCGCGCGCTGCCGTGACTTCAGCGAGACCGAGGTCTGCGCCACCTGCGCCAGCGCCGCGCGCGACGCCTACCTGCTGTGCGCGGTGGAATCCCCGGCCGACCGGCTGGCGATCGAGCAGGCCACCGGCTATCGCGGCCTGTACTTCGTGCTGCAGGGCCGGTTGTCGCCGCTCGACGGCATCGGTCCGCGCGAACTCGGGCTCGACCGGCTCGCCGCGCGCCTGGCCGAAGGCGAGGTGCAGGAACTGATCATCGCCACCAATCCCACCGTCGAGGGCGAGGCGACCGCGCACTACCTCGCCCAGCTCGCGCGCCAGCACAAGGTCCGGCCCAGCCGGCTCGCGCACGGCGTGCCGCTGGGGGGCGAACTGGAATACGTCGATCGCGGCACGCTGTCGCACGCCTTCGGCAGCCGCAGCGAAATGCCCTGAAAAGAATGCTCTGAAGGAACGCGAACCCGCCATGTCCGACACCATCTTCCACAAGATCATCCGTCGCGAGATCCCGGCCACCATCGTCTACGAGGACGAGCAAGTGATCGGCTTCAAGGACATCGCGCCGCAGGCGCCCGTGCACGTGCTGTTCGTGCCCAAGGTCGACATCGCCACCCTCAACGACGTGCAGCCGTCGCAGGCGGAAACCATCGGCCGCCTGCACATCGCGGCCGCGGATTACGCCAAGCGGCAGGGATTTGCCGAGGACGGCTATCGCGTGGTGATGAACTGCAACGGCGACGGCGGGCAGACCGTGTTCCAGGTGCACCTGCACCTGCTCGCCGGCGCGCCGCTGGGCCGCTTCGGTACGCCGAAGTAGCCGCTCAAGACCGGTGTGCTCATCAAGCAAAACGCCCGGCATTGCCGGGCGTTTTTTCGTGCATTACCACCAACCCCACCACGGCCACGGCGCGGGCCGCGTAACCACGTCGACGCGTTCGCGCACCGGCCACAGGTAGATCACGTCGGCTTCCACTTTGGGGAAGCGGTAGTCGTACCCGCCGATGCGGCGGTTCTCGTAGCCGCCGATGCGACCGGTGAAGGTGACTTCACGGTTCTTCTCGAACAGCGCCGGATCGTAGAAGCCGTCCTTGCAGGCGAGGAAGCGACCGCCGATGTCGTCGGTCGCCCAGTAGGGCCGCCCGTACGCCGACAGGCGCGTGGAGATCATTTCGAAGCAGGTGCGGTTGGTCTGCGGCTCCACCTGCACGATGCGACCGCCCCAGCGCACGGTGGCGCCGGTGGCTTCGGAAGTGGCGGCCTGTTGCGGCGTGACCTCGGTGAAGGTGCCCTGCAGCGGGCGCGGCTGCGTTGCGCAGGCCGCCAGCAGGACCGCGGTGATGGCAGGGATCAGGACTCTGGCTTTCATTTCCTTGTCTCCGTTGGGCGGATCCCTCGCGGGGCCCCGTTCGTCCGTGCGCGGGTCAGAACTGCTTGGATGTCGGCCGGTGGCGGCGCAGCGCGCGGACCAGGTCCGTGGCGTCGCGGCCATTTTGCATCCCGGGCTGAGGCGCAGCGTAGCGCCAATTGGCGAAACGTTGGCTGAGTTCCCGAAGGTCCGCGGCGAGTTCGGGACGGGCGCGGGCTACCCGGGCCGTCCATTCGGAAGCGGTCTCGTGCGCCTCCCGTTCCAGGCCGAGCCGGCGATAGCGCGCGGCCAGCCTGTGCCAGGCCCGCAGCACCGGGTCGGCCTCGCGCTGGCCGCGGGCGCTGAGCCAGACCATCCACAGCAAGGCGGCGACGGCGGCGAGCGCGAACAGCAGGCCCAGTTGCCGGCCCTGCAGTTTTTCCACCCCGAACGGCGCCAGCAGGCGCGACTGGCGCTCGGCATTGAAACCGAGCAGCAGGTCGTTCCAGTTGCGGCGCAGCCAGTCGCTCACGTTCCAGGTGGGAACGCCGAGTCCGCCCAGCAGTCCCGACGCGCCGGGCGAGCGGTCGGCGATGGTGTCGTAGATGCGTTCCGGTGCCACCGCCGCGGTCGGGTCCACGCGCACCCAGCCGCGACCTTCCAGCCACACTTCGGCCCAGGCGTGCGCGTCGGAGCGCAGCACGATCCAGTAATCGCCGAGGGGATTGCGGTAGCCGCCGGCATAGCCGGTGACGACGCGCGCGGGAATGCCGGCGCCCCGCATCAGCACCACGAACGAGGCGCTGAAGTGCTGGCAGAAGCCCTCCCGGGAATCGAACAGGAACTGGTCCACCGCGTCGCGGCCCCAGGGCGGGGTGTCCAGGGTGTAGGCGAAGTCGCGCCGGATCCATTGCAGCGCGCGTGCCACGATCGCCGCGTCGTCCTTGCCGGCTTCGGTGCGCCATTGCCGTGCCAGCGCCTGCGTGCGCGGGTTGAAACCTTCCGGCAACTGCAATGCCAGCTGCCGCAGCAGCAGCGGCAGTTTCGGCTGGTAGCGGGCCGGCGCGGCCGAGCGCAGCCGCCATCGCGTCAACGAGGTCAGGGGCGTGTTGGCGCGCAGCGAGTAGTCGCCGCTGAGGGTGCTGCCGGTGGGCGCCGCCACGGGCAGGTCCAGTGCCACCAGCTGCGTGCGCTCGGTGGGCTCCACTTCCAGTTCGTAATCCCAGCCGCGTTGCGCGGGCTGGGTTGCCGGCGCCGGCAGTCCCTGCAGCAGGGCGGCCTGGGTCCATTCCATGCCATCGAAGCGCCACATGGTCGGGCCGCGCCAGTACATCTGGTCCGGCTCCGGCGGCGCGCCGAAGAAGCGCACCCGCAAGGCCGGGGTGTCGTCGGCCATCAGGTCGATCCAGTCGTTGGGCCGCATCGTGTCGGACAGGCCGGTGCGGCCGAGCGCGCGTTCGGGCATGCCCCACAGCGGCGCGCCCAGGCGCGGAAACAGCCAGAACGCCGCGAGCGCCACCGGCAGGCCGATCAGCACCAGGTGCAGCACGCTGCGCAGGCGCGTGCGCAGCGGCACCGCGAACGCCGCGTCGCCCGATTCCAGGTCCGAAAGCCGCTGCAACGCCACCAGCGCGCCGAAGGCGGAGGCCAGGCCGAGCAGCAGCGACAACGGCCCCTGGTCGAGCAGGAAGGTGGCGAACGGCGCGAACAGCGCGAACCCGATGAGGCTGCGCGCGTCGCGCAGTCGCGCGGTTTCCGCGGGCTTGATCGCGAGCATCGCCGCGAGCAGCGCGCAGCCGGTGTCGCGCCCCAGGCGCGCGCCCGAAACCGCCAGCACGGCCGCCACCACCAGCAGCGTGAGCGCGAGCCGTATCGGCGCCGGCAGCGGCTTGCGCCAGGCCAGCAACGTGGTGAGGCCGCCGGCCGCCGCGATGGGCAGGCCCAGCGACGGCGGAAGCTGCAGGAGCAGCGGCACGACGCAGGCCAACGCCGCCAGCAGCGACCAGCGCCGGCTGCTGATGTCCAGCTCCGGCGCGCTGTTGGCCAGCGCGCTCATCGCACGCCTCCGCCGGCGGCGGGCAACAGCGCGAGTGCGCGCTGGCAGGCATGGCGATGCGCGGCGCCGTGGTCGGGGCCGAGGTCGGGCTGTCCGGGCAGGTGCAGGCGATAGCGGCGCCCGTCGCGTTCGGCCTCGTCCACCCAGCGCGCCAGTCGCGATACCCGCGCCTCGTAGGTGAGCCCGTGGAGCTGGTTCCAGTCGAGCACCACGTCCGCGCCCAGCGGCTGCTCGTATTCGCGGACGAGCAGGGCGTCGCGGCGCGCGGAGGGTTTCCAGGCGATGGCGCGGCGCGCGTCGCCGGGACGATAGCTGCGCAGGTGGTGGACGTCGTCGCCGGAGGCATGCAGGCGGGTCTGCGCCTGTTCGCCGACACCACCGGGCAGCGGCGGGCCGTTCGGTTCGGGAGCGGCGTAGACCAGCACCGGTGTGTCGCTCCACACGTACGTCCAGGCGCGGGCGAGTCCCAGTGGACGCGTGGTGTAGCAACGCAGTCTGGGCACCGCGAGCCAGCCGCGTTGCTGCGTGGGCAGCAACACGTCGGCTTCGCCGCGGCCCTGGTCGAGGTTGAGCACGCTGGTCGCCAGCACGTCGTCGTCGTCGACGCGCACGCCGCGGCGGATGCGGTTCGGCTCCGCCTGCGCGTGCAGGCGCAGGGCGATGGGATGGCCGGCGGCTACCGGCTCGGCGTCGATGGCGACGATCGACATGCCGGTCAGCTGCAGCTGGGCTGCGATCAGGCTGGCCTGGGCGGCGCCGCCGAGCAGCAGGCACAGCAGCAGCGCCGGGTTGTTGTTGTAGTTCAGCGCGCCCACCCCCATGCCGAGCAGCAGCGCGGCGAAGAACAGGCCGAAGCGCGTGGGCAGCACGTAGACCCGGCGGCGGTCGATGGTGACGGGCAATGCCTCGGGCGTGCGCGGCCGGGTGAGGCTGAGGGCAGCGGCACGCAGCCGGCGCCAACGCGAGGCGGGCGCATCGTTCGGGGACGGCGCCCCGTTGGTGGAAGGACTGGGCATGGCCGGGTCGGCTGCTCGGCCGTCGCCTCAGTCCACCGGCACCGAATGCAGGATCGCCTTGGCGAGCGACGCATCGCTGCCGGCCTGCGCGTCGGCGACGAGGCGATGCGCGGCGACTGCGCCGAACAAGGCCTGCACGTCTTCGGGCAACACATGCGCACGTCCGAGCAGCAGCGCATACGCGCGCGCCGCGCGCAGCAGCGCCAGCCCGGCTCGCGGGGACAGGCCCACGCGCACGCCGGGATGCTTGCGGCTGCGCGCGAGCAGGGCCTGCACGTAACCGATCAGGGCATCGCTGGCGTGGATCTCCTGCACCGCGCGGCGGGCAGCGAGCACGTCCGCGGTGCCGAGCAGCGGCAGGGTCTGTGCGATCAGGTCGCGACGGTCGACGCCGGCCAGCAGGTCGCGTTCGGCGGCTTCGCCGGGATATCCCAGCGCGAGGCGCAGCAGGAAGCGATCCAGTTGCGAATCGGGCAGGGGATAGGTGCCGGCGAGGTCGACCGGATTCTGCGTGGCGATGACGAAGAACGGATCGGGCAACGAGTGCGTGGTGCCGTCGACGGTGACCTGGTGTTCGGCCATCGCTTCGAGCAATGCGCTCTGCGTGCGCGGCGGTGCGCGGTTGATTTCATCCGCCAGCAGCACCTGGGTGAACACCGGGCCGGAATGGAACTGGAAGCCGCGCGACTGCGGATCGAACACCGACACGCCGACCACGTCCGCCGGCAACAGGTCGGAGGTGAACTGCACGCGCTGGAAGTCGAGGCCGAGCGTCGTCGCCAGTGCGCGCGCCAGCGTGGTCTTGCCCAGGCCGGGCAGGTCTTCGATCAGCAGGTGGCCGCCCGCCAGCAGCGCGACGAAGGCCAGGCGCACCTCGTGTGCCTTGCCCAGCACCAGCGCATTGACCTGCGACTGGGCGCGTTCGAGGGTCGCGCGCAGGGCATCGGGTAGCATGTTCGCCGCGGTTGGGGAGGCCACCATTTCGAATCTCCTCGTCGATGTCGGCAGTGTAGCGGGGTTGTTCTTCTCCAATGCGCAGTGAAGCGATGCAGCCCGGGCAGGAATCCGGCGCGATACGAACGGCCTTCTGGGTGCTGTGGTCGGGCGTCCTGTTGCTCAAGCTCATGGTGGCGGCGCGCCTGCCGTTGTTCGTCGACGAAGCCTTCTATTGGCAGGAAGGCCACCACCTCGCCGCCGCGTATTCCGACCTGCCCGGCCTGACTGCATGGCTGGCGCGATTGGGCGTGGCGCTGGGCGGCGAGCATGCCTTCGCCTTGCGCACGCCGTTCCTGTGCGTCGCGGCGCTGGTGCCATTGCTGGTGGTGCGCATCGCAACGCGGGAATTCGGCGCGCGCGCCGGTTGGCAGGCCGGTTGTTTCGCGGTGCTGCTGCCGCTTTCCGGCACGCTGGGGCTGTTGGCCCTGCCCGATGCGATGATGGCGCTGGCCACCTTGCTGTGCGTGGATGCCGGCGCGCGGCTGCTGCGCGAAATCAGCGCCGCCGCCGCGCTGGAACTCGCGCTCGGGCTCGTCCTGGGTGCGTTGAGCCACTACCGCTTCATCGCCGTGGTCGGTGTCGGTTTCGTCGCGCTGCTGCTGTTGCCGGACGGACGGCGCGCGCTGCGCGACGTGCGCGTGTGGACCGCGATCGCCTTGGGCGCGTTGGCCTGGACGCCGCTGCTGGCATGGAACCTCGACAACGCCGATGCGGGACTGCGTTTCCAGCTGGTGGAGCGGCATCCGTGGGCCTTCCACGGCGACGGCATCCTGTTCGTCGCGGTGCAGGCATTGTTGGTGACGCCGCTGCTGTTCGTCGCGTTGCTGCTGGCCGGGTGGCGCGGGCAGCGGATGGCGTTGCCGGCGGCGCGCTACTTCGCCTACCTCGGCCTGCTGGTGGTGGCGGGCTTCTTCGTCCTCGGCTTCTTCGCCGATACCGAGCGGGTCAGTTTCCATTGGCCGTTGCCGGGCTACCTGGCGTTGCTGCCGCTGGTGCCTCTGCTGCTGGCGCGCTGGCCGCGCTGGTTGCAGGTCGCGACGTGGGCCGTGGCCGGCCTCGGCCTTGCCGTCATGCTGTCCTTCTATGCCGCCGTGTCGATCCCGCAGGTGCGGGCGCGGGTGGCGGCGGAGAAGTTCTATCCCTACAACTTCGCCGGCTGGGACGAACTCGCTGTCGTGGTGCGTGATCGTCTCGAAGGCATGCCCGCGGGAACGCGTGTCCTCGCCGACAGCTTCAAGGTCGGCTCCGAGCTCGGCTTCGCGCTGGGCGACCCGGACATCGCGGTGCTGGACCACCCGATCAACCACAAGCACGGCCGCGCGCCGCAGCTGCGGCTGTGGGGGCTCGAACACCAGGGCAAGGCGGACTGGTCGAAGGCGCCGATGCTGCTGGTCGTGGGCATTTCCGAAGTGCCCTACAAGGATCTGCTGCGCCGTTACCACGCGTTGTGCGAGATGGTGGGCCCGCTACCGCCGCCGCAGGTGTTGAACGTCGATCACGGCCGGCAACGTTTCGCGCTGTTCGCGTTGCAGGCCCCGCGCACCGGCCCTTGCACCACGCCGGCGATGGTGTGGATCGATGCGCCGGCGGGCGGTGCCGTCGTCGATCGCAGGTTCGACCTGCGCGGCTGGGCGTTCAAGGACGGCGTCGGGCTTGCGCGGGTCGAAGTGCTGCTCGACGGCCGCCGCGTCGCCGAAGCGGACTACGGCCTGCCGTACGAAGGGCTGCAGGGCAACTGGCCCGAGAGCAACGATCCACGGCATCCGGATGTCGGTTTCGCCGCACGGGTGGATCTGGGCACCGACCGTGCCTTCGTTCCGGGGCGTCATTGGCTGGGGCTGCGGCTGCACGGCCGCGACGGAAGCGTCGAGGACTGGGCGGAACAGCCGATCGAGGTTCGTTAGGCCAGCCGCTAGGGCAGCACGAATCCCGCTTCGCGCAGCAGGCGTGCGGTGGCGATCAGCGGCAGGCCGACCAGCGCGGTGGGATCGCTCGAATCGATCGCCTCGAACAGGGTGATGCCCAGCCCTTCGGACTTGAAGCTGCCCGCGCAGTCCAGCGGCTGTTCCGCGTCCACGTAGCGCTCGATCTCCGCCAGCGCAAGTGGACGAAAACGCACGGTGGTGGTGTCCATGGCGATGCGCGGCGCGTCGCCATGGCGCTGCACGCAGACCGCGGTGCGGAAGCGCACTTCGCGGCCCGACATGGCCCCCAGTTGCGCGATCGCGCCGTCGCGACTGCCCGGCTTGCCCAGCGCGCGGTCGCCCAGTTCGGCCACTTGGTCGGAGCCGATGACGAAGGCGCCCAATTCGCGTTCGGCAATCACGCGGGCCTTGGAAACCGCCAGGCGCTCGGCGAGATAGGTCGGCCACTCCCCGGGCAGCGGTGTTTCGTCGACTTCCGGACGGGCGACGTCGAACGGCAGTCGCAGCCGCGCGAGCAGTTCGCGGCGGTAGGCCGAGGTGGAGGCGAGGATGAGGCGGGGCATCCGGGTCAGCTTTGCGGCGCCCGGGCGCGGGCAATCTCGGTCAGCTGGGCATCGATGCGGCTGCGGGCGGCGTCGATCGAGACGCGCACGTCCGCCAGTTGCCCCAGGCTGGCTTCGCGGCCGTGATCGCGCAGCCAGAGGCGCTGGCGGAGCATCTCTCGCATCGCGTCCCCGACCGGGTCGGGGCCCTGTTCACCGGCGACCGCCGCGATCTCGGCCCGGGCGGTGCGCAGGCGTGCCTCGAGGGCATCGGCCGCGTCCAGCAGGTCGCGGACGGCGCGGGCGCGGCGGCGCGGACCCCGTTGGCGCAATATCGCCGCCAGGACGATCGCCACACCCGCCGCAGCCACGGTCCAGATCAGTACGGTCAGGGTCACGGTGCCGGCAGCCAATAAGGGGCTGCAGTCTGAACCGAGGGCCCCGGTTTGCACAATCGCCCCCACCGGCACCGCAAAAGCCCGCCGCCACAAGGACTTGCGGTTTGACACGGGGGTGCCGCGACCTCTAACATCCCGCGTCTTATGTCAGCTGGCACGCCATACGAACGGGTCCCCGAGCTTCTGGACGCCTGGCGGATGGTGGCGGCGCGGCGCGGGGTCGAAGGCCGCCTGCCGTTGTCGGCGCTGACACGGCTGGAGGACAGCCTGCTCGATACCCGAGGTGACGTCCGTTTCGCGCTCGATTTCGATCGCGATTCGCTGCAGGTGCCTTACGTCGAGCTGCGCATCGAAACGGAGTTGCCGCTGGAGTGCCAGCGCAGCCTGGAGCGGTTCCTCCTGCCGGTGAAGATCGTGCAGCGGCTCGGTCTCATCCGCGACGAAGCGGACGAGGCTGCGCTGCCGCCGGGTTACGAACCGCTGCTTGTGCCCGAAAATGGCGAGCTGCGGCCGGCCGAGCTGGTGGAGGATGAGCTCATCCTCGCCGTGCCGGTGGTGCCGGTGAACCCCGGCAGCGAGGCGGTAGAGCGCGACTGGCCCGCCACGCAGGAAGAACAAGAGCGCGCGAATCCGTTTGCCGCGCTGTCGGCATTGAAGTCGAAACCGAACAAATAACTCGCTTTAACTGGCGAATTTTTCTGGAGCAAGACCATGGCAGTTCAGAAGTCCCGCGTCACCCCGTCCAAGCGTGGCATGCGCCGTTCGCACGATGCGCTGTCGGCCAAGCAGCTGGCGACCGACCCGACCACGGGCGAGACCCACCTGCGCCACCACGTGACCGCCGACGGCTACTACCGCGGCAAGAAGGTCATCGACACCCAGTCGAAGGTCGCCGACGAAGAATGATTATTCCGGCGACTTGCGCGCCGGAATAATTGCCGCCGTTGGAACGGCCGCCATGCGGCCGTACAACGTCGGCGGCGAAGCGGGCGCTTAACGCGCCCGTTCGCGTTTGTGAGATTCCTGTCTGATCCCGGGCGCTTCGTGCGCCCGTGTGCGTTTGTGCGCTGCGCCAACGGCCGCCCAAGCGAGTAGCATTCAGCCTTTGCCGCCCGGGTCCCGGGCGTCCAGCTTCCGCCGGCCTATACGGGCAGCATCGCTGCCGTCGCCGCCCCCACGATGAGAAAGGCATGACCCAGCAAGTGTTCGCGCGTATCGCAGGAACCGGCAGCTACCTGCCGGAGAAGGTGCTCACCAACGAGGAGCTGTCCAAGATCGTCGACACCAGCGACGAATGGATCGCGGCCCGTACCGGCATCCGCCAGCGCCATATCGCCGCGGAAGGCCAGACCACCAGCGACCTGGGCTACCACGCCGCCATGCGCGCGCTTGAAGCGGCCGGCGTGGATGCCAAGGAACTCGACCTGATCGTGGTGGGCACCACCACGCCGGACCTGATTTTTCCCTCCACCGCGTGCCTGATCCAGCACCGCCTCGGTGCCGACGGCTGCCCGGCCTTCGACGTCAATGCGGCATGCTCGGGCTTCGTCTACGCGCTCACCGTCGCCGACAAGTTCATCCGTTCCGGCGCCGCGAAGACCGCGCTGGTCATCGGTTCGGAAACCCTGACCCGCATGGTCGACTGGAGCGATCGCACGACCTGCGTGCTGTTCGGCGACGGTGCCGGCGCGGTCGTACTCAAGGCCGACACCGAAACCGGCATCCTCAGCACGCACATGCATGCCGATGGCGGCAAGAAGGAATTGCTTTGGAACCCGGTCGGCGTGTCGGTCGGCTTCAAGCCGGGCGAGGACAACGCCGGCGTGCGCATCCACATGAGCGGCAACGACGTGTTCAAGCACGCCGTGAAGGCGCTGGATTCGGTCGTCGAGGAAACGCTCGAGGCCAATGGCCTGGATCGCCACGACATCGACTGGCTGATCCCGCACCAGGCCAACCTGCGCATCATCGAAGCCACGGCCAAGCGCCTGGACATGCCGATGGAGCGCGTGGTCGTCACGGTCGACAAGCACGGCAACACCTCGTCCGGTTCCGTGCCGCTCGCGCTCGACACCGCGGTGCGCTCCGGCAAGGTCCAGCGTGGCCAGCTGCTGCTGCTGGAAGCCTTCGGTGGCGGCTTCACCTGGGGCTCGGCGCTGTTGCGCTATTGAGTGTCGGCCGCGGCGTCGACTGCCACGGCCCCGTTGCTGCATACGCACTGGTACAGACGGATGATCAGGTTCGCCCGTATCATGCCGCCTCTTTTTTGAAGGGAACCGCCGTGACGGAGCCTTCTGTGCAACTTGCATTCGTTTTCCCCGGCCAGGGGTCGCAGTCGCTGGGCATGCTCGGCGACCTCGCCGGCGCGCACGCGGTGATCCGCGAGGCCTTCGCCGAAGCCAGCGAAGGCGCCGGCGTCGACCTGTGGACGCTGTCCCAGGATGGCCCCGAGGAACAGCTCAACCGCACCGAGTTCACCCAGCCGGCCCTGCTGGCCGCCGGCGTGGCGGTGTGGCGCGCATGGCAGCAGCAGGACGGCGCGCAGCCGTCCGTGCTGGCGGGCCACAGCCTGGGCGAATACAGCGCGCTCGTCGCTGCCGGCGCCTTGTCGCTGCACGATGGCGCGCGCCTGGTGCGCCTGCGCGGGCAGCTGATGCAGGATGCCGCGCCGGCAGGCACCGGCGCGATGGCGGCCGTACTCGGCGCCGAAGACGAACTCGTGCTGGAAGTGTGCAAGGCCGCATCGACCGAAGAGATCGTCGTGCCCGCCAACTTCAATTCGCCCGGCCAGATCGTCATCGGCGGCCACGCCGCGGCGGTCGACAAGGCGCTGGCGATGCTGGGCGAGCGCGGCGTGCGCAAGGCCGTGAAGCTCGCGGTGAGCGTCCCGTCGCACACGCCGTTGATGCGCGAAGCCGCCAACCGCCTGGCCGAAGCGATGAACGACCTGCAGTGGCGCGAACCCGCGCTTCCGGTCGTGCAGAACGTCGACGCCGAAGTGCACCAGGGCATCGAATCGATCCGCGGCGCGCTCGTGCGCCAGCTGTACCTGCCGGTGCAGTGGACCGGTTGCGTGCAGGCGCTCGCTTCGCGTGGCATCGTCCGCATCGCCGAATGCGGCCCCGGCAAGGTGCTCGCCGGCTTGACCAAGCGCATCGACAAGTCGATCGACGCCCGTGCGATCGGCACCACTGCAGAATTCGAATCGGCCCTCGCGGAGTGGAAGGCATGAGCAATCTCCCCCTGACTGGTGAAGTCGCGCTCGTCACCGGCGCCAGCCGCGGCATCGGTGCCGCGATCGCCGACGAACTCGCCGCGCAGGGCGCGACGGTCATCGGCACGGCGACCTCGGAAGCCGGCGCGAAGGCCATTGCCGATCGCCTCGCCGCGCACGGCGGCCACGGCCGCGTGCTGAACGTGAGCGAGGCCGCGTCGATCGACACCCTGATCGACGGCATCGCCAAGGACATCGGCGCGGTCTCGATCCTGGTCAACAACGCCGGCATCACCCGCGACAACCTGCTGATGCGGATGAAGGACGAGGACTGGCAGGCCATCCTCGACACCAACCTCACCAGCGTCTACCGCACCTCGAAAGCGGTGATGCGCGCGATGATGAAAGCGCGCAAGGGCCGCATCATCAACATCGCCTCGGTCGTCGGCGTCACCGGCAACGCGGGCCAGACCAACTACGCGGCGGCGAAGGCCGGCATCATCGCCTTCAGCAAGTCGTTGGCGAAGGAAATCGGCTCGCGCGGCGTCACCGTGAATGTCGTGGCGCCGGGCTACATCGCCACCGACATGACCAAGGACCTGCCCGAAGATGCCAAGCAGGCGTTGATGAACCAGATCGCGCTGGGCCGCCTCGGTGAACCCGCCGACATCGCCCGTGCGGTAGCCTTCCTCGCCGGGCCTGCGGCCGCGTACATCACGGGCGAGACCCTGCACGTCAACGGCGGCATGTACATGCCTTGAGATTGCCTTCGACCGGTTGCCCATTTATCCGTAACCGGTTGAAGCGAAAGGGGTTTCGCGACTTTCGCGAACACCCGTGATTCATTTAGACTATTCCATCGAATTCCCGATCCCGGGAGGAGTGAGACCCAATGAGCAGCATCGAAGAGCGCGTCAAGAAGATCGTCGTCGAACAACTCGGCGTGAAGGAAGATGAAGTCACCAACAACGCTTCGTTCGTCGACGACCTCGGCGCGGACTCGCTCGACACCGTCGAGCTGGTGATGGCCCTCGAAGAAGAGTTCGAGTGCGAAATCCCGGACGAGGAAGCCGAGAAGATCACCTCGGTGCAGCAGGCCATCGACTACATCAAGGCGCACGTCAAGGCCTGATGTATCGCGGAGCCGGGCATTGCCGGCTCCGGGTTGGCCATCCGCCTCCGTCGCTGATGGCGAACCGCAAAACCAGACCGGGGCCGCGCTTTGCGGCCCCGTGTTTTTGAGCCACGGCCTCCATACCGTGGCGTTTCAACCGCAATCCTGCCGGTAGCACCGGCGCAGCGTTCGGAGTGTTTCATGTCGAATAGGCCGGCTTTTAACAGGCGTGTCGTGATCACCGGTATGGGTACCGTCTCGCCGCTGGGCAACGACCTGGCGACTACTTGGGACGGCATCGTCAACGGCCGTTCCGGCATCGGTCCGATCACCCATTTCGATCCGTCTGCATTCACCACCCGCATCGGCGGCATGGTGAAGGACTTCGACGTCACCAAGTGGGTCAATCCGAAGGACGCCAGGAAGATGGATGAGTTCATCCATTACGGCGTCGCCGCTTCGCTGATGGCGCTGGAGGATGCGGGCTACACGATCGACGATTCCAATGCCGAACGCACGGGCGCCCTGATCGGCTCCGGCATCGGCGGCCTGCTCGGCATCGAGGAGCAGACCATCAAGTACCACGAGGGCGGCGCGCGCAAGATCTCGCCGTTCTACGTGCCCAGCACCATCATCAACATGCTGCCCGGCCAGGTGTCGCTGCTCACCGGTGCCAAGGGCCCGAATTTCTCCGCCGTCTCGGCCTGCGCCACGTCGAACCATTCGATCGGCATGGCGATGCGCATGATCCAGTACGGCGACGCCGACGTGATGATCGCCGGCGGCGCCGAGCGCGGCTCCTCGCCGACCTCGGTCGGCGGTTTCTGCTCGATGAAGGCGATGTCCACGCGCAACGACGATCCGACCAAGGCCTCGCGCCCGTGGGACAAGGAGCGCGACGGCTTCGTCCTCGGCGATGGCGCCGGCATCCTGATCCTCGAGGAATACGAACACGCCAAGGCCCGCGGTGCGCGCATCTATTGCGAGCTGGCCGGCTTCGGTGCGTCTTCCGACGCCTTCCACATGACCGCACCGAGCGAGAACGGCGAAGGCCCCGCGCGCTGCATGGTCGCGGCGATGAAGGACGCGGGCGTGAGCCCGGACCAGATCGGCTACCTCAACGCCCACGGCACCTCCACGCCGCTGGGCGACCTGGCCGAGACGCTGTCGATCAAGCGCGCGCTCGGCGACCATGCCTACAAGACCATGGTGTCCTCGACCAAGTCGATGACCGGCCACCTGCTCGGTGCCGCAGGTGGCGTGGAAGCGATCTTCACCGTGATGGCGCTGCACACCGGCATCGTCCCGCCGACGATCAACCTGGACGAAGCAGGCGAGGGCTGCGACCTGGACTACGTGCCGCACACGGCGCGCCAGGCGAAGGTCGATGTCGCGATCTCCAACGGCTTCGGCTTCGGCGGTACCAACGGCTCGCTGGTGTTCAAGCGCCTCTGAGGCTCGCCGTTGTCGGCAGGTCCCGATCCCCGCTCCGGCGGGGATCTTTGTTTCCGGTGCCGGCGCGCCAACGCTGCAACCAAACGCGGTCTAATACCTCCATGCTGTTGACCCGAAACCTTTCCCGGTCCATCGACCTGCTGGCGCTGCAGCGGCTGGCGCCGCAGCGCTATCCGCTGCTGCTCGAATCCAGCGCGCACGGCACCGCACAGGGGCGCTGGGACCTGTTGCTGGCGACCAGCGGCGACAGCCTGCAGCTCGATCGCGACGGCATCACGCGCGATGCGCAGGGTAGGGCCGTTGCGGGCGATTTCCTCGCCGCGCTCGATGCGGAATGGCAGGCGCAGCGGATCGCGCGCGAGGAGCCGCGCTGGCCGTTCCGCGGTGGCTGGGCGCTGCTGCTGGGCTACGAACTCGCTGCGCAGGTCGAGCCGGTGCTGCAACTGCCGCAGGCGCCGGGGAGCGTGCCGGCCGCGATGGCGTTGCGTTGCCCCGCCGCGGTGCTGCGCGACCACGCCACCGGCGAGTGCGTCGTCGTGGCCGAGCCCGCATTCGCGGCGATGCTCGATGCCATCGTCGCGGATGTCGCGTCGGCGCACGACATGCCGCCACTGCCGCCTTGGCAGCCGCCCGAAATGATCGAAGAGGATGCGCCGGAGCGCTACACCGACGGCGTGCGACGCGTCCTCGACTACCTGGCAGCCGGCGACGTGTTCCAGGCCAACCTGTCGCGCGGCTGGAGCGCGCGCTTCACAGACACATTGGATCCCGCCGCGCTGTTCCAGCGCCTGCGCGAGAACAACCCGGCGCCGTTCGCGGGCGTGTTCGCACAGCCGGACTGGGCGGTGGTGAGTTCCTCGCCGGAGCGGTTGGTGTCGGTGCGCGGCGACCTGGTCGAAACGCGGCCGATCGCCGGCACGCGCGCGCGTTTTGCCGGCGACGACGATGACGCGCGCATCCGCGAGCTCGTCGGCCACCCGAAGGAGCGCGCGGAGCACGTGATGCTGATCGACCTGGAACGCAACGACCTCGGCCGCGTCTGCGCGGCGGGCAGCGTCGAGGTCGACGAGCTGATGACAGTGGAGAGCTACGCGCACGTGCACCACATCGTCAGCAACGTGCGTGGCCGGCTGCGTGCGGGGGTGACGCCGGGCGAAGTGATCCGCGCCGTTTTCCCCGGCGGCACGATCACCGGCTGCCCGAAGGTGCGCTGCATGCAGATCATCGCCGAGCTCGAAGGCGTCGGCCGCGGCGCGTACACGGGCGCCATCGGCTGGTTGAACCGCGACGGCGACATGGACTTCAACATCCTGATCCGCAGCGCGGAAGTCGAGGGCGACACGCTGCGTTTCCGCACCGGCGCGGGCATCGTGGCCGACTCCGATCCGCAGCGCGAGCTGGAAGAAACCCGTGCCAAGGCGCGCGGCATGCTGCGCGCGCTGGGGGCCGAGGGGTGACGGTGCGCGTCTTCTCCGGCAGTACACGCATCGAAGCGGTCGCGCCCGACGACCGCGGCCTGGCCTACGGCGATGGCCTGTTCGAAACAATGCGCGCCGCACGCGGCGAGGTGCCGTGGTGGGATGCGCACTGTGAGCGCTTACAGGCGGGTGTGCGTCGCCTCGGCATGGTCCTCCCGGACATCGGCTTGTTGCGTGCCGAGGCAGCGGCGCTGCTGGCCGGTGACGATGCTGTACTGAAACTGATCGTCACCCGCGGCAGCGACGGTCGCGGTTACGCACCGGAACTCACCGCGACGCCGACCTCGGTGCTGTCGCGCCACCCGCTGCCGCCGACGCCACCAGCAGCCGGGATCGCCCTGCGCTGGTGTGCGACCCGGCTCGCGCTGCAACCCGCGCTCGCCGGCATCAAGCATTGCAACCGGCTCGAGCAGGTGCTGGCACGCGCCGAATGGAACGACCCGGCGGCCGCGGACCGCGACGCCTTCGACGGCTTGATGTGCAGCACCGAGGGCGACGTGGTCTGCGCCACCGCGGCCAACCTCTTCGTCCTGAAGAACGGTCGCTGGTCGACGCCCACGGTCGATCGTTGCGGCGTCGCCGGGGTCTGCCGGGCGTGGGCCAAGGCGGCGCTCGATGCCGAGGAAACCCGCCTCGATGTGACCGACGTCGAAACCGCCGATGCCGTTTTCCTGTGCAATGCGGTGCGGGGTATCCTGCCCGTGGCAAGGCTGGGCGCGCGCCAGTGGCTGCCGCACCCGCAGGTCGCGGCGCTGCGCGCGCAGCTGGCCTCGAACCACCCCGCCTTCATCGCATGACCATCGGAGACGACGTGAGTCGCAAGCCCCAGCGCCGCTTCGGCGGATTCTTCCTGCTGCTTCTTCTGATCGCCGCCGGCACCGGTTACTGGGCCTGGCAACGTTATGCCGGCTTCGCCAACACCCCGCTGGCGGGAATCACGGCCGATTCCTCGGTGGTCGTCGAGCCGGGTGACTCGCTGCCGATCGTGCTGCGCAAGCTGCGCGACGCCGGCATCGAAACGGGCGAATCGCTGCAATGGCGCGTGCTCGCGCGGCAGATCCAGGCCGCCGGGAAACTGCAGGTCGGCGAATACCCGCTCGATCCGAAGACGACGCCGCGCGAACTGCTGGTCGCGATGCGCGACGGCAAGGTGATCCAGCGGCGCTTCACCATCGTGGAAGGCTGGAACATCCGCGAACTGCGCGCCGCACTCGCACGGGTCACGGCGCTCAAACAGGAAACGACGCAACTCGACGATGCGGCGCTCATGAAGGCGCTGGGCCACGTCGGCCAGCACCCGGAAGGGCGCTTCCTGCCCGAGACCTACCTCTACACCGCGGGCGACAGCGACCGGGACGTCCTGCAGCGCGCCTACGCCGCGATGGAACAGGCGCTCGCGGCGGCATGGGCGCAGCGCCACAAGGACAGCGTGCTGAAGACGGCCGATGAAATGCTGACGCTGGCCTCGATCGTGGAAAAGGAAACCGGCATCGCATCCGAACGCCCGCAGATCGCCGGCCTGTTCGAGCGTCGCCTGAAACTGGGCATGCGCCTGGAGACCGATCCCACGGTCATTTACGGCATGGGCTCGGGCTACGGCGGCAACATCCGCAAGGCCGACCTGCGCACGGATACGCCGTACAACACCTATGTCCGCGCCGGCCTGCCGCCTACGCCCATCGCCATGCCGGGCGTTGATGCCCTCGAGGCAGTGGTGAACCCCGCGCCCGGCGATGCGCTGTTCTTCGTCGCCATCGGCGATGGCAGCGGGCGGCACCTGTTCGCGCGCACCTATGCCGAACACCAGGCGAACGTCGGCCGCTACCTGAAGAACTACCGCGCGCAGCAGGGTGCCGCCACCACGGCGACGGAGAAGCAGAAGCAATGACGCTGCAGACCCACGCCCGCTTCGTCACGCTCGAGGGCGGCGAGGGCGCCGGCAAGTCGACGGTGCTGTCGGCGCTGCGCGGGTTCCTGCTGGCGCGCGGCCACGAAGTGGTGTCCACGCGCGAACCCGGCGGCACGCCGCTGGCCGAACAGATCCGCGGCCTGCTGCTCGATACGCACCACGAACCGCCCGCGCCGGAAACCGAACTGCTGCTGATGTTCGCCGCGCGCGCGCAACACGTGCGCGAGGTGATCCTGCCGGCGTTGCAGCGCGGTGCGTGGGTGATCAGCGACCGCTTCACCGATTCCAGCTACGCCTACCAGGGCGCGGGCCGCGGCATGGACGCGGCGTTCATCGCCGCCCTGGAGCAGCGCGTGGTCGGCATCACGCCCGCCATGACCCTGCTGCTGGACATCGGCGTCGCCCACGGCCGCGAACGCACGCGTGGACGCGACCTCGCTCCCGGCGGGAGCGGCCCGGATCGCATCGAGCGCGAGCAGGACCATTTCTTCGAACGCGTACGCGAGGGCTTCCTGGCCCGGGCCGCGGCGGAGCCCAGGCGTATTCGCGTCGTCGATGCGACGCAGTCGGTCGACGCCGTCGCCGCGGAAGCCGTCGCCCACCTGCAGGCGCTGGCGGTCGCATGAGCATGCCCGTCGACTTCGCGCCCTGGCAGCAGCGCATCTACACCCGCGCGGCTGCGGCCCTGGATGCCGGCCGGCTCGGCCACGCCCTGCTGTTCGCCGGTCCGGCGCAACTGGGCAAGCGCGACGTGGCGCAGCGCCTGGCGCAGCGGCTGCTGTGCGAACAACGCCTGCCCGATGGCGAACCCTGCGGCCGTTGCCGCGGTTGCCACCTGCTGGAGGCGGGCACGCACCCGGACTACCAGTTCCTCTCGTTCATCCCGAACAAGGAAGGCACGCGCCTGCGGACCGAGATCGTCATCGAGCAGATCCGCGAGCTGTCCCAGCGCATGGCGTTGACCCCGCAGTACGGCGGGGCGCAGATCGCGATCATCGACCCGGCCGAAGCGATCAACCACGCCGCCAGCAATGCGCTGCTGAAGACGCTCGAGGAACCGGTGTCCGGCCGCTACCTGTGGTTGCTGACTGCGCATCCCGCGCGCCTGTCGGCGACGATCCGCAGCCGCTGCCAGAAGCTCGAATTCCAGCTGCCGCCGGCCGACGAGGCGCTGGCGTGGCTGCGCGCCCGCGGCCACGCGGACGCCGCTGCGCAGGAGGCGTTGGAGGCTGCACGTGGCCATCCGGGCCTCGCGCATGAATGGCTCCAGGGCAATGGCCTGCAGCTGCGCCGCGAAGTGGTCGCGGACCTGGCCAAGCTGGCGCGGGGCGATGCCGCGGCGGCAGAAACCGCCCAGCGCTGGGCCGCGGACGACGATCTCGGATTGCGTTTGCGCCACGCCGCGGATGTCGCATTGGCCGAAGCCGGGCGCTTGACCGAGCCCGCCCGAGCGCGCAGTCTGGCCGAGTGGTTTGATCGGGCCAACCAGGTCCGGGACCTGTTGCGGACTACGGTCCGGGCCGACCTGGCCGTGGTCGAATTGTTGCTTGCCTGGAGCGGGAGCGGAGCTGCCGCCAGGGCCGGAGGAAACAGGGGATGAGTGGCATGACAGGAGCAGGCGGCGCGCGGCAGGGCATCCTCTCGCACGCGATCAAGGACAAGGCGGCGTTGTACAGCGCGTACATGCCCTTCCTGAAATCCGGCGGCATTTTCGTCACCACCACCAAGCGCTACTTCCTCGGCGACGAGGTCTTCCTGCTGCTGACCCTGCCCGAATCCAACGAGCGCCTGCCCGTGGCCGGCAAGGTCGTCTGGGTCACGCCGCAGGGCGCGCAGGGCAATCGCCCCGCCGGCATCGGCGTGCAGTTCCCGGACACGGTGGAAGGCGAGACGGTGAAGGGCCGGATCGAGGCCCTGCTGGCCGGCACCCTCACCGCGGAGCGGCCGACGTACACGATGTAATGCGCGCAAGGCGCAGGACGCGTCGATGCATTCCTGGGTGCTGGCAATCGGATTGATGTTTGCTTGTGGCGGTGCGACCGCCGGCAACGCGCCCGCACCGGCGATCGTGCTGGAACCGCTGCCGCCCACCGGCGAGCTGCTGGAACTCTGGGCCCAGCCAGGCCCCGTGCCGGCCCATCTGCAAGCACAGATCGATCTCGGCGACGACGCGGGCGGGCGCGTGCTGCGGCTCATTGCGCCGGACGACAAGCCAGGCAACTACCGCGTCAGCGTGCAGTTCGAAACCAGCGCGGGGATCAGCGGCGAAGGGCCGCATGTGGACCTGATCGACTGGAAGCATTGCCGTTCCGACTGGCATCCGGCCGCGGACGATGGCGAGGGCGGATTCCGCCTGCCGTTTCCCGACGAGCGCGACCAATCCTGTTTTCCGCCGGCCACGCGTGGGGAACTTCGCACCGCGGTGCACAACGCGATCACCTGGGAAGCAGACGCCGCGGCGCGTGCGCGTTGGCTGGATCTTGCCGCCCAGGCGCCGCGTATCGGCGAAGCGCCGTCCTATGTCGCGATCAGCCTGATCCGGGTGCGTGTCGAATACCGCGAAGCAGGCGCGTGGCGCCTGCTGACCGTCATCGACCTGCTCGTGCCGATGGGCTGCTGACCGCCGCGGTCCGAGCGGCTTCAGCCCGCCTTTGCCAGCGCGGGGTTCGTCCAGCCTTCGCGCGGTGCGAACCGGTCACCGTACTTCGCCTGCAGCGCCTTGAGCCGTTCCAGCAGCGCGCCAGCGCCGGCTTCGCGGATGTACTGGATCGGGCCGCCGCGGAACGGCGCGAACCCGGTGCCGAAGATCACGCCGGCATCGAGCAGGTCGGCATCGGTCACCACGCCATCGTGCAGGCACGCCACCGCTTCGTTGAGCAGGGGCAGGATCAGGCGGTCCTCGAGATCGTCCGGGGCCTTGTAGTCCTTGGGCAGTTCCGGCTTCTGCGCGCGACCCTCGACCCACTTGTAGAGGCCCTGGCCGTCCTTCTTGCCGCGCTTGCCGGCTTCCGGTGGCGCCGACAGCGCGGCCGGAATCGGCAGGCCGAGGAACGGCGCGAGTTCGGCGCCCACGCCGGCGGCGACGTCGAGGCCCACGGTGTCGATCAGTTCGATCGGTCCCATCGGCATGCCGAACTTCACCGCGGCCTTGTCGATCGCCGCGCCCGGGATGCCCTCGGCGAACGCGGTCGCTGCTTCGAGCATGTAGGGGAACAGCACGCGGTTGACGAGGAAGCCCGGCGTGCCCGCGACCGGCACCGGCAGCTTGTCGATCGCCTTGCAGAACGCGGCCAGGCGCTGGCCGGTTTCGGGTGCCATCGCGTCGTGGTGGATGATCTCCACCAGCGGCATCAGCGCCACCGGATTGAAGTAGTGCAGGCCGGCGAACTGCGCCGGGCGCGCGATGTGTTCGCGCAGTTCGGTCAGCGGGATCGACGAGGTGTTGGTGGTCAGCAACGCGCCGGGCTTCATGCGCGGTTCCACCGCCGCATAGAGCTCGCGCTTGGCTTCCGGCTTCTCGATGATCGCTTCGATCACCAGGTCGGCCTGCGCCGCGCCGTCGCCACTGAGGTCGCCCTTGAGGCGCGCGGCAACGGCGGCACGCTTGCCTTCGTCCTTCACCTTCTTGTTGAACAGTTCGGCGGAGCGGGTGAGCGCCGTATCGATGAAGCGCTGCTCGCGATCGCTGAGCGTTACCTCGAAGCCGCGATAGGCCGACCACGCGGCGATGTCGCCGCCCATCACGCCTGCGCCGACCACGTGCACGTGCTTGATGCCGTGGTCCTTGCCGCCTGCCGACTTCAGTCGTTCCTGCAGGAAGAACACGCGGATCAGGTTGCGTGCGGTCGGCGTGGACGACAGCTTCACCACGGCCTTGCGTTCGGACGCCAGCAGCGACTGCATGCCGCCACTGGCGCGCTGCCAGCTGGCGATCAGGGCGTACGGCGCCGGGTAATGGTCCTTGCGCGCCTTGCGCGCGACCTGCTTGACCAGCATCGGTGCCAGCAGCTGGCGCGCGGGCCAGGTGTTGGTCGCCCATGCCATGAAGCGCTGCTTGAACGGACGTTGCGTGCCGCGCAGCGCCAGCTTCGCGGCTTCCTCGACGAGCGAGGCGGGATCGACGACCCGGTCGACCAGGCCGATCGCGCGCGCGGCCGACGCCGACAGCGAGCGGCCGGTCAGCATCATGTCGAACGCCGCGGGCGCGCCGACCAGGCGTGGCAGGCGCACGCTGCCGCCCCAGCCCGGGAAGATGCCCAGCTTCACTTCCGGCAGGCCGATGCGGGTGGAGGCGTCGCTGCTGGCGACGCGATAACTGCAGGCCAGGGACAGTTCGGTGCCGCCGCCCATGCAGAAGCCGTGGATCGCGGCGACGGTGCGGAAGGGCAGTTCGGCGATGCGCTGGAACACCTGCTGGCCGCGGCGGATCGCGTCGTTGACGTTGCCACGGGCGTCGAACTCGGCGAATTCGCGGATGTCGGCGCCGGCGATGAAGCCGCTGGTCTTGGCCGAGCGGATCACCAGGCCCTTGGGCGGGTCCAGCACCAGGCGTTCGAGCAGGCCGTCGAGTTCGATCAGCACTTCCTGCGCGAACGTGTTCACCGACGTGCCCGCGCGGTCGAACGACAGCACCACGACGCCGTCGTCGCGCTGTTCCAGTTTCCAGTGCTGCAAGCGAAGACCATCAAGGCCAGCGATCATGCGGGACCATCCTTACGAATCGGTGGGGCGGTGCTGGGCACCGGAGCGGGCCGGCCTTCGCGACCGGTTGATGCGGCCTATGATCCAGAGCTTGTTTCCGCCCCGTCAAACCGTATGGTCGAACCATGACGGCTGGCGCTTGCAGCGTATGGTCTGCGACCCCATGAAGATCCACATGAATGAACTTTTGCCCGGAAGGGCTGTCCGACGGTTCGGCCTTGCCGAGCTGACAGGAGTGCCGGCGCTGTGATGGCCGAAAAATTGTCGACCCCGGAATCCGACCTGGACCAGGAGCTGGTCCGGCGCGTGCAGCGTGGCGACAGTGCCGCGTTCGATGCGCTGGTGCGCAAGTACCAGCATCGGATCGTGGCGCTGATCGGGCGCTACGTCGCCGACTGGAGCGAATGCCAGGACGTGGCGCAGGAAACCTTCATTCGCGCGTATCGCGCGCTGGCCAACTTCCGTGGTGATTCGCAGTTCTACACATGGTTGCACCGCATCGCCGTGAACACCGCCAAGAACCACCTCGTAGCGCAGAACCGCAGGCCTCCGACCGACGACGTCGACGCGGCCGACGCGGAGCAGTACGACGCCGGCATCCGCTTGCGCGAGACGGCGACGCCCGAGCACGAACTGCTGCGTCAGGAGATCGAACTTACGGTGATGCGTGCGGTCGAAGCCTTGCCCGAGGAATTGCGCACGGCCATCAACCTGCGCGAAGTCGAAGGACTGAGTTACGAGGAGATCGCCGCCAGGATGGATTGCCCGATCGGCACCGTGCGTTCGAGGATCTTCCGCGCGCGCGAGGCCATCGACAGCGAATTGAGCCCCTTGCTCGACCACGACACGAACCCGCGGGAGCGTGCGCACCGATGACCACCGCCACCAACAACCATCACCCCCTGCCGCCGCGCGACGACCGCGAGGCACTCAGTGCACTCTTCGACGGCGAATTGCCTGGGGATTCCGCGCGTTTCGCGTTGAAGCGCCTGGACCACGATGCCCAATGGCGCGACACCTGCGGCCGCTGGCAGCTGATCGGCGACACGTTGCGTGGCGAAGCGGTCGGTGCGGCGCACGCGGGCTTCGCCGACGGAGTGATGCGCGCATTGGCGGCGGATGCGCAGGCGGCTGCGGCCGTTCCTGCGCAGACGGCTGAGCGCACCGCGCGGCGGATGCACCGGCGCTGGCTGGGCGGCGCGGCGCTGGCGGCCACGGTCGCGGTCGCGACGGTGCTGGCAGTGCGTCCCTATTCGCAACCCGAGCCGGCCGCGCAGGTTGCTGCGGAAGTCGCTTCGCCGGCTCCGGCCATCGCGGCGACCAGCGACGTGCCCGCCGCGACGGCGCAGGCTGGCGAGAGCGGTCCGGTCGTGGCCGTCGCGGTCGCCGATGCCGTACCGGCAACGGCGTCCCAGCGGCGGGCCGCGCGTCCGGCGATCCGCCTGGTCCGCACGCCTGCTGCGACCACCGCGGCGACGGCCGAACAACCGGCCACGGCCCTGGCGGCGGCAGCCCAAGCGGCGAACCGCCAACCGTTCCACCCGCCGGCGGACGACATCGTCGCGCGCCCGTGGCCGCGATCGGTGTTGTCGGAAGCCGGCGCGGCCGGCGCACTCACCGTGGGCTTCGGCACGGGCACGACGACGTCGCCGTCGTTGTACCCCTTCGAACCGCGCCTGCAGCCGGAATCCCAGACGACACGGCCGCCGCAGCCGGTCGAACCACAGCGTTGATGCGGGGCCGGAACTCCCGGTAGCGCGGCTCCCGATCGCACTTCTCCCCCAATCCAGAACATGCCCATGAACCGACCGCTTCGTTCCCTGGCTGTGCTCGGCGTCATTGCCGCCTCGTTGCCCACCGCCTGCACCGCGCAACCGCCTGCCGTCGGCGCCTCCGTGCCGGCGGCCACGACCGCCCAGACCGTGCCGGCATCGCCGGTGGTCACCGGGCTGCCGGATTTCACCAACCTGGTCCAGCAGGTCGCTCCCGCCGTGGTCAACGTCAGTGCCGAAGTGGGCGCGCGGCGCGTCGCCCGCGGCGGTGACGCCGACGAGGAGCAGATCCCCGAATTCTTCCGCCGGATGCTGCCGCCGGGAATGTTCGAGGGCCCGGGTGGCCCGCAGGCACCGCAGGCGCCCCGCGGCGTCTCGATGGGCACCGGCTTCCTGATCTCGAACGACGGCTACGTGCTGACCAACCACCACGTGGTCGAGGGCGCGGACACCGTGACGGTAAAGCTGTCGGACCGGCGCGAATTCAAGGCCAAGGTCGTCGGCAGCGACCAGCAGTCCGACGTGGCGCTGCTGAAGATCGACGGCAAGGGCCTCCCGGCGCTGCGCCTCGGCGATTCGACCCGACTCAAGCCGGGGCAGTGGGTGGTCGCGATCGGCTCGCCGTTCGGGCTCGACCAGTCCGTCACCGCCGGCATCGTCAGCGCCGTGGGCCGGGCGAATCCCTACGCCGACCAGCGCTACGTGCCCTTCATCCAGACCGACGTCGCCATCAACCGCGGCAACTCCGGCGGTCCGCTGCTCAACACCTCGGGGGAAGTGGTCGGCATCAATTCGCAGATCTTCAGCAATTCCGGCGGCTACATGGGCGTGAGCTTCGCCATCCCGATCGACGTGGCGATGAGCGCCGCCGACCAGATCAAGCAGACCGGCAAGGTCAGCCGCGGCCAGCTCGGCGTGCAGGTGCAGGCGATCTCCGCCGAGGATGCTCGCGGCCTCGGCCTGCCCGACGCCGGCGGTGCGCTGGTGTCCGTGGTGGTCCCGGGCAGCGCCGCGGCGAAGGCCGGCATCGAGCGCGCGGACGTGATCCGTGCGGTCAACGGTCGCGCGGTCAACGTCTCCAGCGACCTGCCGCCGCTGATCGGTGGCATGCCGCCGGGCACCAAGGTGCGCCTGGAGATCCTGCGCGACGGCAAGCCGCGGCAGGTCCAGGTCACCCTCGACGCGCTCAATGAAGAGCTGGCGGGCGGCGCCGTCGACCAGCCCGGGTCGGACGACGAGGATGCGCCTTCCGGGTCGACGGCCCGCGGCAATCCGCTGGGCCTGGCCGGGCGCGACCTCAGTGCGGCCGAACGCCAGCAGCTCGGCCTGCAGGCGAGCGAGGGCGTGCGCCTGGCGCGCGTCGGCGATGCCGCTGCGGGCGCCGGGCTGCGCGCCGGCGACGTGGTCCTGTCGGTGGGGCGCACCAGCGTAGGCACGGCCGCCGCCCTGGATCGCGCCCTGGCGGGCGTGAAGGACGGGCAGACGGTGATGCTGCTGGTCCGTCGCGGCAACGCCACGCAATTCATCGCAGTGACCGCGGGCGAGGACGAGGCGGCCGGCTGAGCGCCGCTTGGACCGCCTGGCGCCGCCCGTGCGCGAAATCCGCTGCGCCCGCCCCACAAGGCGGGTGCAGTCGCGTGTGCGATAATCGCGCGTTAACTTTTTCGAGACGGCAGCAAGCCGCCCCGCATGCAGCACATCCGCAATTTCTCCATCATCGCCCACGTCGACCACGGCAAGTCGACGCTCGCCGATCGCATCATCCAGCTCTGCGGCGGCCTCGAAGCCCGCGAGATGGAAGCGCAGGTGCTCGATTCCAATCCGATCGAGCGCGAGCGTGGCATCACCATCAAGGCCCAGTCGGTCTCGCTGCCGTACAAGGCGAAGGACGGGCAGGTCTACCAGCTCAACTTCATCGACACCCCCGGCCACGTCGACTTCAGCTACGAAGTCAGCCGCTCGCTGGCCGCGTGCGAAGGCGCCCTGCTGGTGGTCGACGCGGCGCAGGGCGTGGAAGCGCAGTCGGTCGCCAACTGCTACACCGCGGTCGAGCAGGGCCTGGAAGTCGTGCCGGTGCTCAACAAGATCGACCTGCCGACCGCGGACGTCGATCGCGCCAAGGCCGAGATCGAGGCCGTGATCGGCATCGACGCCGAGGATGCGGTGGCGATCAGCGCCAAGACCGGCCTCAACGTCGAACTGGTGCTGGAGGCGATCGTCCATCGCATCCCGCCGCCGAAGCCGCGCGACACCGACAAGCTGCAGGCGCTGATCATCGACTCGTGGTTCGACAACTACCTCGGCGTGGTGTCGCTGGTGCGCGTGATGCAGGGCGAGATCACCCCGGGCAGCAAGATCCTGGTGATGTCGACCGGCCGTACCCACCAGGTCGACAGCGTTGGCGTGTTCACGCCCAAGCGCAAGGTGCTGAGCAAGCTCGGCGCGGGCGAGGTGGGCTGGATCACCGCGTCGGTGAAAGACGTGCACGGCGCGCCGGTCGGCGACACGCTGACGCTGGCGAGCGATCCGGCGTCGAAACCACTGCCGGGCTTCCAGGAAATGCAGCCGCGCGTGTTCGCCGGCCTGTTCCCGGTCGATGCCGAGGATTACCCGGCGCTGCGCGAATCGCTGGACAAGCTGCGCCTCAACGACGCCGCGCTGCGCTTCGAGCCGGAAAGCTCCGAGGCGATGGGCTTCGGCTTCCGCTGCGGCTTCCTAGGCATGCTGCACATGGAGATCGTGCAGGAGCGCCTGGAGCGCGAATACAACCTCAACCTGATCAGCACCGCGCCGACGGTGATCTACGAGGTGCTCAAGACCGACGGCACCATCGTGCCGATGGACAACCCGGCCAAGCTGCCGCCGGTGAACATGGTCGAGGAGATCCGCGAGCCGATCATCCGCGCCAACATCCTCACGCCAGAAGCCTACATCGGCAACATCATCAAGCTGTGCGAAGAGAAGCGCGGCGTGCAGCTGGGCATCCAGTACCTCGCCAGCCAGGTGCAGATCAGCTACGAGTTGCCGATGGCGGAAGTGGTGCTCGACTTCTTCGACAAGCTGAAGTCGGTGTCGCGCGGCTATGCATCGCTGGATTACCACTTCCTGCGCTTCGACGCCGGTCCGTTCGTGCGCGTGGACACGCTGATCAATGGCGACAAGGTCGATGCATTGTCGATCATCGTCCACCGCAGCCACGCCGATCGTCGCGGCCGCGAACTGTGCGAGAAGATGAAGGAGCTGATCCCGCGGCAGATGTTCGACGTGGCGATCCAGGCCGCGATCGGCTCGCAGATCATCGCCCGCAGCACGGTCAAGGCCATGCGCAAGAACGTGCTCGCCAAGTGCTACGGCGGCGACATCAGCCGCAAGAAGAAGCTCCTCGAGAAGCAGAAAGAGGGCAAGAAGCGGATGAAGCAGGTGGGCCGCGTGGAGATTCCGCAGGAAGCCTTCCTGGCCGTGCTGCAGGTGGACAGCAAGTGACGTCCGCAGCGGGGAATCGGGGATAGGTGTCGTCCTGGTCCGTCACTCCGGGCACGGCGCGGGTGCTTCTGCGTGCAGTTCCATTCCGAGCCGGTCCCTCGCTATGCTCCGACGCAACTCGCGCTGTCGCCGTACCGGTTTCCGTCCCGTGTTCCGAATTCCGGCTCCCAAGGAGCAAGCATGAAGTGGTTTGAGATCATCCTCGTCGTCCTGACCCTGTTCACGGGCGTGGTCTGGTTGCTGGACAAGTTGTTCCTGTCCAAGCGTCGCGCCGCCGCCTCCGGGTTGCTGGACGAAGGCGAGGAGCCGTTCGTCATCGACTACTCCAAGGCCTTCTTCCCGGTCCTGGCGGTCGTGCTGATCCTGCGCAGCTTCGTCGCCGAGCCGTTCCGCATCCCGTCCAATTCGATGATGCCGACGCTGCTGACCGGCGACTTCATCCTGGTCAACAAGTTCGCCTACGGCCTGCGCCTGCCGATCACCAACAAGAAGTTCATCGGGGTGGGCGAGCCGCAGCGCGGCGACGTGGTGGTCTTCCATTTCCCCGGCCGCGGTGCGGACGACCCGAACAAGGGTGTCGACTTCATCAAGCGGGTGATCGGCCTGCCGGGCGACCGCATCGGTTACCACGCCAACCAGGTGACCGTGAACGGCACGCCGCTCGCTTACGAGGAGATCGGCACCTACCAGGGGACCGGCAAGGGGGCCGAGATGACGGGTTCCCTCGAATTGCGTGAGAATCTGCCCGGGCGCCCGCATTCCGTCCTCGAATCCTCGGCTTCGCCGTTCATGGATCCAGGGGAGGGCGAATGGGAAGTGCCGCAGGGGCATTATTTCGTGATGGGCGACAACCGCAAGAACAGCGACGACAGCCGATACTGGGGCGTATTGCCGGAGAGCCAGCTCCGCGGCAAGGCATTCCTGATCTGGATGAGCTGGGACGGCGGCCTCGAATACCGGCGGATCGGCACTGGCATCCGTTGAGCTACACACCACTTAGGGGACTGGGATGAAGAATAAGCAGAGCGGTCTGACCCTGATCGGGTTCGTCATCGTGCTGGCGATCGCTGGCCTGTTCATCTATGTCGGCATGAAGCTCGTGCCGATGTACACGGAGTTCTATGCGGTCAAGAAGGCGCTGGCCAGCCTGGCCAACGAGGACGGCATCGCCAACAAGAGCGCGGGCGAAGTCGAACAGATGTTCTTCAAGCGGCTGTACATGAGCTATGCCGAGACGATCAAGCATGACGACGTCAAGGTGGAGCGTCGCGAAACCAGCTGGATCGTGATCGTCGACTACGAGAGCCGCCGCGAGCTGATCGCCAACCTCGACGTCGTCGGCAAGTTCCACGCGGAGAAGGTCCTCACGCGCAAAGCCGGAGAGTGAACATTCCGGGTCACCCGTTCTCCAACCCGGGTCTGCTCACCCAAGCCCTGACCCACCGCAGCGCAGGCGCTCCGCACAACGAGCGCCTCGAGTTCCTCGGCGACGCCCTGGTCAACCTGATCGTCGCCGAGGCGCTGTTCCAGCATTGGCCCCATGCCGATGAAGGCGCCTTGACCCGCGCCCGCGCCGAACTGGTGCGCGAATCCGCCCTGGCACCGATCGCCCGGCAACTCGACCTGGGCGCCAAGCTGATCCTGGGCCCGGGGGAAATGAAATCCGGCGGCCATCGCCGCGATTCCATCCTCGCCGATGCGCTCGAGGCGGTGGTGGCCGCGATCTACCTCGACAGCGGTTTCGAAACCTGCCGCGCCGCGGTCCTGCCCTGGTTCCAGCCGGCCATGGACGCCTTGCCGCCCCCGCACAAGGTCGGCAAGGACCCGAAGACGCGGCTGCAGGAATGGCTGCAGGGCAAGCAGAAGCCGCTTCCCGTGTACGCACTGGTCTCCGAAAGCGGCGAAGAACACGCCAAGACCTTCCATGTCACCTGCACCCTGCAGAATCCCGCGCTGGTGACGGACGGCGAGGGCGGCTCGCGCCGCGCCGCCGAGCAGGTAGCCGCCGAGGCCGCGCTGGCGCAGCTCGGCGCCGCCTGATTTCCACCAACGCCACTAGCGCCGCGGTTTGCCCTCGGGCAGCGCGGGGCGGACAATTCTTTCCATGACACATCCCATGCATCGCGCCGGCCACGTCGCCGTCATCGGCCGGCCGAACGTCGGCAAATCCACCTTGGTCAACGCCCTCGTCGGCGCCAAGGTCAGCATCGTCTCGCCGCGGCCGCAGACCACGCGCCATCGCCTGCTCGGCATCGCGACCTTCCCGGAAGGCCAGCTGCTGCTGGTGGACACCCCCGGCATCCACCGCGAGCAGAAGCGCGCCATGAACCGCCTCATGAACCGTGCCGCCCGTGGCGCGCTTGAAGGGGTCGATGCGGCGCTGCTCGTCGTGCGCGCGGGGCAATGGGACGACGAGGACACGCTCGCCTACGACGCACTGAAGGATGCCGCCTTGCCGGTGATCCTGGTGGTGAACCAGGTCGACCGCGTCAGCGACAAGAGCGCGCTGCTGCCGTACCTGGCGAAGGTCAGCGAGGGTCGCGACTTCGCCGGCGTGCACCCGATCTCCGCGCTCAAGCGCAGCGGGCTCGAAGCGCTGGTCAAGAGCGTGCTCGCGCAGCTGCCCGAGCAGCCGGCGCTGTACGGCGAAGACGAGATCACCGACAAGAGCCAGCGCTTCCTGGCGGGCGAACTCGTGCGCGAACAGTTGATGCGCCAGCTCGGCGAGGAACTGCCCTACGCGACCACCGTGGAGATCGAACGCTTCGTCGAGGAGCCGTCGCCGAAGGGCGTGCTGCTGCGCATCGGTGCCGTGATCTGGGTCGAGCGCGAAGGCCAGAAGTTGATCGTCATCGGCAAGGGCGGCGAACGGCTGCGCGAGATCGGCACCAAGTCACGCCTGCAGATGGAGCGCCTGTTCGGCTCCAAGGTCTTCCTCGAGACCTGGGTGCGGGTGCGCGAGGGCTGGTCCGACGACGAGGCGGCATTGCGCGCGTTCGGCTACAACGACTGACGCGGTCGCATAACGACGATGCGGTTCGCGGCCGAGCCCGCTTTCGTCCTGCACACGCGGCCATGGCGCGAAAGCAGCCTGCTGGTGGAAGTGCTCGCTGCTGAGCACGGTCGCCTGGGCCTGGTCGCACGCGGCGTGCACGGTCCGAAGCGGCACCTGCTGCGCGCGGCCCTGCAGCCGTTGCAGTTCATCCGCTTCGATGCGGTGCAGCGCGGCGAGCTGGCGACGCTCTCGGCGGCGGAGGCGCTCGACGCCGCGCCGCGGCTCGTCGGCGACGCCATGCTCGCCGGCTTCTATCTCAACGAACTCACGATGCGCCTCGCCCCGCGCGGCGATCCGCAGCCGGAGCTGTTCGAAGCCTATCGCCTCGCGCGCCTGCGCCTGGGATCGGCGGAGTCGCTGGCGTGGACGCTGCGCCGTTTCGAACGCGACCTGCTCGACGCACTGGGTTTCGGTTTCGACTGGAGCAGCGACGGCGAGGGCCTGCCGGTCGACGCGGCCGCGCGTTATCGCCTGGATCCGGAGAATGGCCCGCGCCGCCTGTTGGCGGACCGCGGCCACGGCGACCGGCGCAGCGCCGCGACCGGGCGCGCCCTGCTTGCGCTGGGCGCGGACGTGCTGCCGGTCGACGAGGACCTCATCAGCCTGCGGCGTCCGATGCGCGAGGTCCTGGCCTTCCACCTCGGCGCCCGCGGCCTGAAATCGTGGGAAATGCTGGGCGAGCTGGCTCGGGTGTCGCCCAGCGATTGAGGCTGCGCTACGCGCTCAGCCCGGCGTCGCCACCGGGGCGACGGATTCCAGCAATGCCTGCGAGGCAAGGGTGAAATCCTGCAGGCGCAGGTGCGAGCGATCGTCCTCGCCCAGGCGCTGCACCGCCTGCTGGAGCCGGGTGGCGCCGACGAAACCGCAACTGGCGCGCAGCCGGTGCAGTTCCGCGTGCAGCCCCTGGAAGTCCTCGTTGCGGAAGGCATTGCGCACGCGGTCGATAACGGCCGGCAGCTCGGCGAGGAAGAGCTTGCGCAGCGCCGCGATGTGCTCGCGGTTGCCGTTGAGCGCGCGCGTGGCGGTTTCGTCGTCCCAATCGGCGAGCGCGCCGGGCGGCGGTGCGGGACCCAGGCCCAACGCCTCCCGCAGCGCCGCCTTCACCACGTTCGCGGGGACCGGTTTGACCAGCACGTCGCGGAAGCCGGCGCCCAGCAGCGCCTGCCGGGTATCGGCATCGGCGGTGGCGGTGTGCGCGAGCGCGGGGGGCGTGGCATCGCGACCGCGCAGGCGTGCCAGCAGTTGCGCGCCGCTGCCGTCGGGCAGGTTGGCATCGATCAGCCACAGGTCGTAAGGGCCGGCGGCGGCCAGCGCGATTGCCGCCGCCATGCTGTCGGCGGCATCGACGGTGGCCGGCAGCGCCTGCACCGCGACGGTGAGGAAGGCACGGCTGACGGGATCGTCTTCCACCAGCAGGACGCGGGGTGCCGATGTCACGGGCGCGGGTGTCATGGGTGCTGATGTCATGGTCTATGCACTCCGATCGGTATCCTTTCCGAATGTCGCCTTGGATGTTACGCCTGCTGTGCTGCCTGGGCCTGGCCGCCGTCGCGGTCGGGCCGGCGCACGCACGATCCATGACCGCGCGCATTGCCCAGGTGACGACGCCGGTGGCGACCCTGCAGGGGGTGGAGGTGCGACTGGATTGGCCGCAGGCCGCACCGCAGGGAACCCTGCACCTGCGCGCGCGCCGCGTGGATGCTCCGGACCTGGGTTACCGCTTCGCCGACCTGGCGTGGCAATGCCCCCTGCAACGCGATGGCAACGGCGGCTGGCGCTGCGCGGGCGAGCTGCGCAGCGGGCGCGCGGCGCCGCTGCACCTCGCCCTGGACCTCGGCGTGGCGACCACCGCGGCGCGCCTGTCGCGCGGGACGAGCGCGTTGTCGCTGCAGCGCGATGCGGCCACCCCCGACCGCACCGAGATCGACCTGGTCCGTGTCCCGCTGGCCTGGGCGCAGGCCTTGCTCGCCGCCGCGTGGGACGACGCCCGCATCACCGGCGGCACCCTCGACGGCCGACTGGACGTGATCGCGCCCGCGAAGCAGCCGCTACGGGTCGAAGGTCCGCTGCGCGTGAGTGGCGGTGCCTTCGACACGCCCGATGGCACCATCGCCGCCGAAAACGTCGGCGCCGACCTGACGCTGGCCCTGTCCTTCGCCGACCGCGATCGCGCCCAGGTGCGCGGCGGGTTGCACGGCGGGGAGCTGCTGTTGGGCAACGCCTACGTGTCGCTGCAGCAGCGTGCGGTCGCAGTCGACATCGAAGCCACGCAGCAGGCCGGGCGGGGCTGGCAGCTGCCGCGCCTGCGCTGGTACGACGACGGGGTGCTGCGCGCGGAGGGCCGGGCGGCGCTCACGCCCGATGGCGGCCTCGCGGCATTGGACCTGCAACTGCGCAGCCCGGATCTCGCGCCGCTGCGCGATGCCTACCTGTCCGGCTGGCTGGGCGTGGCGGGCCTGGCGCAGTTGCAGTTCGACGGTGCCGCCGACGCGACGCTGAGCGTCGAGAAGGGGACGCTGCAGGACCTGCGTGCGTCCCTGCACGGCGTGTCGATTGTCGATCCGGAGCAGCGCTTCGGCTTCGACCGGCTCGACGGCAACCTGGCGCTCTCGGCGGGCGCATCGGTGGACTCGGAACTGGCATGGCAGGGCGGGCAGCTCTACGGCTTGCGCTTCGGCGCGGCGCGATTGCCGTTCGCCAGCAACGGTGGCGCGCTGCATTTCCGCGAGCCGGTCAGCGTGCCGATGCTCGGTGGCCAGCTCCGTTTCGACCACCTCGCGCTGCGCCCGCCCGCGGGCGACCAGGGCCTGGATGTCCGCTTCGGCATGACGCTGGCGCAACTCGATGTCGGCCAGCTGGCGAAGGCATTGGACTGGCCCGCGTTCACCGGTGAGCTGAGCGGCGAGATTCCGCTGGCGCACTACGCCAGCGAACGGCTGGATTTCGACGGCGGCCTGCGCATGCGCGTGTTCGACGGCGCGATCGAGGTGTCGTCGCTGTCGATGGAGCGGCCGTTCGGCGTCGCCCCGACGTTGTCGGCCGACGTGGCGATGGACGACCTGGACCTGGAGGCGCTGACCGGCGTGTTCGGTTTCGGCAGCATCACCGGCCGCCTCGACGGCCGCATCGATGCGCTGCGCATGGTCGACTGGCAACCGGTCGCCTTCGACGCGATGCTGCACACGCAACGCAAGCCGGGCGTGCGCCAGCGGATCAGCCAGCGCGCCGTGCAGGATCTTTCCAGCGTCGGCGATGCCTCGTTCACCGGCAGCCTGCAGTCGCAGCTGATCGGCCTGTTCGACGACTTCGGCTATTCGCGCATCGGCATTTCGTGCCGGCTGGCCGACGACGTCTGCAGCATGGACGGACTGGGTTCAGCCGGACGGGGATTTATTATCGTCGCGGGTTCGGGCCTGCCACGATTGACGGTGGTGGGCTTCAACCGACGGGTCGACTGGCCGACGCTGGTGGAGCGCCTCGGTGCGATCGGCAAGGGCGACGTGAAGCCTGTCGTCGAATGATGTTTTGATGATTCGAACGGCGGAGCGAGATCCGCCCAACTGGAGGAAGAACATGCGTCGCCTGATGGGAATCCCGGTCGCCGCCGTGCTGTTGACGGCCTGCGTCACGATCAACGTGTACTTCCCGGCCGCGGAAGCGAAGGAAGCGGCCAAGGAATTCGTCGAGAAGGTCATCGGCGACGATGCCAAGGACGTCAACGTGAAGCCGGTTCCGGGCGACGGCGGTGGCATGGCGGTGCGGGCGTACACGCCCGGCCAGCACCTGCTGGCCCACGTCGACCTGCTGGCGCTGGTCGGCATCGGTGCCGCGCACGCGCAGGAGCAACCGGACATCACCATCAAGACGCCGGCGATCCAGGCGATCCAGGCGCGCATGGCCGAACGTTTCGACGCCCAGCTGCGCGCCGGCTTCGATGCCGGAGCTCTCGGCTTCGCCAGTGACGGCACCGTGGTCGTGCGCGATGCGGCGAAGCTCGCGCTCAAGGACCGCGTTGCCGTGAACCAGGCCGTGGCCGACGACAACCGCGACCGCAAGGCGGTGTACCGCGAGGTCGCCGTCGCCAATGGCCATCCGGAATGGGAAGCGCAGATCCGCGACGTCTTCGCCCGGCAGTGGATCGCCAGCGCGCGCTCCGGCTGGTGGTACCAGAGCGGCGGGGCGTGGAAGCAGAAGTGACGCCCCGTGCGTGATTCAGGGGAAGCCCGCCTTGGCGGGCTTTCCTGTTTCTGGGGCGTTCCCCTGATGGGCCGGCGGCCGAACCTGCGACAATACGCGGCCCGAAACAGCGGTTTTTCCCGTGGCGCGCATCGACCAGACCCCGTTTGAAGCAGACATCACCGACCTCAGCCACGACGGCCGCGGCGTCGCCCGGCGCGACGGGGAGGGCGGGAAGGTGACCTTCATCGCCGGTGCCTTGCCCGGCGAGCGGGTGTTGGCGAAGCAGACCTCGCGCTCGCGCCACTTCGACGAAGCCACGACGCTGGACGTCCTGCGCGCCTCGGCAGACCGCGTGCCGGCGCGCTGCCCGCACTTCGGCACCTGCGGCGGCTGTGCCTTGCAGCACCTAGACGAGGGCAAGCAGATCCTGGCCAAGCAGCGCGTGCTGCTGGACAACCTGGAGCGCATCGGCCACGTCACGCCCGAACGCGTGCTGCCGCCGCTGACCGACGCCGCCTGGGGCTATCGGCGCAAGGGCCGCTTCTCGGTGCGTCGCGTCGAGAAGAAGGACAAGACCCTGGTCGGCTTCCGCGAGCAGGATCCGCGCTTCGTCGCGGACCTCTCCGAATGCCACACCGTCATTCCCGAGATCGGCAGCAAGGTCTCCGCGCTGGCCGCGCTCGTCGACGGGATGCAGGCGCGGCGCGACATCCCTCAGATCGAATTCATTGCCGGCGACCCCAGCGGTGAATTCAGCGGCATCGCGCTGACCGTGCGCCACCTGGCGCCGTTGTCCGATGCCGACCAGGCGGCGCTGGTGGCATTCGGCCAGCAGCACGGCTTTGCCATCTTCCTGCAGCCCGGCGGCGTCGACAGCGTGCATCCGCTGTGGCCGGCGGAGCCGACGCTGGCGTTCAAGTTGCCGCAGTGGGACATCGAATTCGTGTTCCGCCCGCTCGACTTCATCCAGGTCAACGCCGGCCTCAACGGCAAGATGATCCAGTCCGCGCTGGACCTGCTCGATCCGCAGCCGCAGGACCGCGTGCTCGACCTGTTCTGCGGCCTGGGCAACTTCACCCTGCCGCTGGCGCGCCGCGTGCGCGAAGTGGTCGGGGTGGAGGGCGAGGCCGGCCTGGTCCGCCGCGCACGCGAGAACGCCGCGCACAACGGCATAACCAACGCGGAATTCCACGCCGCCGACCTGGGCAAGGACCTGAGCGATCACACCTGGATGCGCGAGGGCTTCGACCGCCTGCTGCTGGATCCGCCGCGCTCGGGCGCCGATTTCGTGCTGACCCAGCTGAAGCTCAAGCAGTTCAAGCGCATCGTCTACGTGAGCTGCCATCCGGGCTCGCTCGCGCGCGATGCGGGCTACCTGGTCAACGAGAAGGGTTGGAAGCTGCGCGCGGCGGGGGTGATGGATATGTTCCCGCATACGGCGCACGTTGAATCGATTGCGATGTTTGAGCCCTGATCTATTCGCCCGTCATCCCCGAGCGCTCTAGTCGGGGATCCATGGACTTTGTTTTTCGCGGAGGGACCGGTAGGCAAAGTCCCTGGATCCCCGATAGAAGCATTCGGGGATGACGGGCAAAAGCAAAGACCGTTCCCAGCTCCCGACTCCCGTCCCGATCATGCCCATCGAAATCGAACGCAAATTCCTCGTGACCGGCAACGACTGGCGCGCCGCCGCGCACAAGGTCGTGCCGATGGCCCAGGGCTACCTCAACGACCTGGCCGCCATGGACACCGGTGCGATGAAGGCCTCGGTCCGCGTGCGCATCCAGGGCGACGCGGCCTACCTCAATCTGAAATCGCGCGAGCTCGGCCACACCCGCCAGGAGTTCGATTACGCCATTCCGGTCGCGGACGCGCGCGATCTGCTCGCGCTGAGCGTCGGCGGGTTGGTCGACAAGCGCCGGCATTACGTCGATGTCGGCGGGCACCTGTGGGAAGTCGACGAGTTCCTGGGCGACAACGCAGGCCTGGTCGTGGCCGAGATCGAGCTGGGCTCGGCCGACGAGGCGTTCGAGAAACCCGCCTGGATCGGCCGTGAAGTGACCGATGCCAAGCGCTACTACAATCTGGCCCTGGCCGCGCGCCCGTACTCGCAGTGGAGCGAGGCGGAGCAGGCGGGTAACGTGGACTGAGGTGGCTTTCCGCGGCTGGTGTCGTGGCCCTCACCCGGCCTCTCACCTGTGGACACCCTTCGGGCGCCGCAAGCGGGAGAGGAGGAGTCGGTGCCGTGCAGGAGCCGCTTCGCTCATCACCATCGCATCTTTGTTTTCGCTGGATTCTGACATGTTGATTATTGGGCTCGCCGGCAAGGAACTCACCACGCAGGAACGCGACTGGCTGCAGCACGATGCCTGCGCCGGCGTGATCCTCTTCAGCCGCAACTTCGCCTCGAAGGCGCAGGTCGCGGAACTCTCGCTGGCGATCCGCGAAGCCGCGCCGCGCCCGCAATTGGTCTGCGTCGACCAGGAGGGCGGTCGCGTGCAGCGCTTCCGCGAGGGTTACAGCGCGCTGCCGGCGCTGGAAGGCTTCGGCCGGCTGTACGCACAGGATCGCGAGTCGGCATTGCAGCTCGCCGAAGAACACGCCTGGCTGATGGCCAGTGAAGTGCGCGCAACCGGCGTCGATCTCAGCTTCGCCCCGGTGGTCGACCTCGGCCGCGGCAACCGCGCCATCGGCAACCGCGCGTTCGCGGAAGATCCCGAAGTCGTCGCCGACTTCACCCGCGCCTATGTGCGCGGCATGCACGCGGCGGGCATGGCGGCAACGCTCAAGCACTTCCCCGGCCATGGCTCGGTGCTGGAAGACACGCATTTCGACAACGCCGTGGATCCGCGCCCGCTGGAGGACATCCGCCGCCTCGACCTGGTGCCTTTCGCCGCGGGCATCGACGCCAAGGCGGATGCGGTGATGATGGCGCACGTGCTGTATCCGGCCGTCGCGCCGGATCCGGCCGGTTACTCGAAGCGCTGGATCGAGGAGATCCTGCGCGGCGACCGCACTGCCGGTGGACTCGGCTTCCGCGGCGTCGTGTTCAGCGACGACATCGGCATGGCGGCCGCGACCGCCGCCGGTGGCGTGAAGCAGCGTGTCGGCCTGCACCTGGATGCCGGTTGCGACGTGGTGCTGGTGTGCCACCCGGAACTGGTCGAGGAAGCGCTGGAAGCGGTCAAGCACCGCAAGCTCAACACCGCGGCGCTGCTCGGCCTGATCGGCCGCGGCGCCCTGGGCTGGGATGGACTCATCGCGGACGCGCGCTACACGCAGGCGCGCAACCGCCAGGAAGGATTGGCGTAATGGCAGACCTGCAGGCCGCGCTGGCCAACAGCGACCTCATCCATGACCGCGCGACGCTGGAAGCGGCGATCGTGCGCATGTCCGCACGCATCCACGACGACTACGTCGGCAGCGTGCCGCTCTACATCACCGTGATGCATGGTGGCCTGCCGTTCGCCGGGCAGCTCGCGCTGGAACTGGGCGCGCGCGGCCTCGACGTCGAATTCGAATACCTGCACGCGACCCGCTACCGCGGCGCGACCTCGGGTGGCGAGCTGGTGTGGAAGCATCGCCCGGCCACCTCGCTGCAGGGGCGGCGCGTGCTGCTGGTCGACGACATCGTCGACGAAGGCCACACGCTGGCGCAGATCCGCGAGTGGTGCCGCGAACAGGGCGCCGCCGAGATCCGCATCGCCGCGCTCGCGGTCAAGGTGCATGACCGCTGCGTGCCGGGCCTCGCGGCTGACTACATGGGCGTCGAAGTACCGGACCGCTACGTCTACGGCTACGGCATGGACTACCAGGAACAGGGCCGCGGGCTGCCCGCGATCTATGCGCTGAAGGACTGAACCGATGCGCACGCGGCGGAGCGTCACCGGCTGGCTGACCGTTGCGATGATCCTGGGCCAGCTCGCGATCATCTGGATCAAGGACCTGCGCGAGCACGGCGCCAGCCACGCGTTCCTCGGCTACGCGCCGAACCTGGTCGCGGCGGCGACGTTGCCGGGACTGTTCGTCGTCCTGCTGCTGCGGCGTGGCTTCGATGCCGATGCGCCTTATGCCTGGTCGCAGTTGTGGCGCGAAGACGCCGTCCTGTTCAAGGCGCTGCTCATCGTCATGGCCGGCCTACTGGCGTGGGAGTTCGCGCAGGTCTACCGCCCGAACCGCACCTTCGATCCCCAGGACATCTGGGCGACCCTCGCCGGCGGTGCGCTGTGGCTCGCGACTGCGTTCGCCGGGCGCGCCCTGACCGCCGCTTCCCATCGTCGCCTGGTTGCGACGAATTCCATCCTTGCAGAGAGCGCATCCCCATGAGCGACATCGAACTGGCCATCATCGGCGGTACCGGCCTGTACAAGCTGGCCGAACTGCAGGACCCCGAAGCGCACCAGCCGGTGACGCACTACGGCGCGCTGTCGGGCCCGGTGCGCGTGGGCATCCTCGATGGGCACCGTATCGCCTTCCTCGCGCGCCACGGCGAAGGCCACTCGCTGCCGCCGCACAAGATCAACTACCGCGCCAACCTCGCCGCGCTGCAGGCGCTGGGCGCGCGCCGCGTGCTCGCGCTCAACACCGTCGGCGGCATCACCGAACGCTTCGGCCCACGCGTGCTCGCGTGCCCGGACCAGCTGATCGATTACACCTGGGGACGGATCTCCACCATCTGCGAAGAGCCGGGCACCGACGTGCTGCACGTCGACTTCGGCGAGCCGTACACGCGCTCGCTGCGCCACGCCGTCGTGGCTGCCGCGGCGCAGGCGAACGTGGCCCTGGTCGATGGCGGCTGCTACGGCGCCACGCAGGGGCCGCGCCTGGAAACGCGCGCCGAGATCGCGCGCATGCGCCGCGACGGTTGCGACCTCGTCGGCATGACCGGCATGCCCGAAGCGGGGCTCGCGCGCGAGATGGAACTGGATTACGCCTGCCTGGCGATCGTGGCCAACTGGGCCGCGGGTGCCGGGCCGGACCCGGACGAAGTCATTACCCTGCAGGATGTGCTGGACAACGTCGCGGCCGCTTCGGCGGGGCTCCCGGCGCTGCTGCGCGCGCTGCTGGCCGCCTGAGCGGCTGACTGAAATCGTGCTCCTGTCGCCGGGTGCGTGGTGCACGGCCGGCCGGGTTGCGCTCGTTCAGCAAGTTGGCATACTCGCGGAGCGCCGCCAGGGCCGGCGCACGTCATCGCATCCAGCAGAGGTCATCAAGGACATGCAGTACGGTACCGTGAAGTGGTTCAACGACGCCAAGGGATTTGGCTTCATCTCTCCCGAAGACGGCAGCGCCGATGTTTTCGTGCATTTCTCCGCCATCAATGCCAAGGGCTTCCGCAGCCTGCAGGAAGGCCAGCGCGTCAGCTACCAGCTGACCCAGGGCCCGAAGGGCGCGCAGGCGTCCGAAGTCGCGCCGGTCTGATCCAGGACCGACGGACTTGAGCCGTAACGGCTCGGTTTTTCCAGGCCCCGCCACGGCGGGGCCTTTTCTTTTTGGCGCTTGGGACGCTCGCAAGACATGAAGCCGCTGCGCATCGCGATCGTCGGCTATGGCACCGGCGGACAGGCCGCGGCGGTGTTGCTGTCGCGCGACGGCCACCACGTCGAAGTGTTCGAGCAGGCGGACGAGCTGGGACCGGTCGGTGCCGGTTTCCTGCTGCAACCGACCGGCATGGAAGTGCTGTGGCGGCTGGGCCTGCTCGATGCCGCGCTCGCGCACGGTGCGCGCGTGCATCGGCTGTTCGGCGAAACCCACGACGGGCGCGCGGTGATGGACATGCGCTACCGCGAACTCGATCGCGGCCTGTTCGGCCTGGGCATGCAGCGCGGCGCGCTGTTCGGCCTGCTGGACGCGGCCTGGCAGGAGGGCCGCCGCATCCACTGCGGACGGCGCATCGTCGGCATCGATGCCGAGCGCGGCGTGGTGCGCGATCAGGACGGGATCGAACACGGCGCCTTCGACCTGCTCGTCGTCGCCGATGGCGCGGCGTCGAAGCTGCGTGGTGAAGTTGGCACGGCTGCGCTCGACCGGCCCTATCCCTGGGGTGCGCAATGGTGCCTGGTGCCGCGCGGCGCCTGGGCGCACGTCGGCGAACTGCGCCAGCGCTACGTCGGTGCGCGGCGCATGGCGGGAATGCTGCCGGTGGGCACGCGCCCGGGCGACGACACGCCGCGCATGAGCTTCTTCTGGAGCGTTCCGGCCGCATCGCTGCAGGCGGAATACGACGCAGCGCGCTGGCGTGCCGATGTCGCCGCGGTGTGGCCGGAAGCCGCGGACATGCTGCGCGACACCGCGGTGCCCGAGGGCCTGGCCAAGGCGCGTTACCGCGACGCCAGCCATCGCCGCTGGCATCGCGGACGCGCCGTGCTGCTGGGCGACGCGGCGCACGCCATGAGCCCGCAACTGGGGCAGGGCGCAAACATGGCGCTCATCGATGCGCTGGTGCTGCGCGATGCGTTGCGCACCCACGACGAGCTTGCGCCGGCGTTCGCCAGCTACGAGCGCGCGCGGCGCGAGCACGTGGCGATCTACCATTTCTGGAGCCGCTGGCTGACGCCGTTGTTCCAGTCCGAACTCGACACACTCGCGGCCCTGCGCGACCGCCTGTTCAATCCGCTCACGCGCATGCCGGGCGGGCGACGGCAGGTACTGCGCGTGCTGACGGGCACGCGGCGCGGCTGGCTGGGCGTGTGGCCGCTGGACCCGGATTTCCGCGACGTACTCGACGCGCAGGCCCCCGCACCCGCGGGCGACGCGCGGCCCGCGTCCGCCTGATCCTTCCGCGCTAAAGTCGGGACTCCCCATCCGCGGAGTCGCCCCGTGACCGGCTCGAACGTCGAAACCCACGTGGTCGAGAACCAGCCGCCGGAGTTCGCCGGCCGGGACCTGTGGGCCGACGATGCGCCATTGCGTGACGCGGTCGAGCGCGAAGGCGGCGGCGCCTTCGCTGCGCACCTGCAGGCCTACGCGCAACTGGCGGGCGGGGACCTGCTGCAACTGAGCTTCGACGCGCACCGCGATCGCCCGCGCTTGCGCACGCACGATCGCTTCGGTCATCGCATCGACGTGGTGGAGTTCCACCCGCACTACCACGCGGTGATGGAGGCGGCGATCGGCCACGGCGTGGCCGGATTCTCCTGGCAGCACGCGCAAGCCGGCAGTCACGTGGCGCGCGCCGCATTGAGCTACCTGCACGGGCAGGTGGAGCCCGGCAGCAGTTGTCCCTTGACCATGACCCACGCGGCCGTGCCGGTGCTGCGCCGTGCCCCGTCGCTGCAGGCCTGGGCGCAGAAGGCGGCGACGCCGGCCTACGACCCGCGCGATCTGCCGACCGAACACAAGCGCGGCGCCACCATCGGCATGGGCATGACCGAGAAGCAGGGCGGCAGCGACGTGCGCGCCAACGCCACGCGCGCGCAGCCCTTGTCGGCAACCGGCGAGTACGCGCTGACCGGACACAAGTGGTTCTTCTCCGCGCCGATGTGCGATGGCTTCCTCGTCCTTGCGCAGGCGCCCGCCGGGTTGAGCTGTTTCCTGCTGCCGCGCTGGCGCCCGAACGGCACGCGCAACGCCTTCCGGCTGATGCGACTGAAGGACAAGCTGGGCGACTGGTCGAACGCGTCGTCCGAAGTCGAGTTCGACGGCGCCTGGGCGCACCGCATCGGTGACGAAGGACGTGGCGTGGCGACCATCATCGAGATGGTGATGCTGACACGGCTGGACTGCATGCTGGGCTCGTCCGCGCTGATGCGCATGGCGCTGGCGCAGGCACTGCACCACGCACGGCATCGCCGCGCCTTCGGCAAGCGCCTGGTCGAGCACGCGCTGATGCAGAACGTGCTGGCCGACCTGGCGATCGAATCCGAGGCGGCGCTGGCGTTCTCGCTGCGCGTCGCGCGTGCGGTCGACCGCGCTCCTGTCGATCCGGGTGAAGCGGCCTACGCGCGGATCGCCACCGCCATCGGCAAGTTCTTCGTCTGCAAGCGCGCGCCGGCCTTCGTCAACGAGGCGCAGGAGTGCCTGGGCGGCGCGGGTTACGTCGAGGAATCACTGCTGCCGCGCCTGTACCGGCAGGCGCCGCTGAATTCGATCTGGGAAGGCAGCGGCAACATCCAGTGCCTGGACGTGCTGCGTGCGTTGGCGCGCGAACCGGAGGCCGCGGCGGTGTTGCTGGCGGAGCTGCAGGCCGCGTCCGGGCTGCATCCGGCGTTCGACCGCGAGGCCGCTGCGTTGCACGAGGTGCTCGCGCCGGACGCCATCGACGAGGCCGATGCGCGCCGCTGGGTCGAACGCATGGCGCTGGCGTTGCAGGCCGCCATCCTGTTGCGCGCGGGCAGCCCGGTCGCGGAGGTGTTCTGTCGCTCGCGCCTGGGCGGCGCGCACGGACTGGTGTTCGGCACCTTGCCGGCGGACGTGCCGTTCGCGGCGGTCCTCGAGCGCGCGCTCCCGCCCGCGGCCTAGTCGAGGAACTGCAGCTTCGCCAATTCGGCGTACAGGCCGCCCTGCGCGAGCAGTTGTTCGTGCGTGCCCTCGGCCATGACCCGGCCGTGGTCCATCACCACGATGCGGTCGGCCTTGAGCACGGTGGCGAGGCGATGCGCGATGACGATCGTCGTGCGCCCCTGCATCAGCGTTTCCAACGCCTGCTGCACCGCGCGCTCGCTCTGCGCGTCGAGCGCGCTCGTCGCCTCGTCGAGCAGCAGGATCGGCGCATCCTTCAGCAACGCGCGTGCGATGGCGATGCGTTGCTGCTGGCCGCCCGACAGGCGCGCGCCGCGTTCGCCCAGTTCGGTATCCAGCCCTTCGGGCAGCGCGTGGATGAAATCGCTCGCGTGCGCGTTGCGCACGGCGGTGTCCAGCTGCGCGGCGTCGGCATCAAGGCGGCCGTAGCGGATGTTGTCGCGCGCGGTGGCGGCGAAGATCGTCGGGTGCTGCGGCACCAGGGCGACGGATTCGCGCAGCGCGGCGGGATCGAGCGTGCGGATGTCGTCGCCGTCGACGCGCACCACGCCCGATTCCGGGTCGTGGAAGCGCAGCAGCAGCGAGAACACCGTGCTCTTGCCCGCGCCGGACGGCCCCACCAGGGCCACGGTTTCGCCGGGGCGCACGTGCAGGCTGAAGTGGGTCAGTGCCGCCTGGTCGGGACGCTGCGGGTAGTGGAAGGTGACGTCGTCGAACACCAGGTCGCCGTGCACGGGCGAAGGCAATGCCTTGGGCGAGGCCGGTGCGGTGATGGCCGGTTGTTCCTGCAGCAGCTCGCTGATGCGGCCCATGCCGGCGGCCGCACGCTGCACTTCGTTCCAGACCTCGGCCAGGGCGCCGATCGAACCGCCGCCGATCACCGCGTAGAACACGAACTGCAGCAGCACGCCCGCCTTCATGCGTCCGGCGACCACATCGTGTGCGCCCAGCCACAAGACCACGGTGATCGCGCCGAACACCAGCGTGATCGCAACGGCCGTCACGATCGCCTGCGCGCCGATGCGCTTGCGCGCGGTGCCGATCGCGCTCTTCAACGCCTCGCTGAAACGGCCGCGTTCGTAGGGTTCGCGCGCATGCGCCTGCACCGTGCGCACCGCGCCCAGCGTTTCCGCGGCGAGCGCGTTGGCATCGGCGATGCGGTCCTGGCTGGCGCGCGAAATCTTGCGCAGGCGGCGACCGCCGATGACGATCGGCAGCACGGTCAGCGGGATGCCCACCAGCGCGAATGCCGCCAGCCGCGGGCTGGTGACGAACAGCATCACCAGCGAGCCGGTCACGGTCACCACGCTGCGCAATGCCACCGACATGGTGGAACCAACGGTACCGCGCAGCAGTTCGGCGTCGGCGGTCAGGCGCGAGACGAGCTCACCGCTGCGGTTGCGATCGTGGAAGCCGGCATCGAGGACGAGCAGGTGCGAATACAACTGCGCGCGCAGGTCGGCGACCACGCGTTCGCCCAGCAGCGACACGAAGAAGAAGCGCGCCGCGGTGGCGAAGGCGAGCACCAGCGCCACGCCGAACAGCAGCAGGAAGGCGCGATCGATCGCGTCGCCGCCACCGCTGGCGAAGCCCTGGTCGATCATCACGCGGGCCGCGGCGGGCAGGGCGAGCGTCGCGGCGCTGGAGCACGCGAGCGCGATCAACCAGGCGGCGAACAGGCCGGAATGGCGGCGGACGAAGGGCCAGAGGCCGCGGAGGCTGCCGAGCGGAGCTTTGCTTTGGGTATCGGGCATGTGCGGCGAAAGTGGTGGTCGGGCGGGCGGCCGTCAGGCGGCCCTTGGTCCGGCGTGCCTGCGCTTGCGGACGCGGGATGGCAGCCGACGATACAGGGTCGGGCGGTTCAATCGACCCCAAACCGCACCCTGTCCCGGGTGGCGTCGCGCAGCTGGGTTTTCAAGGCGGCGAGGCGATCGGCGGGAAGCCGCAGGCGCAGCGCGACGCCTTCGGCAAGGTAGTCCTCGTCCAGTTTTTCGGCGCCGAACGCCGCCAGCGCGGCGTGGACCGCACCGGTGGCTTCGAACGGATAGGCCAGGCGCAGCTCGGCGTAGGCGATCAGGGGCTGGCGCGCGGCCACGCGCAGGCATTCGGCGGCGGCGCCACCGTAGGCGCGGACCAGGCCGCCCGCACCGAGCTTGATGCCGCCGTACCAGCGCGTGACCACGGCCACGACCTGGTCGTAACCCTGGCCGTCGATCGCGGCGAGGATCGGGCGGCCCGCGGTGCCGGCCGGTTCGCCGTCGTCGCTGAAGCGGTATTGCGCGCCGATACGGTACGCCCAGCAGTTGTGGGTCGCGGCCGGATCGGCGACGTCGGCGAGGAAGGCGAGGGCGGCATCGGGACTGGTCACCGCCGCCGCGTGGACGATGAAACGGCTGTGCTTCACTTCCAGCACATGGGCCGCACGCGCGGCGAGGGTGTCGCTCATCGTGCCGCTTCAGCGGCCAGCAGTGCCTGCAGGTCGTCGGGAATGCGCACGCGCGGGTGCTCGCGGCGGAACAGGCGCAGGCTGGCGCGCGCGTTGTCGATGTCGTCGCCATCGCGGCGTGCGCGGATGCGTTCGAGCCATTCGGCCGCGGCGAGCTTCGCGTCGTCGCGGATCGGCACCTGCGACCAGTCGGTGTCGGCGCGGATGCGCGAGCCGGTGACTTCGATGCGGTCCAGGGTGGCGCTTTCGGCCTCGGCGGTGGCGGCGACTGCAGCCGGTGCCGGGGGCGGCGGTGGGGCAGACGCCATCGTCGGCGCGCGTTCGTAGCGCTCGGCGGTCGCACGCGCCGCGGTCGTGTACGTCGCGTGGCTCTTGCGTGCGCTCGCCGGTGTGGCGGCCGACGGCTCGGGGGCGAAGCCGGTATTCGCGGCAGCGTCGCTGGCCGGCGCGTCTGCTTCACGCGGGGCTTCGAGCGGCGCCGCTGCGGCCTGCATCGCCGCCTTGGCGGCCTGGGCTTGGCGTTGCGCGGCGGTGGCCGCAGTCGATGCAGCACGCTGTGACGCCGCCTGTTCGGCGGCGGCGCGTTCCGATGCCGCGCGTTCGGCCATGGCACGTGCAGCATCAACACGGTCCGCAGCTTCGGCCCGCGCCTGGCGGGATGGCGCATCGGCGCTGGCGGCGTCCGGCAGTGCAGGCGGATTCGCGCGCTGCGCGCGTGGCGCGGACGCCGGTTCGGCGAAGATGATCACTTCCTCGCCCGCATCGCCTTCGGCGTGCGTGACGGTGCGGCCGTATTGCGGGCGCAGCTGCCAGACCAGTCCCAGCGCCAGCACCGCGGCTGCAGCCACGCCGACGCCCGTGATCATGGCCGGCGGCAGGCCGAGCCAGGCCATGCGGCCGTGGCGACCCGGCTTGTGCGTCGCGGCCGCGGCATGCGCGGCCGCAAGGATGCGCGCATCCAGCGCCGGCGACGGCCCCTCGATCGGACCGGCACGGCCGAGCCGCGCGGCGAGGTCGCGCTCGTCGGCGTCCAGCGGTTCGTGGTGGTCGGGTCGCGTGGTCATTCGTTCAATCTCTGGCGCAGCTTGTCCATGGCGTAGCGAAGCCGCGATTTCACCGTTTCCCGGCCTACACCGGTAATGGCGCCGATTTCCTCCAGGCTCAATTCCTGTTCGAGCCGCAGCACCAGCACTTCGCGCTGTTCCTCCGGCAATTCCTCCATCGCCAGTTGCAGGCGGCGGCGCTGTTCGAATTCGGACAGTTCGCGCTCGGGCGTGGTCGAGTCCGGCACCCGCGCCGCGCGCTCGTCGCCGTCCTCGGGCGCCGTCGGGCGGTGCTTGGCCGCGCGCCAATGATCGTTGAGGCGGTTGTGGGCGATCCTGAACAGCCACGTGGAGAAGGCGGCGTCCGGCTTCCAGCCGGCGCGCGCGGCGATCACGCGCTGCCACACGTCCTGGAAGAACTCGTCGGCCAGTGCCTGGTTGCGCAGCTGCCGCATCAGGAAGCGGTACAGCGGGCCGCGATGGCGGGCGTAAAGGATCTCGAACGCCGCCACGTCGCCGCCCACCCAGGCCAGCATCAAGAGGTCGTCGTTGGCGTCCGCGCCCGGATTCATCGCGGGGAGGTTACGGGCTGGCGCCGGGGACGTGAAGCCGTTGACGCCGGCCTTCCCGTCGCGCAGCGCGGCCGGAGGGCCGGATTCCGGGGGGAATCGCTGCAGCAACGGGAGCGGAAACGGGGCCAGGGCGAGTTCCATGTCCTTGCAAACGTCCCGGACCCGCGGGTGGGGTTGGGGGTTCCACGCGCGCCCACTGCGGTTATGCTCCATCTGATCGTCGGGGGATGGATCGAGGGGCGAGTGCAGCAATTGCGGTCGATGATGGCCAAAGCGGACGGGCCGGTGGATAGCGCTGCGCAGGCATTGGCCGGCGTGCTCCAGCAGGGCTTGCCTTTGGGATCGGAAGTGCTGGTGCGCTGGCGCGATGACGTCGGCGTGGCGGGCTTTTCGATGTCCACGGAGGTGCCGGAGCGCTTGCGCGACCTGGCCGAGCAGCAGATGGCCTCCGGCAAGCCGTTCGACGATGCGCAGACGCTGTCCGAGGTATGGGATGGCGAAGGCGAGACGCGCGCGACCATTGTTGCCCATGTTCCCGAAACCATGCCGCAGGCGGTTCGCCGCGGCTGGCTCGCCATGGCGAAGGTGCTGGTGGCCGCGCACCTGGCGACCATGGAGGCGCAGGCCCGCGCCGCGCTGCTGGAGAAGTCCGAGCGGCTGCAGCAGGCCCTGTACGAAATCGCCGACCTGGCCGGTTCCGACCTGGAAATGGCCGACATGCTGCGCCGCGTCCACGCGATCGTCGCCGGCCTGATGTACGCGGAGAACTTCTACATCGTCCTCTACGACGACGTCCGCGATTCGATCCGCTTCCTGTATTTCGCCGATCGGCAGGACCCTTTCGTCGCCGACCCGTCGCTGGATATCGCCGCGATCGACATGCCCAACAGCATGACCCTGGCGCTGCTGCGCCATGGCGAGCCGCTGCGCGGGCCGTCCGACGCGCTGCGGGTGCAGTTCGGCGTGCCCCGCGACAGCGTCCATGGCCCCGACAGCGCGGACTGGCTGGGCGTGCCCATGCGCCGCGAGGACCGTGTGTGCGGCGCCGTGGTGGTGCAGAGCTACGACCGGCCCGGCGTCTACCGCGACGAGGAGCGCGCGCTGCTCAGCTACGTGGCGCAGCACATCCTCACCGCGCTCGACCGGCGCCAGGCGCGCGAGGATCTCGAGCGCCGCGTCGAGGAGCGCACGCGCGCGCTGCAGCACAGCAACCGCGACCTGCAGGCCGAGATCGTCGAGCGCCAGCGTGGCGAGCGGCTGCAGCGTGCGTTGTTCCGCATCGCCGAGCTGTCGATCACCTCCGACACGCTGCAGCGCTTCTACGCGCAGGTCCACGACGTGGTCGGCGAACTGCTCTACGCGCGCAACTTCTACATCGCGCAGGTTTCCGACGCCGGCGACATGATCGAGTTCCCGTATTCGATCGACGAGCGCGATGCGGTGCGGCAGACGCGCCAGTTCGCGCGTGGCCTGACCGAGTACGTCCTGCAGGAAGGCCGTGCCCTGCTGGCGGACCGTCCGATCATCGAAGGGCTGGAGCGCGCCGGCAAGGTGCGCAGCCGCGGCACCATGGCGCACTGCTGGCTCGGCGTGCCGTTGTTCCGCGAGGAGCAGGTGGTGGGCGTGATCGCGGTGCAGAGCTATTCGCCGGCGATCAGTTTCAGCGGCCGCGACCAGGAGCTGTTGACCTTCGTCGCGCACCACATCGGCATCGGCCTCGCGCGCAAGCAGGCGCAGGACCGCCTGCTGGTCGCCCACGGCGACCTGGAGCAGCGCGTCACCTCGCGCACGCGCGAGCTGGCCGAAGCCAACGCCGAGCTGCTCTCGCAGATCGGCGAACGCCTGCGCGCCGAGCAGCAGCTGACCTACCAGGCGCGGCACGATGCGCTGACCGGCTTGCCCAACCGCAGCCAGTTGCTGGAGCGGTTGGCGACGGCGATTTCGCGCGCGCAGTCCGACGCCGACGGGCGCGCGTCGACCCGGCATTTCGCGGTGCTGTTCCTCGATCTCGACCGCTTCAAGCTGGTCAACGACAGCGTCGGCCACGCGGCGGGCGACGAACTGCTGATCGAAGCAGGGCGGCGCATCGTCGCCACCGTGCGCGGCGGCGACATGGTGGCGCGGCTGGGCGGCGACGAGTTCGCCATCCTGATCGGCGACATCGACCACCTTTCCATCGCCGAGGAGCTGGCGCGCCGCGTGCTCGTCGCACTGGGCGAGCCGTTCTGGATCGCAGGCCGGGAAGTGTTCCCGTCCGCCAGCGTCGGCATCGCCGCCTGGCACCCGCGCTACCGCACCGGCGCCGAGCTGCTGCGCGACGCCGACGCCGCCATGTACCGGGCCAAGGCCAGCGGCCGCAACAGCTGCGCGGTGTTCGACGAGGCGATGCGCGAGGAGGCGATGCGCATCCTCGACCTCGAGGCCGACCTGCGCCGCGCGATCAACAACGACGACTTCGTCGCCCACTACCAGCCGATCGTGCGCCTGAGCGATCGCCGCGTGATCGGCCACGAAGCACTGCTGCGCTGGCGCCACGAGCGCCGCGGCCTGCTGCTGCCGGGCGAGTTCATCGGCCTGGGTGAGGACAGCGGGCTGATCGAGGAAGTCGACTGGCTGATGTACGCAAAGGTCGCCAAGCGGCTGGCGCGCGAGGAACACGGCTACATCTCGGTGAACGTGTCGCCGCGGCATTTCCTGTCCGCCGACTTCGCCGACCGTCTGCTGCGGTTGCTGGACGAGGCGGGTGCGGACCCGCACCGCCTGCGCATCGAGATCACCGAGGGCGCGCTGCTCGACGACACCGCGCGCGCGCTGCGGATGCTGCGCACGCTGCGCAGCAACGGCGTGCTGGCGCAGCTCGACGACTTCGGCACGGGCTTCTCCGCGCTGTCGTACCTGCACCGCTTCCCGCTGGAATGCCTGAAGATCGATCGCAGCTTCGTCGCCGGCCTGGTCGGCGACACGCGGCCGGAAAGCATGGCGGTGGTGCGTGCGATCCAAGCTTTGGCCGGATCGCTGGGCATCCACACGATCGCCGAGGGTGTGGAAAGCGAGTCGCAGCGCATCATCCTGCGCGAGCTGGGCTGCCAGCACGGCCAGGGCTTCCTGTTCGGCAAGCCGATGGAGCAGCTGCTGCCGCTGGCGTCGCTGGCGCGCTGAGCGCGACGACCATGCCGGGAAAAGCAGCGGCTCCGGCAAGCGCCGGAGCCGTCTTCGTGCGAAACCTCACTCGCTGACCTGGACCGCGACGCCATCCGGCGCGGTCAGCCTGCGCGCCTGTTCGACCAGGCCGACGAATTCGCGGCGCTGGCCCCAGCGGTCGTTACCGAGCGAACGGTTCGCCGCGGTGGCGATGTCCTGCCAGGACCACTGGCCGATCTGCTTGCCGCCGCGCAGCGCATCGGCGAAGGCGGCCACGGCGCTGGCGAAGCGCAGCGATTCGTTCGGCGTGGCGACCAGCTGCGAACGCAGGATCGGCGTTTCGATGAGGCGGCTCGTGTCCTCGCCCGGGCGCTTGTAGCGCAGGCGCAGGTGCGCGAGCTCGCGCGTGTCGCCCGCCGTCGCGGCCTTGGCACCGGTGCCGTAACGCAACGCCGGCAACCGGTCCGCACCCGAGCCGACCGGGGTGATTTCGTACAGCGCCGTCACCTCGTGGCCCGCGCCGATGTCGCCCGCGTCGACCTTGTCGTTGGCGAAATCCTCGCGGTTGAGCACGCGGTTCTCGTAGCCGATCAGGCGGTATTCCGCGGCGACGGCCGGGTTGAACTCGACCTGGATCTTCACATCCTTGGCGATCGTGAGCAGCGTCGCGCCCAGCTCCTGCACGAGCACCTTGCGCGCCTCCATCGGCGTATCGATGTAGGCGTGGTTGCCGTCGCCCACGTCGGCCAGCTTCTCCGCCAGTTCGTCGTTGTAGTTGCCCTGGCCGAAGCCGAGCGTGGTGAGGGCGATGCCGCTCTTGCGCTGGTCGGATACCAGCGTCTCCAGCGAGTTCTGGTCGATCGTGCCGACGTTGAAGTCGCCGTCGGTGGCGAGGATCACCCGGTTCACCCCGCCCTTGATGTAGGCCTGCTTCGCCATCGCGTAGGCGAGGCGGATGCCGTCGCCGCCGTTGGTGCTGCCACCGGCTTCGAGGCGATCGAGCGCGTCGAGGATGTCGTCGCGGTGCGCGCCGGACGTGGGCGGCAGCACCAGCCCGGCGGAGCCGGCGTACACCACCATCGACACGCGGTCCTGCGGACGCAGCTGTTTCACCAGCTGGCGCAGCGAATCCTTCACCAGCGGCAGCTTGTCCGCGTCCTGCATCGAACCGGAGGTGTCGATCAGGAACACGAGGTTGGCCGGCGGCAGTTCCGCCTTGGGCACGTCATAGCCACGGATGCCGATCATCAGCAGCTGGCGCTTGCCGTTCCACGGTGCCGGCGCCAGTTCGGTGGTCACGCGGAACGGCGTCTCGCGCGAGGTGGGCGCAGGATGGCCGTAGTCGAAGTAGTTGAGGAATTCCTCCGCGCGCACCGCGTCCGCCGGCGGGCGCACGCCCTCGGCCAGCATGCGGCGGACGTTGCTGTAACTGCCGGTGTCGACGTCGATGGAGAACGTGGACACCGGCTGCTCGGAAGTGCGATGCACCGGGTTGTCGACGTTATGCGCGTACTTCTCGGTGTTGGCCGGTTCCATCGGGGGCGCCATCACCAGGTTCGCCGCCGGCGCCACGGCTTGCTGTGCACGAATGCGCGAACCGGTCACCTGGACGCGGTCTAGCGAGGATTTCATCGCCGGGTGCGCCATCGGCACCGGCGGCGGGGGTGGCGCGGGGGCGTATTGCTGGAGCTCGGCCTCGCGGCGTTCGCGCGCCTGCAACTGGGAGCTGGCCGCGGCGGCATCGGCAGCATCGGCGGCAGCATATGCGGCCGCTTCCGCGGCAGCGGCAGGCGTCGCGTCGGTTTCCTTCGACTCGCCGAGGGTGCGATGGGCGCATGCCCCCAGGGCCAGGACAAGGCCGAGGGCAAGGGCGAGCTGGTGCGGCTGGGGCGAACGTTGCATGGTGCGTCTCCGCGGCTGGGTTGCCATGGAAACGCCTGGCTTCCGCGAACGGGGTTACGCCTCGCGCATCGGCTATCCGCGGATGACCAGCAGGCGCTGTTCGGTCATGTCCTCGATGGCATAGCGCACGCCCTCGCGGCCTTGCCCGGAATGCTTCACCCCGCCGTAGGGCATGTTGTCGACGCGGAAGCTCGGCACGTCGCCGACGATCACGCCACCGACTTCGAGCCGGTCCCATGCGCGCATCGCGTGGGCGAGGTTGCCGGTGAACACGCCGGCCTGCAGGCCGAAGTCGCTGTCGTTGACGCGGTCCAGCGCCTCGTCGAAGTCGTCGAAGGGCTCGATCATCGCCACGGGGCCGAAGGCCTCCTTGCGATACAGGTCGGCATCGCGTGGCACTTTTTCCAGCAGCGCCGCCGGCAGCATGTTGCGCACCCGCGGCCCGCCCGCGAGGACCTTGGCGCCGCCCTTGCGCGCGGCGGCGATCCAGCTTTCCACGCGCTGCGCGGCTTCCTCATTGACGACTGGGCCGATGAAGGTCGTATCAAAGCGCGGATCGCCCATGCGCAGCTTCGCCACGGCGGCCTTCAGCTTGCGGCGCAGCTTGTCGTAGATGTCGGCGTGGGCGTAGATGCGCTGCACGCTGATGCAGCTCTGCCCGGACTGGTAGTAGGCGCCGAAGACCAGCCGTTCGACGACATGGTCGAGCGGGGCGCCGGGATCGGCATCGACGATGCAGGCGGCGTTGCCACCCAGTTCGAGCGTGACCTTCTTGCGGCCCGCGCGCGCCTTCAGTTCCCAGCCGACCAGGCCGCCGGTGAAGCTCAGCAGGGCGATGCGCTCGTCCTCGACCAGCGCGGCGGCATCGTCGGTGCTGCACACGAGCACCGAGAACGCGCCCTTGGGGAGGTCGGTTTCGGCCAGGACCTCGGCGATGATCAGGGCGCCGATCGGGGTCTTGTCCGCGGGCTTGAGCACGAAGGGGCAGCCGGCGGCGATCGCGGGCGCGACCTTGTGTGCGACCAGGTTGAGCGGGAAGTTGAACGGCGTGATGAAGCTGCACGCGCCGATCGGCACCCGCTTCACCATGCCGCGGTAACCGCGGGTGCGCGGCGAGATCTGCAGCTCCAGCAGTTCGCCGGCATTGCGCGTCGCTTCGCCGGCGGCGATGCGGAAGGTGTCGATCAGCCGCGTCACTTCGCCGCGCGCATCGCGGATCGGCTTGCCGGCTTCGATGCACAGGGCCTGCGCCAGCTCCTCGAAGCGCTCGCCGAAGCGGCGCACGCAGTGTTCGAGGACGTCGCGGCGGGCATCGGGCGGGAAGGCGGCCATCGCGGCGCGCGCCTTGTGCGCAGCGACTATGGCCTTGCGCACCGCGGCCGCGTCGGCCAAGGCGACACGCGTCGCGCGCTTGCCGGTGTACTTGTCGAGGACGTCGAGTTCCTGCCGCATGCTGACCGGCTGGTTCGCGAGGTAGCAGGGATAGCGCTTGGCGAGCATGGAATCCTCCGGGTCGCGCAAAGCCTAAGCGATGCCGTGTAAACGCGGCATCGCCCAACTAGGGATCGTTGGGGTCGACGACCCGGAGCGGCAGTTCGCCGTCGCCCAGTCGCGCATCGAGGCGCTCGCCCGGCGCGGCGTCGAGCACGCTACGCACGATGCGGCCGTCGGGATGGCGCAGGATCGCGTAGCCGCGGGCGACGGTGGCGAGCGGGCTCACCGCTTCGAGTGAACGCGCGATGCCGCGCAGGCGCAGCGTCTCCTGGTTGAGGCGGCGCACGATCGCGCCCTGCGGCCGCGACGACAGCCCGAGCAGGCGCTCGCGATAACCGGCGATGCGGCGTCGCGGGTGCGCCGCGCGCAGCACCGCGCTGGCGTGGCGCATGCGGGCGCGCTCGCGATCCAGTCGCCGTTGCCAGGCGACGGCGAGGCGTCGCAACGCGTCTTCCTGGCGACGGTGCAGCGCATCCAGTCGCGCGCGCGGGCGCAGGGCATTCAGGCGCAACGCGGCGCGATCCGCGCGCTGCATCGCCGCGCGCAGGCGCTGTTCCTGCAGGTTGCGCAGCCGCGCAGCGAGCGCATGCAGGCGGCGGTTGACGTCGTCGCGGTCGGGGACCAGCAGTTCCGCGGCGACCGACGGCGTGGGCGCACGCAGGTCCGCGGCGAAGTCGGAGAGACTGAAGTCGGTTTCATGCCCGACCGCCGACACCACCGGCACCGGCGAGGCGGCGATCGTGCGCGCCAGCTGCTCGTCGTTGAACGACCACAGGTCTTCCAGCGAACCGCCGCCGCGGGTCAGCAGCAGCACGTCGTAGCGGCCCGATGCCGCCGCGCGCTGCAGCATGCGCGTGATCTGCACCGCGGCGGCCGTGCCCTGCACCGGCACCGGCAGCACCTCGGCTTCGACCAGCGGGAAGCGGCGCGCCAGCACGCTGAGCACGTCGCGCACCGCTGCGCCGCTGGGCGAGGTGATCACGCCGATGCGGCGGGCGAAGCGGGGCAGGGGGCGCTTGCGCTCGCCATCGAACAGGCCTTCGGCCGCAAGCCGGGCCTTCAGTTCCTCGAACGCGCGGCGCAGCGCGCCTTCGCCGGCTTCCTCCATGTGGTCCAGCACCAGCTGGTACTCGCCGCGGGCTTCGTACAGCGTCAACCGGCCGCGCGCGAGCACGCGCACGCCCTCGCGCGGCACGAATTTCAGCCAGCTGCTCTTGGGCTTGAACATCGCGCAGCGCACCTGCGCGCGCTCGTCCTTGAGGACGAAGTACAGGTGCCCGGACGACGGGCGCGAGACGTTGCCGAGTTCGCCTTCGACCCAGATCAGGGGAAAGCTGCCTTCCAGCAGGTCCCGCGCCAGCGTGTTGAGCTGGGACGGTGTCAGGACGTGGCTGGGGTCGTCTTGGTTCATGAATGAAGGCGGGGTACGGCTGCCCACGGTACCGCAGACGTGTAGCCCGGGTAAGCGCAGCGCACCCGGCGCCTTTCGCAACGCCGCGGGATTCGACCCCGGGTGCGGCCTTACCCGGGCTACGGGTCTACGGGTCGCGAAGGGTCCGCGCGATACAATGCGCCCATGAATTCAGTCCTCGACCTGTCCACCGCCACGCCGCCCTGCGCCGGCATGGCCTTCGGCCCGCAACCCCGCCGCCACACCCGCGCCGTCACCATCGGTGGCGTCCAGGTCGGCGGCAGCGCGCCGGTGGTGGTGCAGTCGATGACGAACACCGACACCGCCGATGTCGCCTCGACGACGAAGCAGGTCGCGGAACTGTGGCGCGCGGGTTCCGAGCTGGTGCGCGTCACCGTGAACACGCCCGAAGCCGCCGCGGCCGTGCCGCGCATCGTCGACAAGCTGGCGATGATGGGCCTCAGCGTGCCGATCATCGGCGACTTCCACTACAACGGCCACCAGCTGCTCACGGGTGAACCCGCGTGCGCGGAAGCGCTGGCGAAGTACCGCATCAATCCGGGCAACGTCGGCTTCGGCAAGAAGAAGGACACGCAGTTCGCGACGCTGATCGAGTTCGCCATCAAGTACGGCAAGCCGGTGCGCATCGGCGCCAACTGGGGCTCGCTCGACCAGGCGCTGGCCGCCCGGCTGATGGACGAGAACCACGCGCTCGCCGAACCCTTGGACGCGGCCGAAGTACTGCGCGAAGCGCTGATCCGTTCTGCGCTGGATTCCGCGCAGCGTGCGGTCGAACTCGGCCTGCCAGCCGAGCGCATCGTGCTCAGCGCCAAGGTCAGCGGCGTGCAGGAGCTCGTAGCCGTGTACCGCGAGATGGCGCGCCGCAGCGACTTCGCCCTGCACCTGGGCCTGACCGAAGCGGGCATCGGCAGCAAGGGCATCGTCGCCTCCAGCGCCGCGCTCGGCGTGCTGCTGCAGGAAGGCATCGGCGACACCATCCGCATCTCGCTCACGCCCGAACCCGGCCAGTCGCGCACCACCGAGGTGATCGTCGCGCAGGAACTGCTGCAGACCATGGGCCTGCGCGCATTCACGCCGATGGTCACCGCCTGCCCGGGCTGCGGTCGCACCACCAGCACCTTCTTCCAGGAACTCGCGAAGAAGGTGCAGGAGCACGTGCGCGCGAAGATGCCGGAATGGAAGATCACCCATCCCGGCGCGGAGAACCTCACCCTCGCGGTGATGGGCTGCGTGGTGAACGGCCCGGGTGAATCGCGCCACGCCAACATCGGCATCTCGCTGCCCGGCACGGGTGAAGCGCCGTCGGCGCCGGTGTTCGAGGACGGCGAGAAGACGGTGACGCTGCGCGGCGAGCACATCGCCGACGAATTCGTCGCGCTGATCGATCGCTACGTCGAAAAGCGCTATGGCGCCGCCGGCCCGGGCTGAGCGCGCCGCGCAGACGCTGATGCAGGAGGCGCGCTTCGGCGCGGCCTTCTTCCGCCGCTATCGCCTGCGCCTGCTGCTGCTGTTCATCGCCGTGCTGCTGCCGTTGTGGGGCTTCGCGGAGATCGCCGACGAAGTGCGCGAAGCCGAGGCATTCCCGTTCGACGCGCCGATCCTGCTGATCGCGCACCGCATGGCGCGGGAAGGCTTCGACCAGGTATTCCTGCTGTTCTCGCAGCTGGGCTACCAGTGGGGCGTCGTCCCGTTCGACATCCTGCTGGTGCTGGTGCTCGCCATCCGGCGGCACGCGCGCGAAGCGCTGTTCACCGGGGTCGCGCTCGGCGGTTCGGCGCTGTTGAACCTCGCGGCCAAGCAGCTCTTCGCCCGCGACCGGCCGTCGCTGTGGGAATCGATCGCGCCGGAAACCACGTACAGCTTTCCCAGCGGCCATGCGATGGGCTCGATGACCCTCGCGTGGGTTTGTGCGCTGCTGGCGTGGCGCACGCCGTGGCGCTGGCCGGTGGCGTTCGCCGCATTCGCGTTCACCGCGCTCGTCGGCCTGTCGCGCGTCTATCTCGGCGTGCATTACCCGTCCGACATCCTCGCCGGTTGGGCCGCGGCCTCGGTGTGGGCCGGCTGTTCGTTCTTCCTGGTGTTCCAGCACCAGCGCCGGCCGTGGCAGCAGCAGGACGTGCCTACGGCGGAATCCGTGGTGCGCTAGCCGGTTGCGTTACTCGCCCGGCTTGGCCGCTTCCACCGGCGCGGTGGTCGCGTGCTGCCGCGCGAGTTTCGCCTCGCGGTGCGCGATGTAGGCGTTGGCGGCGAAGATGATCGCGGCGCCCAGCACGGTCCAGCGGTCGAGTTTCTCGCCGAACAGCAGGTAGCCGGCGACCGCGACCAGCGGCAGCTGCATGAAGCTGATCGGGGTCAGGGCCGAGACGTCGCCCATGCGCAGCGCGCGCGTCCACAACAGCTGCGCGACGGTGCCGAACACGCCGGTCGCGACCAGCCACACCCAGGTGATGCCCTGCGGCCACTGCCATACGAACAGCGCCGGCAGCAGCGACAGCGGCACCCAGAACACGTAGGTGTAGAACACGATCGTGTCGGCCGGGTCGATCCGCGAGAGCTGCTTGATCTGGATCGCGACGACGGCGCTGAACACCGCGGCCATCACCGCGATCAGCGAGCCGGCGCTGAAGCCGGTCGTGCCCGGGCGCACGATCACCAGCACGCCGATGAAGCCGATCACCACCGCGGCCCAGCGCCGCATGCGCACCTGTTCGCCCAGCCAGAACACGGCGAGGACGGTGACGAACAGCGGCGTGGAATAGGACAGCGAGATCGCCTGCGACAGCGGCAAATGGCCGATCGCCCAGAAGCCGCACAGCATCGAGCCGATGCCGATCGTGCTGCGCAGCAGGTAGCGCGGCAGTTGCTTGGTGCGGAACACGGCGCGGTCGCCGCGCAGCAGCAGTGGCAGCAGGGCCAGCAGCCCGAAGGCATTGCGGAAGAAGGCGATCTCGAACGTCGACAACGATTGCGAGGCGTAGCGGATCGTCACCGCCATCAGGCCGAAGAACAGCGTGCTGACCAGCATCAGCAGCGCCGCGCGCATGAACCTGTGCGGCTGCGCCGTCACCAGGCGGCGCCGATCACGCGGGGTTCGGGCTCGATGGCGACGCCGAATCGTTCCTGCACCGAGGCGGCGATCCGCCGCGCCAGCGCGAGCAGTTGCGCGCCCGTGGCCTGGCCGTGGTTCACCAGTACCAGTGCGTGCGAGGCGGCCACGCCGGCATCGCCGTCGCGGTGCCCCTTCCAGCCGCACTGGTCGATCAGCCACGCGGCCGAGAGCTTGCGGGTGGCCTCGCTGCTGCCGCGGAACAGCGGCAGCGCTTCGTGCTGCGCCTTCAGCGCCTCGGCCTGCACCGCGGGCACGATGGGATTCTTGAAGAAGCTGCCGGCGTTGCCGACCACCGCGGGGTCGGGCAGCTTGCGCCGGCGGATCGCGATCACCGCGTCGGCGACGTGCAGCGGCGTCGGCGACGCCACGCCCATGTGCGCGAGTTCTTCGCGGATGCCGGCGTAATCGAGTTTCAGCGCGGGTGCGCGCGGCAGTGCGAATTCCACCGCGGTGACGATGTAGCGGTCGGGCTGCTGCTTGAACAGGCTGTCGCGGTAGGCGAAGGCGCAACCGTCCGCATCGAAGCGGTGCATCTGCCCGGTCGCGGGTTCGAACGCATCCACCGCGTGGATGAACTCACGCACTTCCGCGCCGTACGCGCCGATGTTCTGGATCGGCGCGGCGCCGACGGTGCCGGGGATGAGGGCGAGGTTCTCCAGCCCGGCGAAGCCGTGGCGCAGCGTGCGCATCACGAAGTCGTGCCACTCCACGCCGGCGTCGGCGCGGACGATGGTGTGGCCGTTGGTGGTGGCTTCGTCGAGGTGCGCCACGCGCTTGCCGGTCAGCGCCAGCACCACGCCGTCGGGATTGCCCGCGAACAGCAGGTTGCTGCCGCCGCCCAGCACCAGCGCCAGCCGGTCGCCGAATTCGGGATCGGCGAAGAGGGCGGGCAGGGCGCTTGCATCGGACACTTCCACCAGCACGGGAGCCGTCGCCGCGACGCCAAAGGTATTCCGGGATTGCAGGGAGGCGTCGCGGGCGATGCGGATGGAGTCAGTCATGTGCAAGCGGTGCCATGGATGCGGGGGATGCTTCGCTCAGACTTCGGGTGGCAGGTGGCCGCGGCTGGGTGCTTCCTTGCGGCGGCGCAGTGCTTCGACACATTCCCGGATGAGGTCGGGGCCGCGATAGACCAGGCCGGTGTAAAGCTGGACCAGCGTGGCGCCGGCGGCCTGCTTGGTCGCGGCATCCGCGCCGGACATCACGCCGCCGACGCCGATCAGCGGGATCTCTTCCGGCAGGCGCGTGCGCAGCATGCGCAGGACGGCGGTGGCCGTGCCCATCAGCGGTTCGCCGGAGAGGCCGCCGGTTTCCTCCGCGTGGCGGGCGCCTTCCACGAGGAAGCGCGACACCGTGGTGTTGGTGGCGATCACGCCATCGACGTAGAGGTCGCTCAGCACGCGCGCGGCGGCGTCGACGTCGCTTTCGCTCAGGTCCGGCGCAACCTTCACCAGCATCGGCACGTGCTTGCCGTGCTTGGCGCGCAGGCGTTCCTGTTCCTCGCGCAGGGTGCCGATCAGGCGGCGCAGGGACTGCTCTTCCTGCAGTTCGCGCAGGCCGGCGGTGTTGGGCGAGGAGATGTTGATGGTGACGTAGTCGGCGAGCGGATACACCCGCGACAGGCAGTACATGTAGTCGCCTTCGGCCGCGTCGTTCGGCGTGTCCTTGTTCTTGCCGATGTTGACGCCGACCAGGCCGCGGCGCTTGGCGCGCTCGAGGTTGCGGACGACGACGTCGATGCCTTCGTTGTTGAAGCCCAGGCGGTTGATCACCGCGTGGCGGCTTTCCAGCCGGAACATGCGCGGCTTCGGGTTGCCCGGCTGCGGCTTGGGCGTGACCGTGCCGATCTCGACGAAGCCGAACCCCAGCGCCAGCAGCGCGTCGATGTGCGCGCCGTTCTTGTCCAGCCCGGCGGCGAGGCCGACCGGGTTGGGGAAGCTCAGGCCGAAGGCCCGGGTCGGCAGCGGCTCGGGCTTGCGCGCCAGCAGCGGATTGAGCCCGCTGCGGTAGGCGAGCTCGAGGGCGTCGAGCGTGAGCGTATGCGCACGCTCGGCATCCATGCCGAACAGGAAGGGGCGCGCGAGTCCGTACATCGTCGTTGCGGCCGTCGCTTACAGGTCGAACTTGATGCCCTGCGCGAGCGGCAGCGAGTCGGAGTAGTTGATGGTGTTGGTCTGGCGGCGCATATACGCCTTCCACGAATCCGAACCCGATTCGCGGCCGCCGCCGGTTTCCTTCTCGCCACCGAAGGCGCCGCCGATTTCCGCACCCGAGGTGCCGATGTTGACGTTGGCGATGCCGCAGTCCGAACCCGACGCGGCCAGGAACGCTTCGGCCGCCTTGAGGTTGGTGGTGAAGATCGCCGACGACAGGCCCTGCGGCACGGCGTTCTGCATGTCGATGGCTTCGTCGATGGTCTTGAACTTCATCACGTACAGGATCGGTGCGAAGGTCTCGTGCTGGACGATCTGCGCGTCGTTGGTGAGGCCGGTGACGATCGTCGGCAGGACGAAGTTGCCCTTGCCCTCGATCGCGGCGCCGCCGGTTTCGATCTTGCCGCCCGCGGCCTTGGCCTTCTCGACGGCGTCGAGGTAGGCGTTGACGCCGTCCTGGCTGTTGAGCGGGCCCATCAGGTTCTTCGGGTCGGTCGGATCGCCGATCTTGCCTTCGACCTGCTTGTACGCGGTGACCAGCTTGCCCAGCACTTCGTCGTACATCGACTCGTGCACGAACAGGCGGCGCGTGGTGGTGCAACGCTGGCCGGCGGTGCCGACGGCGCCGAACACGATCGCCGGGATCGCCAGCTTCAGGTCGGCGGTCTGGTCGACGATGATCGCGTTGTTGCCGCCGAGCTCGAGCAGCGAGCGGCCCATGCGCTGGGCGACGCGCTCGCCGACCATGCGGCCGACCTTGGTCGAACCGGTGAAGCTGATCAGCGGGACGCGCTTGTCGTCGACGAACTGCTGCGCCAGCTCGCTGCCGGCGTCGTTGAACAGGAAGAAGATGTCGGGGAAGCCGCCCTTCTTCAGTGCCTCGTTGCAGATCTTCATCGCGGCGATCGCCGAGAGCGGGGTCTTCGGCGACGGCTTCCAGATGGTGATGTCACCGCAGATGGCGGCGACGAACGAGTTCCACGCCCACACCGCGACCGGGAAGTTGAACGCCGAGATCACGCCGACGATGCCGATCGGGTGCCACTGCTCGTACATGCGGTGGCCCGGGCGCTCGGAGTGCATGGTCAGGCCGTACAGCTGGCGCGACAGGCCGACGGCGAATTCGCCGATGTCGATCATTTCCTGCACTTCGCCGTCGCCTTCCGGCTTGGACTTGCCCATTTCCAGCGCGACCAGCGAACCCAGCGCGTCCTTGTGCGTGCGCAGCGCGTCGGCGCACAGGCGGATGGCTTCGCCGCGGCGCGGGGCCGGGGTGGTGCGCCACACCTTGAAGACGGCCTGGGCGCGCTCGACGATGGTGTCGTAGTCGCCCTGCGAGGAGGCGTAGACGCGGCCGAGCACTTCACCCGTGGTCGGGTTGACCGGCTCCAGCACGCCCGCGTCCTTTGTGGCCGACCACTGGCCGTTGCCGAGGAAGGTGCCGGATTCGTTTTCGGTCAGGCCGAGGGCGCTGAGGACGGGGTGGGTCATGGGGAAGCTCCAAATGGAAAAAGACGCTGGCCGGCGCAGGCGACCGGCTGGCAGAGATGCAGGACTGGCGGCCCCGACACGATTCGAACGTGCGACCTTCCCCTTAGGAGGGGGACGCTCTATCCAGCTGAGCTACGGGGCCATTCGGCGCCGGATTATCGCAGAGAACGGTGAGGCGCCGTACCCCGGCGGACGCGGGGCGCGGCCGTCGTGGGCGCCCCGCGTTCCCCGGCATGTGCGAGTCACTGCGCGCGCTCGTCGGAATGCACCACTGCACTCGGCCGTTGCTCGTCATCCCGGCAAAAGCCGGGATCCATTCCGACGTTGCACGGAGGCGCGGCAACCCGCTTCGCTCGCCCCGCATCCGCCTTCCCCCGGCAGGCTGCCGCCCGCTTCGACCTTCTCCCCGCAAGCGAACGAGTTCCGGATGTCGGCTCCGGCCCAAACAAAAACGCCCGGATTGCTCCGGGCGTTTCGCAGTGCGGGGCGGCTTACTTCGCGCCCTGCGCCTTGTTGCCGTCGACCTCGCCGCTGCCGGTGCGCGGCGCCTCGGCCAGGCCGCGCTTCTCCAGCAACGGGCCGATCTTGGCCTCGTAGCCGGCGAAGTTCGGGAACAGCTTGCCGGCTTCGATCTGGCCGCCCGGCGCGAGCACGTACTGGCGCATGCGGTCGCCGTTCTCGCGGGTCAGGCCGCCGTGCTGCTTGATGTACTGCACGGTGTTGGCGTCGAGCACTTCCGACCAGATGTAGGCGTAGTAGCCCGCTGCGTAGCCGCCCATGATGTGGCTGAAGTACGGCGTGCGGTAACGCGGCGGGACCGGCGCGTAATCGATGCCGTCGGCCTTCAATGCGTTGGCTTCGAAGGCCATCACGCCGCTGGCGTCGGGCAGCTGGTCGGCCGGCAGCTGGTGCCAGCGCTGGTCGAGCATCGCGGCACCCAGGTACTCGGTGGTGGCGAAGCCCTGGTTGAACTTCGAGGCCGCGATCACCTTGTCCAGCAGTTCCTTCGGCATCGCTGCGCCGGTCTGGTAGTCCTTGGCGTAGTTGGCCAGGATTTCCGGCCAGTCGGCCCACATTTCGTTGACCTGCGACGGGTATTCGACGAAGTCGCGCGGCACGTTCATGGTGAAGTACGGGTACTTCACGTCCGAGAAGAAGCCGTGCAGGGCGTGGCCGAACTCGTGGAAGGCGGTGGTCACTTCATCCCAGGTCATCAGCGTGGGCTTGCCCGCCGACGGCTTGGGGATGTTGAGGTGGTTGGCGACGACCGGCTTCTTGCCGTCCAGCGCCGACTGGCCCACGTAGGTGTTCATCCACGCGCCGCCGCGCTTGGACTCGCGCGCGTACGGGTCGAAGATGAAGATCGACAGCAGGCTGCCGTCCTTGTCGTAGACGTCGTAGGTCCAGGTGTCGGGGTGGTACTTCGGCAGGTCGGTGCGTTCCTTGAAGCTGATGCCGTACAGCTTGTGCGCGGCGAAGAACACGCCGTTCTCCAGCACGTTCTTCATCTCGAAGTACGGCTTGAGCTGCGCTTCGTCGAAGTTGTACTTGGCCTGGCGCACCTTCTCGCTGTAGTAGGCCCAGTCCCACGGCTCGAGCTTGAAGGTCGGCTGCTTCCTGGCCTTCTGCTCGGCGTCGATCATCGCCTGCAGGTCGGCGGCTTCGCGCTGGGCGTTGGCCACCGCGGCCGGCGCCAGCTGGCGCAGCATCTTGTTGACGTTGTCCTGGTTCGCGGCGGTCTCGTCGGCCAGCACGAAGTTGGCGGCGGTATCAAAGCCCATCAGCTTGGCGCGCTCGGCGCGCAGCTTCACCACCTTGGCGACGATCGCGGTGTTGTCCCAGGCATTGCCGCGGCTGCCGCGGTTGACCGACGCCTTGTAGATGCGCTCGCGCAGGGCGCGGTTTTCCAGCTGCGCCTCGGCCGGCTGGCCGGTGGTGTTGAGCAGGGCGATCACGTACTTGCCGTCGAGCTTGCGCGCCTTGGCGGCTTCGGCGGCGGCGGCGATCTGTTCGTCGCTCAGGCCCTTCAGGTCGTCGCGGTTGTCGACCACGATCGCCGAGTCGTTCACTTCGGCCAGCACGTTCTGGCCGAACTGCGTGCCCAGCGTCGACATTTCGGTGTTGATCTCGCGGATGCGCGTCTTCTGCGCCTCCGACAGGGCGGCGCCGGCGCGCACGAAATCGTCATGGCGGCGCTCGAGCAGGCGCAGGTCGGCGGCGTCGAGCTTGAGCTTGGCGCGCTGGTCGTACAGCGACTTGATGCGCGCGAACAGCTTCGGGTTCAGCGCGATCGCGTCGCGGTGCGCCGAGAACTTCGGCGAGTACTCGAGTTCCAGCTTGTCGCGGGCGTCGTCCTTGATGGTGCCCTGCAGGTTGAAGAACACGTTGGTCGCGCGGTCCAGCGTCAGGCCGGTCTTCTCCATCGCCACGATGGTGTTCGCGAAGGTCGGCTTGGCCTTGTTGTTGGCGATCGCGTCGATTTCCTTCAGCTGCGCGGCCATGCCGGCGTCGAAGGCGGGGGCGAAGTCGCTGTCCGTGATCTTGTCGAACTGCGGATAGTTCAACGGCAGCGGGCTGTCGGCGGAGAAGGGATTGGCCTGATTCACGGTGCTGGCGGACTGGGCAGTGGCGGTCTGGGCGAGGGCCGGGGCGGTTGCCGAGGCGAGGGCGATGGCGACGGCCAACGCGAGACGGTGCTTCATCGGGCGATCTCAAGCGGAGCGGGAGGCCGGAGGGTAACCGATGGGGTGCACGCGGGACCCATGACAAAAGGCAGGGGCGCGGCGGCTTTGCCGTATTTGTCCGCATTCATCTTGCGCCTCACGCGGCCGGCACCGCGGATTGCCGATGCTGGGGCGGGTTCCAACGTATACCCCGCCGGAAGGAGAGCCAGATGAACGTCATGTCCGTGATGACGCCCGATCCCGCCTGCTGCACCGCCACCACGCCGCTGCGCGAAGTGGCCCGGATGATGCTCGACCACGATTGCGGCCAGATCCCGGTGGTCGACGCCGCGCAGCGACCGATCGGGGTGGTGACCGATCGCGACATCGCCGTGCGCATCGTCGCGACCGGACGCAACGGCAACGAGGCCACCGCTGCCGATGCGATGACCATGCCGGTGCGCACCGTCACTACCGAAACCAGCCTGGCCGACTGCGTCTGCCTGATGGAAGCCGACCAGATCCGCCGCGTGCCGGTGGTCGACGCCGGCGGCAAGCTGGCCGGCATCGTCTCCATCGCCGACCTCGCACTCGCGGGCAAGCGCGAGGCGACGGCCGAGGTGGTGAAGGAAGTCTCGGAGCCGACCCGGCATTAGCAAGCGGTAACTGGGGGAGCATTTCCTTCTCCCCGCGCGCGGGGAGAAGAAGGCTTCGCTGCTTACGCCCACGCTGATCGCCGGCCGCCTCAGGCCAACCTTCGACCTAGGCAATCCCGCGCGTTTGCGTCCATGCTCCGGCTTCCATTCGACCTGACAAGGAACTCCGGGAATGAAACGCGCATTGGCCCTGTCCCTGGCGATGATCCTCGCCGGCACCGCATCCGCCGCCGAAACGCTGCGCTACGTCGCCCTCGTCGACAACGGCAAGCAGGCCGGGCACCAGATCGTCACCACCGGCGACGACGGCGTCATCCGCGTCGACTACCTCTTCAAGGACAACGGCCGCGGTCCCGAGCTGAAGGAAGAATTCAAGCTCGCGCCGGACGGCACCTTCGGCAGTTACCACGTCACCGGCAGCACCACCTTCGGCGCACCGGTGGACGAATCCTTCGGCCGCGACGGCAACAAGGCATGGTGGAAGTCGACCTCCGACAACGGTGCGCAGGAGGTCGAAGGCACCGCGCTGTACTCGCCGCTCGGCGGTACGCCGGCCGGCTTCTCGGTCGCCTTCGCCGCGCTCGCCAAGCGCACCGACGGCAAGTTGCCGCTGATCCCCAGCGGCAGCCTCAGCACGCGCAAGGTGGCCGAGGCCGAAGTCAGCAACGGCAAGGACACGCGCAAGGTTCAGTTGCTCGCGATCACCGGGGTCGGCCTTACGCCGACGTTCGCCTGGGCGACGCAGGGCGAATCGCCGCGGCTGTTCGCTTTCATCGTCCCGGGCTGGGTGCAACTGATCGAGGAGGGCTGGGCCGGCAACGGCGTGGCGCTCGAAGCGAAGCAGAAGCAGGCCGAAGCCGACACGCTGGTCGCGTTCCAGCAGCGCCTGGCGCATCCGCTCAAGGGCAGCACGCTGATCCGCAACACGCGCGTGTTCGACAGCGAGCACGCGACGCTCGGTGCCGCGTCCGACGTGCTGGTGCGCGATGGCCGCATCGTTTCGGTGACGCCGACCGGCGGCGCGGCCAGGGCCGACAACGTCATCGACGGCGGCGGGCGCGTGCTGCTGCCGGGCATGTTCGACATGCACGGCCACCTGGGGCGCTGGGATGGCGGCCTGAACATCGCCACCGGCGTCACCACCGTGCGCGACATGGGCAACGACAACGCCACGCTGCAGCAGATCATGGCCGAGGAGAAGGCGGGTACGCTGCTGTCGACGCGGATCGTGCCGGCCGGCTTCATCGAGGGCGAAAGCCAGATGTCGGCGCGCAACGGCTTCGTGATCAAGAACCTGGACGAGGCGAAGCAGGCCGTCGACTGGTACGCGGAGCACGGCTACCCGCAGGTGAAGATCTACAACTCCTTCCCGAAGGCACTGCTGCGCGACACCGCCGCCTATGCGCACGGCAAGGGCCTGCGCGTCAGCGGCCACGTGCCGGCGTTCATGCGCGCGCAGGACGTGGTCGAGCAGGGCTACGACGAGATCCAGCACATCAACCAGGTGCTGCTGAACTTCCTCGTCGACGACAAGACCGACACGCGCACGCTGCAGCGCTTCTACCTGCCGGCCGAGAAGGTCGCCGACCTCGACTTCGACAGCAAGCCGGTGCAGGACTTCATCGCCACGCTGGCGGCGAAGCAGACCGTGATCGACCCGACCCTGTCGACGTTCGAATTCCTGCGCCAGCGCGCAGGCCAGATGCCGGAGAGCTACGCGCCGGTCGCCGCGCACATGCCGCCGGACATCCAGCGCGGGCTGAAGGTCGCCGAGATGAAGATCCCGGACGACGCGACCGCGGCGCGCTACGACAGGTCGTTCCGGAAGATGGTCGAGTTCGTCGGCCGCATGTACAAGGCGGGCGTGCCGATCGTCGCCGGCACCGACGCGGTGCCCGGCTTCACCGTGCAGAGCGAACTGGAGTGGTACGTCCGCGCCGGTCTGACCCCGGCACAGGTGCTGCAGGTCGCGACCTGGAACGGTGCCAAGTACTCGCGCACGCTGGCCGACCGCGGCTCCGTCACCCCGGGCAAATTGTCCGATCTGGTGCTGATCGACGGCGATCCGACGAAGAACATCTCCGATATCCGCAATGTCGCCGTGGTCCTGAAGGGCGACACGGCGTACTACCCGAGCGAGATCTTCGACGCCCTGGGGATCAAGCCCTTCGCCGCGCCGGCCAAGGTCGGCGCCGGCCGCTGACCGCCGCCCGGTGGCGCCCGCCCGACCGGCGGGGGCCACCGGCAGGCGTACTCCCCGGTACGGGGCTTTAACAGTGCGGTAACATTTCCGGGTCCGATCCAAGTCGACCCGCGGGTAGGGGCCCCCGCAGCGACCATCAAGGGATGGTCAGTCAGCGCCGATTGCGCCCAGACGCAACGGCAATCCTCGAATCCGGCCACCGTGGCCGCCAGTCCTGTGAGACCGACCATGTCCTCCAAGCCGCTGCACGCTCGTCAGCTGTCCCGCCACGCCCTGGCCGTCGCCATCGCCCTGCTGCTGCCGGCGCACGCCGCACTGGCGCAGGAAGCCGCCACGCCCGCCGAGAAGGCCGCCACGCTCGATGCCGTGCAGGTCACCGCGCAGCGCAAGGTCGAGAACATCCAGGACGTGCCCGTGTCCGTCAGCACCGTGAGCGGCGAGAAGCTCGACGCGCTGGCGTCCGGCGGCACCGACGTGCGCTTCCTGTCCGGTCGCGTGCCGAGCCTCAACATCGAGTCGTCGTTCGGCCGCGCCTTCCCGCGCTTCTACATCCGCGGCTACGGCAACACCGACTTCCGCCTCAACACCTCGCAGCCGGTGTCGCTGGTCTATGACGACGTGGTGCAGGAGAACCCGATCCTGAAGGGCTTCCCGGTGTTCGACGTCGACCAGGTCGAAGTGCTGCGTGGCCCGCAGGGCTCGCTGTTCGGCCGCAACAGCCCGGCCGGCGTGGTCAAGTTCGGCTCCGTGCGCCCGTCGCAGGACCTGGGCGGCTACGGCAAGGTCGGCTACGGCAGCGACGACATGTGGAACTTCGAAGGCGCCATCGGCGGCGGCCTGACCGAGAACTGGTCGGCGCGCGCGTCGGTGCTGTTCCAGCGCCGCGACAACTGGGTCGAGAACACCTACCCGGGCCCGAACGACGGCTTCGAGGGGTACGACGAATCGGCCGCGCGCCTGCAGGCGCTGTACGAAGGCGACGGTTTCGAGGCGCTGTTCAACGTGCACGGCCGCCACCTCAACAGCACCGCGCGCCTGTTCCGCGCCAACATCATCAAGCCGGGCACCAACGACCTGGTCGACGGTTTCGACGAGGACAAGGTCGCGCTGGATGGCCTGAACTACACCGACCTCGACAGCCAGGGCGCCAGCGCCCGCCTGACCTGGGACCTGGGCAGCTACAAGCTGCACTCGATCACCGGCTACGAGTCGGTCGAAACCTACAGCCGCGGCGACATCGACGGCGGCAACGGATTCGACAATGCGTTCCTGGGTACCGTGGGCGAGCCGGGTTTCATTCCGTTCGCTTCGGAGACCGCCGACGGCATCCCCGAGCATTCGCAATGGACGCAGGAATTCCGCATCGAGTCCAACACCGGCACGGCGTTCGATTGGCAGGCCGGCCTGTTCTACTTCAGCGAAGACTACGACGTCGAAAGCTTCAGCTACGACTCCACCAACGGTGGCATCGAGGACGGCTACGAGCGCGTGAACCAGACCAACGATTCGTGGGCCGTGTTCGGCGCCGCGACCTGGCAGGCCACCGACGCGCTCGAACTGCGCGCCGGCATGCGCTACACGGTCGACAAGAAGGAGCTGGACGTCGAGGAGTATTACGCCAACGGATACGCGCCCTGCATCGGCCCGATCCTCGGCGATCCGACGACCGGCCCGAAGCGCTGCACCATGGCCGACCTGATCGCCCTTGAGCCGGATGGCGACCTGTCGGCCTCGCCGGAAGACAAGAAGTTCAGCTGGGACCTCTCGGGTACCTATGCGCTCAACGACGACGTGAACCTGTATGCGCGCGTCGCCACCGGCTACCGCGGCAGCAGCATCCAGGCCGCGAGTGCCTTCAACTTCAAGTCGGTGGCCGAGCCGGAAACCTCCACCTCGTATGAGATCGGCATCAAGGCCGACTTCTGGGACAAGCGCGCGCGCGTGAATGCCGGCGTCTTCTATTACGAGGTCAAGGACCAGCAACTCACCGCGGTCGGCGGTTCTTCCAACGCCAACGTGCTGATCAACGCCGAGAAGAGCGTCGGCCAGGGCTTCGAACTGGACTTCCAGGCCTACCTGACCGACTCGCTGCTGGTAACCCTGGGCAGCAGCTACAACGACACCGAGATCAAGGACGACGACCTGTCGGTTTCGGTCTGCGCGCAGTGCACCGTCACCGATCCGCGGGACGCCAGCGGCAAGGCGCTGATCGACGGCAACCCGCTGCCGCAGGCGCCGGAGTGGACCCACAACGTGACCGCACGTTGGGGCACGCCGATGGGCGAGGGCGGCGAGTTCTACGTCTTCACCGACTGGGCCTACCGTAGCGAAGTGAACTTCTTCCTGTACGAGTCGAAGGAATTCACCGGCCAGTCGCTGGTTGAAGGCGGCCTGCGCGTTGGCTACAGCTGGAACTACGGCAAGTACGACCTCGCCGTGTTCGGCCGCAACATCACCGACGAAGTAAAGGTCGTCGGCGGCATCGACTTCAACAACCTGACCGGCTTCATCAACGAGCCGCGCACGGTGGGCGTGGAGTTCAAGGCGTCGTTCTGACCGGACGCGCCTTGCGGCCGCGGCATCGCAGGCCGGTTGCAACGAAGTCGCATCGAATGGAACGCCGGGTTCGCCCGGCGTTTCTTTTTTTCCGGTTCGGGCGCGGAGTATGCTCGGACCCTCCGCCAGGACGCCGCGCCCATGACCACCGCCTACGACTTCACCGCCAACGACATCGACGGCCAGTCGCGATCGCTCGCGGACTACCGCGGCAAGGTGCTGCTGGTCGTCAACGTGGCCTCGCAATGCGGCTTCACCCCGCAGTACACCGGCCTGGAAAAGCTCTGGCGCGACTACGAGGGGCGCGGGCTGGTCGTGATGGGTTTCCCATGTGACCAGTTCGGCCACCAGGAGCCGGGCGACGAAGCGGAGATCAAGAACTTCTGCTCGCTCAACTACGACGTGACCTTCCCGATGTTCGCCAAGGTCGACGTCAACGGCGACAAGGCGCACCCGCTGTGGAAGTGGCTCAAGGACGAGAAGGGCGGGTTCCTCGGCATCGATGCGATCAAGTGGAACTTCAGCAAGTTCCTGGTCGGCCGCGATGGCACGGTGATCAAGCGCTATGCGCCCACCGACAAGCCCGAGGCGATCGCCAAGGACATCGAGAAGGCGTTGGGCTGACCGGTTTGCGGTGGAGGTTCGCGCCGTGTAGCGGCGAGTCACCGGGATGAATGCAGGCGGCCGCGCAGGTTAACCCGCCGGCCGCGCTACGCCACCACTGCGCGGGCGTACACTGGCGCGACCATGGCCACGCCAGCCCCGGAACCCGGGCAGGACGACGGAACCGGCATCAGGTTGAACGCCGTGCCGGACCTCGATTTCGTGTCCGCTCTGTTTTCCGTGTCCAGCCTCGAGGACATCGCGGCTGTGGCCGAATCGCGCATGGAGAGCGTGTTCGGCGCGCGCAACGTGACCTTGCACTGGCGGCCGGCAACGCCCGGGCGCGATGCTGATCCGGCGGCGCGACACACGCATCGCAGTGGCGATGGCGACGGCTGGCGCCGCATCGAGGTAGACCTCGGCGTCGCCGACGTGGACCGCCGCCTGTGGTTGCGGGCCGACTGGCCGGCTTCGGATTGCATTCCCGAGCTCGGTGCACCGGCCTGGAACGACTTCCTCGGCGTGCTCCGCGCCCGGCTCGCGACTGCGCTGGAGCTCGCCGAGCAGCGCCTGGCCGCGCAACGGCTGGAGAAGACGGCGAAGCTGCAGACCGCGCTGTTCGCCATCACCGACCTCGCCAGCAGCAAGCTCGACATGCCGGAAATGCTCGCGCGCGTGCACGGCGTGGTTGGCGAACTGATGTACGCCGAGAATTTCTTCATCGCGCTCTACGACACCGTCCGCGACAGCGTGCGCTTCATCTATTTCGCCGACGAGCACGATTCGGCCCGGGTCGATACGACGGAAGAGATCCCCGCGGACGAGATGCGCAGCAGCCTCACGCTTGCGGTGATCCGCCACGGGCGGCCGGCGATGGGGCCTTCGCGTGACCTGCTGCTGGAATTCGGGCTCGATTACCCCGATTCGGACCGCTACGGCCCCGACAGCGCCGACTGGCTGGGCGTGCCGATGGCCGTCGACGGCGTCGTGCGCGGCGTGATCGTGGTGCAGAGCTACGACGATGGCGCGCGTTACACAGAGGAGGACCGCGCGCTGCTCGCCTTCGTCGCCCAGCACATCCTCACCGCGATGCTGCGCAAGCAGGCGCACGCGGAACTGGAGCGCCGCGTGGAGGAGCGCACGCGCGAGCTCACCCGCGAGGTGCGCGAGCGCCAGCGCGGCGAACGGCTGCAGGCCGCGCTCTACAGCATCGCCGACCTCGCCAGCAGCGAGCTCGACATGCGCGAGATGCTGCACGGCATCCACGAGATCGTCGGCGAGCTGATGTACGCGAAGAACTTCTACATCGCCCTGTACGACGCCGAGCAGGACACGTTGCGGTTCCCGTACCGGGCGGACGAGATGGACCCCGGGCTGGTGCAGCCCGACGAGGAAATCCCGGCCGCGGCGCTGCGCAGCAGCCTGACCCTAGGCCTGATCCGCCACGGCCGCACCGCGATGGGGCCCGCGCGCGACGTCGCGCTGCTGCTGGATGTGCCCGGTGGCATCGGCCTGGGCACGCCCGCGGCCGATTTTCTCGGCGTACCGATGGTCGGGCAGGGCGAAGTGCGCGGCGTCGTCGTGGTGCAGAGCTACGACGAATCGGTGCATTACACCGAGGAGGACCGCGCGCTGCTCGCCTATGTCGCGCAGCACATCCTCACCGCGCTGGCGCGCAAGAAGGTGCAGGGCGAACTGGAGGCCCGCGTCGAGGACCGCACGCGTGAACTGGCTGCAGCCGTGGCCGAACTGCGCGAACAGATCGGAGTGCGCGAGCGCGCGGAGCAGCAGCTGGTGCACGAGACGCTGCACGATTCGCTGACCGGATTGCCCAACCGCACCTTCCTCTACGGCGCGATCGAGCGCGCGCTGGCGCGCCTGCAGCGTGATCCGGAGCACCGCTTCGCCGTGCTGTTCCTCGACCTGGACCGCTTCAAGATCATCAACGACAGCGTCGGCCACCTGTCCGGCGACCAGATGCTGCGGCAGGCGGGCGAACGCCTCGCGGCGTGCGTGCGCGATTCCGACGTCGTCGCGCGGCTGGGCGGCGACGAGTTCGCGCTGCTGGTGGAGGACGTGCAACTGCCGGAGGACGCGTGCCATACCGCGCAACGCGTGATCCAGGCCCTGAGCGAGCCGATGCACATCCGCGGCAAGGAGTTGTTCACCTCGGCCAGCATCGGCATCACCCTCGGCAGCCGGCGCTACAACAAGGCGGAGGAGTTGCTGCGCGACGCCGACGTCGCCATGTACCGCGCCAAGGCGCACGGGCGCCAGCGTTTCGAGATCTTCGACGAGCGCCTGCACCAGGAAGCCCTGCAACTGCTCGATCTCGAGGTGGACCTGCGCCGCGCGATCCTGCGCGACGAGTTCGAGCCGCACTACCAGCCGATCGTCGACCTGCGCACCGGCAACGTCGCCGGCTACGAGGCGCTGCTGCGCTGGCGCCGCCCGGGCAGCGCGCTGATGCTGCCGGGCGAGTTCCTGAAGGTCGCCGAGGACAGCGGCAGCGTCGAGCAGATCGACTGGCGTCTGTTCGAGCACGCCTGCCGCGAGATCGAAACGCTGCCCGGCGATGCCGGCTACGTGACGATCAACGTGTCGCCGCGGCATTTCCGCTCGCCGGCGCTGGCGCGGCAGCTGCTGGACCTGCTCGATGCCTACCGGGTGCCGCCGCAACGGTTGCGCATCGAGGTCACCGAAGGGGCGCTGCTGGAGAATCCCGACCAGGTCTTCGCCACGCTCGACACGCTGCGTCGCGGCGGCGTGCTGGCAGCACTGGACGACTTCGGCACCGGCTACTCGTCGTTGAGCTACCTGCATCGCTTCCCGCTGCACGCGCTGAAGATCGACCGCTCCTTCGTCAGCGCACTGGTGCCGGGCGAACGCGGCGGCAGCGTTGCGGTGGTGCGCGCGGTGCTCGCGTTGGCGAACACGCTGGGGATGGAAGTGATCGCCGAAGGCATCGAGACCGAGGCCCAGCGCGACTGCCTGCTGGCGATCGGCTGCGAGCAGGGGCAGGGGTTCCTGTTCTCGCGTGCACGGCCGGCAAGCGAGTGGGCCGCGCGGATGTCGACGACGCGCTGATCTCGGCCCGCGAATCGACGGCTGGCTAGCCTCCGGCCGGTTGCTGCAGCACTTCGGCCGGCAGCAGCGCCAGCATCTCCTTGACGAAGCCGTCCAGCATCTCGGGCGAGTAGCCGCGATGGACGTGGGCGACGCGGCCCTCGCGGTCGACGATGAACATGTTCGGCAGGGAGGTGACGCCATAGCGGTCGCTGATGGCGCCCTTCGCGTCGTGGACGTAGGTGAGCGCGATGTCCTTGTTGGCGCGGATGACGTCGCGGAACTCGCGCCTGTCCTCCTTGTAGTTGATCGCGATCACCTCGAGGTGGTCGCGGCCCACCGCCTTCTGCAGTTTTCCCAGGATCGGCAGCTCGCGGCGGCAGGGACCGCACCACGAGGCCCAGAACGTCACGATCACGACCTTGCCCTTGTGGCCGCTGACGGTCACGGGATTGCCCTTCAGGTCGCTGCCGAGTGCATCCGGCGGCGTGTCGCCCGGTCGTGGCTGCACCGCACCGTCCGCGGCCGATGCCGGTACGAGCACGACCAACAGCAGCAGGCCCGCCAGCCGCGCAAGCATCCGTCCCATGTCCTTCCCCATCCCCTTGGTCGCGGAAGAATATGACGGTGCGTGACCGGCGGACAATCGCTACGCCGAGGCGAGCTGCGGTTGCGCCGGCTGCGGTCGCGCGAGCCGCTTCAGGCCGAAACACGGACGCAGCCAGCCGACGCGGCGGATCACGAACTCGTGCAGCAGCCAGCAACCGGCGATGGTGCCGCCGAAGACCAGCACCGGCTCCAGCACCGGGCCCAGGTGCAGCGGCAGCAGCCAGTAGGCGACCAGGATGATTAGGCTCTGGTGCAGCACGTACCACGGGTACACCGCTTCGTTCGCCCACGGCAGCCAGCGGAACGGCCGGTCGAGGCAGGCCTTGGCCCAGCCCAGGATCGCGCTCAGCGCCAGCCAGATGTAGAAGTTGCGCAGCGTGCGGACGAAGGTCTCCTGCCATTGCGGCGCCTCGTCCGGCAGCGTCGCCACCAGCGCGATGTACACGGCAAAAACGAACAGGGCCCAGCCCAGGGCGCGATGGCGCAGGCGGACCAGCTCGTTCCAGACCGCGTCGTTGCCGCCGAGCCACCAGCCGTACAGGAACACGCTGAAGTAGACCGCGTGGCGGTACCAGTCGTTGACCAGGTCGCCGGTGTCTTCGAACAAGGGCTGCAGGGTCAGCGTCCACAGCAGCAGCGGCAGCGCCGGTACGGTCAGCAGCCAGCCGCCGCGTAGGTGCGCGAACGGGTTGGGCAGGCGCCGCAGCAGCGGCAGCAGGGCAGCGAACGCCAGCGTGTAGCACCACAGGTAGACCAGGTACCACAGGTGGTTCCAGGTGAAGCCGTGCTCCCAGCCGTCGAAGGCGTCCACGGGCCACTGCCGGCCGCCGAAATAGTCGCCGAGGAAACGCAGGTAACCCGGTTCGACGGCGCCGTTGGCGATGCCCTGGGCGTAGGGCTGGATCGGCACCACCACCAGGCAGCCGAACAGCAGCGGCAGCAGCAGGCGCCAGCTGCGCTGGCCGATGAAGGCGCCCGTGCCGGTGTTGCGCAGGAGGAAGTGCACCGACAGCCCCGAGATCAGGAAGATCAGGTCCATCCGCCAGCGGTTCACGAACAGCATCGGGTACTGCAGCCATTCGGCCAGGTGCGTGCTCTTGAGGTGCCAGCCCCAGTCCTCGCCGCCCACGTAGAGCATGCAGCCGTGATAGAGGATGAGCAGGGCGAAGGCGAGGGCGCGCAGGGCGTCGATGTCGTGTCGGCGCTGTTGCATGACGGGCTCCGGGGTCGGGGATGACCGGCACGATCGATCGCGCGATCCGGCCCCGCCAGCGGCAAGTGATTGATTGCGCGCGTTCGGGGACGAAGCGCGGCCGCCCCGGGACGAGCCGGGACGGAACCGGCGGCCATCTGGGCGAGAATGCGTGGATGAACCGCGAGCCGCCCCCCACTTCCACCCGCGACAACCTGTGGGACCGCTACCAGCCCTGGCGCCGGTCGCTGGAGTGGGGCTTCTGGATCGTCAGCTACCTGGTCGGCGCGATGACCAACAGCGTGACCGCGCTGATGGACATCCGCCGGGCCGGCCTCGACTTCGCCGCATGGGAACCCGCGGTCTGGGAATGGAGCAGCCACCTGGTGGCGCTGGCCCTGCTGCCGGCGGTGCTCTGGTACACCCGGCGTTTCCCGCTGCACTTCGACACCTGGCGGCGCAACCTGCCGTGGCTGGCGCTGGGCAGCGTGGCGTGGTCGTTGCTGCACGTGGCCGGGATGATGGCCCTGCGCAAGGCCGTCTACGCCGCGCAGGGCGATTACTACGATGGCGGCCCCTGGCCCAGGACGTTCCTCTACGAATACCTCAAGGACTTCAAGCATTTCGCCGGCCTGGTGGTGACCATCGAGGGCTACCGGCTGCTGATCCGTCGCCTGCAGGGCGAGGCCAGCGTGCTGGTGCAGCCGGACGATGCGCCGCAGGTCGAACAGCCCGAGCGCCCCGAACGCTTCCTCGTGCGCAAGCTGGGCAAGGAATTCCTGATCGCCGCCGCCGACGTGGAATGGCTGCAGGCCGCGGGCAACTACGTGAACCTGCACCTGCGCGGCCGCGACTACCCGCTGCGCACGACGATGGCGACGATCGAGGCCCAGCTGGACCCGGCGCGCTTCGTGCGTGTGCACCGCAGCTACATCGTCAACCTGGATTGCGTGGGCGAGATCGAGCCGCTGGACACCGGCGATGCGCGGATCGCGATGCGCGACGGCACCACGATTCCCTGCAGCCGCACGTACCGGGACGCCTTGCGTCCGGAACGGCGCGCGGCCTGATCGCCAAACCTGAATCGACCGGTCCGGCTGGGGGATTTCCCCCTCCACGCAGCGGCGTGGCCATTGCTAGCATGCGTGTCGCAAGAGGGAGCGCATGAACCAGATCGACGAACCGCAATCGCTATGGGTCGATGCCGCCCGCCATCCGCTCGGCCTGCGCGTGCGCGTGTGGGGCGAGGAGACCTACGAGAACACCGTCGCCTACTGGCGGGCGATCCTGCGCCACCTGCGCCTGACCGGTGCTGGCAACCTGCTCGTGGTGGACGAACTCGAGGGCGCCGGCCTTTCCGAACCGGAGTGGCTGGAACTGGTGATCGAGATTGCCGCGCTGGGATTGGGGCCGGTCCGCATCGCGCACGTGAAGCCGCACGGCCGGCGCGCCGTCGAATACTGCGAACTGTTTGCGCGCGATGCCGGGTACGACGCCCGCGTCTTCACCAGCGAGCAGGACGCCGAGCGCTGGCTGCGCGACGTCTGACGTCGCCTACTTCTCGACGAACGCGCGCTCGAACACGTACTGCCCCGGTGTGCCGATGCGCGGCGCCGCGGCGAAGCCGCGCCCGTCGAGCAGGGCGCGGAAGTCGGCGAGCATCTGCGGGCTGCCACAGATCATGGCGCGGTCGTGTTCCGGATCGAGCGGCTCGATGCCGAGCTGCTCCATCATCCTGCCGCTCGCCATCAGGTCGGTGAGGCGACCACGCTGGTCGTGGCCGTCGACGACGAAGTCCTCGCGCGAGACCGCCGGGTAGTACTTCAGCTTCGCGCTGATCTGCTCGCCGAGGAATTCGTGGCGCGGCAGCTCGTTGACGATGTAGTCGCGGTAGGCGAGGTCCTGCGCGTTGCGCACGCCGTGGCAGAGCACGACCTTGTCGAAGCGCTCGTAGGTCTCCGGATCCTTGATCACCGCCAGCCACGGCGCGAAGCCGGTGCCGGTGCCCAGCAGGTACAGGTTGCGGCCCGGATGCAGGTCGGAGATCAGCAGCGTGCCGGTGGGCTTGCGGCCGATCAGCACGGTGTCGCCGGGCTTGATGTCCTTCAGGCGCGAAGTGAGCGGACCGTTCGGCACCTTGATGCTGAAGAACTCCAGCTGCTCTTCCCAGTTCGCGCTGGCGATCGAGTACGCGCGCAGCAGCGGCTTGCTGCTGCCGTCTGCCTGGGGCACCTGCAGCCCGATCATGACGAACTGGCCGTTGTCGAAACGGAAGCCGTCGTCGCGGGTGGTGGTGAAGCTGAAGTAGGCGTCCGTCCAGTGACGGACATCCAGCACGGTTTCGGTGCCGAAAGCGGAGGACATGGGGCGGGGGTGTGACGCGGGGAGGCGGGCATTTTAGCTGAGGTGGGCACACCTGGGCCGTACAAGAATCCCTCGCCCCGCTTGCGGGGAGAGGGACCGCGTCGCACAGCGACGCAGGGTGAGGGGACGTGACGCCCACACGCGGTTGCACATTGCCGCTGCGCTCGCCCCTCATCCGCTCTGGCGGGCACCTTTCTCCCCGCAAGCGGGGAGAAGCGCCTGGCAAGAGCCGCTACCGCGGCCCCGACTCCTCCCGCGGCTTAGCCCGGCGATCCCGCAGCAGCGCGCTCACCACGATCCCGACCCCCAGCGCCGCCGCCACCACGAACAGCACCAGCGCCAGCGCCGGATAACCGAACAGGCGCGCATTGGTCTCGATCCGCATGATCATCGCCGCGGCCACGATCAGCGCCGCGACGATCAGCCCGGTGGTGATGCGGTTGGCGATCTTCTGCAGGTTCTCCATCAACCGTGATTCCTCCAGCCCGGTGACGCGGACCTGCAGGCGGTTGTCGGCGAGCAGCGACAGCATGTCCGACAGCTTGCGCGGCGCCTCGCGCGTCAGCGCCTGCAGCTCCATCAGCTCGCTGGCGACGCGGTGCGGTGACAGCGAGCGGCGCAGGCGTTCGCCCATCACGCTGTCCAGGTGCCGGTCGATCACGCGCTTCATGTCCACGCGCGGATCGAGCGCGCGACAGGTGGTTTCCAGGTGCGCCAGGGTCTTGCCGAGCAGGCTCAGTTCCGACGGCGAACGCAGCCCGCAGGCGGTGCTGACGCGGACGATGTCGAACAGCAGGCGGCTCTCGCTCGCCGACGCGCTGGGGTGCGCGGCGTAGCGTGCGACCAGCTGGCCGACTTCGCGCAGATAACGCTCTTCCTCGAAGTCCTCCAGCCGCGTGCCCATCGCGATCGATTCGCGCGCGGCTTCCTCGCCGCGTCCGTCCACCGCCGCGAACAGCAGGCGGAACAGGCGGTCGCGCTGCCGCGGCGGGACGTGCACCACCATGCCCAGGTCGAACAGCGCCAGTCGCCCGTCCTCCATCACCAGCAGGTTGCCGGGGTGCGGATCGGCGTGGATGTCGCCATGCACCAGCACCTGCTCGAGGTAGCCGCGCAGCAGTGCCGCGGCCAGCTCCTGGACGTCGTGCTCGGTGCGGAACAGGCCGCTCACCTCGGTCACCTTGGACCCGGTCACCAGTTCCATCGTCAGCACGCGGCGCGAACTGAAATCCCACAGCGGTGCCGGGACGAAGATCTCCGGGTAGTCGCTGAAATGCTTGCGGAAGCGCGCGAGGTTCTCGGCCTCGCAGCCGTAGTCGAGTTCCAGCAGCAGCGCCTTGCGGAATTCGTGCACCCAGTCGGCGAAATGCACGCGGCGGCCGACCTTGGTGGCGGTGTCGGCGCGGCTGGCGATCGCCGCCAACGCATCGACATCGGTATGGATCGTGATGCCGATGTCGGGCCGCTGCACCTTGACCGCCACCGCGCGCCCGTCGCGCAGCGTTGCCCGGTGCACCTGCGCCAGCGAGGCGCTGCCCAGCGGCACGTCGTCGAACGATTCGAAGATGTGGTTCGGGCGGACGCCGAGTTCGGATTCGATCAGCGCGCGGATCCGTTCGACCGGCACCGGCGCAATGGCGTCCTGGGTGCGTTCCAGCGCCGCGAGGTAGGCCGGCGGCACCAGGTCCGGGCGCGTCGAGAGGGCCTGGCCGAACTTGATGAAGGTGGGGCCGAGCGCTTCCAGGTCGGCGACGAACTCGTGCGGCTTGCCCGCCATCTCCGGCGCGGTGTCGTCCTGCACGTGGTCGAGGTCGAGCCCGGTGAACACGCCGGCGCCCCGGTACTTGAGCAGGAAGCGCAGGATGCGCGCGGTGCGCGCGAGTCCGGCGGTGGCGTCGCCCATGGCATCGGCTCCGTTGGCTTGGCCGCAGCCTAGCGGGGCCGGCGTAAAGACGTGTTCAGCGCGGCGGACGCAGGCGCAGCAGCTTGCCGTCCCGTTCGTCGGTCAGGACGAAGACGCTGCCGTCGCCGGCCACCCGCACGTCGCGGATGCGGGCGCCCAGTTCCTTGAGCAGGCGCTCCTCACCGGTGATGCGGTCGCCGTCGAGCGACAGCCGGATCAGGCTACCGTCCGCCAGTGCGCCGAGGAACAGGCTGTTGTTCCACCTGGACTTCGGCTGGTTGACCAGGAAGGCCATGCCCGACAGCGCCGGCGACTTCGCCCACACGTGGTGCGGCGGCTCCATGCCCGGCGCCGTGGTGCCCACCGCTTCGGGAATCGGGAAGCCGGAGTAGTTGATGCCGTGGGTGATGACCGGCCAGCCGTAGTTTTTGCCGGCTTGCGGCAGGTTGATCTCGTCGCCGCCGCGCGGACCGTGTTCGCTTTCCCACAGCGTGCCGGTGCGCGGGTCGATGGCCAGTCCCTGCATGTTGCGGTGGCCGTAGCTCCAGATCTCCGCGCGCGCATCGCTGCGCCCGACGAAAGGATTGTCCGCCGGCACGCTGCCGTCGAGATTGAGGCGCACCAGCTTGCCCTGCAGCACGTCGAGCTGCTGCGCGAGCGGGCGCTCGCCGCGCTCGCCCTGGCTGATGAAGACGTGCCCGGCGCCGTCGAAGGCGAGGCGCGAGCCGAAGTGGATGTCGCTGTCGAGCTTCGGCTGCTGGCGGTAGATCACCTTCAGGTCGCCCAATGCGGCGTCGCCCAGCGTTGCCACTGCCGCCGCGGTGCCCGCGCGGCCACCTTCGCCGGGTTCGGCGTAGGTGAGATAGATGCGCCGGGTGCTGGCGAAGTCGGGTGCCAAGGCGACGTCGAGCAGCCCGCCCTGGCCCTGCGCGAACACGACCGGCACGCCCTGCAACGGTGGAGAGAGTGCGCCCGTGGCGCTGACGCGACGCAGGCGGCCGGGGCGCTCGGTCACGAGGAAGCTGCCGTCCGGCAATAACGCGACTGCCCAGGGGTGTTCGAGACCGCTGGCGACGGTGGTGACTTCCACGTCGCCGAGTTGGCTGGCGACGGTGCGTGTCGGCGCGACCTGCGCTGCTGCCGTGGCGGCAGTGGCATCGCCTGTCGCGGAGCGCCGCGCCTCGCAACCGGTCATCGGTATCGCCAGCGTCAGGGCGGTGCAGAGCAGCAGGGTGCGCATGGGGCCTCCATATCCAGCGTTGTATCGAGGCGAATGATGCATGAAGGCGGTGAAGGAGGCTTTCGCCGCTGCGCGGAAAAGCGCCCCTCATCCGCCCTGCGGGCACCTTCTCCCCGCTTGCAGCGAGGAGAAGGATAAAAGCATTACTCCCTCGCCCCGCTTGCGGGGAGAGGGACCGCGTTGCGGAGCAACGCAGGGTGAGGGGGCGTGAGGGCCGGCGAGGGCCGTCAGCGATACCCCGCCGCCTGCAATTCGAACAGTTCGGCATAGCGCCCGCCCTGCGCGATCAACTGCTCGTGCGTGCCGCTCGCTTCCAGCCGGCCCTCGTTCAGCACCAGGATCCGGTCGGCCATGCGCACGCTGCTGAAGCGGTGCGAGATCAGCACCGCGGTGCGCTCGTCCGACAGCTCCTTGAAGCGCTGGAACACTTCGAACTCGCTGCGCGCATCCAGCGCCGCGGTGGGCTCGTCGAGGATCATCACCTGCGCATCGCGCATGTACGCACGCGCGATCGCGATCTTCTGCCATTGCCCGCCGGAGAGGTCGACGCCTGACTTGAAGCGCCGTCCGATCAGCTGGTCGTAGCCGTGCGGCAGCGATGCGACCACCTGGTCGGCCATGGCGCGGCGCGCGGCTTCGCGGATGCGGTCGCGGTCGTACATCGCATCGATCTGGCCGACGCCGATGTTCTCGCCGGCAGTGAGGTGGTAGCGCACGAAGTCCTGGAAGATCACGCCGATGTTCGCGCGCAGGTCGTCCAGGTCGTAATCGCGCAGGTCGCGGCCGTCGAGCAGGATGCGGCCCTCGTCGGGGTCGTACAGCCGCGCCAGCAGCTTCACCAGGGTGGTCTTGCCCGCGCCGTTCTCGCCGACCAGCGCCAGCACCTCGCCCGCGCGCAGTTCGAAATCCAGCCCGCGCAGGGCCCAGCGTTCCGCATCCGGATAGCGGAAGCCCACGTTCTCGAACACGAAGCCCTTCGCGATCGGCTGCGGCACTGGCGCCGGATTGGCGGGCGAATGGATCTCCGGCTTGATCTCGAAGAAAGAGAACAGGTCGTCCAGGTACAGCGCCTGGCCGGCGACCTGCGAGAAACCGACCAGCAGCCCCTCCAGTAACTGCCGCAGCCGGCGGAAGCTGCCGGCGAGGAAGGTGAGGTCGCCGATGGAGAAATCGCCCTTCACCGTGCGCCAGGCGATGTAGGCATAGGCCACGTAGTAGCCCAGCGTGCCCAGCGCCGCCAGCAGCGTGCCCCACAGCGCGCGTCGCCGTGCCAGCTTGCGATTGGCGACGAAGAACTTGTCGGACAGCTCGCGGAAGCGGGTGATGAAGAAGCGGTTGAGGTTGAAGATCTTGACCTCTTTCGCCGTCTCCACGCTCGCGCCCATCTGGCGGATGTATTCGAGCTGGCGCCGCTCCGGCGTCCATTGGAAATTCAGCGAATAACCCAGCGCGTTGAAATGCGCCTCGCCGACGAACGCGGGGATCAGCGCCACGGCCAGCAGCACGATCAGCCACGGCGCGTATACCAATAGGCCGGCGGCGAAGCTCACCACCGTGATCGCATCCTGGACCTGGCCGAACAGCTGGCTCATCAGGTTCATGCGCCCCATCGTCTGCCGGCGCGCGCGGTCGAGCTTGTCCTGCAGGTCGGGGTCCTCGAAGTCCTCGAGGTCGAGCGTCGCCGCGTGTTCCATCAGGCGTACGCTGGTCGCGTTGGTGAACAGCTCCGACAGCAGCGCGTCGCCGTAGCTGACCATGCGGCCGAGCAGGTCGGAGCCGATCGCCAGCGCGAATTCGATCAGCAGCAGCGACAGCAGGTGGCTGAGTTGGCCGCCTTGCCACGCCGCGCCGAGGGAGTCGTATGACACGCCTGTACCGACCAGGCGCACCGCCTCGTCGATGATCAGCTTGCCGACATACAGCGTCGCGATCGGCAGGAATGCGCGCACCACGCGCAAGCCGAGCGTGGTCAGCGTCAGTCCTGGGCTGGTCGCCCAGATCTGCCGCAGGAACGGCGGCAGGTTGCGCAGCGCGTTGAAGCGGTCGCGCAGGCTGGGCTGCGCGGAGCGGGGCGGGCGCGGACTAGGGGAGGCGGCCATGGCGCGAGTGTGCCTTGAGCGCGAGGGGAGCGGCCTTCACACGTGCTGGTCGAACAGGATCGGGTTGCCGTCCGGATCTTCCACCATGAGGCTCGCCGCCCTGTCCTTGACCGCGAGGCTGACGGAGAAATTGCCGAGATGCATGTCTGGTTCCTGGACTGGCGGCTGGCTGCCGGGTCGGCGCGCGGCCGTGCCGCGAAGTGGAACAAGGATATACGCCACGGCATCGCGCCGAGCGCGATCCCCGGGAACGCTCCTCCCTCGCGTTGCGGGGAGGAGCAATTCGAGTCAGGCCGCAATCGGCAACGGCCGGTGCAGCCCCACGTTGAGCATGTTCCAGGCGTTGATCATCGCGGCGGTGAAACTCAGTTCGGAGATCTCGCGCTCGTCGAAATGGGGGCGCAGCGCATCCAGCGCGCCATCCGGCACCGGCGTCGTGCCGATGGCGTTCAGTGCTTCGGCCCAGCCCAACGCGGCGCGTTCGCGGTCGTCGAACAGCGGGCTCTCCCGCCATGCGGCGAGCGTGTCGAGCTTGCGCTGGTCCATGCCGGCCTTGCGCAGCGCGGTAGCGTGCATGTCGAGGCAGTACACGCAGCCGTTGATCTGCGATATGCGCAGCGAGACCAGTTCGACCAGCTTGTGGCCGAGCGGGCCCTTGTGCAGGCCCATGCTCAAGTTGAGCAGGTGCTGGAAGGCCTGCGGCGCGTGGACGGCGTAATCGATGGGGGGAGCGTTCATTGCGGTCTTCTCATGTCGGCCACCGTGGCCGTTGCATGAGGTAGACGGGCGAGGGTGCTGCGGCGTGACAAGCCGCCCCGGTTTTTTCACCCGGACGCGGGCAACTTGTCCGGATTGAGCACCGACAGTACCTGTGCGATGCGGTCGTCTTCGATCGTGATCGTGGTGATGGAGTGCAATCGGCCCTGGTACCAGCGCATCAGTGCGGGTTCGCCGTTGACGCTGCCGATGCGGGTCTTCAGTTCGTCGCCCGCGCGACGGGACAGCGCCCAGAACAGGTCGGCGATGCGGTCGGAGCCTTGTAGCGGCCGGATCGTCGCGGTGACCTTGCCGCCGCCATCGGACACCAGCGTCGCGTTGGCGTGCAGCAATTGCATGATCGCGGCGCGATCGCCGGCCTGGGTGGCATACATGAAGCGCTCCAGCAGGCGCCGGTGCGTATCGGGCTCGACTTCGAAGCGCGGTCGCTCCGCCTGCACGCGTTGCCTCGCGCGATGCACCATCTGCCGGCAATTGGCTTCGCTATGGCCGATCAGTTCGGCGACCTGGGCGTAGTCGTAGTCGAAGACTTCCTTGAGCAGGAACGCAGCGCGTTCCTCCGGGCCTAGCCGTTCCAGCAGCGAGAGGAAGGCCAGCGAAACCTGGCTGCCGATGTCGGCTCGGCTCTCCGGTGTAGGCGAGGTGTCGACGGTCAGCGGCTCGGGCAGCCATGGACCGGGATAGTTCTCGCGTTCGTTCCGCACCAGGCGCAGGCGGTCGATCCCCAGGCGCGTGGTCGCCGTGACCAGCCAGGCCTCGGCATCGCGGATGGCCGAACGGTCGGCCTGGTGCCAGCGCAGCCAGGCGTCCTGGACCACGTCCTCGGCGTCGCTGCGGCTGCCCAGCAGCCGGTAGGCGAGGCCGAGCAGGCGGGAGCGGTAGGTTTCGAACAGGGATTCGGTATTCATGCGGCCAGGACGGGGGTGGGGGCAGCGGTGTGACAGGCACGGGTTGGTTTCGGTCCGGGAAGCGACGCCAGGGCCGCTTCCGGGTAGGGGATCGCCCGTTCGGGGGTGTGTTCCGGATGTCGTTTTTAGCCCCTCGCACCGTATGTAAAGGATGTGACGCGACTTCGCGTCCCTGCGCCTGGCGCTCGCCGGCGTTCATCCTGTCCGTACAAGGAGTGTTCCATGCCCGCTCTACTCCCCAACAGCCGGCGCGCGCGCCGCCGAATCCGCACTTCCCTCGTGGCCGCCGCGCTCATGCTGGCGCTGCCGCAGGTCCATGCCGATGTCGTGCTCGACTGGAACCAGGTCGCCGCCACCGCGCCCGTCGTGGGTTCGTTCGGTGGGCCGTACCAGCAGTTCCGCAGCATGGCGATCGTGCAGATTGCCGTGCATGACGCGCTCAATTCGATCACGCCTCGATACCACACCTACAGCGTGGTGCCGCCGGCTCCGGCGGGTGCGTCGTCGGATGCCGCCGTCGCCGCCGCCACCCGCTACGCGCTGTTGGGTTGACGATGTCGGCCTGGCGGGCCTGGTGCCCGTAGCCAATACCGCGGCCCGCAACGCGGTGGTCGCCGCCTACATCGCCGCGCTCAACGCGATTCCCGACGGCACCGCGGAAAACGACGGCGTGGCCGCAGGCCGGGCCGCGGCCAGGGCGATCCTCACGGCACGGCTCAACGATGGCTCGGGCTCGCCGCACACGCCGGCCTATACCGCGGTGCCCGCTGCCGGCGTGTACGTGTCGACCGTGCCATTCGGTTCGGCGGCGCCGCAATTCAACCACTGGTCGGCGACGAGGCCATTCGTGGTGCAGAGCGCGACCCAGTTCCGCGTGCCGCCGGGCGAGATCTTCGACCTGTCCAGTGATGCCTATGCGGACGCGTACAACCAGGTCAAGGATCTGGGCGATGCGCGCACGCGCGGTGCGCGGCCGGACTCGCCGCAGAGCGACATCGCACGTTTCTGGTACCACGGCGGTGTCGACTGGCAGGCGAATGCACGCCTGATCCTGCCCGGTTTCAACCTCGATGCCTGGGGCCAGGCCCGTGCGCTGGCGCTGATGAGCGTGTCGATGGCCGATGCCGGCATCGCCAATGCCGAAAGCAAGTACTGGTACACATTCTGGCGGCCGGTGACGGCGATCCGCTGGGCCAGCGACGGCAACCCGAATACGCAGTCCGATCCGTCCTGGCTTCCTTTCATCACGATCCCGCCGTATCCGGACTATCCGTGCGGCTCGACCGGTGCGGCGGGCGCGGCCACCGGCGCGTTGCGGTTGGTGCTGGGCACCAACCACGCGCCGTTCACCCGCACCGTCAACGTGCCTGCGTTGCCCTTGGCCAACCAGATGTGGCCGGCCGGGCTGCCGGGGGTTCCGGCCAAGGCGATCACGCGCACCTACAGTTCGCTCAGCAATGCCCTCAACGAGGTGGGCCGCTCGCGCGTGTACGCGGGCATCCATTTCCTGGAAGGCTGCCAGGCGGGCGGGGTGCAGGGCGAGATGACCGCGGAGTACATCTACCCGCGGATCCTGCAACCGGTGGATTGACCGCAAGCCGCGACGCCCGCCCGCCGGGGCGGGCGCTCGCGGGTCCCGCGTCCTCGCACGCTGCCGCGGCAGGGCGCCCGGCGGAACGGGTCCCGGGCCACATCGTTTCCAGCGACGACCGGACCCCGGCTTGGGCGGTGGCCTAAAATGGCGGACTCCGCCCGCTACCCACCGGCAGCCCGTGAACTCCAGCAAGCCCGCTTCGTCCGCTCCTGTCTCCATCAAGCAGGAAGACCTGATCCAGTCCGTCGCCGACGCCCTGCAGTACATCTCGTACTACCACCCGGTCGACTACATCAAGAATCTCGCCGCCGCCTACGAGCGCGAGGAGTCGCCGGCCGCCAAGGACGCGATCGCCCAGATCCTGATCAACTCGCGCATGTGCGCCGAGGGCCACCGCCCGATCTGCCAGGACACCGGCATCGTCACCGTGTTCCTCGAGATCGGCATGAACGTGCGCTGGGACGACGCCACGATGGGCGTGGAGGACATGGTCCACGAAGGCGTGCGCCGCGCCTACAACCACCCGGACAACAAGCTGCGCGCCTCGGTGCTGGCCGACCCGGCGGGCAAGCGCACCAACACGAAGGACAACACCCCGGGCGTGGTCAACGTGAAGGTCGTGCCGGGCAATACCGTCGACGTGATCGTCGCCGCGAAGGGCGGCGGTTCGGAAGCCAAGTCGAAGTTCGCCATGCTCAACCCGTCCGACTCGATCGTCGACTGGGTGCTCAAGACCGTGCCGACCATGGGTGCCGGCTGGTGTCCGCCGGGCATGCTCGGCATCGGCATCGGCGGCACCGCCGAGAAGGCGATGCTGCTCGCGAAGGAAGCGCTGATGGAGCCGATCGACATCACCGAGCTGCAGGCGCGCGGCGCATCGAACCGTGCCGAGGAGCTGCGCCTGGAGCTGTACGAGAAGGTCAACGCGCTCGGCATCGGCGCGCAGGGCCTGGGCGGCCTGACCACCGTGCTCGACATCAAGGTCAAGGACTACCCGACCCACGCCGCCAACCTGCCGGTCGCACTGATTCCGAACTGTGCCGCCACGCGCCACGCGCACTTCACCCTCGATGGCAGCGGTGCGGTGATGCTGGATCCGCCGTCGCTGGCCGATTGGCCGCAGCTGACGTACGACGCCTCCAAGGGCCGCCGCGTCAACCTCGACACGCTGACCAAGGAAGAAGTCGCGTCGTGGAAGCCGGGCGAAGTGCTGCTACTCAACGGCAAGCTGCTCACCGGTCGCGACGCCGCGCACAAGCGCATGGTCGACATGCTCAACAAGGGCGAGCCGCTTCCGGTCGACCTCAAGGGTCGCTTCATCTACTACGTCGGCCCGGTCGATCCGGTGCGCGACGAAGTTGTCGGCCCCGCCGGCCCGACCACCGCGACGCGCATGGACAAGTTCACCGAGCAGGTGCTGGCGCAGACTGGCCTGATGGGCATGGTCGGCAAGGCCGAGCGCGGCCCCACCGCGATCGAGGCGATCAAGAAGCACCGGTCCGCGTACCTGATGGCCGTCGGCGGCGCCGCCTACCTGGTGTCGAAGGCGATCAAGGCCGCCAAGGTCGTCGGCTTCGCCGACCTGGGTATGGAAGCGATCTACGAGTTCAAAGTGCAGGACATGCCGGTCACCGTCGCGGTCGATTCGCAGGGCAGCTCGGTGCACAACACCGGGCCGAAGGAATGGCAGGCGAAGATCGGCAAGATTCCGGTGGTGGTGGCCTGAGGTTCGTTGGGGGCGACGGCTGGTTGAAGCAGGCTCGCTGCGCTCGTGCCCCTCATCTGCCCTTCGGGCATCTTCTCCCCGCAAGCGGGGAGAAGAGAAAACCAAACGGTCCCAGGGTCCAATGCTGCGACGCTAGGACTACTCCATTCCCTCTCCCCGCTTGCGGGGAGAGGATGCCCAACGGGCGGGTGAGGGGAGGCGAGCGTAGCGAGCTGCTATTGCTCTCGATTCGCGCACCAGCACTGCCCGATGTTGGCATCGCGGCGTTATGCTCGCGCCACTTTCCATCGGGGCGGCACGATGCGGCGCAATATTCTTCTGGGCGTGGTCGTCTGCGTTCTGTCCTGCGTGCCCGCATTCGCGGGCGCCGCCGACGATGAAGCCATCGCGCCCGGTTCGCCGCGCCAGAGCGGCGAAGGCCCCTATTCGCAACTGATCCTGCGCGGTGTGACCGTGGTCGATGGCACCGGTGCGCCGGCCTTTGGTCCGACCGACGTGGTGATCGAGGGCAACCGCATCGTCGACGTGAAGATCGTCGGCAACCCCGGCGCGCCGATCGATGCGAGCAAACGTCCCCAGCTCAAGGCCGGTGGTCGCGAGATGGACCTGGCGGGCTACTACGTCCTGCCCGGCCTGATCGACATGCACGGCCATATCGGCGGCAAGGAGCAGGGCGTCAACGCCGATTACGTCTACAAGCTGTGGCTGGGCCATGGCATCACCACCGTGCGCGATCCCGGTTGCGGCAACGGCATCGACTTCTGCGTTTCCGAACAGCGCCGCAGTGCGGCCAACAGCATCGCCGCGCCGCGCATCTTTCCGTACGCGTTCTTCGGCATGGGCCGCGACACGCCGATGACGAAGCCGGAAGAGGCGCGGCAATGGGTGCGCGAGATGAAGCGCAAGGGCGCGCTCGGCATGAAGTGCTTCGGCGCGCGCCCCGACCTGCTCGCGGCCGCCTTCGACGAACTGAAGAAGCAGGGCATGCGCAGCGCCTGCCACCACGCGCCGCTCGCGGTCAGCCGCGTAAACGTGCTGGATACCGCGCGCCAGGGCCTGACCACGATGGAGCACTGGTACGGATTGCCGGAGGCGCTGTTCGACGGGCAGACCGTGCAGCAGTTCCCCGCCGACTACAACTTCCTCGACGAGCAGCACCGCTTCGGCCAGGCCGGACGGTTGTGGGCGCAGGCGGCCGCGCCGGGCACGCCGCACTACGAAGACGTGATGAAGGAACTGCTCGGCCTCGACTTCACCATCGACCCGACCTTCACCATCTACCTCGCCGGCCGCGACCTCATGCGCGCGCGCACCGCCGACTGGCACGCGCAGTACACCTGGCCCGCGCTGTGGGAGTTCTTCCGTCCCAACCGCGCCAACCACGGCAGCTTCTTCTACGACTGGGGCACCGAGGACGAAGTGGCCTGGCGCGACAACTACCGGCGCTGGATGGACTTCGTCAACGACTACAAGAACCGCGGCGGCCGCGTCACCGTCGGCAGCGATTCGGGCTACATCTACCAGCTCTACGGTTTCGGCACGATCCAGGAGCTGGAACTGCTGCGCGAAGCCGGCTTCCACCCGCTGGAAGTGGTGCGCAGCGCCACGCTCAATGGCGCCGAAGCGTTGGGCGCCGACGACCGCATCGGCTCGGTCGAACCGGGCAAGCTGGCCGACCTGCTGGTGGTGAAGGAAAACCCGCTCGCCAACCTGAAGGTGCTCTACGGCACCGGCCACGTGCGCCTGGATGCCGCGGGCAAGCTGGGACGCGTCGGTGGCGTCGACTACACGATCAAGGATGGCATCGTCTTCGACGCGCGGCAGCTGCGCGAGGACGTGCGCACGATGGTGGCGGCGGAGAAGCAGCGGCTCGGCGTTCCCGCGCTCATGCAGCCCGGCGACTGAGCGCGTTGCGGTGACGGCCGCCGTGAAAACGCCGCCGGCGTCTTCACGGCGCGATCAGCCCCAGCCGATCAGTACCACTCGAGCAGGGACACGCCCACGCCCAGGTACCAGGCGCGGTGGTTGTAGTCGATCAGGCTCTCGCCGTAGCCGTCGAACACCTGCACGTGGCCGCGCAGCGTGCGGTTGATGGGGAAGCCCCAGTCGAACTGCAGCGCGCCGTGCGAGGCATCGCCGGTGCGCAGCGAGTGCCGCGCCATCAGGGCCAGCTCGTGGTCGTTGCGGCGGTGCACGAGCGTGATGTCGCCACGGCCGATGTAGTCCTCGATGCCGGGGTTCTCGTCCTCGTTGCGACCGTCGGGAATCCGCCACCACGGACGGATCATCACCGCCCAATCCTCGCGATCGAGCCCGATGTTGGCGACGACGCGGTTCCAGCTGCGCGAGATCGGATCGGCGCGTCCGTTCGACTGGTGGTTGACGCCCACCGCGAACATCCGCCCACGCCAGCCGCCGAGCGAGTAGTTGTTGCGGAAGGCCAGCAGGACTTCGGGCTCGTAGTTGGTCTCGCGGAACGGCCGCGACTGGTCGGCGTTGTAGACCTGCCAGCGCGAGCTCTGGGTGTACGCGGCCCACAGGTCGCCGTTGTCGCCGAACAGGTTCTCCGCGATCTTGGTCTTGAAGCTGAGCTGGAACTTGGCTTCCACTTTATTCAGCGCCTGCCGTTGCGGCGGCACGCGCGACGGATTCGATGAGGTGGGCAGCTCGTTCGGATTGCTGCTCCAGAACGCGGGGAGCAGGTAGACCGGCTTGTACGCACGGAAGTTGAACGTGCCCAGCTTCGAATCCTTCGCCAGCTCCCAGCGGCTGTCGAGCAGCGAGCCCTTGCCCGCATTGGCGATGCGCTCGTCGAAGACCGAGCCCGATTCCTTGCGGAACAGGTCGCTGACCACGCGCCGCGTGCGTTCCTTGGGCGGCAGCGTCTGGCGTTCCAGGTGCTCGTACTGCTGGATCACTTCCTTGGTGGCGCGCGCCGCGCTGGCGGCCTGGTCGGCGGCCAGGGTGTCGGACTTCCCGCGCTTCATCGCGGCGTCGTAGCAGGCCAGGCGGTCGGCATCGACCGTGATCGCCACGCACGCCTCCGGGATGGGCGTCGAATCGCCCGCGTCTGCCGCGAGCGCAGGGGCTGCGGCCGCGAGGAGGGCCGTCGCAAGGGCGGCCCTCATTTGACGAACCACGCGACGGTGAACAGGCCGACCATGACGAAGGCGACGCCCAGCTTGAGGATCGTGCCCACGACGATGCCGAGCCAGGTGCCCAGGCCGACCTTGGTGGCCTGGCCGAGCTCGCGCCCGCCGACGCGGCGCAGCCAGACCAGCTCGCCCAGCAGCGCGCCCACGAACGGTCCGACGAACACGCCGACGATGCCGAACAGCAGGCCGGCGAACGTGCCCAGGACCGCGCCGACGAGCGCCGGCTTGCTGGCACCGACACGTTTCGCGCCGAAGGCCGTGGCCATGAAGTCGATGCCCAAGGACAGCAGCGTCAGGATCGCCAGGACCGCGATCGTCCAGCCGCCAACCTGTGCGAATCCGCCCGCCCAGGCGGCCAGCAACATGCCGGCGAATACCAGCGGCAAGCCGGGCAGGGCAGGCAGCACCGTCCCCGCGATTCCGACCACCATCATCACTACCGCCAGTACGTAATACAGGGTCTGCAATTCCATTCCTTTTCCCTTGGTCTTTTTCCCTTTGGATCCGGGTATTTGGGTAGCTAATAGGGGTGTCGCAAGGCCCGCCCCCGCGTCGTTGCATTTTCACCAATCCCGGGGTACCGTGCGGGCGCTGTGTTTGCCAGGGTCACCGTGAACCGTGGCCCGATGCGGTTGATCCATCGATCGCTACATCGTTGCACCTCGCTTCCTCCTTGCGAACCAGCACACGACGCAGGTCGTGTCTCAACCAGCAAACGTTCCAAGGAGCAAGTTAATGTCCCGCGAAACCGGTACCGTCAAGTGGTTCAACGACGCCAAGGGCTTCGGCTTCATCAGCCGTGAGAACGGCGAAGATGTGTTCGTGCATTTCCGCGCGATCCAGAGCCAGGGCTTCAAGAGCCTGAAGGAAGGCCAGAAGGTCACGTTCACCGTCGTCCAGGGCCAGAAGGGCCTGCAGGCTGACGCCGTCGAACCGATGTAATTAGTCCCGGCGCGGTTCGCCCGCGAACAGGATTCTTGAAACCCGGCTTCGGCCGGGTTTTCTTTTTGCCTCGACTCGCCCCTTGCCCGAGCCCGCGGCGAGCCCCCCGGATGTTTGTGACAGAACGCACGAATACGGGTATTGTCCGACCGCTGGTCGGTATTTCCTGCGGTTTTGTCGGTAAATTCATACCGCAGGTCGGTCCGATGAACGGTCGGGCCATCGCCGGGGGGCGATCGAAAACGCGGGGGAAAGGATGCACGGGGATAACCGGGGCGCACAGGTCGGACAGGCGATCACGCTTGCCATGGCGGCAAGGCGTTGCTCGCTCCCACGCCGGTCAGTTGCGATTGCTGCCAACGACACGAACGGCGCCGGCGCGACCGTGCGACCGGCCGCGTTTTCGGCGACCGGCATGCCTCGCCGTCTACCGCCGCAGGGCTTCACCCTCGTCGAACTGATGGTCGCCATGGCGGTGCTGGCGATCCTCGCGGTTGCCGCGATGCCGGCGCTGCAGGGCGTCGTCAACGGCAACCGCCTGCGCGCGGCGGCCAACGAAACCATCGCCACCCTGCAATCGGCGCGCATCGCTGCGGTCCGCTTCAACCGACGCGCGGTCGCGTGCATGAGCGCGGATCCCAACGCGGCGGTCCCCTCGTGCCAGGCCGTCGATGCCAGCGGCTGGATCGTCTTCCTCGACGCCAACCGGGATGGCCAGTACGCAGCCAGCGAACGCCTCATCCGGCGCGCCAGCGTGACCGGCAGCGTGCAGCTGCTCGGCAGCGCCGCCTTGAACAGCAGGGTCACCTTCAATGCCGACGGCATGGCGCGCGATGCGGGCGGCAGCCTGCTCAACGCCGCCGTCGGCGTGTGCCTGCCCACGACCCAACCGCAGGACAACGAAAGCACCGTCAGCATTTCTGCAGGAAGCAGGATCCGCGTCAGCAGGAAGAACGCGGCGGGCAAATGCATCACGCCGGGAGATGTCCCATGAGCACCGCAATCCGCAGGAGGCGGGGGCATGGCTTCCGTCATCCCCGCCAAGCCGCAGGCGTCGGCCTGATCGAAGTGCTGATCGCCACGGTGATCCTAGCGTTCGGCCTGCTCGGCATCGCCGCGTTGCAGATGGCGACGTTGAAGAAGAGCCAGAGTTCGCTCTCGCGCAGCCAGGCGACCGTGCAGACCTACGCCATCCTCGATGCCATGCGCGCCAACCGCGATGCGGCGCGCATCGGCAAGTACAACCTGACGACGATGACCTGCGCCGCGCCGGATCCGACCTCGCTGGCCATGAGCGACCTGGCCAACTGGATCGGCTCGCTGAAACGGGACCTGGGCGAATCGGCCTGCGCGATGGTCGTGTGCGGCAGCGTGGAGTGCGAGATCTCGGTGCAGTGGAGCGATGAGCGCGCCAAGGGCGATTCCAGTTACACGACCAGGACCGTGACGCGCCTATGAACCAGCACGCACCCAATGCCCGCCGCGCGCGCGGCTTCTCCCTGGTCGAGCTGATGGTCGCGCTGGTGGCGGGCCTGATCGTCACCGGCGCGACCATTACGGTCTTCCTCTCGACCAGCCGCACCTACGGCACGGCCGAGAGCCTCGGCCGCGTGCAGGAGAACCTGCGCGTGGCCTACGAGCTGATGTCGCGCGACATGCGCGAAGCGGCGGGAAATCCCTGCGAGAAGAACCTGCCCCGTTACAACGTGCTGAAGAATCCGGCGAGCCTGTGGTACACGGACTTCACGGCCGGCATCCGCGGCTACGAGGGCACCGAGGCGTTCCCGGGCAGTGCCTTCGGCACCGCGACGGCGCAGCGCATCGCCGGCACCGATGCCATCGAGCTCAAGTCGGCGATGGCCGGCGTGAGCATCGTGAGCCACAACCCGACGTCGGCGCAGTTCAAGGTCGGCACCGTCGATCACGGTCTTTCGAACGGCGACGTCGTGCTGGCCTGCGACTTTGCCCAGGTCGCGGTGTTCCAGGTCACCAACGCGCAGCCCGGCATCAACAACACCATCGTCCACAACAACGGCACCGGCACGCCGGGCAACTGCAGCAAGGGCCTGGGTTTCAGCAGCCCGGTGAACTGCACGACCAACGGCAACCAGTACGCCTACGGCTGCTATCGCGGCAAGTTTGCCGGCGGCGGCTGCGACGGCGACGACGATGGCATCAAGAACGAGGCCGAGGACGTGTGGCCGGCGATCATCGCGCGGATGCGCATGACGCGCTGGTACGTGGGCGCGAACGGCAACGGCGGCCGCTCCCTCTACCAGTCCAGCCTGCGCAACAACGCCGGCGCGCTCGTCGTCGACAACAACGAGATCGTCGAAGGCGTGCGCGACATGGGCCTGCAGTACCTGCTCGCCGGGGCCGGCGGCTATGTCGATGCCAGCGCGGTCACGGTCGCGGACTGGGCCTCGGATCGCGTGGTCGCCGTGCGCCTGGACCTGACCTTGCAAGCGGATCAGCCCGCTGTCGCTGACCAGATCCAACGCCACCTGCAGTTGATCGTCACCATCCGGAATCACGCCCAATGAACGCATATACCCGGCGCGCGGCCAGGACCGGCCCGCAGCGGCAGCGCGGCGCCAGCACGCTGATCATCGTGCTGCTGTTGTTGCTGGTGGCCGCGATGATCGGCCTGGCCAGCCTGCGCGGCACGCTGATGGAAGAGAACATGAGCGCGAGCGTCCGCGACCGCAGCCTGGCCTTCCAGGCGGCGGAAGCCGCATTGCGCGAGGGCGAGCTGCTCGCGGCGACCAAGCCCGCGTTGCCGGCTTCGGGTTGTGCCAAGGGGCTGTGCGCCAAGCCCGATCCTGCGGCGGCCCCGGTGTGGGACGACGCATCGGTCTGGAACGACGCGCCGCAGGCCGTCGTCACACTCGGCGGGCAGACCGCGCGCCCGCGCTACATCGTCGAGCTGCTCGCCAGCAACGTGCCGCCGCGCTCGAGTTGCACCACCAGCAACGTCATCGGCGAAAGCAGCTGCAGCGGCACCGAAAGCCGCTACCGCATCACCGCGCTCAGCCAGGCCGAAGGCCGCGCCGAAGTGATGCTGCAGTCCGTCTATGCGGTCCCCTGATCGGAGCCGATCCATGTCTACCTCCTTCTCGAAGTCCAGCCGTGCCGCCGCTCGCCGGCAACTGCAGGGGCGGCTGCTTGCGGCTGCCGTGACGTTCCTCGCCACGCTGGCGGCGGCCCCGGGCTACGCGGTGATCATCCCGAACGTGCCCCTGCAGTCGCAGGCCGAATATCCGCCCGCGAACGTCCGCTTCATCCTCGACGATTCGGGTTCGATGAACCTGATCGCCATGCCCGCGGCGCTGTCCGACGACAAGTACGACTCGGGCACGGGTGCGAGCGGCGACCTCGACGACCGGCAGATCAAGCACGCGTCCTACGGCCACAACACGATCTATTACAACCCCGCGACCGTCTACAAACCCTGGATCAAGTCCGACGGCACCCGCTTCACGGACGGCACGTCCTACACGCACGCCTACCGCCACACCGCGTTGCTGAGCGACGAGGTGGACCTCTCCGAGTCGACCAAGACTTATTACGTCCCCAAGTCCGACGCCGTGCTGACCAGCACCGACGCGGGCGACTTCCACCGTTACCAGATCCGCTGGGTGAACCGCGAACTGCGCGTGGTGCGCAGCGAGTGGGGCAAGTTGTCGTCGAAGAACCGCGGCGAATCCAATGCCGGCTGCGCGGGTGGCAACAACGGTGACGACGGCTGGCGCGAATGCACGTTCGCGACGCCGGTGACGGGCCGCGACGAAGCGACCGAAATGGCCAACTTCGCCACCTGGTACTCCTACCACCGCAGCCGCATGAAGGTCGCCAAGGCGGGTGCGAGCGAAGCCCTGAGCCGGGTCGGCGAGAAGCTGCGCATCGGCCTGGACACGATCAACCGCAACACCACCGGCATCCCGTACGACATCCCGGTCGGATCGGACGAAGGCCTGTTCCGCGGCGCGAACAAGGACACCTGGTTCGCGCGCCTGCAGGCCGCGCGCGGCAACAACAGCACGCCGCTGCATCGTGCGCTGCAACGCGCCGGCGACTACTTCTCGCAGACCGGCACGGCGGGGCCGTGGGGGCCGCAGGCGGGAACGGCGCAGATCAGCTGCCGCCAGAATTTCGCCATCCTCACCACCGACGGCTTCTGGAACAGCACCGACGACTACACCAGCGTCGGCGATGCCGACGGCACCGACGGCGCCACGATCCTGCGTCCCGAAGGCAGCGCCAAGGACGACTACACCTACAAGCCGGCGAATCCCTACCGGGACAATTTCGTCGAGACCGCGGAAAAATCCCGCGGCGACACCCTGGCCGACGTGGCGATGCACTACTGGAAGCGCGACCTGCGCGCCGACCTGGAGAACAACGTCCCCGAGTCGTTCGCCGATCCGTCGTTCTGGCAGCACATGGTGACCTTCGGCGTCTCGATCGGCCTGAAGGGCCGGCTGGATCCCAAGAACGACTTCGATTCGATCAAGAACGGCACCAAGCACTGGCCCGATCCGATCAACGGCGGCGAGAACGCCGATCGCATCGACGACCTGTGGCATGCCAGCGTCAACGGCCGCGGCGGGTTCCTGGTGGCGAGCAACACCAAGGAATTCACCGAAGGCCTGCTGCAGGCATTCGCCACGGTGGCCGAGCGCCTGGGCTCGGCGTCGAACGTGACCGCGAACAGCACCTCGTTCATCACCAACACGCGCGTCTACCAGGCCAGCTACGTGTCGGGCCAGTGGAGCGGCGAACTCGCGGCCTACGACGCGTCGCCGACCGGTGTCTCCGACACGCCGACGTGGAAAGCCTCAAGCCTGATGCCCACCAGCGGCCGCACGTTCGTGACGTGGGATGGCAGCGCGGGTGTCGCGTTCCCGACCGCCGCGCAGGCCAGCCTGCTCAACCAGTCCACGCGTCCCGTCGCACCGGTGGGCAGCGCCGACAACGTGGCCTACCTCAAGGGCGAGCGCAGCCAGGAGCGCCAGAACAAGGGCCAGTTGCGCGACCGTACCTCGGTGCTGGGCGACATCGTGAACTCGTCCCCGATGTACGTGAAGGACACCGAGACGATCTTCGTCGGCGCCAATGACGGCATGCTGCATGCCTTCGATGCCCTGACCGGCGTGGAGCGGTTCGCCTACGTGCCGGCGGGCATCGATTTCGCGAAGCTGGCGACGCTGAGCAGCCCGCAGTACTCGCACGAGTACTTCGTGGACGGGCCGATCGTCGTTTCCACGCGGTCGGTCACTGCCGACAAGAACTACCTGATCGGAACGCTGGGGCGTGGCGGCAAGGGCGTCTACGCCCTGGACGTGACCGATCCGACCCGCTTCCGCACGAGCGACGTGCTGTGGGAGCGCAACAGCGGCGCCAACATGGGCTACGTGCTCGGCGAGCCGATGATCGCCACGTTGAACAACGGCACCGTGGTCGCCATCTTCGGCAACGGCATCAACAGCGCGAGCGGGAAAGCCGTGCTGTTCGTGGTCAACCTGGCCACCGGCGCATTGCTGCAGGAGATCGACACCGGCGTGGCCGGCGACAACGGCCTGTCCTCGCCGCGCGGCTGGGACGAGGACGGCAACGGCACCGTCGACTACGTCTTCGCCGGCGACCTGAAGGGCAATGTCTGGAAGTTCGACTTCCGCACCGGCGGCACCGGCAGCATCGCCTTCAGCGGCCGTCCCTTCTTCACCGCGCCGTCGGGCCAGCCGATCACCGCCGACCTCGCCCTCGCCGGCGATCCGGTGACCGGCAAACGCTGGGTGTTCGCGGGTACCGGCAGCCTGATGACCAAGGCCGACCTGACCGACAACAGCATCCAGTCGATGTACGGCCTGATCGACGACAACAGCGACGTGATCGCCAAGTCGGAGCTGCAGGAACGCACGATCGCCGTCGTCGACACCGCGACCGGCAATCGCGGCTTCGAGCCGGCCGATACGCTGCCTGCCGGCAAGCGCGGCTGGTACCTGGACCTCGCCAAGCCCGTCGCCGGCGAACGCGTGGTCAACCGGCCCTTGATCGATGGCACCGCGCTGTTCTTCGCCAGCGTCATCCCGCCCACCAGCAACGCCTGCGACGCCGGCGGCAAGGGGTATCTCAACGCGCTGGATGCGTTCACCGGGACCAGCCTGCAGGCCCCGTTCTTCGACAGCAACGGCGATGGCGTGTTCGACGACAAGGACACGCTCACGCACGGCTCGGGCAAGGTCGTCGTCGGCTCGATGGATCCGGGCATCGGCATGCTGACCAAGCCGATCATCATCCGTGGCCCCGGCCGTGCCATCGCGGTCGTCGGCGGTTCGCAGGGCGGCAAGGCCGATCCGCCGATCAATCCGCCCGGAACGGCGCCGCACCGCGTCTCCTGGCGCGAAATCCTGAGGGACTGACGTGGACGCAGCGTTGATGTTTTCCGGAATGAGTCCCGTCGGTCGCAGGCATCCGCGATCAATGCGCGGATTCACGCTGATCGAACTGATGATGGTCGTCGTGGTGGTGGCGATCCTCGCGGCGATCGCGGTCCCCAGCTACGAGTACGCGACGATCAAGGCGCGTCGCGGTGCCGCGCAGGGCTGCCTGACCGAGCAGGCGCAGTCGCTGGAGCGCTATTACACGACGCACATGACCTACACGGGCGCCCCAGCACCGACCTGCGAGGCGGGCGTGTCCGATCATTACGCGGTCGCGTTCGTCGGCACGCCGGGGGCGGACTACACGCTGCAGATCGTTCCCCAGGGACGCCAGGCTACGGCCGAGACCAAGTGCGGCACGATGAGCATCGATCACACCGGCCGGAAAACCGGCGCGACGGCCGATTGCTGGAAATGACGAACCGGCTTCAACCGTTCCAATGACAAAGGGCCCGTTGCGGGCCCTTTGTTTTCTGTGCGAAATTTTTCAGCGCGAAGCCCTGGCGATCAGCGCAGCGTCGCGCGTCCGTTGTAGATGCGCACGTACGAGCCTTCGCGGACGCCATTGAGGTCGGTCTGGGTGACGGTCAACGTACGACCGTCGTCCATGCGCACGTAGACGTTGTAGCGCGCGCCGCGCACGTTGCGCTCGATCGCGCTGCCGGCAACGGCGCCGGCAACCGCGCCGGCTGCGGTGGCGGTGTTGCGGCGGCCCGTGCTCTTGTCGTCGGCGATCTCGCGGCCCGCGGCCGCACCGACGATGCCGCCGAGCACGGCGCCGGTCACGCCGCTGGTCGGCTGGCCGACCTGTTCGATGCGGGTGACGGTGCCGCAGTCGTAGCAGCTGGACTGGCCATAGCCACTGCCGTAGCCGCTGCCGGAGTAGCCGCTGTCGCGGTAACCCGGCGACGAGGCGCAGCCGGCGAGTGCGATCGAGGCCGCCGCGACGCAGGTCAGAAGGGGATTGCGGAGGTTCATGCGACGCTCCTGGTGGGGGAACAGTGTCCCCAACCTAGGCGCGAGCGCGTGAACTGGCCATCAACTTGCGGCTCCGCCCGCGGTCGCGTTCAGCGGACAGCCGGGCGGGCAATTGCCTTTGCGGAAGCGGCTTGCGTCAGCGGAAGTCCTGGTGGCAGGCCTTGCAGTCCGCGCCGATGTCCTTGTTCAAGGCGGCCACGGCCGTGCAGTTCAGCGGCGGCGACGCGAGCGCACCGTCGAGCGTGCCGCGCATCTTGCTCGCCGCGTCGGCGAAGCGCTGGTCGTCGGCCAGGCCGGGGAACGCGCGTTCGAGGTCGTCGGCGGTCGTGCGCAGTGCCTTCAGGTGCGGCAGCGTGTCGGTCGCGGCGCAGCGGTTCTGCTCGACGGCCTTGCTGAGCTGGCCCATGTGCCAGCCTTGTACGTGCATCAGGCTTTCGGGGAAGTGGTCCTTGCGCGCGTCCCAGGCGCGCAGCGCCATGACCACGCCGACCGCGCCGATCACGAGGCCGAGCAGGAACAGGAACAGGTACCTGGAGCCATTGCCCTTGCGTGCCACGGTGCCGGGATTGGGGTCGCTCATGCTGATTCCTTGAGAGGGCCGCCCCCGCGGCCACGCCGCGCACCATAGCAAGGCGACGGCGGGATCCGCCACCGGCGCCGCTTACAATGACTGCATGACCACACACGCTTTGGATCCCCGCTGGCAGGAGCGCTTCGGCGGCATCGACCGCCTCTACGGCAAGGGCGCTCTGCAGCGCTTCGCGCAGGCGCGTATCGCGGTGGTCGGCATGGGCGGGGTAGGGTCCTGGGCGGTGGAAGCGCTGGCACGCAGCGGCATCGGCCACCTGTGCCTGATCGACGCGGACGATCTCTGCGTCTCCAACACCAATCGCCAGTTGCCGGCCCTGCAGGGCCAGTACGGTCGCAACAAGGTCGAGGCGATGGCGGAGCGTTGCCGCGCCATCAATCCCGGCATCGAGGTCGAGGCGATTCCCAGCTTCCTCACCGCCAGCAACGTGGAGACGCTGCTGGATCGCGGCTTCGACCTGGTGCTGGATGCCTGCGACAGCTTCCGCAGCAAGGTCGAACTGATCGCCTGGTGCCGTCGGCGCAAGCTGCCGCTGGTCGTGTGCGGCTCCGCGGGTGGGCGCACCGATCCCACGCTGGTGCGCGTACGCGACCTGTCCCGCACCGAGCACGACGCGATGATGGCCTTGATCCGCAAGAAGTTGCGCAGCGAGTTCAATTTCCCCAAGAACAAGGACCGCTACTTCGGTATCTCCGCGATCTACTCGCTGGAGAACGTGCAGTACCCGCAGCCGGACGGCAGCGTGTGCGGCGTGCGGCCGTCGGTCAGTGGCGAAGCCGCGCTCAAGCTGGATTGTGGTGCCGGGTTGGGGGCGGCGACGCACATCACCGGTACGTTCGCGTTCGCGATGGTTGGGCGTGCGCTCGAATTGCTGCTGAAGCCGCGCCGCGATCAGGTCAAGGGCTGAGCTGCGTTCCAGCGGGCTTGCATGTGCGGAATGCAGGGCCGCCGCTTATCCGCGCGCGGACAACGCGACTTGATCCAACCGGAACAGTCGTTCCGCATTGGCGCTGGTGGCAGCGGCAACGTCGGTCGCCTCCATGCCACGTAGCTGCGCAATCACGCGCAGGACTTCAGGCAGCCGCGCCGGTTCGTTGCGTTCGCCGCGGATGCCGGCGTCGGGCTGGTCGGGCGCATCGGTTTCGAGCAGCAGGTGCTCGATCGGTATCGTCGCGGCCAGCTGGCGCAGGCGGTTGGCGCGGTCGTAGGTCACCGGACCGCCCAGCCCGACCATGAAGCCGAGTTCCCACAGCTGCCGTGCCTGCTCGGGGCTGCCTGAAAAGCTGTGGACGACACCGCGCAGGCGGCCGACCCGGCGGATCGCGGCGATCACCGCGTCGACTGCACGGCGGGCGTGCACGATGACGGGCAGGTCGAATTCGCGTGCGAGTTCGAGCTGGCCGGTGAAATAGCGCGACTGCAATTCGTGGTCGAGGCCTTCGACGAAGTAGTCCAGTCCGCATTCGCCCACCGCGACGGGGTGTTCGCGCTCGATCCAGTCGCGCAGCTGCACCAGGTGTTCGTCGCGATGGGACTGCAGATACATGGGATGCAGGCCGTAGGCAGCGAACAACCCTGCGTCGGCGGCACAGATATCGCGCAGCTTCGGCCAGCCCGCGGCGTCGACCGCAGGCACGATCTGCCGGGTCACGCCGTTTGCGCGCGCACGCGCGATCACCGCAGGGCGGTCGCCATCGAATTCCGCGGCATCGAGGTGGCAGTGGCTGTCGACCAGCGCCATTGCGTCAGCGTCGCGATTCGCCTTCGATCACCGATCGCTCACTGGATGCGTCCCGTGGTTCCTTGCGCTTCTTCCAGCTGGCAAGGGCAAGGGTTCCCAGGCCGAGCATGAGCTCGTCCAGGAAGTAGGGAGGGAACAGGTCATCCAGCGGAATCGCCAGGTCGATCAGGAACAGCGCAGCCACGATCTTGAACAGCGTGGGATGGCGCAGGTTCCGGGCCCAGCCGATGATCGGCAGCAGCAGGGGATTGGCCATGGCGATAATCCGGTGGCGATGGAATGTGTGCACGCTATCACGCTGTGAACAGCTCGTTCATACCCGTTAGGTTTTCGTTGCAATGGCTACGCGCTCGTTCAGGTTCGCGGTGCTGGAATGCAGCCGTCCAACCAACCCGCGGGCTGAGTCCCGCAGCAGGAGGCCTCAATGAACAAGAACATGCTTGCAGTCGCCCTGGCTTCGCTGCTCGTCGGCGGCGTTGCAGTCGCCGCTTACAACAGCTTCCGCAGCAACGACAGTGCGGCCAATGATTTCGCCACGGCGAATCCGGCCGCTGCCGCGGGCGCCGAGGGCGATGTCGCTGCCGATACCGCGATCGAAGGCAGCAAGCTCGAGTACGCCGACGTGGTCAACGTCAAGGAGCTGACCGAGAAGAAGCCGCTGTACGCGACCGTCATCGGTTCGGAGCCGGTGAAGGAAACCAGCACGACGTCGAAGCCGCGCGAGGTCTGCGAAGACGTGGTCGTGCAGGAACGCGCGCCGGAACGCGACGGCAACGTCGGCGGTACCGTGGCGGGCGCCATCATCGGTGGCCTGGTCGGTAACCAGGTCGGTGGCGGCAACGGCAAGAAGGCCGCGACCGTCGCCGGTGCGGCTGCCGGTGGCTATATCGGCAACCGCGTCGACCGCAACCACGTCGGTGGCAAGGTGACCAGCCGTACCGAGCGCCAGTGCCACACCGTTTCGGACACCAGCACCTCGAGCAAGACGGTTGCCTACAACGTGACCTACCGCAATCCGGACGGCACGACCGGCACCATGCGCACGGGCAGCAAGCCGGGTAGCCAGATCCGCCTGGGCAGCGAAAACCAGGTGACCGGTTACGACGTGACCTACCGCTACAACGGCCAGGAGCAGACCGTCCACATGGATGAGAAGCCGGGCAACAAGCTGCCGGTGGTCAATGGCGAAGTCGTCACCCAGACGGCCTCGGCCGCGGCGGACAACAGCCAGGGCTGAGTCCAGCCAACCGCAAGACCCGACGGGGCCGGATCGCATCCGGCCCCGTTCTTTTGTGGGCGCCGGAAGCCGCGGAATCCCCGGGAATAGGGGCTTGGGCAATCCGCAGCCCCCGTCGTCGCTTTGCCACGGCCCGCGCCCGGCCTTCGGCTATTCCACGGCTGCCGCCCCGCAATAGCGGTCGATACAATTGGGGACTTTCTTCGCGCCCGAGCTATCGAACATGGCAGCCCTGAACCCCTACGACCTGTACGACGTCCGTTCCCTCCTGAGCGAAGAAGAGCGGGCCGTCCAGGACACCGTCGCGCGCTTCACCAACGAGCGCGTGCTGCCGATCATCGGCGACGCCTTCGACCAGGGCCGCTTCCCGAAGGAACTGGTGCCCGAGATCGCCGAACTCGGCCTGCTGGGTTCCTCGCTCCCCGAGAAGTACGGCTGCGCCGGCCTCAACGCCGTCAGCTACGGCCTGATCTGCCAGGAACTGGAGCGCGGCGACAGCGGCATCCGCAGCTTCGTCAGCGTGCAGTCCTCGCTGTGCATGTACCCGATCTATGCCTACGGCAGCGAAGAGCAGCGCGAGCGCTGGCTGCCGGGCATGGCCCGCGGCGAGATCATCGGCTGCTTCGGCCTGACCGAACCGCACGGCGGCTCCGACCCGGCCAACATGAAGACCCACGCGCGCAAGGACGGCGGCGACTGGATCCTCAACGGCTCCAAGATGTGGATCACCAACGGCAACCTGGCCGACATCGCCATCGTCTGGGCGCAGACCGACGAGGGCATCCAGGGCTTCGTGGTCGAGAAGGGCATGCCCGGTTTCGCCGCGCAGGAAATCAAGCACAAGATGTCGCTGCGCGCCTCGGTCACCAGCGCGCTGTACTTCGACAACGTGCGCGTGCCGGACGCCAACCGCCTGCCGAACGTGAAGGGCCTGAAGGGCCCGCTGGGCTGCCTCACCCAGGCCCGCTACGGCATCACCTGGGGCCCGATCGGCGCCGCCATCGCCTGCCTGGATGAAGCGCTGAACTACACCAAGGAACGCATCCTGTTCGACCGCCCGGTGGCGGCGACGCAGAGCGCGCAGATCAAGATGGCCGAGATGGCCCGCCGCATCACCCTGGCGCAGCTGCTGGTGCTGCAGCTCGGCCGCCTGAAGGACGCCGGCAACATGCAGCCGTCGCAGGTGTCGCTGGCGAAGTGGAACAACTGCCGCATCGCCATCGACATCGCGCGCGAATGCCGCGACCTGCTCGGCGGCGCGGGCATCACCACCGAACACGCGGCGATCCGCCACGCGCTGAACCTGGAATCGGTGATCACCTATGAAGGCACCGAGACGGTGCACCAGCTGGTGATCGGCCGCGAACTGACCGGCATCAACGCGTTCTGATGTTGTTCCCGTGGCCGTCCGCGGGCGCGGGCGGCCATGCGTCCGCTACGTCCTCGGAGGATCCGCTCTTGGCTGCTCCCGATGTCCAGCTCGAAACGCCGCGACTGATCCTGCGTGTCCCGCGCATCGGGGATTTCGAGCGTTATGCGGAAATGCTCGCGGACGAAAGCTCGCTCCACATCGGCGGCCCGCTGCTGCGCCATGAAGCGTGGCGGCGTTTCCTGCAGATGCCGGGCGCGTGGATGCTGCAGGGCTTCGCGATGTTCTCGGTGGTCGAGAAGGCGAGCGGCCGCTGGATGGGGCAGGCGGGGCCGTGGCAGCCGGATGGCTGGCCCGGCACGGAAGTCGGTTATTCGTTCCACCCGGATGCGCGCGGCAAGGGCTACGCCACCGAGGCCTGCGCCGCGGCGATGGACTGGGCCTTCGACGTGCTGGGCTGGAGCGAGGTGATCCACTCCATCGCCCCCGCGAACACCGCGTCGCAGGCCGTGGCCCGACGCCTGGGTTCGCGCAATCGCGGACCGGGCGCGTTGCCGCCGCCGCTGGACAACCATCCGATCGATATCTGGGGCCAGACGCGCGAGGAATGGCTGGCGCGCCGCCAGGAGGCCGTCGCGTGATCACCGTCTACGGGTTCTCGCCGTCGGGCAACTGCCACAAGGTGCGCCTGCTGCTGGAGCAGACCGGGCGCGACTACCGCTGGGTCGAGAAGCGCAGCGACGACGGTTCGACGCGCACGCTGGAGATGCTGGCGAAGAATCCCAACGGCAAGGTGCCTTTCATCGAGCTCGATGACGGCCGCGTGCTCACCGAATCCAATGCCATCCTGCACTGGCTCGCCGAGGGCACGCCGTTCCTGCCGGTGGATCCGTGGCAGAAGGCGCAGGCGTTGAGCTGGATGTTCTTCGAGCAGTACAGCCACGAGCCGTACATCGCCGTCGCGCGTTTCATCTGCGGCTGGACGTCGCTGGATTCGCCGCGCCGCGCCGACCTGCCGCGCCTGCGCGAACGCGGGCGGCAGGCACTGGCGGTGATGGAGCGCCACCTTTCCACGAACCCCTGGTTCACCGGTGATGCGTACGGCATCGCCGACATCGCGCTGCACGCCTATACCGGCGTCGCCGACCACGGCGGCATTTCCCTGGACGCCTATCCGGCGGTGCGGCAGTGGCTGCAGCGCGTGGAAGCAACGCCCGGCTTCGTGCCGATGCCCGGGCCGGATGCCGCCGCGCAGGCCCTGATCGACCAATCACGCTGAGCGGATTCCGTCCGCCTTCACTCACGACAGCGACGGCTCCGCGCCGTCCCCAAGACTGCAGACCCACATGTTCGCCACCATTCCCAACCCCATTCCCGCCCGCATGAAAGGCCTCAACCGGGCCGAGATCTGCGACGTCAACTTCGTCGAGTTCGTGAAGGCCTGGGACGGCCGCAGCGATGCGAAGCCCGCCGCGCACGAGGCCATCCTCGAAGGCAGCGCGCTCGACGCGCAGGGCTTCCGCGAACTGTTCGAGTCGCAGCTGGTCAGCCGCCACCTCGACCTGATGGCGCGCGTGCTGCGTGTGCAGAACAAGGTCTTCTACACCATCGGTTCCAGCGGTCACGAGGGCAACGCGATGGTGGCGCGCCTGACGCGCCACACCGATCCGGCGTTCCTGCATTACCGTTCCGGTGGCTTCATGGCCGAGCGCTTCCGCAAGCTGCCGGGCATGGATCCGGTGATGGATTCGGCGCTGTCGTTCGCCGCGAGCAAGGACGACCCGGCCTCCGGCGGCCGCCACAAGGTGTGGGGCAGCAAGCCGTTGTGGGTGCTGCCGCAGACCTCGACGATTGCCTCGCACCTGCCGAAGGCCCTGGGTACGGCGGTTGCCATCGAGACCGGCAAGCGCCTGGGTCATCAATTGCCGATCCCCGACGACAGCATCGCGATCTGCTCGTTCGGCGATGCCTCGTCCAACCACGCCACCGCGCAGACCGCGTTCAATGCCGCCGCGTGGACCACGTACCAGAAATTGCCGGCGCCGGTGCTGTTCGTGTGCGAGGACAACGGCATCGGCATCTCGGTGAAGACGCCGTCCGGCTGGATCGCCAACCGCTTCCAGCGCATGGACGGGCTCGACTATTTCTTCGCCGATGGCCTCGACCTGGCCTCGGGCTACGGTGACGTGCAGAAGGCGGTCGAACACTGCCGCCGCACGCGCCGGCCGACGTTCCTGCACCTCAAGACCAACCGCATCATGGGCCACGCCGGCACCGACTTCGAGATCGAGTGGCGTTCGGTCGAGGAGCTGTGCGCGGTCGAAGCCGCCGATCCGCTGCTGCGCTCCGCGGCGATCGCGCTGGAATCGGGCCTGATGTCGAAGGACGAAGTGATCGACCTGTACGAAGCCACGCGCAGGAAGTGTTTCGCCGCCGCGGAGGAAGCCGATCGCCGTCCCAAGCTCGACAAGCTGGAAGACGTGATCGCGCCGCTGGCGCCGTACACGCCGGCGGCGGTGAAAAAGGAAGCCGAACGCGCCGACTACGCGCAGCGCCGCCTCGAGGTCTTCGGCAGCGAGGCCAAGCTGCCTGAGAACCAGGCGCCGCGCCACCTGGCCATCCAGATCAACAACGCGCTGCACGACATCTTCGCCAAGTATCCGGACACGTTGTTGTTCGGCGAGGACGTGGCGCAGAAGGGCGGTGTGTACACCGTCACCAAGGGCCTGCAGAAGGCATTCGGCCCGCGCCGTGTGTTCAACACGCTGCTCGACGAGACGATGATCCTCGGCATGGCGCAGGGCTTCGCCAACGTCGGCATGCTGCCGATCCCCGAGATCCAGTACCTCGCGTATTTCCACAACGCCTGCGACCAGATCCGCGGCGAAGCGGCGTCGCTGCAGTTCTTCAGCAACAACCAGTACGCCAACCCGATGGTCGTGCGCATTGCCGGCCTCGGCTACCAGCGCGGCTTCGGCGGCCACTTCCACAACGACAACTCGATCACCGCGCTGCGCGACATCCCGGGTCTCGTGGTGGGTTGCCCGTCGCGTGGCGACGATGCGGCGACGATGCTGCGCACGTTGACGGCGCTGTCGAAGGTCGATGGACGCGTGAGCGTGTTCCTCGAGCCGATCGCGCTGTACATGACCAAGGACCTGTACGAACCCGGCGACGGCCAGTGGCTCACGACGTATCCGAAGCCGGATGAAGCCATGACGCTCGGCGAAGGCCGCGTCTACGGCGAGGGCAACGATGACCTCGTGATCTTCACCTACGGCAACGGCGTGCCGATGAGCCTGCGCGCGGCGCGTGCGATCGAGGCCAACCACGGCTGGAAGACGCGCGTCGTCGACCTGCGCTGGCTGGTGCCGCTCAACGAGCGCTACATCGTCGAACAGGCCAAGTCGGCCAAGCGGATCATCATCGTCGACGAGGGCCGCCACAGCGCCGGCGTGGGCGAGGGCGTCATTACCGCGATTGCTGAAGGTGGTTACGGCGGACGGCCGTTCCAGCGCGTCGTCGGCGTCGATACCTACACGCCGCTCGCGGGCGCCGCTTTCCTGGTGATCCCGGGCGAAGAAGACATCGTCGCGGCGGCCGGTCGCCTGGCCTGACGCCACAGGACCGTAGCCCGGGTAAGCGAAGCGCACCCGGGACCGCGGCCGTACGTGGATGTCAGCGCGCCAGCCCGGTACGCAACGGCAATTCGCGGGCCTCTTCGCCGGTGACGGTCAGTCTGGCCGGTTCGCGCTCCAGCGGCACCACCGCCAGCGCAAGGTGGCGGCCGTCGGCGTTGGCGCTCGCAACCAGGTGCCCCAGCGGTGCGTCGCTGGCCCGCAGGTCGTCCCCGGCGTGCACGGCGCTTGCTGCTTCGAGCAGCGCCAGCCCACGCTTCACCTTGCCGAGGAAATGCGTGCGCGCGACGATTTCCTGCCCGGGGTAGCAGCCCTTCTTCACGCTGAAGGCGTTGAGCCGCTCCAGCGACAGCTGCTGCGGGGTCCAGTGGTCGGACTGGGAGGCGGGCAGGCGGGGAACGCCGTGCTCCAGGTCGAACGCGGCCCAGCGCGCCATCCACGCCGGATCGTGCGACGCGGTCGATGCCGGCAGGATCCGCAAAGTCCGGGTGCCACCGTCCGCGCCCAGGTCGAGTTCCACGGATGAGGCCGGATCGCCGGAAAGCGCGTCGCCACGCGCCTGTGTGGGCGCTGTGAAGGCGCCTTCCACCCGCAGGTCGTCGCGCACGGCGATCGCCAGCTTGCTGCGGAACACGAAGCGCTGCAGCGCCGCGGCGAAGGTCACCGGGTCGGCGTCCGGCAGCAGCAGCCACAGGGTTTCCTCGTCGAACTTCAGCAGCGCGAACAGGGCGACGACGCGCCCCTTGGGCGTCAGCCAGCCGCTCCATTGCCAGTGTCCCGGCGCCAACACCTTGAGATCGTTCATGAATTGCGCCTGCGCGAACGCAGCCGCATCGCGCCCGCTGAGCGCAATCACGCGGTGGTCGGGGAGGCTGAAATTCAAGGCGGAACTGGCCTGCGGGTTGTCATGCATGGGGGCGGGAACTAAGATTTCGCGCTGTGATGATAGGCCAATCCCCCCAGGAAGCCCCGCACGAAGGCGCCACGGACGCACCGGCCGACGCAGGTTCCACACCGGCGTCGGGCGATTCGACAGGCAAGCAGTCCCCGAAGGAGTGGGGCGGACGCGAAGGGCCCGAACCGACCCGCTACGGCGACTGGGAAAAGAACGGCCGCTGCATCGATTTCTAGTTGTTCCACGTCCGGCTTCACGCTCCACGCTCTTTTCATTTCCGCCACGCGGCTCCGCCGCCCAGCCGAGAGACACCGCACGCCCATGGCTGCTTCCGACCCGCGTGTTCGCGAACGTCCCTTGTCGCCCCACCTCCAGGTGTATCGCTGGCAGGTGCAGATGGTGACTTCGATCCTGCACCGGGCCACCGGTGTCGTCCTTGCCCTCGGCAGCCTGCTCATGGTCTGCGCGTTCCTGTCGCTCGCGGCGGGTCCGGAGCAGTGGGCGCACTTCAGCGCCTTCGCGCGCTCGCCGCTCGGCTTCCTGATCCTGTTCGGCTGGAGCTGGGCGTTGTCCTTCCACCTGATCAACGGCATCCGCCACCTGCTGCAGGACGCGGGCTACGGCTTCGCGATCGAGAAGTTCGTGCGCAACAGCTGGATTTCCGTGTTCGGCAGCCTGGTGCTGACCATGCTGATCTGGGTCCTGGCGATGATGCAGCGGGGTGGCGCATGAGTGCTGACAACAATCGCCTGCGCACGCCGCTGAAGGTCGCGCGCGGCCTCGGTTCCGCGCAGTACGGCACGCACCACTTCGTGCTCCAGCGCATCACCGCCGTCGCGCTGGTGTTCCTGTCGCTGTACGTGATCGGCCTGATCATCTCGCTGGTCGGCGACGACTACGCCACCGTGCGCGCTTCGGTCGCGAGTCCGTGCAACGCGGTGCTGCTGATCGCCTTCGTCGTCAGCGCGTTCTGGCACGCCAAGCTCGGCCTGCAGGTCATCATCGAGGACTACGTGCACACGCCGTGGTCGGCGACGCTGCTGCAGCTGGCCAACATCTTCATCTGCGTTCTCGCGGCCCTCGCCAGCGTGCTCGCCATCGTCCGCATCGTGCTGGGAGCCTGAGCCGTGGCTGCTGCTTACAAGATCCAGGAACACAAGTTCGACATGGTCGTGGTCGGCGCCGGCGGCGCGGGCCTGCGTGCCACCTTCGGTCTGGCCCAGAAGGGCCTGAAGACCGCCTGCATCAGCAAGGTCTTCCCGACCCGTTCGCACACCGTGGCGGCGCAGGGCGGCGTGGCCGCGGCGCTCGCCAACATGGGCGAGGACGACTGGCGCTACCACTTCTTCGACACCGTGAAGGGTTCGGACTGGCTGGGCGACCAGGACGCGATCGAGTACATGTGCAAGGAAGCGATTCCGGCCATCATCGAACTCGAGCATTACGGCGTGCCGTTCTCGCGCACCGACGACGGCAAGATCTACCAGCGCCCGTTCGGCGGCATGACCACGCGTTACGGCGAAGGCCCGCCGGCGCAGCGCACCTGCGCCGCGGCCGACCGTACCGGCCACGCGATCCTGCACACGCTGTACCAGCAGTCGCTGGCGCATGACGCGCAGTTCTTCATCGAATACTTCGCCCTCGACCTGATCATGGACCAGCACGGCGCCTGCCGCGGCGTGCTCGCCCTCGACATGGCCGAAGGCACGCTGCACCTGTTCCGTGCGCAGGGCACCGTGCTCGCCACCGGCGGTTACGGCCGTGCCTACTTCAGCGCGACCTCCGCGCACACCTGCACCGGCGACGGCGGCGGCATGGCGCTACGCGCCGGCCTGGGCATGCAGGACATGGAATTCGTGCAGTTCCACCCGACCGGCATCTACGGCGCGGGCTGCCTGATCACCGAAGGCGTGCGTGGCGAAGGCGGCATCCTGCGCAACAGCAACGGCGAGCGCTTCATGGAGCGCTATGCCCCGAGCGTGAAGGATCTTGCCCCGCGCGACATGGTCTCGCGTTCGATGACCATCGAAATCCGCGAAGGCCGCGGCGTCGGCGAGCACAAGGACCACATCCTGCTCGACCTGACCCATCTCGGTCCGGAAGTGATCCACGAGAAGCTGCCGGGCATCGCCGAATCGGCGCGCATCTTCGCCGGCGTGGACGTGGAGAAGCAGCCGATCCCGGTGATCCCGACCGTGCACTACAACATGGGCGGCATCCCGACCAACTACCACGGCGAAGTGGTGCAGCTGCGTGATGGCAACCCGGATGCGGTCGTCCCGGGCCTGTATGCGATCGGCGAAGCCGCGTGCGTGTCGGTGCATGGCGCCAACCGCCTGGGCTCGAACTCGCTGCTCGACCTGGTCGTGTTCGGTCGCGCCGTCGCCAACCGCGCCGCCGAAACGATCACGCCGGACGGCGCCCACGCCAAGCTCGAAGCCGACGCCTGCGACGCCTCGCTGGCGCGCCTGGACAAGCTGCGCAATGCCAACGGCGGCACGCCGACCTCGGTCATCCGCGACAAGATGCAGCGCACCATGCAGGCCGACGCCGCCGTGTTCCGCACCGGCGAAACGCTCGCCGACGGCGTCAAGAAGATGCGCGAGATCCACGCTTCGTTCGGCGACGTCAAGGTCAGCGACCGTTCGCTGATCTGGAACTCGGACCTGATCGAGACGTTCGAGCTGTCGAACCTGCTCGACCAGGCATTGGTGACGATTGTTTCCGCCGAGAACCGCAAGGAATCGCGCGGCGCCCATGCGCGCGAGGACTTCCCGGACCGCGACGACGCCAACTGGCAGAAGCACACCCTGTGCTCGATCGACGAGGCCGGCAACACCAAGATCGACTACCGCCCGGTGCACATGTACACGCTGACGGACGACGTCGCCGTGGTGCCGCCGAAGAAGCGCGTCTACTGATCCGGAGCGAGCAAAAGTGGCTGAATTCACTCTCCCCAAGAACTCGCAGATCCAGAAAGGCCGTCACTGGGCCTCGCCCGGTGCCAAGCAGCCGCGCGTGTTCAAGGTTTATCGCTGGAATCCCGACGACGGCATGAATCCGCGCGTGGACACCTACGAGGTGGACATGGCGACCTGCGGTCCGATGGTTCTGGACGCGCTGATCAAGATCAAGAACGAGATCGATCCGACGCTGACGTTCCGTCGCTCCTGCCGCGAAGGTATCTGCGGTTCGTGCGCGATGAACATCGACGGCACCAACACGTTGGCCTGCACCAAGGCGATCAGCGATTGCAGCAGCAAGGGCGAAGTGCCGATCTATCCGCTGCCGCATATGCCGGTGGTGAAGGACCTGGTGCCGGACCTCACCCATTTCTATGCCCAGTACGCGTCGATCAAGCCCTGGCTGCGCACGCAGAGCGCGCAGCCGTCGCGTGAGCGCCTGCAGTCGCCGGCCGACCGCAAGAAGCTCGATGGCCTGTACGAATGCATCCTGTGCGCGTGCTGCTCGACCAGTTGCCCGAGCTACTGGTGGAACGGCGAGCGTTACCTGGGCCCGGCGATCCTGCTGCAGGCCTACCGCTGGATCATCGACTCGCGCGACGAGGACACCGGTAGCCGCCTGGACGACCTGGAAGATCCGTTCAAGCTGTACCGCTGTCACACGATCATGAACTGCGCGCGGACCTGCCCGAAGGGCCTGAACCCGGCGCTGGCGATCGCCGAGATCAAGAAGCTCATGCTCGCGCGGCGGGTCTGAGCACGGCATCCGGAAGCAGGACGAAAGGCGTGCATTGCACGCCTTTCGCATGAGGAGAAGACGGAATGGCGGACAACGCGATTTTCCTGCCTGCGCTCGCGATGGCAGCGCTGACCTTCGTGGTGTGGTGGCGCATGTATTTCATGCGCATAGGCCAGATGAAGCGCGAGCGCATCCATCCGCAGGCGGTGGCGCTGTCCGCGCAGGCGTCGGCGAGGTTGACCGACAGCCGCGCCGCCGACAACTTCCGCAACCTGTTCGAGCTGCCGGTGCTGTTCTACCTGGCGCTGGCGGTGGCCGCGCAGGCGGACCTGGCGTCGACGCCTGTGCTGGTGCTGGCGTGGGGCTTCGTCGCGTTGCGCGCCGTCCACAGCTGGATCCAGTGCACCTACAACAAGGTCATGCATCGCTTCTATGTGTACGTCGCAGGCGGCCTCGTGCTGTGGACGCTGTGGGGCGTGCTGGGCTACGGGCTGCTGCGCGCATGAGCGCGAACGACGAAACCGAACTGCGCCGCCTGCGTTGGAAATGCCGGCGTGGGTGAGTGGACGCGCTTGGCCGATGCCCTATCGGCATCGGCCGCGGCCGCGAACGCCCGGCCAGGAAGGCCGGGCAGGACTTTCCGAAGCCATGATGCTGCGCCAGGGATGGCTGCGATCCGATGGAGACAGCTTTGAGCGAAGCCGACGAAACCGAACTGCGCCGCCTGCGTTGGAAATGCCGGCGCGGCATGCGCGAACTCGACCAGCTGTTCGGCCGCTACCTCGACCGCGCATGGCGGCAAAGCCCCGAGGCCGAGCGCGGCGTTTTCCTACGGCTGCTGGAAATCGAAGACGATAGGCTGTGGCACTGGTTCATGGGCCACGAAACCTCCGACGATGTCGAACTCCAGACCCTGGTCGAACGCATCCGCGCCTTGCCGCCTTGAGTGGGGCGCATCGCGTCTGTTCGCCGCTTCCCTGCTGGTCCTGGGCGTGCTCGCGGCAATGGCCGTGATCGGGTCGGACCTGCCCTCGTTACTCTCCTGTCCCTTGGCGTTGGTCGCCATCCTGCACGGCGTCGTGCTGGCGAGGCGCGAAGTCCATGGCGGTGTGCGCAACGTGCTGATTCCGCACGGCGATGGCGAAACGAGCATCGATGGGCGGGCTGCGGGAGGGCTCGAACTGCACTGGCGAGGGCCTCTCGGCTTCCTCCGCTGGCTCGACGATCGGGGGCGTTGGCACTTGCTTGCAGGCTGTCCCGACAACCTCGACGCCGATGCCCGGCGTGAACTGCGGCTGGCCGTAGCCGCGCGCTCGCCGGTTCGCCCACCGCGTTCGGTGGCACCATAGCCGCCTTGCGCCCTGGACCCGATTCGATCCGGCATGTTCAAACCCGTCTCCGCTGCCATCGGCCTGCGCTACCTGCGCGCCAAGCGCCGCAATGGCTTCATTTCCTTCATTTCGTTCGCCTCCATCGTCGGCATCGCGCTGGGCGTGGCGATCCTCATCACCACGATGGCGGTGATGGGCGGCTTCCAGCGCGAGATCCGCGATCGCATGCTGCAGATGACCGCGCATGCGACCGTCAGCGGTTACGGCGAGCCGGTGCAGGACTGGAAGCACGCGGTCGAAGTCGCGCTGGTCGACAAGCGCATCGCCGGCGCCGCGCCCTACGTCGAGAAGGAAGCGCTGCTCTCCGGCGCCCGCAACCAGCCGGCGCTGATCCGTGGCGTGGTGCCGTCGGAAGAGGGCAAGGTCTCGGTACTGGCCGACAAGATGGTCGAAGGCAAGCTCGACCAATTGACGCCCGGCAGCTTCAACATCGTGCTCGGGCGCGAGCTGGCGCTGTGGTTGGGCGTGCGCGTGGGCGACAGCGTGATCGTGACCACCTCCGACTTCCGCAGCACGCCGATGGGCGCGATCGCGACGCAGAAGCGCTTCCAGGTCAGCGGCATCTTCGAAGCGGGTTACAACGAGTTCGACAAGGGCCTGGCCGTCGTCAGCATGGGCGACCTGCAGCGCGTGCTGCGCATGGGCGATGGCGTCACCGGCGTGCGCCTCAAGCTGCACGACATGGACAAGGCCTTCGACGTCGCACGCGACCTCGCCATCGAGCTGGGTGGCCCCTACAGCGTGAGCGACTGGAGCAGCGAGAACGCCAACCTGTTCCGCGCGCTGAAGATGGAAAAGACCATCATGGCGATCCTGCTGGCCTTCATCATCGGCATGGGCGCCTTCAACCTGGTCAACTCGCAGGTGATGCTGGTGACCGACAAGCAGGCGGACATCGCGATCCTGCGCACCCTAGGCCTGACGCCGCGCGGCGTGATGCAGGTGTTCATGGTGCAGGGCACGCTGATCGGCGTGATCGGCACGACCATCGGCGTGATCGGCGGCATCCTGCTCACGCTGAACCTGGAGCACATCCTGCACGGGATCGAACGCCTGTTCGGCGTGCAGCTGTTGCCCGAGGACGTCTACTACATCACCGGGCTTCCCACCGACCTGCAGGCGAGCGACGTGGTGCTGACCGCCGTCGCCGCCTTGGCCATGGCCTTCCTTGCCACCGTGTATCCGGCGTGGCGCGCCGCGCGCACGGCGCCGGCGGAGGCGCTGCGCTATGAATGAGGCGCTCGTGACACCTGCCGTGATCCACGCCGAGCACCTCGGCAAGACCTACGCCGAAGGCAGCCTGCGCACGCCGGTGTTCGACGGTCTTTCCCTGACGGTGGCGAAAGGCGAGACGGTGGCGATCCTCGGCGCGTCCGGCGCGGGCAAGAGCACCTTGCTGCACCTGCTCGGTGGCCTGGACACACCTACCTCCGGCGAGGTCTATGTCGTCGGGCAGAAGATGAGTGCCTTGTCCGATGCGGCGCGCGGGGCCCTGCGCAACAAGTCGCTGGGGTTCGTGTACCAGTTCCACCACCTGCTGCCCGAGTTCACCGCGCTGGAGAACGTGATGCTGCCGGTGCTGCTCAACGGCACCAGCGTGCAGGACGCGTCGCAGCGGGCGAGGGCGCTGCTGGAATCGGTCGGGCTGGGCCATCGCCTCGCGCACAAACCGGGCGAGCTGTCCGGCGGCGAGCGTCAGCGTGCCGCGGTCGCACGCGCGCTGGTGAATCGACCGGCCTGCGTGCTCGGCGACGAGCCCACCGGCAACCTCGACGAGAAGACCGCGGCGATCGTGTTCGAACTCATGCTCGCCCTCAACCGTGAGCACCACACCAGCCTGGTGCTGGTGACGCACGCGCGGTCGCTCGCGCGGCGCATGGACCGTGTACTGGAACTGCACGAAGGCAAGCTCCGCGAACTGCGACGCGACGAGGTGTAGCGCGCATGAGTCACGTGGCAAGGACGCCACCCCGCAGCTCCCCGTTCGCTGTCTCCATCGCGCTTGCCCTGCTGGCGGGCGTGGTGACATGCCTGTGGTTGCCCGTGCTGGCGCCGTGGGGACTTTCCCTGGTGTCGCTGCTCGCCGGCGTGCTTGCCTGGGCGAAGCCGGTGCAGGTGGCATCGTCAGCCGCGATGTTGCGGCCATGGCTGCTGCGCCATTTCGGTGTGTTCCTGTGCGGACTCGGCCTGGCCGGCCTGCATGGCGCGCATGCGCTCGCCGTGCAACTGCCCGCGGCGTTCGAAAAGCACGAGGCCGTGGTCCACGGTGTCATCGTCGACCTGCCGCAGCACGATGTGCGCCGGACCCGGTTCCTGTTCCGGGTCGACGCGGACGGCTCAACCCTGCCGGTGCTGCGCGGCCGCACCCTGCGGCTGGCCTGGTACGACGAAGAGCGTTGGGAGCGCGCGCCGCGGCCAGGCGCAATCACGGCGAATCCGCCGCGTCCGCGCCATGCATTGAAAGCGGGCGAACGCTGGTCGCTGCCGGTCCGCCTGCGCGCGCCGCGTGGCTTGCGCAACCCCGGCGCGGCCGATGCCGAGAAGTACGCCGTGGCCCGGCGCCTGGCTGCGACCGGCTATGTCTATGCGCCGGGGATGGCGCGACGCCTCACGGTGGGTACGGGGATCGAGGCGTGGCGCGAAGCCATGTCCGCGCGCATCGCGGCCAGCGTCACCGCACCGTCTGCCCGCTTCGTGCAGGCGCTCGCCCTGGGCGACACGCGCGCGCTGGACGATCGCGACTGGAGCGTGCTGCGCGCCAATGGCCTGACCCACCTGATCGCGATTTCCGGCTTTCATGTCGGCTTGGTGGCGGGATTCTTCGCCCTGCTCGCGCGCGGCGTGTGGTGGCTGTGGCCGGCGTTGGCGCGGCGCTGGCCGGCGACGATCGCCGCGGCGCTGGCGGCGGTGCTGGGCGCGCTGGCGTATGCGGCCGTGGCGGGGTTCGCGCTGCCGACGCTGCGCACGGTGCTGATGATTGCGGTCGTGGCCGCGGCGCAGGCCTGGCGACGACCGGCGAGCGCGGCGCAGGCGCTCGCGCTGGCGGCGATCGCGGTGATCCTGTGCGATCCGCTGTCGGTGCTGGGCGCGGGTTTCTGGCTCAGCTTCCTGGGCGTGGCCTGGCTGCTGTGGTGCCTGCCGCAAGGCGGTCACGCGGTTCGCCAGTTCCTGTCCGCGCAGCGTGTCGCCACGCTGGGCCTGTTGCCGCCGAGCGCGATGCTGTTCGGCCAGGCCTCGCTCGCCGGTCCAGTGGCCAATCTGATCGCGGTGCCGTGGTGGAGCCTGGTGGTCGTACCGTTGGCCCTGATCGGCCTGTTGCTCGAATCGCTCCATGCCGGTGCGGGCGCATGGGCCTGGCGTGGCGCGGCCTGGTGCTTCGACCTGTGCTGGCCGCTGTTCGAACGGCTGGAAGCCAGCGGCCTGGCGTTGTGGTGGCTGCCCGAGGCGCGTTGGTTCGCGTTGCCGCTGGCCTTGCTGGGGGCGTTCTGGCTGCTGTTGCCACGCGGCACGCCCGGCAAGTGGCTGGCGCTGCTGCTGTGGTTGCCGTTGCTGTGGCCCGATCGCCGCCTGCCCGTGCACGGAGAAGCCGAACTGCTGGCGATCGACGTGGGGCAGGGCCTGTCGGTGCTGGTGCGGACGCGTGGGCATGCGCTGCTCTACGACATGGGCCCCGCCGTGCACGATGGCTTCGATGCCGGGGAACGCGCCGTGGTGCCGGCCTTGCATGCGCTCGGCGTGCGCCGGATCGACCGCGCGGTGATCAGCCACGGCGACAACGACCATGCCGGCGGATTCGATGCGGTACGCGCCGAGTTTCCCGTCGATGCGACGCAGGCGCCCGAAGGCGTCGGCCTGCCGGTGGCGACGACCGCATGCCGCGCCGGCCAGCGCTGGACCTGGGACGGCGTCGAGTTCGAATTCCTGCACCCGCCGCCGCACTTCCCGTACCTCGCCAACGAATCCAGTTGCGTGCTGCGCATCCGCTCCGCCCACGGTTCCGTGTTGCTGACCGGCGACATCGGTGAGGTGATCGAGCGCGACCTCGCCCGCCTTTACCCGCACGCATTGCGGTCCGACGTCGTCCTGGTCGCGCACCACGGCAGCGCCGGCTCGTCCGACGCGGCCTTCGTCGACGCCACGCGCCCGCACTTCGCCCTGGTCTCGTCGGGGCACGGCAACCGCTTCGGCCATCCCAAGCCGGAGGTGCTGCAGCGCTGGCGCCATGCCGGCGCACGCACCTTCGACACCGCATCCGGCGGCGCCCTGCGCCTGCAGCTGCGCGCCGGCGGCCTTCGGCTGGAAACGCGACGCGGCGCACAGCCGCGCTGGTGGGACGCTGCCCGCAGGCCTTGACGAATACGTCGCAAAGCCTTGATCGGGCTGCATTTGCCCCGAAATATCGCCACTACCCGGGTCCGTCCGTATGCTAGCGGCCTGATTGTCCCGAACGATGTCCCCCGAGCGGCCGAAGGCCGGAGGTTTGCGAGTGCTGGAACTGGTCAAGGCCGGCGGTTGGCCGATGATTCCGCTGATCCTGTTGTCCGTGTTGGCCTTGACCATCGTGGTCGAGCGCGCCTGGACGCTGCGCCGCCGCGCGGTGCTGCCGCCGGGCCTGGGCAAGGAAGTGCGGACCTGGGCCGCGGGCGGCAAGCTCGACCCTGCCCACATCGAATCGCTGCGCGCCAACTCGCCGCTGGGCGCGCTGCTGGCCGCTGCGCTCGACGTGCGCTCGCGTCCACGCGACCAGATCCGCGAACGCATCGAGGACGTGGGCCGCCACCTCGTGCACCGCATGGAGCGTTACCTCAACACCCTGGGCACGATTTCCGCCGCGGGGCCGCTGCTGGGCCTGTTCGGCACCGTCGTCGGCATGATCCAGATGTTCCTGGGCATCCTCGACCACGGCATCGGCGACGTGAACCAGCTGGCCGGTGGCATCGGCAAGGCGCTGGTCTGCACGGCCGCCGGCATGATCGTGGCGATCCCGGCGCTGATCGCGCACCGCTGGTTCCGCGGCCGCATCGCCGAATACATCGTCGACATGGAGCACGAGGCGATCCAGTTGCTCGACACGATCGAACCGCGTCCGGTGGCCGCACGCATGGCGCCGGGTTCGCACGGCATCACCCCGCCGGTGGGCACGCCCTGATGCGGGCCTTCGCATGAGGACACCGCCATGAGGATCCGCGACCACCGCAAGGACGACGAACCGGAGATCAACCTGGTCCCGCTGATCGACGTCATCCTGGTGCTGATCATCTTCTTCGTCGTCACCACGACGTTCGACGCGCGCTCGGTGCTCAAGCTGGAGTTGCCCAAGGCGACCGGCGAAGCCCCCAGCGACACCTCGCGCGCACTGAGCGTGCTGGTGAACGCCGACGGCCGCTATTTCGTCGACGACCGCGAAGTGCTGCGCGACGACGTCGAATCGCTGAAGGCCACGCTGGCCGAAGTCGCCGGCAGCGACCGCACGCGCAAGGTGCTGTTGCGTGCCGACGCGCGCACGCCGCACCAGTCCGTGGTCACCGCGTACGACGCGCTCGGGCAGCTGGGTTTCCGCCAGGTGATGATCGCCACCGCGCCCGAGGTCCGGGCGCAAGGGAAGCCGAAGTGACGCAGTCGGCCCCGCGCTGGCAGATCTACCGCCGCCTCATCGGTTTCGCGCGCTCCTACCGCGCGCTGCTGGGGCTGGCGTTCGTCGGCATGGTGATCGAAGCCGCCGCCGGCGGCGCCTTCACCAAACTGATGGAGCCGGTGGTCAACATCACCTTCATCGAGAAGAAGGAAGGCACGAGCCTGTTCCTGCCGCTGGCGATCATCGGCATCTTCGTCATCCGCGGCGTGGCCGGTTACGTCACCGACATGTGCATGGGGCGCTCGGGCCGCGGCATCGCCCGCGACATGCGCGTGCGCGTGCTCGACAAGTACCTGCGCCTGCCGGGCGCGCGCTTCGACAGCGAACCGGTGCCATCGATGCTCGTCCGCCTCGGCTCGGACAGCGACCAGGTGGCGCAGGCGGCGATCGACGCGATGAAGGTGATGCTGCAGCAGTCCTTCCAGGTGATCGCCGCGCTGGTGGTGATGTTGTGGACCAGCTGGCAGGTCACGGTTGCGATCCTGCTGATGGCACCGCCGCTGGCGTGGATGATGGACAAGGTCGGGCGCCGCTACCGCCGCATCAGCCACCGCATCCAGGAGAGCGGCGGCCGATTGATGCAGGTCGCCGACCAGGCGCTGTCCAACCAGCAGGAAGTGAAGGTCTACGGCGCGCAGGCGGTCGAAATGCAGCGTTACGCCGCGCAGGCCGACACCCACCTCAAGCTGAGCCTGAAGGTGGAATCCACGCGCAGCATCTCCTCCGCGGTGGTGCAGCTGATGGGTTCGGTCGGCCTGGCCCTGCTGCTGTTCTTCGCCGGGCGCGAGGCCATGGCGGGGCGGTTGTCCGCCGGCGGCTTCGTCGCGCTGATGATGTCGATGATGGCGATCATCCCCGCGCTGAAGCAGCTCACCAACGTGCAGAACATGCTGCAGAAGGGCATCGCCTCGGCCGAGCGCCTGTTCAACGTGCTCGATGCCCCGGACGAACTCGATGCCGGCACGCGCCCGCTGTCGCGCGCGCAGGGCGTGATCGAATTCCGCGACGTCACCGCCCGCTATCCGGGCCAGGCCCGTCCCGCCTTGCAGGAGGTGAGCTTCGAGGCCCGGCCCGGCACGGTGACCGCGATCGTCGGGCGCTCCGGCAGCGGCAAGTCCTCGCTGATCAAGCTGCTGCCGCGCTTCTACGACCCCGAGGCCGGCAGCGTGCTGCTGGATGGGCACCCGTTGCAGGACTACCGCCTGCGCGACCTGCGCCGGCAGATCGCGTTGGTCGGGCAGCAGGTGATGCTGTTCGACGGCACCGTGGCCGACAACGTCGCCTACGGGGAGATGGAGCAAGCGGGCGATGACCGGCTCGCACAGGCGATCCGCGACGCCAATGCCACCGAGTTCGTCGAACACCTGGCCGAAGGCGTGCAGACGCACATCGGCGCGAAGGGCAACAAGTTGTCCGGCGGCCAGCGCCAGCGCATTGCCATCGCACGCGCCATGCTCAAGGACGCGCCGATCCTGATCCTCGACGAGGCGACGGCGGCGCTCGACACCGAATCCGAGCGCCTGGTCCAGGACGCCCTGAACCACCTGATGCCCAACCGTACGACGCTGGTGATCGCGCATCGCCTGTCCACCATCGAACACGCCGACCAGGTGCTGGTGATGGACCAGGGGCGCATCGTCGAACGCGGCACGCACGCCGGGCTGCTGGCGCAGGACGGCCTGTACGCGCACCTGCACCGCATGCAGTTCCGCGAGGGCGAGTAGGCAATGGTCAGCCGGCAGCGTCCCGCGTACTGGTATGGCGAGGCGCGCGTGCCACTGGGCGCGCGCATGCTGTCGGCGATCTACGCCGGCATCACCGGCCTGCGCCGCCGCCTGTACGAGAAGGGCATCCTGCGCGCGCGCCGCAGCGAGGTGCCGGTGCTGGTGGTGGGCAACATCAGCGTCGGTGGCACCGGCAAGACCCCGTTGACCATCGCGATCGTGCAGCGCCTGCAGGCGGAAGGGTTCAAGCCCGGCGTCGCCAGCCGCGGCTACGGCCGCGAGGAGCCGTCGCAGCCGCGCTGGGTCGACCGCGAAAGTAATCCGGCCAAGGTCGGCGACGAGCCCGCGCTGATCGCGCACCACACCGGGGCGAAGCTGCGCGTCGACCGCGACCGCGTTGCCGCGGCCAAGGCGCTGGTGAAGGCCGGCTGCGACGTGGTCGTGTGCGACGACGGGTTGCAGCATTACCGCCTGGCGCGCGACATCGAGATCGAAGTCATCGACGGTCGCCTGCGCTACGGCAACGCCCAGCGCTTGCCGGCCGGCCCGCTGCGCGAGCCGGTCGAACGCGCGCAGCGCTGCGACTTCCGCGTGGTCAACCTCGGCAGCAGTGCAGCGCAGGCCAGCAACGTCGGCGCGGGCTTCGGCGAGTGGCCGATGCGGCTGCAGGCCGAACACGCGGCGCCGATCACCGGCGGTCGTTCACGCACGCTGGCCTCGTTCTCCGGGCAACGCGTGCACGCAGTGGCCGGCATCGGCGATCCCGAACGCTTCTTCGCCATGCTGCGCGCCGCCGGCATCGCCGTGGTGCCGCACGCCTTCGATGATCATCACCGCTACACCAGCGCCGACTTCGAGTTCGGCAGCCGCCTGCCGGTCCTGATGACCGAAAAGGATGCGGTGAAGTGCGCCAACATCGCGCGCGACGACTGGCTCAGCATTCCGGTGCGCGCCGAACTGCCGGAAGCCTTCTGGGTCGCGTTGCTGGATAAACTGCGCGCCGCCCGGGCTTGAGTGCATCGCCCGTTACCCGGAATCACACATGACCGCTTCCGATTTCGTCGTCGCCATTCCCGCTCGTTACGCCGCCTCGCGCCTGCCCGGCAAGCCGTTGCGCCTGTTGGCGGGCGAGCCGCTGGTGCTGCACGTCGCGCGTCGCGCGCTTGCCGCGGGTGCGCGCGAGGTCTGGGTGGCCGCCGACGACCAGCGCATCGCCGACGCACTGGCCGGCAGCGGCGTGCGCGTCGCGATGACCTCGTCCGCGCATCCGTCCGGCACCGACCGCCTCGCCGAATGCGCGCGCATCGCCGGCTGGAGCGACGACACCCTCGTCGTGAACCTGCAGGGCGACGAACCGTTCGCGCCAGCCGAAGGCATCCGTGCGGTCGCCACGCTGTTGCGCGATTCCGGCGCGGAAATGGCCACGCTGGCCGCACCGGTGACGGATGCGGAAACGCTGTTCGATCCCAACGCGGTCAAGCTGGTGCAGGCCGCCAACGGCGATGCGCTGTATTTCAGCCGTGCGCCGGTGCCGTGGCCGCGCGATGCCTTCGCCCGTGATCGCAGCGTGCTGCCCGATGGCGGTCAGTGGCTGCGGCACATCGGCATCTACGGTTACCGCGCCGGCTTCCTGCAGCGCTTCGCGGCGATGCCGCCGGGCCGGCTCGAACAGATCGAATCGCTGGAGCAGTTGCGCGTGCTCGAAGCCGGCTTCCGCATCGCGGTAGCGGTCACGCCGGCACCGTTCCCGCCCGGGGTCGACACGCCCGAAGACCTCGAACGCGCACAAGCGCGCCTCGCCGGTCACGCCTGATCGCGGTGGAAGCGCCCGTACGCCTGCTGATCGTGTGCCTGGGCAACATCTGCCGATCGCCCATGGCCGAAGGCGTGCTGCGTGCGCGCATCGAGGCCTCGCCACTGGCGGGGCAGGTGGTGGTGGATTCGGTGGGCACCGGTGCCTGGCACGTCGGCCAGCCGCCGGATCCGCGCGCGATCGCGACGGCCGCGCGGCACGGCGTGGACATCTCCGGCCAGCGTGCCCGGCAGCTGTCGCGCGACGACTTCATGCGCCACGACTGGCTGCTGTGCGCGGACCGCAACAACCTGCGCGATGTCCGCGCACGTGCGCCGGTCGACGCGCATCCGCGCTGCGCCCTGTTGCTGGAGTGGGCAGGCATGGCGGGCGAGGCCGAGGTTCCCGATCCGTACACCGGCGGAACCGGTGAATTCGAAGCGGTCTGGAGCATGCTCGACCGCGCCGCGCACGGAGTCGTCGCGCGCCTGCAGGCCGGCCGGCGCGACCGCGCCGGTGCCTGGGGTAACGCATAATCGGTCCAACACCAGCGAGCCGATGCCAGCAGATCCGATGACTTCGCAACCCCCGGTTTTCGACGGCAAGGCCTTCGTGAAAGGGCTGAGCACCGCGCCGGGCGTGTACCGCATGATCGCGGCCGACGAGGTGGTGCTGTACGTCGGCAAGGCCAGCGCGTTGAAGAACCGCGTGGCCAGCTACTTCAACGCCTCGCCGAAGTCGCCGCGCATCGCCACGATGCTCGCGCAGGTGGCGCGCATGGAAGTCACCGTCACCCGCACCGAGACCGAAGCGCTGCTGCTGGAGAACCAGCTGATCAAGTCGCTCAAGCCGCGCTACAACGTGCAGCTGCGCGACGACAAGAGCTATCCCTACGTCCTGCTGACCAACGAAGCGTGGCCGCGCATCGCACTGCACCGCGGTCCGCGCGCCGTGCCCGGTCGTTACTTCGGCCCGTATGCGAGCGTGGGCGCGGTGCGCGAGACGCTGAACCTGATGCACAAGCTGTTCCGCCTGCGTAGTTGCGAGGACAGCGTGTTCCGCAACCGTTCGCGGCCCTGCCTGCAGCACCAGATCGGTCGCTGCAGCGCGCCCTGCGTGGCCCTGGTGCCTGCGGAGGACTACGCCGAAAGCGTGCGCCGCGCCGGCCTGTTCCTTGACGGCCGCAGCGATGAGCTGAGCGACGAACTCGGCAAGGCGATGGAGGCGGCAAGCGAGCGCCTCGAATTCGAGCAGGCCGCGCGCCTGCGCGACCTGATGCAGTCGATTCGCAGCCTGCAGGCGCGCCAGTACGTCGATGGCCGTGCCGCCGAGCTCGACGTGCTCGCCGTGGCGATACAGGACGCGGCGGCCTGCGTGCTGCTGCTCGCGTTCCGCGACGGCCGCAACCTCGGCACGCGCGCCTTCTTCCCCAAGACCGGCGGCAGCACGGATCCGGCCGAGGTGCTGGCCGCATTCGTCTCGCAGTACTACGCCGAGCAGGCGCCGCCGCGCGAGATCGTGCTCGATCGCGACATTCCCGACCGCGAGCTGATCGAGGAAGCCCTGTCGCTCACCGGCGATCGCAAGGTGCAGATCCGGAGCAGCGTGCGCGGCGAGCGTGCCGGTTACGTCGACCTGGCGCGGCGCAACGCCGAGCTGTCGCTGGCCAGCGAGCGCACCAGCCATGCCGCGCAGCGTGCTCGCGTGGAAGGCCTGCGCGACCTGCTGGGCCTGCCGGCGTTGCCTGCGCGGATCGAATGCTTCGACATCAGCCACACCATGGGCGAGGCGACGGTGGCTTCGTGCGTGGTGTTCGACAGCGAAGGGCCGGTGCGTGGCCAGTACCGGCGCTACAACATCGCCGGCATCGAGCCGGGCGACGACTACGCCGCCATGCACCAGGCCATCGACCGCCGCTTCCGCCGCGCCGTGGAAGAGCAGGGCGTGATGCCGGACGTGCTGCTCATCGACGGCGGGGCCGGGCAGGTGGCCCAGGCCCGCGCCGCGCTGGACGACCTCGGCGTGGAAGGGGTCGCGCTGGTGGGCGTGGCGAAGGGCCCGGCCCGTCGCCCCGGCGACGAGGAGCTGCTGCTCCCCAACGGTCGCACCGTGCATCCGGGCGCGGAATCGCCGGCCCTGCAGCTGGTCCAGCAGGTGCGTGACGAAGCGCACCGTTTCGCCATCACCGGGCACCGCGGCCGCCGCCAGAAGGCGCGCAGCACCAGCCGGCTGGAGGACATCCCGGGCATCGGTCCGCGCCGGCGTGCCGCGTTGCTCAAGCATTTCGGCGGCCTGGGCGGGCTGAAGGGCGCCGGCGTCGAAGAGATCGCCCGGGTCGAGGGCGTGAATGCGGCGCTGGCCGAGCGCATCTACGCGGCGCTGCATGGCGTCGAGCCCTGAGCCGCCCGCCGTCCACGAATTGCCCATACACTGGCCCCAGCCCCGAACCGCCCCGTCCTGATGAAGTTGACCGTACCGACCCTCCTGACCCTGCTGCGGATCCTGCTGATCCCGGTGCTGGTCCTGGTGTTCTACCTCCCCTTCAAGTGGACGAATTTCGCGGCGGCGTTCGTGTTCATCCTGGCCTCGGTGACCGATTGGCTGGATGGTTGGATCGCGCGCGCCTACAACCAGTCGTCCGCGTTCGGCGCGTTCCTGGACCCGGTCGCGGACAAGCTGATGGTGGCGGTGGCGCTGCTGCTCATCGTGCAGAAGCATCCGACCCCGTGGATGGCGTTGTGGGCGGCGGTGATCGTGGGGCGCGAAATCGCCGTGTCCGCGCTGCGCGAGTGGATGGCCGAGCTCGGTCAGCGGGCGAAGGTGAAGGTCGCCAGCATCGGCAAGATCAAGACCATCGTGCAGATGGTGGCGTTGACGATCCTGCTGTATTTCGTCCCCGATAAATTCGGCGACAAGCCCAGCATTCCTTTCGTCATCGGCGACTGGATGCTGGCGGTCGCGGCGTTGCTGACCCTATGGTCGGGCTTGGCCTACCTGCGCGCCGCGTGGCCGGCCTTGCGCGAGGACGCGCGCAACTCCTGAAGGAACGCCGGCCCGGGTGCTGCGGGCGGCGACAAATCTGCATTCAGGTGTTGACACTGCCGTTTGTATGCCTAAAATGACGGCTCTTCCGCGGGAATAGCTCAGTTGGTAGAGCACGACCTTGCCAAGGTCGGGGTCGCGAGTTCGAGTCTCGTTTCCCGCTCCAGTTTGTTACGAAGCCCCGTTCGCGGGGCTTCGTTTTTTTCGGATCGTCAGTGCCGCGCGGTTTGCGAATCACCGGCGGTGTGACAGAATCCGGAGCGTCGCTTTAAGGCGGTATTTTTCAAAAGCAGTCATCCGGCCGGGTGGCAGAGTGGTTATGCAGCGGACTGCAAATCCGCGTACGCCGGTTCAATTCCGACCTCGGCCTCCAGTTTCAAGAAGAAGCCCGGCATTGCCGGGCTTTTTTGTACGGGTAAGCTTGTCGCCGCGCCTGGGTGGCGAAACCGGTATACGCAGCGGACTTAAAATCCGCCGGGGGCGACCCCATGCGGGTTCGAGTCCCGCCCCAGGCACCATCCGGGCCGCCGCGGCCCCCGTTCCAGGGCAGGACGAAAGGGCAGGTCGAATGCTGGATCCCCGCAATGCGCGCATCGCCGTGATCGGCCTTGGTTACGTCGGGCTTCCCCTCGCCATCGAATTCGGCAAGCAGTACGACACGCTCGGTTACGACATCGACGCGCAACGCATCGCCGGATTGCGCGAGGGTCGCGACGGCAACCACGAAAGCCGCGCCGAGGATTTCTCCGCCGCATCGAAGCTGCGCTTCAGCGCCGACACCGCCGACCTGCGCGGACGCAACGTCTACATCGTCACCGTGCCGACGCCGGTGGACGCGCACAAGCGCCCGGATTTCACCCCGCTGATCGAAGCCAGCCGCGGCATCGGGCGCGTGCTCGCGGCCGGGGACACTGTGATCTACGAATCCACGGTCTACCCCGGCGCGACCGAGGAGATCTGCGTGCCCGAGCTGGAAGCGGCGTCGGGGCTGCGCTTCAACGTCGACTTCTTCGTCGGCTACAGCCCGGAGCGGATCAACCCCGGCGACCGCAAGCGTCGCCTCGTCGACATTCCCAAGGTCACCTCCGGTTCGACACCGGAGGCCGCCGACTTCGTCGACGCACTGTATCGCAGCATCATTCCTGCCGGTACGCACAAGGCTTCCAGCCTGCGCGTCGCCGAGGCGGCGAAGGTGATCGAGAACACCCAGCGCGACGCCAACATCGCCTTCGTCAACGAGTTCGCGCTGATCTGCCAGCGCCTCGGCCTCGACACTACCGAAGTGCTGGAAGCGGCCGGGACCAAGTGGAATTTCCTGCCGTTCCGCCCCGGCCTCGTCGGCGGGCATTGCATCGGCGTCGATCCCTACTACCTGATCCAGAAGGCGCAGGAGACCGGCTACTACCCGGACATCCTGCTGTCCTGCCGCCGCATCAACGATGCGATGGGCGAACACGTCGCCAACGAGGTCATCAAGCTGATGATCCAGCGCGACATCGCCGTGGCCGGTGCGCGCATTCTGATCCTGGGCATCGCCTTCAAGGAGAACTGCCCGGACCTGCGCAATACCCGCGTGGTGGAGCTGGCGGACCGCTTCCGCGAGTACCGCGCGCAGGTCGATATCCACGACCCGTGGGCGGATCCGGCGGTGGCCAGGCACGAATACGGCGTCGACCTGCTCGAGTCCGAGCCGGAGGCGGGACGCTACGATGCGATCGTGCTCGCGGTCGCGCACGACCAGTACCGCGCGCTCGGGGCCGAAGGCGTGCGCAGGTACGGCCGCGAGGGCGCGCTGCTCTACGACATCAAGAGTTTGTTTCCGCGCGACCAGGTCGACGCGCGCCTGTAGCCTGTTGTTGCCGCTCTAGCTAGTGATTCCGTAGCCAGCGAATCCTGCAGTCACCGAACCGGGAGCAGTCCATGCGCTACGCCGCCTACGTCGCCAGCCTCCTGCTCCTCGCCGGTTCCGCTGCGATTGCCGCGTGGCGTTCCGGAGCGTGGTGGTTCGCCGTCGCCGCATTCGGCGTGCTGGCGATCGTGGGTACCCTCGACCTGCTGCAGAAGCGCAGCACGCTGCGCCGCAACTATCCCTTGCTCGCGCATTTCCGCTACGGGCTGGAGTCGATCGGCCCGGAGATGCGCCAGTACTTCATCGAGTCGGACACCGCGGAGACGCCGTTCTCGCGCCAGCAGCGCGCGCTGATCTACCAGCGCTCGAAGTCGGTCAACGACACGCGTCCGTTCGGCACCCTGCAGGATGTCTACGCGCCCGACTACGAATGGATCAACCATTCGCTGCTGCCGACGCACCCGGCGTCCCACGATTTCCGGGTCGCCGTCGGCGAGAACCGGGCGCAGCCGTACCTGGCGAGCGTGTTCAACATCTCGGCGATGAGCTTCGGCTCGCTGTCCGCCAACGCCATCCGTGCACTGAATCGCGGGGCGAAGGCCGGCGGTTTTTATCACGACAGCGGCGAAGGCTCGATCTCGCCGTACCACCGCGAGCACGGCGGCGACCTGGTGTGGGAAATCGGTTCTGGCTACTTCGGCTGCCGTGACGGGCAGGGGCGTTTCGACCTCGACCGCTTCATCGCCTGCGCCCGCGATCCGCAGGTGCGGATGATCGAGATCAAGCTGTCGCAGGGCGCCAAGCCAGGGCATGGCGGCGTGCTGCCGGCGGCGAAGATCAGCGCCGAGATCGCGGCCACGCGTGGCGTGCCGATGGGCGTGGATTGCGTTTCCCCGTCGCAGCACAGCGCATTCAGCACGCCGGTTGGACTGCTGGAGTTCGTGACGCGTTTGCGCGAGGCCTCCGGCGGCAAGCCGACCGGCTTCAAGCTGGCGATCGGCCATCCCTGGGAGTGGTTCGGCATCGCCAAGGCGATGCACGAGACCGGCCTGCATCCCGACTTCATCGTGGTCGACGGCGCCGAAGGCGGCACCGGCGCGGCGCCCGCGGAGTTCATCGATCACGTCGGCGTGCCGATGCACGAAGCATTGATGCTGGTCCACAACACCCTGGTCGGGCTCGACCTGCGCAGCGGCATCCGCATCGGCGCGGCGGGACGGATCACCAGCGCGTTCGACATCGCGCGCACCATGGCGATGGGCGCCGACTGGTGCAACGCCGCGCGCGGCTTCATGTTCGCCCTGGGCTGCATCCAGTCGCTGAACTGCCACACCGACCGCTGCCCGACCGGCGTGGCGACGCAGGACCCGTCGCGCTGGCAGCACCTCGACGTGCCGGACAAGGCGACCCGGGTGCTGAATTTCCACCAGAACACGCTGAAGGCGCTGCGCGACCTGCTGGCGGCCGCCGGACTGGAGCATCCCGGACAGCTCGGGCCGGAACACATCCTGCGCCGCGTGTCGCCCATCGAGGTCCGCTCGCTGGCCGCGCTCTATCGCTTCCTCGAACCCGGCGAGCTGCTGCTGCGGGAGCCGGACCATGCGGTATTCCGCACGTTCTGGGCGCAGGCGCGCAGCGACTCCTTCGCCGCGCCCGAACGCGTGCGCCGGATGCGCGACAGCAAATCCTGGTAAGCGCCGTGGTGGCGGTTCAGAGCAGGCTGAGCACCTGCTCCGGCGGGCGCCCGAGTACCGCGCGGCCGTCGTGGACGAAGATCGGCCGTTCGATCAGGCGCGGATGCGCGACCATCGCCGCGATCAGGGCGGCTTCGGACAACGCCGGATCCGCCAGTCCCAGTGCCTGGTACTCGTCCTCGCCGGTACGCAGCAGTGCGCGCGCCGGCAACGCCAGCATCTGCAGCAGCGCACGCAGCTCGTCCGCGTCGGGCGGCGTGTCCAGATAGGCGACGACACGCGGCTGGATGCCGCGCTCGTGCAGCAGTTCCAGGGCGCCGCGCGACTTCGAGCAGCGCGGGTTGTGATACAGGCGGGTGTCTTCCATCGTCGTCCGGCTCGCGAATTCGGCGGCCTATTCTGCGCGCTTCAGGGGCTGCAGCGGCCTTGCTCCAACCGGAAGCGGCCTGCGGCACCCGCGGACCGCGTCGATTGCCTGAATCGGCCTTCGCCGGCCCCAGAACGACAAAGGCCGCCTGGGCAGGCGGCCTTGTCGAATATGGTGGGCGGTGCAGGGTTCGAACCTGCGACCCTTGCCGTGTGAAGGCAATGCTCTACCGCTGAGCTAACCGCCCGATGCGTCGCCGAAGCGATGCTGGGCCGCGCATTCTAGGGGCTCTGGCGCTGCGGATCAACTGGGCGCACCCCGGATTTTCCAGGTCCTGTCCCGGATCAGCCCTTCATTCGATCTGCTCGCGCGCGTACGCCGCGTCCAGCGCTTCCATCGCATCCAGCGGCTTGGCCTTGGCGGCCTTTTCGTAGGCGGCCGCGGCGTCGTCTTCCTTCTTGTCACCGTACAGCAGCATCAGCACGTTGCCGTGCTCGATGTGGGCGATGGGGGAGTTGGGGGTCAGCTTGAGCGCGGTCTTGATGTGCTTTTCGGCCTCGGCGGGCTTGGCGCCGTAGGTCATGCCGCCGATCAGTGCGCCGATCTTGTTGACGATCTCCGCGTGGTAGACCGCCATCGCGGTGTGCGCTTCGGCGTGCTTGGGGGCGAGTTCCAGCGTGGTGTCCAGCGCGCTGCGCACCTTGGTGGCGATGCCTTCCTTCAGCGCCTTCACGATCGACAGGCCCTGGCTGTAGCGGCCCAGGGCGAAGGCGAGGCGGTAATGGCTGTTGGCTTCGTCGGGCAGGGCCTTGACCGCGGCTTCGGCGAGCTTGGCGGCCTGCTCGAAGCGCTTGAGCTTCTCGGCGTCGCCGTCGACCAGGTAGCTGGCGTGGATGCCGATCGCCTTCACCGCGACCGAGGCGCCGACCGGGCCGAGCTTCTCGCCGGCATCGAAGGCGGCCTTGAAGTCGCCGTGGTGGAAGGCGCGCCAGGCGTCCTGCAGCGCGGAGGCCAAGGCGTCGGCATCGAGCTTGGGTGCGGCCTTGCCGGCGGCCTTCAGCAGCGCGGCGGCGTGCTTGGCGTCGGGGAACGGTTCGCAATCGCCGGCGTGCAGCTGCGGCCAGGCCTTCTTCAACGCGTCGCCTGCGTACGCGAAACCCTTGGCGTCGTGCGGGAATGCAGCCCATTTTGCGGCGGCCATGGCGAACTCCTGGTCAGGTGGGCGCGGCCCACGTCGGTTGATGTGCGGTGGGTGCGGGCGTCAGTCGATGTACGCCCGCGTCAGGTTGTTGAGGTGCAGGCGTTCGGCGTCGTGCAGGAACGGCGCCAGCAGCATCATCACCTGCACGATGCCGGCGCGGATCGCTTCGTGTTCGTCCTTGTCGCCGCGCGCCGAGGCGTAGTTGAGCCAGAAGGTGGCGATCACCAGCACGTTGGTGGCGGTCGCGGCCAGTTCCGCGCCCGAGGCGCGCATCACGCCGGCCTGCGACAGCCCGCGCATGACCGCGTGCGCCTGCTCGTCGGCGCGCTTGAGGATGCGGGCGAAGCGCAGGCGCAGGCGGCGGTTGCGGCTGAGGATCTCGACCAGGTCGCGGTAGAGGAAGCGGTAGTCCCAGATCGACTCAAACACCAGGTGCAGCTGCAGCCAGATGTCCTCGAGCCCGGGCAGGCGGCCTTCCGGCGCGGCCAGCGCGGCGTCCATGCGCTCCTCGAAGCGCGCGAACAGCTGCTCGATGATGTCGTCCTTGTTGCGGAAGTGGTAGTACAGGTTGCCGGGGCTGATCTCCAGCTCGTCGGCGATGTGGTTGGTGGTGACGTTGGGCTCGCCCTGCGCGTTGAACATGGCCAGGCTGGCATCGAGGATGCGCTGGCGGGTCTGCCGGGCCATCGCGGGCTCAGCCGCGCAGCTTCTTGACCAGGTCGACGTACTTCTTCATCGCGTCGTCCTGGCCGGTGCCCTTGAGCTTGGCCCACGCCTCGTACTTGGCGGTGCCGACGAAATCGAAGAAGCCCGGCTTGGCGCCGGATACGTCGCCTTCCGCGCCCTGCTTGTAGAGCGCGTACAGGCGCAGGAGGGTGTCGTTGTCGGGGCGCTCGGCCAGCGCGTGGACGTCCTTCGCGGCCTGTTCGAATTGGGTCTTCAGATCGGCCATGTCGGCGGCTCCATGCAGAGGATGCGGCATAACAGCATGGGGTCATGGCACGGTCAATACGGGGAGGCATTGTGGGCGGGGGCGGGCTCTGGCAACGTTAGCCGCAAGACCGGCGCTCGCTTCGCAACTCCACCACGCCGGCGTTCTCGGGAGAGCAGGGGCATGAGCTACTTCGTCACCGGCGCCACCGGATTCATCGGTCGCTACCTGGTCAGCAAGCTGCTGGAACGCAAGGGCACGGTGCACGTGCTGGTGCGCAAGGATTCGCAAAAGAAGTTCGATGCCATCGCCAAGAAGATGGGCTGGGACCCCAAGCGGGTCGTGGTCGTCGCCGGCGACATGACCGGCGCCCGTTGCGGGGTCAGCGCCGCCCAGGTCAAGGCGCTCACCGGCAAGATCAAGCATTTCTTCCACCTGGCCGCGATCTACGACCTGACCGCGGACGCGGCCTCGCAGCGCACGGCCAACATCGAAGGCACCCAGCACGCGCTGGACCTGGCCGCCGCGCTCGGCGCCGGCTGCTTCCACCACACCAGTTCGATCGCGGCCGCCGGCATGTACCCGGGCGTGTTCCGCGAGGACATGTTCGACGAGGCCGAAGGCCTGGACGATCCCTACCTCGCCACCAAACACGAGTCCGAAGGCCTGGTGCGCAAGGAGAAGCGCATCAAGTGGCGCATCTACCGCCCGGGCATGGTGGTCGGCCATTCGCAGACCGGCGAGATCGACAAGATCGACGGCCCGTACTACTTCTTCACCCTGATCAAGAAGCTGCGCGAGATGCTGCCGCAATGGATGCCGACGCTCGGCATCGAGGGCGGTCGCATCAACATCGTGCCGGTGGACTACGTGGTCAATGCGATGGACCACATCGCGCACAAGCCGAAGCTGGACGGCCATTGCTTCCACCTGACCGATCCCGAACCGATGCGCGTGGGCGAGGTGCTCAACACCTTCTGCCGCGCCGGCCATGCGCCGGAGATGACCATGCGCATCGACGCGCGCATGTTCGCCTTCGTGCCCAGCGGTATCCGCGCCGCGGTAGGCAACCTGCCGCCGGTGCGGCGTTTCGTCGGCATGCTGCTGCGCGACTTCAAGATCCCGAAGGAAGTCCTCAAGTTCATCACCTATCCCACGCGCTTCGACAACCGCGAGGCCGAGCGCGCGCTGCGCGGCAGCGGCATCGCGGTGCCGCCGCTGGAGAGCTATGCGTGGCGCCTGTGGGACTACTGGGAGCGCCACCTCGACCCGGACCTGTTCGTCGATCGTTCGCTGAAGGGCAAGGTCAAGGGCAAGGTCGTGCTGATCACCGGCGGCTCGTCGGGCATCGGCCTGTCGACCGCGCAGCGCGTGGCCGAGGCCGGCGCGATCACCGTGATCGTGGCACGCGGCGAGGAGGAGTTGTTCAAGGCGCGCGACGAGATGAAGAAGGCCGGCGGCAAGGTCTTCGCCTATACCGCCGACCTGTCCGACATGGCTGATTGCGACCGCCTGGTCGCGACCGTGCTGAAGGACCATGGCCACGTCGACGTGCTGATAAACAATGCCGGCCGTTCGATCCGCCGTTCGATCGAGCTCAGCTACGACCGCTTCCACGATTTCGAGCGCACGATGCAGCTGAACTACTTCGGCAGCCTGCGCCTGATCATGGGCTTCATGCCGGGCATGACCCAGCGCCGCCGCGGCCACATCATCAACATCTCCTCGATCGGCGTGCTGGCCAACTCGCCGCGTTTCTCCGCTTATGTCGCATCGAAGGCGGCGCTGGATGCGTTCAGCCGCTGCGCGCAGGGCGAACTGTCGGGCAAGGGCATCAGCTTCACCACGATCAACATGCCGCTGGTGAAGACGCCGATGATCGCGCCGACCAAGATGTACGAGAGCGTGCCGACGCTGACGCCGGACGAGGCGGCGGACCTGGTGGTGAAGGGCATCATCGAACGCCCCAGCCGCATCGCCACGCGCTTGGGCATCTTCGCCTCGGTGATCAACGCGGTGGCGCCGAAGGCCTACGAGGTGGTGATGAGCACGGCGTTCGAGCTGTTCCCGGATTCGGCCGCCGCCAAGGGCGACAAGAAGGCGCTCAAGGGCGAGTCGCAGCCGAGCAACGAACAGATCGCCTTCGCCGCGTTGATGCGCGGCGTCCACTGGTAACGGATGCCGGCAACTGATTGACCGAGGCAAACGAAAAACGCGGCCGCAAGGCCGCGTTTTTTCATGCCGCCGTGGCTGGCGTCAGTACGTCGCGCACTGCAGGAAGCGCGCGGGTCGGGTCGCGCCCGCCGGCGGCTGCAGGTGCAGGCGCGAGGTGCGCAGGCCTTCGTGCTTCTCCATGATCCCGCAGATGTTGCGCACCGGGTCGACCGACTCGTCGGTGAGGTAGATCAGCAGGGTGGAGCGTGTGCTCCACATCGCGCGCTCCACGCCCGGCACCGTGGCCACCATGCGGATCACGTCGTCGCGTTGCTCGTCCTCGCTTTCGGGGGCTGCGGCGGCGGCATCGCCGGGCACCGTGCCTGCAGGTTGCACCGTCGGCGCGGCCGCTTGTGGCGGAGCCGGTGTCGCAGCGGCGACCGGATCGACGGCTTCCGCGTCATCGCCCTTCGGCGCCACCAGCGCCGCCACCAGCCCGAGCGTGAGCGCCGCGGCCCACGCGACCGCGATCTGCCGCTTCGTGGCCGCCTGCGCCTTGCCCGCCAGCTCGTCGCGCACGCCGGCCGAAAGCTGCGCCTCCACGATAGGCCACAGCGCGTGGCCGTCGAACAGCTCCACGTGGCCGGTCGCGAATTTGCGTGCCTGCGACTCGACTTCGCCCAGCGTCGCCACCACGCCACCGGCCGCGCCGTGGAAACGGATGGCATCGGCCATGTCGCCGACCATGGACTGGGTGATGCGGTAATTGAGCCCGTGCTTGCAGGCGAGCAGCCAAGCCTGCTGGTTGCGGCGGACGTGGATCACGGAATCCTGGCCGCGCTCGGCGGCGTCCTCGACCGCTTCCGGCTCGAAGCCGCGGCTGCGCAGGCCGTCGAGCACGAGCCGGGAGAATTCGCGCCAGCGCATCGCGGCCAGCAGCTTCAGGCCTTCGCTGCGTTCGGCGTTCGGGCGTTGCACCAGCCACAGCCACGCGGTGGCGCCGCCACCGAGCACCAGGGTGACTGCGGATGCAAGCAGGAGCGACGTTACCGACATTGATCCAACCCTGGTGGCCGAGCGCGAACTATACGTCAGCGCCACGAGGCCGAGAACGTGAAGAACGTCAGTGGCCGGGCAACAAAAAGCCCGCCAGTCCGAATCGCAAGGGGAGGGGAGCTGCGTCGGGGACTGGCGGGCGTGAAACGTGCTGTGAATCGGTGATGCGGGCGGCGCCGGTTGCGCCGCCGGGATGGATCAGGTCGCGGCGATCAGGCCGACGGCGCAGCCGTGCGGCTCTTGCGCGCGGCCGGCTTGCGCACGGTCTTGGTGGCCTTCTTCGCCGCCGGCTTGCCGTTCTGCTTGCGCAGTTCGGCGGTCAGCGAATCGACCTTGCGGGTGAGTTCGGCGAGGTCGTCGCGGCCGGGAACGCCGAGCTTGGTCAGGGCGCGCTGCACGCGGTCCTCGAAGACCTTTTCCAGGCGATCCCAGGTGTCGGTGGCGCGTTCGCGTGCCTGGCCGACCTTGCTCTCCACGGCGCCGCGCACGACATCGGCCTGGCCGCCGGCGAACTTGAGCGCGTTCTTTTCGAGCTTCAGGCCTTCCTTGATCAGGGCCTCGAACAGCTTGGTGCCTTCGGTCTGCGCGCGGCTGAAGGCGCCGACGCCGGCGAGCCACACCTGCTGTGCGGATTCGCTCAAGGTCTTCGACAGTTGCTCGGCCTGCTGTGCGCTGGCCTTGGCAGAGGCGCCCTTGGTGGCACGTGCAGTCTTCTTCGCGGTCTTCTTGAACTTGGCCATGGCTCGATCCCGGCTGGGAGTTGGGTGATGGCTGCAAGATCGCGGCGTTGTCTAGAGCTTTCACACCAAGGCCCGCGGTCATGGCGGGCGCGGCAACGGACTCAGTGCCGCGAGGCCACCAGTGCGTCGAGGTCATTGAGCGCGCGATGCAGGCGCGCCGTGGTTTCGGTCCGGCGCGGTCGCGGTTGCAGGCCGTCGAGGATCGAGCGGCTCGCGTCGCCGGCGATGTCCTCGCGCACGCGCAGCCCGTGCGCGGCCAGCACCGGCGCGAGCGTGTCGCCGCGCGTGCGCAGGTCGGCCATCACGTTGCGGTAGGCGATCTCGGCGATGCGCTGGCGGTTGGCGAAGCTGAAGGCGTTGGTGAAGAACAGTTCGCCGTCCTGTGCGTTCGGTTCGAAGATCAACTGGTCGATGTCGGGGAACTGCTGCTGGTGCTTGGCCAGGCCGATCTGCATGCGCGACTGCAGCAGCGTGCGGAACGTCTGCGAGAGCACGGCGGGCAGGCCGCCCGCGGCGAGGCGGCCGGGGCTGCTCGCCGCGACGCCGATGTCGGCGCCCGAATTGAACGCCACCAGCGGGTTCACCCCGAGCATCAGGTCGATGCCGCGCTCGAGCACGACCGAGGCGTGCATCGTGCGTCGCAGGGCGCCGTCGACGAAGTGGCGGCCGCGCACTTCCACCGGCGGATACAGGCCGGGCAGGGCCGCGCTGGCCTGGATGGCCTGCGAGATCGGCACGTCGTCCCATTGCTTGCCGCCGAAACGCACCGCTTCGCCGCTGTCGAGATCGACGGCGATGACGTACAGGCGCGAATCGAGCTGGCGGAAGTCGTTGCTGCGGCCGCGACGGGTGAACACGTCGCGCAGGAAGCGTTCGACCTCGGTGTTGTCGAACAGGCCGGTCGGGACCAGGCCGCCGAAGCGGGTGAGGAAATCCGGCCAGCGCAAGTCGCCAGGCGAGAACAGCAGCTCGCGCCACCAGTCCGCGGCCAGGCGCGGGAACGCCGAGGCGCGGCGCATGTACTCGAAGACGGCCGGTCGCATGAAGGCTTCGGGTCGGAACTGCACGTCGTCGCTGTCGCCGGTGAGGAAGATCCGGCACATCTCCTCGGTGCCGATCCGGTTGGCGAGGCTGGCGGCGAGGAACGCGCCGCTGCTGACACCGACGTAGCAATCCAGCCGCGACAGGTCGAGGCCCTCGATGGCTTCATCGAGCGCGCGCAGCGCGCCCAGTTCGTACATGCCACCGATGGGCCCGCCACCGGCGACGGCCAGGCCGATGCGCGGTGGGGTCTTGTCGGAGGCTTTGCGCGCCCTCTGGCGGGCGGTATGGAAGGACAGCATGCGCGCGGGCGAACCAGTCGGAGCCGGGATCAGTGGGCCGAGTGTAACGGACCGGCCGCGCGCGGAATGGGGTGCCCGTCAGGCGCGCCGGTTGCCTGTAGGGCCCCGGCTCGGGATCATCCCCCCGATGTCCCGGAACCGAGATCTTCCCAAGCGCCTGGGCTGCCTGCTGGCCCGGCACCAGGCCGTGCACGATCCCGAGCGCGAACCGCGCAACCACCTGCGCTGGTTGCCGGAGGTGCGGCGCTGGCAGGCCCGGCGCCTGGAAGCCAGCTTCGACCGCTTCCTGCGTGATCCGACCCGCCGGCCCGCGGCGCAGTTCTTCCTCAGCGACGTCTACAACGACCGCGATTTCAGCCGTCGCGACGCCGACATCGCGCGCGTGCTGCCGACGATGCAGCGGCTGTTGCCGGCGACGTTGCTGGAAACCCTGTCCAACGCGATCGAACTCGGCCTGCTCACCCACGCCTTCGACCTGCGCCTGGCCCACGTGCTGGAAGCGATGCCGTCGCGGCGCCGGCGCCTGGATGCGCCGCTGTACGCGCAGGCCTACCGCGAAGCCGGGCTGCCACGGCTGCGCAGCCACCAGATCGACCTGATCGCGCACGTCGGCACCGGCCTGGCCGGGGCGCTGCGCATGCCCGGGGTGGCGATGCTGCTGAAACTCTCGCGCGGGCCGGCGAAGGCGGCCGGACTGGGCGAATTGCAGGGATTCCTCGAACGCGGCTTCTCCGCCTTCGCCCGGTTGGGCAATGCGCGCGAGTTCATCGGCGAGATCGAAGCGGACGAGCGCGAGTTGTCGCGGCGCCTGTTCGCGGGCGATCCGGATCCGTTCGCGGGACGGATCGGCTAGCGCTGCGCCGAAGCCGCAGCGCGGGTCTTGCGGCAAGCCATCGCGGGCTGGCCGAGCAGGCTCAGGCTGACCTTGCCGGGGCGGCTCCAGAACTCGTTGCCGGCGGCGTCGGCGAAGCGCGCGCCGTCCTCGTTCGCCATCGACTTGAGCGTGAGCGTGCGCTCGGGCGTTTCCAGGGTGATCGATTCGAGCGACGCGTCGTCGAAGTGCGTCGCGACCGTGAGCTTGTCGCACTGCCAGCGGGTCACCGTCGTGGCGGTCTTGTGCGTGGAAGCGGACGGCGATGACGGCGTTGCGGCATCGGTCGCGGTCGCCGGATCGGCCGGGCCGGACGGCTGGCAGGCGATCAGCGGCAGGACGATGGACAACAGCAGCGTGGCGCGGCGCGCAGTCATGGAGCTTCCCGGAAAAGACAACCGGCGCAGGCTACACCTGCGCCGGTGGGCATGGGCTTGCCGCCGCGTGCGCCGCGTCACATTGCGGTGACGTCGCGGCGCGCGCCGCGCATCGTTGCGTGACCGGTTCAGTCGTCGTGCGTGTGCGCGCCGTGGCCCTTCGGGCAATGGCAGACCGCGGTCGGTCCGTACTCCAGGCCGAAGGTCTGGCCGTCGCGATGGCGCTGCCAGTAGAACTCCGGTGCCTTGCTGGCGCGGTTGCCGATTTCCGCCATGTCCGCGTCGACGTCGAACAGGCGGCCGTCGACCATCACGTAGCGCGTGTCGATGGTGCTGCGGATCTGTTCCAGCGGATTGGAGTTGAGCACGACGAAGTCGGCCTGCTTGCCCGCTTCGATCGAGCCGATCTGCTTGGACAGGCCGAGCAGGTCGGCGCCGTCGATGGTGGCCGCGCGCAGGGCCTCGAAGTTGCTGAAGCCGCCCTGCGTGAGCATCCAGATTTCCCAGTTCGGCGACAGGCCCTGCAACTGGCCGTGGCCGCCGACCTGGATCTTGATGCCGGCATCGCGCAGCTTCTTCGCCGACTTGGCGACTTCGAGGTGCCAGTAATCCCAGTCCGGCGCGGTTTCGCGGCGGATGCTGCGTGCGTCCAGCGTCTCGCGCGGGAAGAAGCGGTTGAGCTTCTTGTCCTCCCACACGTTGTCGTGCGCGTACCACCAGTACTCGCCCGACAGGCCGCCGTAGCTGACCACCAGGGTCGGCGTGTTGCGCACGTCGGTCTGGCGCCACATCTCGACCACGTCCTTGTACAGCGGCGCGACCGGGATGTTGTGCTCGATGCTGGTGACGCCGTCGAGCACCATGGTCATGTTGTGGTGGAAGGTCGAACCGCCTTCCTCCACGACCAGCATGCCCAACTCGCGCGCGGCGGTGTTGATCTGCTGGCGCTGCTCGCGACGCGGCTGGTTGTAGCTCTTCACGCTGAAGGCGCCGTTCGCCTTCATGCGGCGCAGGTGGCTGCGCGCGTCGTCGAGCGAGTTCACCACCGCCTTGAAGTCGCCGTCGGCGCCGTACAGGATCGTGCCGGTGGAGAACACGCGCGGGCCGACCATGCGGCCGCTCTTCTGCAGTTCGCTTTCGGAAAACACGAACTCGGTCGTCGCCGACGGGTCGTGCATGGTGGTGACGCCAAAGGCGAGGTTGGTGTAGTACGCCCAGTTCTGCTGCGGCACCACGCCCTGGCCGAAGTGCGCGGCGTGCGCGTGCACGTCGACGTAGCCCGGGACGATGGTCTTGCCGCCGGCGTCGATGACGCGCGCGCCGGCCGGAATGGCGACGTTCGCGCCGACGGCCTCGATCATGTCGCCGCGCACCAGCACGGTGCCGTCCTCGATCACTTCCTGCGTGCGCTCGGCATCGCGCATGGTGACGATGCGGGCGTGGGTGAAGGCGACCACGTCCTTGGCCTGGTCGACCGGCACGGTCAGCCCGACCGCGATGCCGGTGTTGGCGCTGGGCTTGGGCAGTTCGGCCGGCGCACCCGGGAGGAAGGCGAAGCTCTGGGTGAGGTCGCGGGTGAAATAGCGGTCGCCGACCATCCAGTGCAGCGCCTTGCTGTCCGCGCTCCAGTGCAGGTAGCTGCCGACGTCGGCGCTGACCTGGGTGACCGGTATCGCCTTGCTGTCCTTGCTCAGCTCCACCACCTTGCCGGTGGCGACCAGCGGGGCGACGTAGGCGTTGAACAGTTCGGTGAACGCGACCCACTTGCCGTCGGGCGACACGGTGACCGCATCGACGTACTTGAGGTCGAACACCTCGCGCGGCTCCTCGCCGTTGAGGCCGACCGACATCAGCTTCTTCTTCAGCCCGCCGCCGGTGAGGAAGTACACGCGCTTGCCGTCGGCGCTGAACTGCGGCGCGTCGCCTTCGAGCGCGACGCGCACGGCCTTGCCGCCGTCGGCCGGCATCACGTAGATGCCGCGGTCGCCGGACCACAGCGAACCGGTCAGGCCGCCACCGCCGGACTTGCTGTAGACGATGCGGCGGCCGTCGGGCGAGAAGCGCGGCCCGTAGTAGAAGCCCTTTTCCTGGGTGAGGCGCTTGCCGGTACCGCCACCGTTGGCGTCGCGCACGTAGATCGCGCCCATGCCGGCGTCGGTCCACGTGGTGTACAGCAGCTTGCGACCGTCGGGGCTGAAGCTGGGCTGGTATTCGTAGACGCCGTCGTTGCCGGTGAGGCGTTCGGGCTTGCCGTCTGGCAGGCGCTTGCGCCACAGCTGGCCGACCGCGTGGAAGATCAGCGTCCTGTCGTCGGCCGATGTCGCCACGTCGCGGATCATCTTCGGCGCGAAGTTGCCTTCGTCGATCTTCTGCTCGAAGCGCAGCGGTTCGGCGACGGTCTGTTCGACGTCGGCATTGAAGGCGATGTTCGCCGGCTTGCCGCTGGCGATGTCGACGCGCCAGAGCTTGCCCTGCGCCCAGATCACCACGGCCTTGGAATCCGGGGTCCAGTCGTAATTCGCGTACGGGCCGAAGATCGCCCACGCCTCCTGCTGGTCGTGCGAGAGGCCGTCCCACACCGGGCGCACTTCGCCGCTGGCGAGGTCCATCACGTGCAGTACCGACTTATCGCGCACGCGCTTGACGAAGGCGAGCGACTTGCCGTCTGGCGAGGGCTGCGGACGCACCGCGCCGCCGGGCGTGGCGATCAGCGTCTCGATGCGGCCGTTCTCGCGATCCAGGCGCTTGATCGCGTAGATCACGTCATGCGGGTTCTTGTTGTACTGGAACGACGGGCCCTGGCTGACGTCTTCGGAGAAGTAGACGTAGCGGCCGTCCGGCGACACGGCTGGTTCGCCCAGGTCCTGCTGGTCGTTCTTCTGCTTGGTCAGCTGCAGGCCGCCGCCGCCGCTGACGTGGTACAGCCACAGCTCGCCCGCGCCGAGCGAGCGCTCGCCAGTGAAGTGCTTGCGGCCGATCAGGTACTGGCCGTCGGGCGTCCACGCCGGGTTGTTGAGCAGGCGGAAGTCTTCCTTGGTGACCTGCGCGGCATTGCTGCCGTCGGCACGAACGCGCCACAGGTTGTTGCCGCCGCCACGGTCGGAAGTGAAGGCGAGTTCCTTGCCGTCCGGCGACCAGCGCGGCTGCACGTCCCAGGCCGGGCCGCTGGTCACGCGCTTGGCCTGTCCGCCGCCGATGGGCAGGCGATACAGGTCGCCCAGCAGCGAGAACGCGACTTCGCGGCCATCGGGCGCCACGTCGACGTCCATCCACGTGCCTTCGTCGGTGCTGAAGCGCACGGCCTTGGTCGGGCCGTGCGCGGCGCTGACGTCCCACTTCGGTTCTTCCTTGGCGGCTTCGCCCGGCTTGCTGCGACCCTTGGCCGTCTGCGGCGAGGCCTTGGCCGGATCGGTGCCGGCCGGATCGAGCGCGTCCTGCTCGAGCTGCTGCTTGGCCTGTGGCGCGGGTTGCGGCTGCGGTGCCGGCGGGTTCTGCGCGGCGGCGGAGACGGAGATCGCGCTGGCGAGCGCGACGACGAGCAGGCGGCGAGGGTAGGTCATTGCGTAGGCCCGGCAGACATAAAGACCGCAGCCTAGCGTGATCGGGACCCGTGGGCTCTAGGCGGAAAGTCCTGTTGCCGGGCCTTGGGCTTTGCGCGAACGGTCGGTTCGAAGGGGCTTCGGTTGGATCCGTGGGGCCGGTCGCGTTATCGCCGCGTCGGCCCGCATCCCAGCCTTCCCGCACGCGGGGAAGGCCGGGGCCATGAACCGTCAGGGCGCGGGCGCGTGATCGATCCGCAACACCGGATACACGTTGTACGCCTGGTCCCACGACGAATGCAGGCGGGCGAAGAACTCCAGCCGGGCGGAGGCGTCCTTCGCGAACGCGGCATCGTCCTTCAGGCGCTGCTCGAACCGCGCCTTCAGCGCCGGATCCCTGGCCAGCATGTCGCGCGCGACTTCCTCGGCGACGTAATCCTCCATGTATTCCTTGCGCTCGAAGGCCGGGTTGAATTCGCCCCAGGCCAGCAGCGAATCGCCGGCCTGCGGTTCCAGCAGCGTCATCACCAGGCGCGCCTTCGCCTGCGCGATCGGCACGAACAGGCTGCCGGCGGCGACATCGCGCCGTTCCGGTTGCCACGCGCCCGTGGCGGTGAGCGTCTGGTGGCCCTCGAACGACTGCGCGGAGAACCTGGTTTCGCTCGCGTGGAAGGCCTGGGCGTCCACCGACAGCGGCGCGTCGAGCCGGCGGAATTCGATGCCGTGCTGCTGCAGCTTCGCGCCGACCCAGGCCGCGTGCGCGGCCGGTACCAGGTAGCCCGCGCGCGGCGCGTCGAGCACGTGATCGGGCACGACTTCGTCGCGCAGCGGGATGTGCCAGACCTGCGGCGTGTTCTCGTCGTAGCGCGTCATCAGCGCACCGGAGACCTCCGACGGCGTCCGCGTGTAGGCGTAGCCCTGGAACGCGATCGTGCGCGCCTTGTCGGTGGCCTTGTAGTCGAGCGCGACCGGTTGTCCGGCGAGCTGCGCCGCGCGTTCGTCGGCGGCATGCACGTCCTGCAGCCACTGCCGGCCGTGCGCGGCGATCAGCTCGGCGGCGGCGAGTACGGTGTTGCGGGTGATGCGGACGCGGGTGGGGTAGTCCTTCCACGAATGCGTTTCGACCAGCATGCCCAGGCGGTTGCGCTGGGCGAAGTAGCTCTGCGAGAAGCGCGGCGCGGCGACCCCGTGCTCGAAGCCGGAGGCCGGGTTGTCGTATTCGACGAACGAGGGATAGAACGGCAGCGGCAGCGAGCCCTGCCGCTTCAGGCGCGCGATCACGCCGTCGCGCCACGCCTTGCCGACCTTGCGCAAGGGCGCGTCGTTGCCTTCGGTCGGTTCGACCATGATCGAGATGTCGTGCCGGAACTTCGCGCCGTCGGTGACGTGCAGGTCCATCATCGCCAGCGGGTCCCATTCGTTGGCCAGCCGCAGCATCGCCTGCATCTCGGGGGCGTCGGCCTTCACGTAGTCGCGGTTGAGGTTGTAGTTCTGCGCGGTGGTGCGCCAGCCCATCTCCTCCGGGCCGCGCTGGTTCGGGCGGTTCCAGGCGGCGAAACGCTCGTGCCCGTCGACGTTGAACACCGGCACGAACACCAGCACCAGGCGGTCGAGCGGGTTGTCCTTGCGCTTGCCATCGAGCAGTTCGCGCAGCAGCAGGAAACCCGCGTCCTTGCCGTCGATCTCGCCGGCGTGGATGCCGCCCTGCACCAGCAGCACGGGCAGTCCGGCGTCGCGCGCGGCCTGCGCCTGCAGCTTGCCGGTCCTGCTGACCGCCAGCGCCTTCATCGGCCGGCCTTCGGGTGTGGTGCCGAAATCGAAGCAGCGCACGGCGTCCGGATAGCGCTGCTGGAAGGCTTCGCACAGCGCGATCACTTCATCGTAGCGGCCGGTCTTCACGAAGCCGCTGCGCTCGGAGACCGTGGCGAGGTCGGTGCTGGCGGCAGCGGGCGCGGTGGCGGCAAGGGCGAGGGCCAGGCCGGCAGATATCAGACTGGCAGGTAGCAGGAGGGTGCGGGGCATGGTCGGTTCGACAGAAGGAATGAGGAGATGGTAACGGCACGTCGTAACGGCGCGTCGTAGTGGCGCGTCGTAATGGCGCGAAGGTAGCCGCTTCGACACGCCGGCGGGGTGCGAAGGTGCACGGATTGCTGTCGGCGTGGTGTCAGCAGTGCGTGCGTCGCGCGCCGCGTGCGATCATCCGCGCACCATCCACAGGAGCCGCTGCATGTATTCGCTCTACTACTCCCCCGGCGCCGCCAGCATGGTCGTGCATTGGCTCCTGATCGAACTTGGCGTGCCGCACGAACTGCGCCTGGTCGACACCAAGGCCGGGGAGCAGAAATCGCCCGAATACCTCGCGCTCAATCCCAACGGGGTGGTGCCGACGCTGGTCGACGACGGCGTGCCGCGGTTCGAATGCAGCGCGCTGGCGATGCTGCTGGCCGATCGCCACGCGCAGGGCGGTTTCGCGCCCGCGCCCGACAGCCCGCTGCGGCCGCAGTACCTGCAGTGGATGTTCCACCTTGCCAATGCGGTGCAGCCGCTGTTCCGCATCTGGTGGTACCCGCACGAGCCCGCCGGTGCCGCCAACGAGGCGCTGGTGCGCGAGGCGGTCCGCCCGCGCATCGAAGCCGCGTGGGATCGCCTCGACGCGCACCTGGGCGCGCACGGTCCGTACCTGCTCGGCGACCACGTCAGCGCCGCCGATTTCTACCTGGCGATGCTGATGCGCTGGTCGCGCAACATGCCGCAGCCGGCCACGACCTGGCCGCACCTGGCGGCGCTGGCGCAGCGGATGAAGGCGCGACCGTCGTTCGCCACGCTGTACGCGCGCGAAGGCCTGAGCGAGTGGGCCTGATGGCCTGAATTCCCGCCGGCGCGGCCGGCGGCCGAGTTCCGTGCCTGCCCGGGGCTGGGTTACCCTGCGGCGGGTCGGCGGGCATGCCCCGCCGTTTTCCTGACTTTTCCAGCCGGAACCGGATGTCCGGCGCGAACCCGTGCGAGTCCCATGACAGCCAGCACCGCCAACGCCAACACCGGAAAGCTGCCCCGGCAGATCCCATACATCATCGGCAACGAAGCCTGCGAGCGCTTCGGCTTCTACGGGATGCGCAACATCCTGACGCCGTTCCTCGTGTCCACGCTGCTGATGTACATCGCCTCGCAGGGCGAGCGCGAGCACATGGCGAAGGACGTGTTCCACACCTTCGTCATCGGCGTGTACTTCTTCCCGCTGCTGGGCGGCTGGCTCTCCGACCGTTTCTTCGGCAAGTACAACACGATCTTCTGGCTGTCGCTGGTGTACGTGCTGGGCTTCGTCTGCCTGTCGTTGTTCGTGGACAACACTACCGGCTTCTACACGGGCATGTTCCTGATCGCGCTGGGGTCGGGCGGCATCAAACCGCTGGTATCGGCCTTCGTCGGCGACCAGTTCGACCAGAGCAACAAGGGCAAGGCCAAGGTCGTCTACGACGCGTTCTACTGGACGATCAACTTCGGCAGCTTCTTCGCCTCGTTGCTGATGCCGATCTTCCTCAGCAGCCTCGGGCCGGCGATCGCCTTCGGCATTCCGGGCGCGCTGATGTTCCTAGCCGTCGTGATCTTCTGGGCGGGGCGCCACAAGTACGTGCACGTTCCGGCGGCGCCGCCGAACCCGCATTCGTTCCTCAACGTCGTGCGCACCGCGCTGTTGGCAAGGCAGGCGGGGCAGGGGCGCACCGGGCTGGTCATCGCCGTGCTGGGCGCGGTGCTGGCGGTGGCTGCGCTCGGCCTGTGGCTGGTGGGTTCGCTGGAGTTCGTGCCGGCGTTCTGCCTGGCGCTGGTGCTGGTGATGGCCTTTGGCGGCGTTGGCGCAGCCATGCAGCTGGAGCGTGCCCGCGGTGCGCATCCGGACGAAGCCGTCGACGGCGTGCGCGCGGTGCTGCGCATCCTGATCGTGTTCGCGCTGGTGACGCCGTTCTGGTCGCTGTTCGACCAGAAGGCGTCGACCTGGGTGATCCAGGGCGGGCTGATGACCAAGCCCTCGTGGTTCCAGGCCGCGCAGATGCAGGCGCTGAACCCGGCCCTGGTGATGCTGATTATTCCGTTCAACAACCTGGTGCTGTACCCGTTGCTGCGCCGCATCGGCATCGAGCCGACGCCGCTGCGCCGCATGGGCACGGGCATCGCGTTCTCGTCCGTCGCCTGGGTCGTGGCCGGTTGCCTGCAGCTCGCCATCGACGGCGGCGACCCGGTTTCGATCGTCTGGCAGGTGCTGCCGTACGCGCTGCTGACGATGGGCGAAGTGCTGGTGTCGGCGACGGGCCTCGAGTTCGCCTACAGCCAGGCGCCGACATCGATGAAGGGCACGATCATGAGCTTCTGGATGCTCTCGGTGACCGTCGGCAACCTGTGGGTGCTGCTCAGCAACGCCGCGGTCCGTAACGATGGCGTCATCTCCAGCATTGCGCAGACCGGCCTCAGCGAAACCGCGTTCCTGATGTTCTTCTTCGCCGGCTTCGCGATGGTTGCCGCACTGGCTTTCGCGCTCTACGCGCGCCGCTACCCGATGCAGGACCACTACCGCGCCTGACGGGCGCGGAACGTGGCCGGAACGAGGATCGCTCCCGCATGCTGACCATCATCCTGATCGCGGTGACCGCCGTGGTGTCCTGGCTGGCGTTCGAGCGCCCGCCGCTGCTGCAGCGCCTGATCCTGTGGCCGCCGGCGATCGACCGCTACAAGCAGTACGACCGCCTGCTGACGCATGGCTTCATCCATGCGGACTGGTCGCACCTGCTGTTCAACATGATCACGCTGTTCTTCTTCGGCCGCGTGGTCGAAGGCTTCATGGCGCGGTACATCGGCTCGCTCGGCTATGCGCTGTTCTACCTGTCGGCGATAGTCATCGCGATCCTGCCGACCTACATGCGCCATCGCCACGACGCGCGCTACAGCAGCCTGGGCGCGTCGGGGGGCGTGTCCGCGGTGCTGTTCGCCTCGATCCTGCTCGATCCGTGGATGTGGATCCTCGCGCCGCTGCCGGTGCCGGGATTCCTGTACGGCATCGGCTACGTGGCGTATTCGTTCTGGAAGGACCGGCAGGGCGGTGGCAACGTCAACCACAGCGCGCACCTGTCCGGTGCGGTGTACGGCGTGCTGTTCATGCTGCTGATGGAGCCGGACGTGCTTCCGCATTTCATCCAGGCACTGCAGAGTCCGCGGCTGCCGTAGCCGCCAACTGGAAATCGGGGGAGTTCCATGGGATGGAAATATCTTGCCTGCCTGGTGGCAGGCCTGCTTCTGGCAGGCGAAGCGACGGCGGGATTGCCGCCGATTCCCGAGCGGCCCGAGGCGGAGGTGTTGAAGGACGCGCCCGCGCCGTGGCGCGACTACCTGCTCAAGGCGCGCGCCGCCGAGCGCATCGCCGATCCCTTGCAGCGTTGCCTGGCGTTCCCGGACGTGCCGGGGAACAAGTGGCCGGCCGGGCATGCGCAGGCGCATTGCCGGTACCACAACGCCGCCGTGCCCAGCCTTGCCGACGTGGAGGGCTACCTCCAGCGTGGCGAAGCAGGCGCGCTGGAGAAGCTGCTGGCGGATGCACTTGCCCGGCACTTCTCCGACAGCGGGTTCAGTGAGGAAATCCACCCGTTCTTCGAGCGCTTCCAGGGCGAGCCGGCGGATGCGGATCGCGTTTCCGCCCTGTGGCTGGAAAAGTCGCCCGACAGTGCCTTCGCCGTGCTGGCGCGCGGCGTTTACTTCGTAAGCGCGGCCTGGAAGGCCCGTGGCGGGAAATGGGCCAGCGAGACGCCGCGGGAAAGCCTGCGCGAGATGTCCCGCATGGCCGACCAGGCCGTGCCGTTGATCCGCAAGGCGATCAAGGCCGAGCCACGCCTGATGCCCGGCTACGTGGCGGCCATGGACCTCGCCATCTTGGATTCGCGCGCGGACCTGGAGGCGTGGGCTTTCCAGAAGGGGCACGGCATCGACCCCGGTTGTACCGAACTGGTGCGTTACCGGATGCGCTCGCTGGAACCGCGCTGGGGCGGCTCGTACGAAGCGATGCTTGCCTATGCCTACGAGTTGCCCGCGTTGTATCCGCGGCGGCCACAGATCGCGATGTACCAGGCAGCGCCCTTCGGCGATCGCGGCAATCGGCTGGTCCTCGATGACGTCTACACGCAGGAAACCGCGGACGTGCTCGACATCGCGGTTGCCACCGGTTCGACCGAGGCCCACCTGCACGACGCCGCCAACCTGGCGTACTCGCGCACGGACGCGCCCAAGGACCAGTGGAAGGGATTGGCCTACCTGCTGCAGGAGGCGCGGTTCAACAAGGGCGGCGCATGGGCCGATCGCAGGATCGGCTGGAACCTGCTTCGCACCGAACCGGAGTGGGCATTGCCTTACCTGGTGCGCGCGGAAGCGACCGAGCCCGATAGCGCGTGGGGCCAATACCTGCTGGGCGCGGCGTACTACAACAGCGGGCGTTACGAAGAGGCCGAGCGGCATTACCTCAAGGCCCTGGGCGATCAGAAGCAGCGGCAGGCGTCACTGCGCGAACTCACCACCATGTGGCTGTACGACGCCGGCCTCGCACACAAGCAGGCCGCGGCGAAAGCAGCGCCTTATATCGACCGGCTCCGCGCGGAATATCCGCAGGACGGTCGTGGCTTCATGTACCGCATGGATCAACTGGCCATGGCCGGGGGCGGTCGCCTGGATCCCGAGCAGATGAAGCAGTTCCTGAAGCTTGCCGATCGCGCTGATCCCGCGCAGAAACGCTACGCGGAGGAGATCGAAGCCGCCTTCCGCAAGGCGGGGATCAAATAGGCGAGGCGACGCGGACGCGGGGCGAAGACTCGGCTCCGCCCACGCCATAGGCCGCGGACAGGCGCGACTGGATGGTGGCGTCGATCGCGGCGAGTTCTTCCGCGTGTTCCTCGGGGTGGTCCGAGAGCTCGAAGTAGCGATGCATCAACGCATCGTCGCTGAATTGCTCGTAGGGGCCGTAATTCGCCTGGGCCATGGGTGGTGCTCCCTCTTGCTGGATAGTCGATGTGGCTTCCGTGCAGTCACAGGTCGGGGTGCCCGCTCCATGGACTCCGGTCAACGACAAACATTTCCCCCCTGCAAGCAAATCAACGCTACCCGATCACGCAGGCGGACTCGCTCACCCATGCGGGTCACGCATTCACTCACCCGGCGTGAATGTCGTGCGTGTTATCCGATGCCGCGTACGGCGTGAAGGCGCCGGTGCATGGCGAAAACACGGAGGCGAGCATGGCAACCCGCAAGACCACCAAGGCCGTCAGGAAAGCGACCAGGAAGGCCGTTGCACGCAAAGCGCCGGTCAGGAAGGTGACGAAAAAGGTGGCCGCAAAGAAGGCGGTGAAGAAGGCAGCGAAGAAAGCGGTGAAGCGGCCCGCAGCCAGGAAGGCGGTGAAGAAGGGCGTGAAGAAGACCGCCACCAGGCAGGTGGCCGTGAAGAAAGCGGTGAAGAAGGCAGTGAAGAAGCCCGCCGCCAGGAAGGTGGTGGCAAAGAAGGCCGTGAAGAAGCCTGCGGTCAGAAAGGTGACGGCAAAGAAGGCCGCAAAGAAGACGGTGAAGAAGAGTGCGACAAAGAAGGTCGTCCGCACGACCGTCGCAGTACTGAAGCCGATGTCAAAGTCGCCGCGCAAGACCGCCGCACCGAAGACGGCCGCCAGGAAGGTGGTGAAGAAGGCCGTCAAGGCTCCGGTCCGCAAGTCCGCGCAACGCACGTCCATGGCGCCGCTCAAACCGACGGTGACTGCTGCCACCGCGGCAGTCGCGAAGCAGGCCGCGCGCAAGGCGACTGCCGCGCCCGTGCAGCCCAGCGCTTCCAGCGCGACCCAGGTCGAAAAGACCCCGCGCCGCCGGGCCGCCCGCAACGATGCGACCGCGACCCTCGCGACGACCGCCGCCACGACAGCAAGCACCCCGATCAGCCCATCGCCGCCGCGCAAGCTCGATGGCGACGCCACCCAAGCCGCCCAGCCGCACCACATCACCCCGGAACAGGCCTTGGCCAATACCCGCGCGCTGCTCGAAGCCAAACACGCCCGCGCCAGCGAGCCGCCGCCGTGGCGGCAATTCGACACCGACCAGTCCCACCCGGTGGGCCACCATGCCGTGCCGGAGCGGGATGCAAGCCAGGAGGCGCAGGCCGAGGCCCACGCCGAGCAGCGCCACCGGGACGAAAGCCGCCTGGAAGCGACCCAGGGCAGCATCGGCGAGCAGGACCGCAAGGAGCAGACCCGTCGCGACGCCGGGGAATAGACTTCCCGCATCCGCCAACCGCGAACGGAGCAACCGCCTGAACGCCATGCAGTCGTACGAAATCCACCACGATCCCGTCGGTAGGCGCTTCACCACCGTGGTCGATGGCCTCGAAGCCGAGGTCACCTACCACTACGACCATGAGGTCCTGGTCATCAACCACACCGGCGTGCCCCGCCAGATCGAAGGGCGGGGCATCGCCTCGGAGCTGGTGCGCGCGGCGTTCGAGTTCGCGCGCGGGGCGGGCATCCGGGTGCGGCCGGCCTGCTCGTACGCGGCCGCCTGGATCCAGCGCCACAAGCAGTACGCCGACCTCCTGGCCTGACCGGGCTGGCTTGGGCCGGCCCGCCCGCGTGGCGCGGAAGCGGGAACGCAGGGCGTATCATTCCCAGCCGTTCCAAGCCCACCCCGCATGCGTCTCAACAAGCACATCAGCGACACCGGTTACTGCTCGCGTCGCGAAGCCGACCGCCTCATCGCCGAGGGCCGGGTCACCGTGAACGGCCTGCGCGCGCGCGTCGGCGCCGAGATCGGCGAGGACGACGCGATCCTCATCGATGGGCAGAAGCTGCAGGTCCGCACGGCCGCCAAGGGCCAGCGCCGGCACGTCTACATCGCGTTGAACAAGCCGGTCGGCGTCACCTCGACCACCGAATCCTCGGTCAAGGACAACATCGTCGACTTCGTCGGCCACGAGAAGCGGATCTTCCCGATCGGCCGCCTGGACAAGGATTCGGAAGGCCTGATCCTGCTGACCAGCAACGGCGACATCGTCAACGAGATCCTGCGCGCCGAGAACAAGCTGGAAAAGGAATACCTGGTTGCGGTGAACCACCCGGTCACCGACGAATTCCTGCGCGGCATGGGCCGTGGCGTGCCGCTGCGCGGGGAAACGACCCTGCCGTGCAAGACCGGCAAGCTCGGCAAGTTCGGCTTCCGGATCGTGCTGGTGCAGGGCCTCAACCGGCAGATCCGCCTGATGGCGGCGTATTTCGGCTTCCGCGTGAAGCAGCTGCTGCGCGTGCGCATCGGCAACGTCAAGCTCGGGCACCTGAAGCCGGGCCAGTGGCGCAACCTCACCGACGCCGAGCTGCGCGGACTGCTGCCCCAGCGCACCGAATGGTGACCCGCCTTTGATCGAATGCGCGTGCCGGTTCGTGCCGCATTCCACGTCAATGTGAATACGTGATCACGTTTTCGGCGATACTGTCGCCGGGATAACAGGGACTTGCCCATGCGCTTGAATCTTCCGCGCACTCTTCTCGTGCTGGCGCTATCCGCCGGCGCATCGCTGGCGGGCTGCAAGCGCGAGCAGCCTGCGCAGCCGGCCGCGCCCGCGGCCGACACACCGGCGGCGGTCACGCCGGCGACCGCTGCGGTCGACGCATCGCTGCAGGACGTTACCGAGCACACCGCCGACTACATCATCGGCATCAGCTACCCGCCGGTGGCGAGCCAGTACCCGCTGCTGGCGGCCGAACTGCGCCAGTACGCCGACAGCGCGCGCAAGGAACTGCTCGAAGCGGCCAAGGGCCGGGCGCAGGCCGGGAGCAGTGCCCCCTACGAGCTCGTACTGCCGTTCACCGAACTGCACGTTTCGCCGACCCTGGTGTCGGTGGGCGTGGACGGCAGCAGTTACACCGGCGGCGCCCACGGCGCGCCGCTGATCGCGCGCTGGGTGTGGTTGCCGCAACAGAACCGGTTGCTGCGCGCGAGCGACCTCGTCGCCGATGCCAAGGGCTGGGAAGCGATCTCCACGCTGGTGCGCGAACAGCTGCACACCGCGCTGTCGCAGCGCGTGGACGCCGACGAGCTGCCGCCGGCGGAACGCGTGGAAGTGCTCAAGAACGCCAACCGCATGATCGACGACGGTACCGAACCGGACCCGGATCATTTCAGCCAGTTCGAACCTATCGTCGGTGGCAACGGCCGCATCCAGTCGGTGCGCTTCGTGTTCGCGCCGTACCAGGTCGGGCCGTATTCGGACGGCACGCAGACGGTGGAAGTGCCGTCCGCGTCGCTGCTTCCCTACATCGCGCCTGCATTCCGGGGCCTGTTCGAAGGCGGGTAACGCCATGTGCCAGGGCAGCGTGAGCTGACCGCCATGTCCGCGACGCAGTCTTCCACGGCCGCGATGCGGAGCCACCCCTTCCGGCACCGGCTGGAGCGCCTGCTTGCGCTGGCCGATGTCCGCATCGACGGCGATCGCGACTGGGACCTGCAGATGCACGATCCCGGCTTGCCGATGCGGCTGCTGACGCAGGGATCGCTGGGCCTGGGCGAGTCGTACATGGACGGTTGGTGGGATGCGCGCTCGCTGGACGGGCTGCTGTACCGCTTGCTCGATGCGCACGTCGACGAGCGCGTGCACGGATTCGCCGCGTTCGTGGATGGCCTGCGCGCGCATCTGTTCAACCTGCAGACGCGCGGCCGCAGCTTCATCGTCGGCGAGCGCCACTACGACCTCGGCAACGACCTGTACGCCGCCATGCTCGGTCGGCGACTGGTCTACAGCTGCGGCTACTGGCGCCAGGCGCTCACGCTGGACGCGGCGCAGGAAGCCAAACTGGACCTGATCTGCCGCAAGCTCGGCCTGCAGCCGGGCATGCGCGTGCTGGACATCGGCTGCGGCTGGGGCGAGGCGCTGAAGTACGCCGCCGAGCGCTACGGGGTCAGCGGCGTGGGCGTCACCGTGTCGCGCGAACAGGCCGAATTCGCCCGCGACCTGTGCGCCGGGTTGCCGATCGAGATCCGCGTGCAGGACTACCGTTCACTCGACGAGAAGTTCGATCGCGTGTTCTCGATCGGCATGTTCGAGCACGTCGGGGTGAAGAACTACCGTCGCTACTTCGACGTCGCCCGCGCGTGCCTGGCCGACGACGGCCTGTTCCTGCTGCACAGCATCGGCAACAACCGCTCTGAACACCGCACCGATCCGTGGATCGCGCGCTACATCTTCCCCAACTCGATGCTGCCGTCGGCGGCGCAGATCGCGCGCGCCGTCGAGGGGCTGTTCGTGATCGAGGACTGGCACGGCTTCGGCCCCGACTACGACCGCACGCTGCAGGCGTGGCGGGCCAACGTCGAAGCGGCGTGGCCGCAGCTGCCCGCGTACGACGAACGCTTCCGCCGCATGTGGCGCTTCTACCTGGCCGGGTCGATGGCCAGCTTCCGCGCGCGGCGCATCCAGCTGTGGCAGCTGGTGCTGTCGCCGCGCGGCCTGCGCGGCGGTTACGACGCGCCGCGCTGAGGCGTCACTCCGCCGCGATCAGCCCTTCGCGAGCTTGCTGTGGCGGATGCCGTAGCCGAAGTACACGACCAGGCCGATCGCCATCCAGATCAGGAAGCGCTCCCAGGTGATCCAGGGCAGCTGCGACACCAGCCAGATCGAGAAGGCGATGCCGATCAGCGGCACCACCGGCACCCACGGCGTGCGGAACGCGCGCGGCAACTCCGGGCGCCTGCGGCGCAGCACGATGACCGCGCTGCAGATCACAACGAAGGCCGAGAGCGTGCCGATGTTGACCAGTTCGGCGACCTCGCCGATCGGCAGCAGGCCGGCGACCAGCGCGCTCACCGCGCCCAGCAGCAGGGTCGGGCGGTGCGGCGTGCCGTAGCGCGGGTGCACCTTGGCGAACCACGGCGGCAGCAGGCCGTCGCGTGCCAGCGAGAACCAGATGCGCGCCGCGGCCAGCAGGAAGGCGAACATCACGCTGATGATGCCGGTCACCGCCGCGACCGAGATCGCGATGCTGATCCACGGCATGCCCAGGTTCTTGAACGCGTCGGCCACCGGCGCATCGGTGCCCAGGGTGGAGTAGTGGGCGATGCCGGTCAGCACTAGCGAGATCGCGATGTACAGCACCATCGACACGCCCAGCGACAGCAGCACCGCGCGCGGCAGGTCGCGTTGCGGGTTCTTCGATTCTTCCGCCGCGGTGGTCAGGGTGTCGTAGCCGAACACGGCGAAGAACACGACCGCCGCCGCGGTGACCACGCCCGGGAAGCCGAAATGGCCCTTGCCGTCGGCGTCGACCACGCGCTCGGGAATGAACGGCGACCAGTTCGCCGTATCGATGTGGAACACGCCGACGCCGATCACCAGCACGACCGCGATGACCTTGATCAGCACGATCACGGTGTTGAAGCGCGCGCCCCATTCGGTGCGGACGGTCAGCAGGCCGGCGATCAGCAGCGACACGGCCGCGGCGATCACGTTGAACACGCGGCCTTCGCCGGTGCCCATCGCGCCCTGCGCCCATACCGGCAGGTGCAGGCCCATGGCATCGAGGATCGCCATGACGTAGCCCGACCAGCCGCTGGCGACCGCGGCGACGATCAACGCGTATTCGAGCAGCAGGTCCCAGCCGATCAGCCAGGCCGCGAATTCGCCCAGCACCGCGTAGCCGTAGGTGTAGGCGCTGCCGGTCACCGGGATCATGCCGGCGAACTCGGCGTAGCACAGCGCCGCGGCGGCGCTGGCGATGCCCGCGATGATGAAGGCCAGTGCCACGGCCGGCCCGGCGTTGGCGGCGGCCTGCTGGCCGGCGAGTACGAAGATGCCCACGCCGATGATGCCGCCCAGGCCGATGCCGGTCAGTTGCCACAGGCCGAGCACGCGGCGGAAATCGCCGCGCGAGCCGGCTTCGGCCTGCAGCTGTTCGATGGATTTGTGCCGCGTGAGCGCGGAAGCGAGGGAGCCGGACGGCTTGCTCATCGAAGAATTCCCCTGGGACGGACCGCCGCGATCATAGCGAATGCGCCGGCGGCGAACGGGGCGTGGCGACACGGCCGCCGGCACCCATTGCGTGACCTGCGTGCCAGTGCCGGCGCGTGACTTGCCGCGGTCAAGCGCCCGCAACGTCGGGCCACGACCATCGCGCAGCCGGCAGGGAGCCGGCATTCCCCCGACTGACCAAGAGGTCCATCATGCGAAGCACGCTGCTTGCCGCTGCCGCCACCTGCGCCTTGTTGGCGCTTGCCCCGGCAGTGTCCGCCAGGGACGCCCATGCCGTGACGCCTGTCCACCGCACCGACCACCAGGGTTTGATCGTGATCGGCCATCGCGGTGCGAGCGGTTATCGCCCCGAACACACCCTGGAGTCGTACCGCCTCGCCATCCGCCAGGGCGCCGACTTCATCGAACCCGACCTGGTCGCGACCCGCGACGGCGTGCTCGTCGCCCGCCACGAGAACGAGATCTCCGGCACCACCGATGTCGCCCGGCATCCCGAGTTCGCCGATCGCCGCACCACCAAGCGCATCGACGGCCAGGCGATGACGGGGTGGTTCACCGAAGACTTCACGCTCGCCGAACTGAAGACGCTGCGCGCGAAGGAGCGCATTCCCGCGGTGCGCCCCGCCAACACGCGCTTCGACGGCATGTACCAGATCCCGACGTTCGCCGAGGTCGTGCGCCTGGCGAAGGCGGAAAGCCGCGATGGCCGGGTGATCGGCGTGTACCCGGAAACCAAGCATCCGACCTATTTCGCCAGCGAAGGACGCCGGCTGGACGGCACCCCGATCGGCGTGTCGCTGGGACGCAAGCTGGTGGAGACGCTGGTCGCCGAAGGCTTCACCGATCCGCGCCGCGTCTACATCCAGAGCTTCGAGGTGGCGAACCTGATCGAACTGAAGAAATCGATCATGCCGTCGGCGGGCGTGGACTTTCCGTTGGTGCAGCTGTTCGACGACATCTACGCCAGCGGGCCCTACGACTTCCACTGGAACCTGGCCAACGGCGCCGACCTCGGTGCGATCTACGGCGGATTGCCCGGCGTGATCGGTGGCATCGAGGCGGACACGCAGTACCTCGCACTGGCCGGCGAGCCCGCGCTGCAGTGGATGAAGGCGAACTACGCCAGCGGCATCGGCCCGTGGAAGGTGAACCTGCTGCCGCGCGCCGCGTCGCCGGCGAAGGCCGATGCGGATGGCGACGGCAACGCGCAGCTGGCCACGCGCAACCATGGCCTGGTGCATCCCCTGCTGGCGCAGGCACTCAAGGCCGGGCTGGTCGTGCATCCGTACACGCTGCGCGCCGAAGAGCCGTACCTGTCGCAGACGCCAACCGGCATCAACCAGTCGGTGATCGCCGAAGCCGTGCAGCTGTATGGCCTGGGCGTGCAGGGTTTCTTCATCGACCAGCCGGACCTGGGCGTGGCGGCGCGGGAACTGTTTCTTGAAGCCAGCAAGCCGGCCCGCGTCAAACCCTGAGACGCCCGCATCGCAGGGCCGCGCCGGCGGCTTTCGAGAGTGAACGACGGCTTCTGCTTCGAGCAGCGCGCCGTCCCTGCATGTGACGTTCTAGCCCGAACGTCACATGCATCTGCAGGGGAACCACTGCTAGCTTCGGGATTACCGCATGGCTGCGATCGGGCCTCGATGCCTGCGGCCCGCCAGACCACTCCCGGAGATCCCCATGGCTGTACTTCAGATCAAACCGCTGGCCGCCGGCTGCCTCGTCGGCATGCTCGCCCTGGCCGGTTGCGACGCCGGCAGGCAGGCCGCGCCCGAAGCCCAGGCGGCCACCACCGCGCCGGCGTTCAAGCTCGACGAAGCCAAGCTGCCGCAGGTGGCCGGATTCCTCGCCAGCGACCTCGATCCCGCGCACGGCGCGTGCGCCGACCTCGACGCCTACGTCAACGGCAAGTGGAAGGCCGCCAACCCGATTCCGTCCGATCGCACCGACTGGGGGCTGTACGAAGCGATGAGCGAACGCTCGCTCGCCGTGCAGCACCAGCTCGCCGCGCATGCCGCGACGACCTCGGGTGCGGGCGTGGAGAAGATCATCGGCGACCTGTGGGCCACCGGCATGGATGCCGCCAAGCGCAACGCGCAGGGCATCCAGCCGCTGCAGGGCCGGCTCGCGGCGGTCGATGCGCTGACCGATGGCGATTCCGTCGCGCGCTTCCTGCGCGAGTCGTACGCCAAGGGCAATGGCTACGTGTTCGGCTTCGGTTCGAGCCCGGACTTCAAGGATTCCAACGTCAACATCGCCTACGTGACCCAGGGCGGGCTGGGCCTGCCGGATCGCGGCTATTACTTCGACGCCGACAAGAAGCAGGCCCGCGAGGCCTACCAGGCCCACGTCGCCAGGCTGCTGGAGATGTCCGGCATCGCCGCCGCCGATGCCGCTAAGCAGGCGCAGGACGTGCTCGCGTTCGAGACGCGCCTGGCGAAGGCGTCCAAGTCGAGCGAGGAGCTCTCGCGCGACACGGCCCTGTACTACAACCCGGTCTCGCTCGCCGACGCCGACAAGCTGACCCCGCATTTCGCCTGGAGCGAGTTCTTCGCCGCGCAGGGGCTGGCCGCGCCGAAGATGTTCTCGCTGGCGATGCCGGCGTTCCAGCAGGAATTCGACCGCATGCTCGGCGATGTGCCGGTGGCGACCTGGAAGAGCTACCTGCGCTTCCAGATGCTCGATGCCGCCGCGCGCTACCTCAGCGACGACTTCGCGCAGCAGTACTTCGAATTCCACAACAAGGCGCTCAACGGCCAGAAGCAGATCCAGGAACCGTGGAAGCGCGTGCTGGGCACGATCAACCGCACCACCGGCGAAGCCATGGGCCAGCTCTACGTGCAGGCGACGTTCCCGCCGGAATCCAAGACCAAGGTGCTGGACATGGTCCAGAACATGCGCGACGTGCTGAAGACGCGCCTGGAGAACCTGGACTGGATGAGCGCGGAGACGCGGCAGAAGGCGCTGGCGAAGTGGGCGACCTTCACGCCCAAGATCGGCTATCCGGACAAGTGGCGCGACTGGTCCGGGCTGGCCACGAGCCGCGACAGCTACATCGGCAACGTGCTCGCGGCCAATGAATTCAACTACCGCTGGGACCTCGCCAAGATCGGCAAGCCGGTCGATCGCAGCGAGTGGGGCATGAGTCCGCAGACGGTCAACGCCTACTACAACCCGCAGCTCAACGAAGTCGTGTTCCCCGCGGCGATCCTGCAGCCGCCGCTGTTCGACCCCAAGGCCGACGACGCGCTCAACTATGGCAACACCGGCGCCACCATCGGCCACGAGTTGATGCACGGCTACGACGACCAGGGCAGCCGCTTCGGGCCCGGCGGCAACTTCGAGAACTGGTGGACCGCCGCCGACGCGAAGGGCTTCGCCGAGCGCAGCGAGAAGCTGGTGCAGCAGTTCAACGGCTATGAAGCGCTGCCGGGCATGAAGGTCAACGGCCGCCTGACCCTGGGCGAGAACATCGCCGACCTGGGCGGCATCGAGATCGCCTACGACGCGATGAAGAAAGCGGCGGGCAGCACGCCCGACCCGATGGTCGAAGGCATGAGCCGCGACCAGCGCTTCTTCGCCAGCTACGCGCTGAGCTGGCGCGGCGCGATGACGCCGGAGTCGCTGAAGGTTCTGGTGGCCACCAACCCACACGCCCCGGGCAATTTCCGCGCGATCGCACCGCCGTCGAACATGCCCGAGTACGCCGCGGCGTTCCAATGCAAGGACGGTGACCCGATGGTGCGGGTTGGCGACAAGCGCGTGGTGATCTGGTAACCGGGAACTGCATGTCCTTCTCCCCGCATGCGGGGAGAAGGTGCGCGAAGGGCGGATGAGGGGAAGCGAGCGCAGCGAGCCCCAAGCAACCGCAAGATCAAAAGCGCCCCTCACCCGCCTTCGGCACCCTCTCCCCATCGCAGGCGATAGGGAGAGGGGAGTGCGATGGGGCTGAGGCTGCCACCGGTTGCAAAGACAAACGGATGTCGTGGCTTCAGATCTTCCTTCTCCCCGCACGCGGGGAGAAGGTGCCCGAAGGGCGGATGAGGGGAAGCGAGCGCAGCGAGCCTGCCGTTGCTTCCACTCAAACGCAGCGAACACTCAAGCGCAGTAAATCCGCCTCACCCGAACAGATCCTCCTGCGCCGCCGCACTGTCGGCAGCCACGAACCCCGACAGCCCGACCCCCACCAGCCGATACCGCGTCCGGTCCGGCAACTCCACGCGTGCGCGCAGCTCGCAGGCGATGTCCGCCAGCTGCTGCAACGACTCCGGCCGCTGCGGCGGCGTCAGGCTGCGCGTCAGCGTGCGGAAGTCCGACGTCTTCAGCTTCAGCACCACGGTGCGCGCCAGGCGGCCCGGCGACGACGCCTGTTCGCGCTCGTAACCCGCCCAGGCCTTCTCCGCGAGGCGACGGATGTGCGGCTCCAACTCCTCCAGCAGCAGGTCGTGCTCGAAGGTGTCCTCGGCGGAGATCTGCATGGTCGGGCGTTCGCTCTGCACCGGATGCTCGTCGATGCCCAGTGACAACTCGTGCAGGCGCTGGCCCCAGCGGCCGAAGCGCTGCTCCAGTTCCTCGACCCGCAACGCGCGCAGGTCGCCGACGGTGGTTACGCCGAGTTGCGCCAGCTTGCCCTCCATCACCTTGCCGACGCCGGGCAGGCGACCGACCGGCAAGGGTTCGAGGAAGGCCAGCACCTGGTGCGGACGGACCACGAACAGGCCGTCGGGCTTGCGGAAGTCGCTGGCGATCTTGGCGAGGAACTTGTTCGGCGCGACGCCGGCCGACGCGGTGAGCTGCGTTTCCTCGCGGATCGCCGCGCGGATGGCTTCCGCCGTTTCGGTGGCGGTGGCCAGGCCGGTCTTGGTGACGGTGACGTCGAGGTAGGCCTCGTCCAGCGACAGCGGCTCGATCAGGTCGGTGTGGCGCGCGAAGATCTCGCGCACCTGTTTCGACACCGCCTTGTAGCGGGTGAAGTCCGGCGGCACGAAGACAGCCTGCGGGCACAGCCGCTCGGCCCGCACCGCGGGCATCGCCGAGCGCACCCCGAACCGCCGCGCCTCGTAGCTGGCCGCGCACACCACCGAGCGCGCCCCACGCCAGGCCACCACCACGGGCTTGCCGCGCAGCGATGGATCGTCGCGCTGTTCGACGGAGGCGTAGAACGCATCCATGTCCACATGCACGACTTTGCGGGGAGGAGGGGGCGGCAGGGACACCGTGGAAGTTTAGCGGTGCCATGCGCCGCAGGCTCCGGTGCGCGCCTCGCGGTGCGACGCCTGCACGGATGGCTTGCCGCGGCGGCGCGCGCTTGGCAGCATCGCCGCCATGAACAAGCCCACCCCGCAGCGCCGCCACTTCTCGATGATCCGTGGCTTCCACCTGGCCGACTGGTTCACGCTGGCCAATGCCTTCTGCGGCACCGGCGCGATCTTCGCGGCGATGCGCTTCCTGCAGGACGGCGTGGTGAACGACCTGCTGGTGGGGATGGCGCTGATCCCGGCCGCCTTCATCTTCGACGCGCTCGACGGCCGCGTGGCGCGCTGGCGGCAGTCGTCCTCGACGCTGGGGCGCGAACTGGATTCGCTGGCCGACGTGATTTCCTTCGGTGTCGCCCCCGCGGCCCTGGCCTACGCCTGCGGTCTGCAGGGCGGTTGGGACTGGGCCGTGCTGAGCTATTTCGTCGGCTGCGGCGTCAGCCGGCTGGCGCGCTACAACGTCACCGCCGAGCTGCTGTCCGGCGGCGGCGACAAGGTGAAGTACTTCGAAGGCACGCCGATCCCGACCAGCCTGCTGCTGGTGGTGGTGCTCGCGATCGCGGCGTGGCAGGGCGCGATCGGCGAGAACCTGTGGCTGGGCATGGTCCGGCTGGGCCCGTGGCAGTTCCATCCGCTGGTGCTGATGTTCGCGCTGTCGGGCTCGTTGATGATCAGCAAGACCCTGCACATCCCCAAGCCCTGAGCACCGCCCGCCGGTCGCCGCGGCACAGTTGCAACAACCGCGGCGTTATCATCCGTCCGTCTTGACGGAGGAACGTATGGCCAGCGGATTCGACGATTTTGAGCAGCTCGCGCGCCAGTACTGGGGCGCCTGGGGCGAGGCGATGCGCGCGGGTGCCGCGCCGGCCCAGCCCGCCATGCCGAACTGGAACGATGCCCTGGGCTGGTGGTCGCAGCTGGCGAAGGGTGCCGCCGCGGCGAATCCCATGAGCGGCGCCGACGATGCCGTCAACCGCTTCAATTCGCAGGCGCAGCAGTGGCTGGGGCAGATGCAGCAGCTGGCCGCGCAGTTCGCCGGCACCAACGCGCAGCCCGCCGACATCGCGGCTGCGTGGCAGCGGATGCTCGGCGCGAACGGCTCCAACGCGTTCGCACAGATGTTCCAGGGCATGCCGGGGCCGGGCCAGTACGGCGTGGACCAGTGGATGGAACAGATGGCGCCGCTGCTGCAATCGATGCAGCGCGACGGCCGCAGCTGGCTGGGGCTGCCGGCGTTCGGCTTCGCGCGCGAGCACCAGGAGCGCTGGCAGGCGCTGGCGCAGGCGCAGCTGGACTACCAGGAAAAGAGCAACGCCTACAACGCCTTGATGGGCGAGGCGACGCAGGCCGCCTTCCGCCGCTTCGAGGACAAGCTCGCCGAACGCAGCGAACCCGGCCGCCAGCTCACCTCGGCGCGCGCGCTGTTCGACCTGTGGATTGACGCGGCCGAGGACGCCTATGCCGAGATCGCGCTGTCGCCACGCTTCCGTGAAACCTACGGCGACTTCCTCAACGCACAGATGAAGGTGCGCGCCGGCCTGCAGGGCGAGGTCGAGCAGTACTGCAACCAGCTCGGCATCCCGACCCGCACCGAGATCGATGCGGCGCACCGCAAGATCGTGCAGCTCGAACGCGAACTGCGCCGCGTGCGCGATGCCTTGCAGGAACGCGGCAACGCCGCGCCTGCAGCGGAGGCAAAGAAGCCCGCCGCTGCGAAGGCCACCAAGGCAGCCGCGGCCAAGGCCCCGGCGAGGAAGAAGGGAGCACGCGCATGAACCGCCACGACCTGCTCGGCCCCTTCAACTTCACCCCCGATGCGCTGGCGCAGGAAGCGATGCAGATGCAGGCCAAGCTGCGCGCCGGCCTGGAAACGCTGCACGAGGTCGACGACGTGGCCTACGGCGCGACCGCGCGCGAGGAAGTCTGGCGCGACGGCAAGGTGGTGCTGTACCGCTTCCGCGGCGAGAAGGCGCCGACCGCCAAGGTGCCGCTGATCATCAGCTACGCGCTGGTCAACCGCCCGTACATGGTCGACCTGCAGAGCGACAAGTCGATCGTGCGCGGCCTGCTGGAACGCGGCCAGGACGTGTACGTGATCGACTGGGGCTACCCAGACCGCTCCGACCGCTACCTGGAACTGGAGGACTACATCCAGCGCTTCCTCGGCGGCGCCATCGACCACCTGCGCCGCGAATACCGGATGGACGCGGTCAACCTGCTCGGCATCTGCCAGGGCGGCGCGTTCTCGCTGTGCTATTCCGCGTTGAACCCGAAGAAGGTCCGCAACCTCGTCACCATGGTCACGCCGGTGGACTTCCACGGCGAGGACAACATGCTGTCGAACTGGGTGCGCGGCCTCGACGTCGATGCCTTCGTCGACACGCTCGGCAACGTCCCGGCCGACCTGATGAACTGGACCTACCTCACGCTCAAGCCGTGGCGGCTGTTCGTGCAGAAGTACGTCGGGATGATGGACATCCTCGACAACAAGCAGGCGCTGGAAGACTTCCTGCGCATGGAGAAGTGGATCTTCGACTCGCCCGACCAGGCGGGCGAGGCCTTCCGCCAGTTCGTCACCCAGTTCTACCAGCGCAACGGCTTCGTCAACGGCGGCATCGAGATCGGCGGACGCCCGGTCGACCTGGGCTACGTCGACATGCCGGTGCTGAACATCTTCGCCGAGCAGGACCACCTGGTGCCGCCGGCGGCGTCGAAAGCGCTCAAGGATCTGGTGGGTAGCGACGATTACAGCGAACTCTCGTTCAAGGGCGGCCACATCGGCATCTACGTGTCGAGCCGCGCGCAACGCGAGGTGCCAGCGGGGATCCACGACTGGCTGACGCAGCGTTCGCGCTAGCACCGGTCGCGATGGAAGGATCGCGATAGCACCGATTCAGCCAGCCGCCGCCACGCTTGCCGCATGAACCGACTCTTCGCATTGCTCATCGGCCTGCTGCTGGCGCTGCCCGCGCCGGCAGCGCCGCCGCCCGCCGCCACGCGCGAAATCGAGGCGTTGATCGCCGCGCTGGGCGCATCCGGCTGCGACTTCCAGCGCAACGGCAGCTGGTATCCGGCGCAGAAGGCGCAGGAACACCTGCGTCGCAAGTACGACTGGTTGCGCGAACGCGACATGGCCGCCAACGCCGAGCAGTTCATCGAGCGCGCCGGCACCAAGAGCAGCATGAGCGGCCGCGCCTACCAGGTGCGGTGCCCGGGCCGGCCGGCCATTCCGTCGGCGGTTTGGTTGACCGAAAGACTGCGCGAAATGCGCAAGCCGCAACCCAACCCGCGTTGACGCCGCGCTAGACTCGGCAGGCATGAGGAGGATGGACCCATGAACGCCCCGCGCACGCTTTCCCGCAGTCGCCACGACCGCATCATCGCCGGCGTGATGGGCGGCATCGCCCGGCGCTTCGGCTGGAGCGCCACGCTCACGCGCGTGCTGTACGTCGTGCTGTCGATCGTGTCGGCGGGCTTCCCCGGCATCCTGGTCTACCTGATCCTGTGGCTGCTGATCCCGGAAGAGGGCAATTGAATCCAGTGCTGCGCGGCACCGCGGTGGCGCTCGGCCTGCTCTGGGCCCTGCCTAACACCCTGCTTGGATTGATCGCGGGACTCGTCGGGCTCGCGTTCGGCGCGCACGTGCACTGGCGGCCGCGCGACCTCGCGGTGGTGTTCCATCATTGGCCGTGGGGGCCGGGCGGGGCGCTCACGCTGGGCAACGTGATCCTGCACACCGGCGACACACTGGATTCGACCTGCGTGACCTACGCACACCGCGCCGGCCACGGCGACGAGGCGCCGATCATGCTCGCCGACCACGAACGCGCCCACGTCTACCAGTACATGGCGCTGGGCCTGCTGTTCCTGCCGCTGTACCTGGCGTGCGGCGGCGTCAGCGTGCGCAACCGCTTCGAGCGCGCGGCCGATCGTTACGCGCAGACGGGTAGCGGCTGGTGGCCCTGGGCATGACCGGGCAGCCGTCGCCGCAAACCACTGCGGGAGACGACTCCGCGTCCTCCTTCGACACCCTGTACGCACCGCCGTCCTCGCGCCCGGCCGAAGGCGGCGTGGTCCGCCCCACCGGCAATCCGTGGTGGCGCGGCTACGGCGTGGGCTGGGTGGCGATCGGATTCACCTTCCTGTGGCTGACCGTGGCCTTGCCGCTGCTGGCGCGCTTCAGCTCGGTCAGGTTCGCCGCCGCAGCGGGCCTGCTGTGGCTGGGCATGTTGGTGGCCCCGACGCTGGCGGTGGGCGCGTATTTCGGCCTGCGTCGGCAGTGGAAGTCGCTGCTGGGCGTGCTGCTCGCCTGGCTCACCGCGATCGTGTTCGGCGTGCTGCTGGTGGCGGTGCTCGGCGGCATCGCCGGCTCGCGCTGAACGGGGTTTTCGCCAATCTTGAGGCGGCCTTTATCCGGTGATAACAGTCGCCGCAGTAAGCTCACAGGCGTCGGAGAACAAGTGACGAGCCTGAAAACTCGACGCAACCGCTCCGGCAACGGAAGGCTCAGCCACCAGAGGGTTCAAACCTCTAGGACTGGGCCTTCTCTATGTCTGGGGTGTGCCGAGCTTGAGTGCCGGTAATGTCCACGCCCGTGGCCGACGGTTAAGGGTATAGCTCACGAACCCGAACGAGGGGGCGGCCTGTTTCAACGGCGCGACGCACTTTGCGGGCAAACACGTCGGCCAAATCAAGTCGTCGTTCCAGTGCTTCGTAGAGATCTAGCCCCTCAACGCAAATCACTGGCTGGCCTCGGCCGAACGCTTCAAGGCCAACATCAGTGAAGCCAGAGTTGCTGATGAACACGCCACGTCCCCAAGTGGTCTTGTCGCGCACCTTGCCGGCAAAGGAGCGAAGATCGCTGGCGTCGGTTCTCGCGTTCTGCCACTTTGCTTCGACTAGGTAAGTTTCGTGATGAAGGACGAAGCTGCCGTCTATCTGTTCTCCGATATTACGGAATGCGCCTCGTGGGGCCAGACTAAACACATCAAACACATTGCTGAGGAACTTCTCAAACGCGTATCCGCGACCTTGCGGATCGAGGGTAGCCAGAGCCATCAGTTCGCTCATTAGTTGCGCATACGCGGCTTCGCTCGGGACCTGTGTTGCCTGAGGTGTGCTTACGACACCGCCAGGCAAGCTATCCAGAAACGACGATGCATTCAGTTCGGGGATTTTGAAGTTAACCCCAAGCAAAAGGCGATTAAGCTCGGTGACTTCGTCGCGAGTGAGCGGATTTCCGCCTCGTCCACGCCAAGTAATTGATTGAATCACTACCTCTTGGATCAATGCGCAAAAGTTGCTGCGCCGGTACTCCAACGTCCAAGTCAAGAGCGCGACGATGCCGGGTTCCTTGCTCGGTTTACCGTGAGGCCATCCTTCCGCAACACCCGCCCGCGCTGCTGCAATGGGAAAAGACGTGCTGTTGTTTCCACTTGCCGGCAAGAAGTCATAGAGCAGCTTTGCGAGTGCTGCGACTGCCACCCGCTCCCCAAGCATCAACGGCATGGTTCCTCCATTGCTCTAGTTGGGCCAAAACAAAAGGGTTAGGCCGCGAAGCCTAACCCTTTGTTTTTTCTGGTGCCGGAAGTGGGACTCGAACCCACACGCTTTTAAGGGCGGCGGATTTTGAGTCCGCTGCGTCTACCGATTCCGCCATTCCGGCGCGGCCGCGCAGTATAGCCGAGCGGGCCGGGGATTGGCTTCAGAAGCCGCCGTAGCGGGCCATCATCGCGGCGAATACCAGGATCGCGGCGACCAGCAGCAGTTCGAAGCGGACGATACGCGCCAGCGCCGCGACTTCGCCGGCGGCCGGCACGAACGCGGGGTCGGCGGCCAGCGCCTTGCGCCAGCGCAGGAAGCGGATGGTCGGCAGGATCGACAGCAGCCCGGCCAGCACGAAGCAGCCGAGCTTGGCGTGGAACCAGGGGTTGTGCAGGTAGAAGTCGTAGCCCTTCACGCCCTGGAAGACGCGCAGCAGGCCGACCACCAGCAGCAGGCCCGCGCTCATGCCGTAGCCGGAGTCCAGGCGGGCAAGGTGTTGCACGACGACGCCGTCGACGCGGCCGCGCAGCAGGACCGATTCGGTCACCAGCATGGCGATCAGGGCGAAGAACAGCAGGTGGTGGAACGAGGCGAGCAGCAGGTCTTTCAGCATGGAAACGCTCCGGTCCGTGGCAGTGGCGTGGCTCGATCAGATGCGAGTGCGCGCAAAAGAAAATGCCGGGCAAGCCCGGCATCGTCGTGGATCATTCGGTCGCGTCGGTACAGAGTGTCTTGTCCTGGCGCACGAACCATTCGCCCTCGCGCGGCGTGAACATCGAGCAGCACTCCATCGGCGCCTTGTAGATGTGCAGCGAGATCGCGACGTTGCGGTCGCTGGCGTTGCGGATGGTGTGGTACTCGTGCGGCGGAATCAGGCTGCCGGCGCTGCCGGGGCCGGCGTGCATGCCGCCCGCGGCGCGGAAGTGGAAGCGGTCGCCGTCGCGTTCGAGCAGTTCGTACTGGACGATTTCCAGCTCGCCGTCCCAGACGCCTTCCACGCACCACAGGCCGGAATGGTCGTGCACCGGCGTGCCCTGGCCCGGGCCCCAGGTCATCGCCACGACGCTGTAGCCGTGCTGCGGGCTGCGGTAGAGCTCGCGGCGCGCGTAGTGGTCCTGGATCGGGTCGTGCACGCAGGCGGGCAGTTCGACGTCGCGGTCGCGGATCATCCGGCACAGCACGTTGCGCAGCGCGGCGGTCACGGCGTGCTCGTCGCCCGCGGCTACGGCGGCGTCGATGGCGGCGACCAGCTTGTCGTGACCGGGGAAGTCGAAGTGCGGCAGCGCGGCGGCTTCGGGCTGATGATTTTGCGCTATGTCCATATAACCCATTCTAGCGGGCTCGCGCCGTTGCGGGCATGGGCGCCGGTTCAGGTTTTCACGTGCGCTGGCGTGCGGTGCTAGAGCCGGTCGAGGAAACCGCGCACGGCCGGGCCGAAGCGGTCGATGTCGACCAGGAAGGCATCGTGGCCCTGGGGCGATTCCAGCGGCAGGAACTCCGCATCCGCGCCGCCCGCGCGCAGGCCGGTGGCGATCTCCTCCTGCTGCTGCAGCGGGAAGAGGATGTCGGTGTGCACGCCGATCGCCAGCGCCTTCTCGACGCGGATCCGGGCGAGGGCGGCCATCACGTCGCCGCCGGCGTATTCGCCGAGGTCGAACCAGTCCATCGAGCGGCTGAGGTAGAGGTAGCAATTGGGGTCGTAGCGGCGCACGAAGCGGCGGGCGTGGCCTTCAAGGTAGCTCTCGACCTGGAATTCCAGGCCGAAGGGTTCTTCCTCGGGGCGGTCGGACTCCAGCCGCACGCGGCCGAAGCGGCCGTCCCATTCCAGCGCGGAGCGGTAGGTGACCACGCCGAGCTTGCGCGCCATGCGCATGCCCGATTCCGGGTAGTGCGCGTCGGTGTAGTTGCCGTGGTTCCACTCGGGATCCAGGCGGATCGCTTCGCGCTGCAACGAGCGGATGGCGATCGAGAACGGCAGTGCGCGCGTCGCCCCGGAGATGTTGATGTGCGCGCGGGCGATGCCGGGATGCAGGTGCAGCAGCGCCAGCGCGGTCATGCCGCCCATGGAGTTGCCGATCACGCAGGCCAGCCGTTCGACGCCGAGCGCGCGCACGACGTGGGCGGCGGCATGGGCGCCGTCTTCGACCGCGAGTTCGGGGAACGCCAGGCGATAGGTGTCGCCGGTGGCGGGGTCGATCGTCGCCGGCCCGGTCGAACCCTTGCAGCTGCCGAGCGAGTTCACGCAGATCACGTACCAGCGGTTGCTGTCGATCGGCTTGCCCGGGCCCAGCATCGGCTCCCACCAGCCCGCTTCCGGGTTGGCCGCATTGGCCGCCGCGTGCGCGTCCGGGGACAGGCCGGTGACGATCAGGATGGCGTTGTCGCGGGCCGCGTTGAGTTCGCCCCAGGTTTCATAGGCGACGTGGGCATTGCGCAGTTCGCCGCCGCGCTTCATCGCGAACGGCGAGGGCAGGTCGACGTAACGGGTGCCGACGGGAATGAATTCGGTCATGGGGGCGGAGTTTAGCAATCGCTGCCGCCATCGCCGCGCCGCCGGTGCAATGCTGGCGGGCACCGCATGGAACGCGTGCGCTCCATGCGGTGCATCCGCAAGCCGTCAGACCACGGTGAGGGTGACGTCGATGTTGCCGCGGGTGGCATTGGAGTACGGGCAGACCTGGTGCGCCTTGGCGACGAGATCTTCGGCGGTTTCGCGCGACACGCCCGGGATCGAGATCTGCAGCTCGGCCTGGATGCCGAAGCCGTTGCCGAGCGGGCCGATGCCGACATGGCCGGTGATCGAGGTGTCGGCGGGCAGGGCGATCTTCTCGCGCGCGGCGACGACCTTCAGCGCGCCGATGAAGCAGGCCGAATAGCCGGCGGCGAACAGTTGCTCCGGGTTGGTGCCGGGGCCGCCGGCGCCGCCGAGTTCGCGCGGCGTGGACAGCTGGATGTCGAGCGCCTTGTCGGAGGAGACGGCGCGGCCTTCGCGGCCGCCGGTGGCGGTGGAAGTGGCGGTGTAGAGGACTTTGTCGAGAGCCATGGTTGTGTTCCTTGGGTGTGCGGCGAAGGGGGATCGGCGCCGCGTTCCGATTTGGTGTTGCCTATTAAATAGCGCGCTATTTAAATGGTGCGGATGAAGGCGGGTGCATCGGACTGTTCAGTCCGTAGCGTTGGCGTGGAGGTTGGCGCGCAGGGCCTCGAGCTGCGCCTTCAGCGGCGCCAGCTGTTCTTTCGGGAGGTCGGCGGCGCAGAAGATGGATTCGGGCACCTGTGCGGCCTTGGCCTGCAGGGCCTTGCCGGCGCGGGTGAGGCGGATCACGACCTGGCGTTCGTCCTGCGTGGAACGCTCGCGCGTCAGCAGGCCGGCAGCCTCGAGGCGCTTGAGCAGCGGCGTCAGCGTCGCCGAATCCAGGAACAGGCGTTCGCCGATCTGGGAGACGGTGAGTTCGTCGCCTTCCCACAGCACCAGCATCACCAGGTACTGCGGGTAGGTGAGCTCGAGTTCGGCGAGCAGCTTGCGGTAGAGCTTGGTCATCGCCAGCGAGGTCGAATACAGCGTGAAGCACAGCTGGTTGCCAAGCTTGAGGGCGCGGGCGGCTTTGGCGTCGGTGGCGGGCTTGGTGGCCATGGCTGCCAAATTACATAGCGCGCTATGTAATTGCAAGCGATCAATGGCGCCACGGCTGCAACGCTGCGGGCCGCGGCTGCGGCCGTGGCTTACTCGGCGATGCGGTCGATGCTCAGGGTGTAGGCGGCGCCGGCCTTGGGCTGCGCCGGCAGGGGCGCCGATTCCAGGTCGCCGGCGGCGCGATTGGCCACGCCCTGGCGCGACACGCGGGCGAGGATTTCCACCGCCGCGAGCTGCGACAGCTTCATCGTCGGCATCGGGCTGTCGCCGTCGCCGAGTTCGACGGTGATCGGGAAGCCGGTGGCGGCGACGCGCTTGACCGCGACAGGCATCGGCGGCCCGTTCGGCTGGCGCGCGATCACGAACAGGGTGTCGTTCGCGCCCAGGCGTGCCTGCATCTCCGGCGCGAGGTCGACGGTGACGCGTAGCAGCGGTTTCGCCGTGGCCGGGACCGGCAGCGCCGTCAGTCCGGCTTCGGCACGTGCGGCATTGATCTGCGCCCGCAGGCTGTCGGCCGTGGCGGCATCGACCAGGCCCAGCAACGGCTCCCAGGTCTTCGCCGCTTCCGCCGGCTGTTGCGCCTGGCGCTGCGCGATGCCGAGGAACCAGCGCGCGCGTTGGTGCATCGGCTGCTTCGCCAGCGCGCGCCGGAGCAGGGCGACGGCTTCGTCGTCGAAACGGCGGTCCGGGCTGGCAAGCGCGCGTGCTTCGGCGGCTTCGGCGAGCAGGTCGGGTTCTTCCGGCGCGAGCTGCACGGCCCGCGCGTAGGCATCGCGCGCTTCCACGACGCGGCCCTGTGCGGCCTGCGAGCGCGCCAGCAGGCGCCAGCCTTCGGGCTGGTTGGGGTTGCGCCGCAATTCGGCTTCGAGCTGGCCCACCGCGTCGGCCAGCGTGTCGGGCGCACGACGCTGCGCGGGATCGAGCGCGCGCGGCGTGCCGACGAGCAGGTACAGCAGGCCGGCGACGATCGCGATCGACGCGATCATCGTCCCCGCCACGGCGCGGTTGTCGCGCCACAAGGGGCGCAGCACCAGGCCGAGCACGAACACGGCGAGCACGGCCGCGGCGATCACGAAGGCGGTCAAGTCACCACTCCTGGTCTTCGTCGGTGGCCGGATTGGTCGCGCCGGCACGCTTGCGTACGACGGCCACCACCACGGCGCCGCCGGCGAGCAGGATCAGCAGTGGGCCGAACCACAGCAGCCACGTCTTCGATTCGACCTGGGGGCGGTACAGCACGAATTCGCCGTAACGGGCCACCAGGAATTCCTTGATCTCGCGATCCGACTTGCCCTGGCGCATCAGCTCCAGCACTTCGCGGCGCAGGTCGGTGGCGATCTGCGCGTTGGAATCGGCCAGCGACTGGTTCTGGCACATCACGCAGCGCAGCTCGGACACCAGCGCGTGGAAGCGCGTTTCCTCCGCGCTGCTGGTGAATTCGGGCGGCGCCACCGGCGTGCCCGGTTGCGCCAGCGCCAGCGACGACATCAGCAGCAGGCTCGCTGCCGCTACGAGCGCCGCGAGGCGGATGCGGTGGAGGAAGCAGCCGCTCATGGCGCGCGCTCGATCTCGGCCAGCTTCGGCAGCAGTTGCTGCGCGATCACCTCGTCGGTGAGCGGACCCACGAACTTCCAGCGCACCACGCCCTTGCCGTCGACCAGGAAGCTTTCCGGCGCACCGTAGATGCCCCAGTCGATCGCGACCTTGCCTTCGCGATCGGTGACGACGATCCAGTACGGGTTGCCGAACTGTTCCAGCCACGCCATCGCATCGGCGTGCTCGTCGTTCCAGTTGAAGCCGACCACGCGCACGCGCTTGCTTTCGGCGAAGCGGGTCAGCACCGGATGTTCGTCGCGGCACGCCGGGCACCAGCTGCCCCAGACGTTGAGCAGGTAAGGCGCGCCCTGCAGGTCCCTGGTGCCGAACAGGCGGCCGGCTTCGTGCAGCACCGGCAGTTCGAAGGTCGGCGCCGCCTTGCCGATCAACGGCGAGGGCAGGGCTTCACGGTTCGGATTGCGGCTCATCCACACGCCGGCGGCGAGCAGCACGCCGAGCGCGGCGACGACGAGCAGTGGCATCAACCGCATCCATGAAAGACGCATCACGGGCTTGCGTTCGCTCACGCGGCGTTCTCCGAGGGCTTGCGGCTGTCGGCGCGGGCGAAGCGGCGATCGGTCGCCGTCACCAGTCCGCCCAGCATCATCAGAATCGCGCCGGCCCAGATCCAGCGCACGAACGGCTTCACGTGCACGCGCAGCGCCCAGGTGTCGCCGCCGAGCGATTCGCCCATCGCGACATACAGGTCGCGGGTGACGCCCGGATCGATCGCCGCTTCGGTCATCACCTGGCCGCCGCTGGCGTAGGCGCGCTTTTCCGGATGCAGCACGGTCAGCGGCGCATCGTTGTGGAAGACCGTGACGGTGCCGCGGTCGCCGATGTAGTTCGGCCCCTGGTAGCGCTCCGCGCCGTCGAAACGGAACGCATAGCGGCCCAGTTCCACGCTCTTGCCCAGCTCCACGGCGACTTCCCGCTGCTGGCTCAGGCCTTCGGTCAGCAACGCGCCAACCAGGAACACCGCGATGCCGAAGTGCGCGAGCGTCATGCCCAGCATCTCGGCGGTGAATTGCCGGCCGGATTGTTCGAAGCGCGACCACACGAAGCGCAGCGTGCCCACCGCGATCCATGCGGACGCCAGCCCGCCGGCCAGCACCTTCCACGACGATTGCGGTGCGAGGAAGTACGCGGCGATGCCGGCGAGGACAGCCAGAATGCCCCACGGCAGCAGCATAGCCAGCGGCTTCGAGGCCTGTTCGCGCTGCCAGCGCGTCACCGGGCCGAACGGCAGCAACAGGATCAGCGGCGCCATCAGCACCATGAACATCAACGCGAAGTAGGGCGGACCGACCGAGATCTTGCCGAGGTCGAGTGCATCGGCGAGCAGCGGATACAGCGTGCCCAGCAGCACCATCGCGCAGGCGGTCGACAGCAGCAGGTTGTTCGCCAGCAGCAGCGTCTCGCGCGAGGCGGTGCCGAACGACGCGCCGCCTTCGTCCGACGGTGCGCGCAGGGCGTACAGCAGCAGCGAGCCGCCGATCACGATGCCGAGGAACACGAGGATGAAGACGCCGCGCGAGGGATCGGCGGCGAAGGCATGCACCGAAGTCAGCACGCCCGAGCGCACCAGGAAGGTGCCCAGCAGCGACAGCGAGAACGTCGCGATCGCCAGCAGCAGGGTCCAGCCGCGGAAGCTGCCGCGCTTCTCGGTCACCGCCTGCGAATGCAGCAGCGCCGCGCCGGCCAGCCACGGCATGAAGGACGCGTTCTCGACCGGGTCCCAGAACCACCAGCCGCCCCAGCCCAGTTCGTAGTACGCCCACCACGAACCCAGCGCGATGCCGAGGGTGAGGAACGCCCAGGCGATGTTGGTCCACGGCCGCGTCCAGCGCAGCCAGCGCGCATCGATGCGGCCGTCGAGCAGGGCAGCGATGGCGAACGCGAACGGCACCGAGAACCCGACGTAGCCCAGGTACAGCATCGGCGGATGGATGATCATCCCCGGGTCCTGCAGCAGCGGGTTGAGGTCGCGGCCTTCGGCGACGGCGGGCAGCAGGCGCTCGAACGGGTTGCTGGTGAAGATCAGGAAGGCGAGGAAGCCGAACGCCACGAAGCCCATCACGCCGAGCACGCGCGCGATCACTTCCATCGGCAGGCGCTGCGAGAAACGCGCCACCGCCGCGGTCCACACCGCCAGGATCAGTGCCCACAGCAGCAGCGAGCCCTCGTGCGAGCCCCACACCGCGGTGTAGCGGTACACCATCGGCAACAGCGAGTTGCTGTTGGTGGCGACGTACTTGATCGAGAAGTCCTGGCTGACGAAGCCGTAGGTGAGCACGCCGAACGCCAGCGCCACCAGCGCGAACTGCGCGTACGCGGCGGGCCGGGCGATCGCCATCCACGCGCCGATGCCGCGCTGGGCGCCGACCAGCGGCAGGATCGCCTGCACCGCCGCGATCAGCAGCGCGAGGACGAGGGCGAATTGGCCAAGCTCGGGCAGCACGGTTACTTCGCTTCCGCGGCAGGCGCGGGCGACTGCACGTCGTGCTTCTTGTGCGCCATGCCCATCTTGTCCGCCACTTCCTTCGGCATGTAGGTCTCGTCGTGCTTGGCGAGCACCTGCTCGGCGACGAAGTGGTCGCCCTGCATGCGGCCGGTGGCGATCACCGCCTGCTTCTCGCGGAACAGGTCGGGGAGGATGCCGGTGTAGACCACGGGCATCTGCGCATCGCCGTCGGTCACGCGGAAGTGCGCTTCGAGCGAGCCGGGCGCGCGCTTGAACGAGTCCGCTGCAACCATGCCGCCGAGGCGGAAGCGCGCGTTCGCGCCAGCCTCGCCGCGCAGCACTTCGCTCGGTGTGTAGAGATAGGTGATGTTGCGCTGGATCGCGTAGGTGATCATCGCGGCGGCGATGCCGGCGGCGGCGACGAGCGCAGCGATCCAGAGCAGGCGGTTGCGGCGGGTCGGGTTCATCGGCTCAGTTCGTTCTTGGTGGCGCGCGCCGCTTCACGGGCGGAGCGCAGGCGCGCATTGCGCAGCTGGCGGCGGATCTGCAGGTGCGTGGCGACGTAGTCCCAGCCCAGCACGATCACGAACACCGCGTACGCGGCGATCAGGTAGTTGAGGTAGCTCATGCGCGCGGCTCCGCGATCTGCGCGACCCAGGCCTTGCCGGCTTCGCGGCGCAGGTTGTCGGCGCGCGCGCGGGCGAGCAGGGCGCCGATGAACCACAGCTTGGTGCCGACGATCATCAGCACCAGCGGCGCGATCATGCTTGCGTCCATGGTCGATTCGCCCATCAGGCGGATGGTCTGGCCCTGGTGCAGCGAGTTCCACCACACCACCGAGTAGCGGATCACCGGCAGCAGTGCCACGCCGACGATGGCGAGGAAGCCGGCGGCGCGCGCGGCGGCGCGGCGGTCGTCGATGGCGTTGTAGAGGCCGATCACGCCCAGGTACATGAAGAGCAGGATCAGCTCGGTGGTCAGGCGCGGGTCCCAGTCCCACCACGTGCCCCACATCGGCTTGCCCCAGATCGAACCGGTGAGCAGGGTGATGAGGGTGAAGGCGGCGCCGATCGGCGCGCAGGCCATGGCCAGGATCTCGCACAGCTTGATCCGCCACACCTGCGCGATCACCGCGTACACGGCCATCAACGCGTAGATCGCCATGCTCATCCATGCGCTGGGCACGTGGATGTAGAGGATGCGGAAGCTGTCGCCCTGCTGGTAGTCGGCGGGGGTATGGAACAGGCCCCAATAGACGCCCACCGCCATCACCAGCAGGCCCAGCCCGTACCCCCACGGCGCCCAGCGCGTGGCGAAGCGGTCGAAGTACGGCGGCGAACCAAGTTGGTGGAACCAGCGCAGGATCGGATTCATCGTTTCTCGGAGCGTCCGCGGTTGGTGGCGGACGGCGATATTGTCGTTGAGCGTTGCGCCCTGTGGCTTGATCGGGCTCAACCGGATGCTCGGAACCGGCCGACCGGTTGCTTCAAGTAGGCGGTGTTCAGTTCAGGGCGATCCGGATGGCGGCGGCGGCGGCCAGCGGTGCCAATACCAGTGCGAGGACGAGTCCGGCCCCCAGCATCAGCAGCGCGCCGGTGACATCCAGTCCCTGTGCCGCCTGGACGACGCTCCCCGCTCCGAACACCAGCACCGGCACGTAAAGCGGCAGCGCCAGCAGGGCCACGAGTATACCGGAGCGCCGCATTCCGACCGTCAGCGCGGCCACCACCGCACCGAGCAGACTCAGCAAAGGCGTGCCCAGCGCGAGCGAGGCCAGCAGCACGCCCAACTGCGCGTGCGGCAGGTGCAGGAGTTCGGCCAGCAGCGGCGCGGCGACCAGCAGCGGCAACGCCGTGGTCGCCCAATGCATGAACGTGCGGACCAGCACCAGCCACGCCAGCGGCACCGGCGCCAGCATCCATTGCTCCAGCGAGCCGTCGTCGGCATCGCCGCGGAACAGCGAATCCAGCGCCAGCAGCCCCGCCAGCAGCGACGCCAGCCACAGCACCGCACCGGCCGACTTCGCCAGCGTCACGCGGTCGTTGCCCAGCGCCAGCGCGAACAGGGTCACCACCAGCAGCGCGAACAGGGCCGGTTGCAGCGCATCGCCGCGGCGCCGCCACAGCAGGCGCAGGTCGCGCAGGAACAGGGCGCGGGCAGCTGCGATCAGACCCGCCGCATGCGGATTTGCAGTCCGCTGCATGACTTCGTTGCTATTCGTTGCCCCGGTCATGCCGGCTTCCTCATCACCAGCATCCGCGTGCGCACCGGCGGCGCCGCGTACGCACCGTGCGTCGTCACCAGCGTGGCGCCGCCGTCCTGCAGGTGCGCCTGGACCATGCGGTTGACCAGTTCGATGCCGTCGAGGTCGAGGTTGGCGTAAGGCTCGTCCAGCAGCCACAGCGGCGCCGGCGACAGCCACAGGCGGGCGAGCGAGAGCCGCTTCTTCTGCCCGGCCGACAGCTGCCGCGCCAGCGCGTCCTCGTAGCCGGCCAAGCCGACCATCGCCATCGCCTGTTCCGGCACCAGGTTCGCGCGCCGCCCGTGCAGGCCGCACAGGAAATCGAGGTTCTCCAGGGCGCTCAGGTCCGCCTTCAGCGCCGCCAGGTGCCCCAGGTACGCGATCGCGTGCGAGCGCTGGTAGGCATCGGCGACGCGGCCCTCGATCAGGACCTCGCCCTCGTCCAGCTTCAGCAGCCCGGCCAGCACCCGCAGCAGGGTGGTCTTGCCGGCACCGTTGTCGCCCTGCACCAGCAGCGCCTCGTTGGCCTCGACGGCGAAATCCAGCGGGCCGAACACAGGCTCGTCGTTGCGCGAGAAGCGCAGGCCGCGGGCCTCCAGCAGCGGGGGCAGGGCCGTCTTGGGGGGCGTGCTTTCCAGAACCGGGGCCGCAGGGAGGCGGCCTCGGCCGCGAAGTCGCGATTTTATGCGATCGGCCGCCGCCGCGGCCCGGCCATCCTGTGCAAACCCCCTGTCCCGATCATTTGCCCGGATGGGATGTCCGGGTCAGCCGACCCAGTCGATGCAGTCCAGGCCGGTGGCCTGCGGCGGCCGCGGCATCAGCATGCGCAGGCGCACCGGCTCGCCGAACGTCCAGGCCAGGATCCCGGCCTGGCTGAACTCCCGGCCCAGCAGGTCGACCAGTGCCTCGTCGATATCGCCCACCAGCCAGCCGGCTTCGCGCCAATCGCCGTACTTGGCGTAGGCGTGGGCGGGGTGCCGGGCCAGGCCCATGGCGGTGAGCCGCGCGACCAGCACGGCGTTGGCGGTTTCGTTCGCCGCATCCGAATGCGGCACCGATGCCGGGTTCCAGGCGGTAATGAAGGCGTAGCGGCGCTGCGGCCAATAGGCTTCGAGATCCACCGCCCGCTGCCCCACGTGCAGCGCCAGCGCGTCGCCGTCCAGCACCACCGCGTACTGCGCGGCGGCATAGGCAGCGGCCAGTTCGCTGGCATTGACGAGATGCAGCTCGCGCATGCCGCCAGTCTTCCTGCTTTGCGTTACAGGCGCATCCATCGTACGGGTACCCATGAGCGTCCTCCTCAAAGTACTGGCCGTTGGTCATTAGTACGCCGGAGAGGCATTCCTTACACTCCGGGTTTTCCCCCACACCGCACACTGCAATGACCCCGGAAACCAAGCTGCCCAAGGTCGGCACCACCATCTTCACCGTGATGTCCTCGCTCGCCATGGAGCACGGTGCCGTCAACCTGGGCCAGGGGTTTCCGGACTTCAGCGTACCCGAACGGCTGATCGAAGCGCTCGACCGCGCCATGCGCGAAGGCAAGAACCAGTACGCCCCGATGACCGGCATCCCGGCCCTGCGCCAGGCCATCGCCGCCAAGACCGAACGCTGCTACGGCTACCGGCCGGACGCCGACGCCGAGATTACCGTTGCCTCGGGCGCCTCCGAAGCCATCTTCGACGCCGTCCTGGCCGTGGTCCGCCCGGGCGACGAGGTCATCGTCCTCGACCCGTGTTACGACTGCTACGAACCCGCCATCGACCTCGCCGGCGGCCGCGCCGTGCACGTGCCGCTGGACCCGGTCGACTTCTCGGTGCCGTGGGACCAGGTGCGCGCGGCCATCAGCCCGAAGACGCGGATGCTGATGATCAATTCGCCGCACAACCCGTCCGGCGCCATGTTCACCGCCGACGACATCGCCCAGCTCACCGCGCTGATCAGCGGCACGCATATCTATCTGCTCTCGGACGAGGTCTACGAGCACATCATCTTCGACGGCGCCGTCCACGAATCCGTGCTGCGCTACCCGCAGCTGCGCGAACGCGCCTTCGTGATCTCCAGCTTCGGCAAGACCTACCACTGCACCGGCTGGAAGATCGGTTACTGCATCGCGCCGCCCGCGCTCTCGGCGGAATTCCGCAAGGTGCACCAGTACAACACCTTCTGCTCCTTCGCCCCGGCGCAGTGGGCCTTCGCCGAAATGATCGAGGCCGAGCCGGAACACTACGAACAGCTCGGCGCCTTCTACCAGGCCAAGCGCGACCGCTTCCGCGAACAACTGCTCACCACCAAGCTCAAGCCGCTGCCGGTGCCGGGCGGCTACTTCCAGCTGGTCGACTACTCCGCGGTGAGCGATCTCGACGATGTCGCCTTCTGCCGCTGGCTCACCATCGAGAAGTGCGTCACCGCGATTCCGCTGTCGCCGTTCTACGAGACCGCGCCGCAGGGACAGCGGCTGGCGCGGCTGTGTTTCGCCAAGAACGAGGCGACGTTGGATGCGGCGATCGAACGACTGCAGAAGCTGTAATCGAACCGCCGCATTGGCGGCGGCCGGCGCGGGCGCCGGATTTTTCTGACGGCTGGCCGGCTGGATCCCCTCTTGCCGTTTCTGCGAAGTTCGTTCTACTCTTCGTGACGGGCGTCCTAGACGCCCATCGAGCAGGATGCCGACGTAGGAGGGGGAGTTCAGGGATAGAACGAACACCGTTGTCGCTTAGGGGGCCGCAAGAACGCGGTTGCGACACGGTGCAACACAGGGATGTTGAAGCTGCGAGCCGTCAATACGATGGCCGCTGGGGTAAGTCCCTGCATTTCGTCTGTCACTGTTTCCACGACCACGCGAGGTGGCCTTGGCGCCGCGGCTTTGCCGCGTCCGGGGCCCCCGATGGCGCTTGCGCGTATCAATCCAGTGCGAGCGGGGGAACGTGAAAACAACTGCAATCGACGCCCGTGGGTGGGTCGTAATCGTATCCATGGCTTTCCTGGCGGCGTGTGCCACGCGGCCTGCGCCGGAATTCGGCGGACGCTGGAAGCCGGTCAACCACTATGCGGAAGAGCCGCAGGAAATCCCCCTGCAACAGGCCTACGCCTTCTATCCATCGCCGATGGATGGAACGCTGAAGAGCATGCTCACGCGCTGGGCCCGCGACTCGAAGATGGCGTTGTCCTACCTGCATCCATCCGACTTCACGCTGCATGCCGGCGTCGCGGACATACGCACGAGCGACCTGCAACAGGCGGCGGCCCAGCTGAGCACGGCATACGCCGCGCAGGGCGTCGCGGTCGCCGTCGAGGGCAACCAGATCGTCGTCCGCAACGCTGCCACGGCGACTGCGGCACCTTCCACCGACGGAATTCCAGCGAGTCCGTAGCCGCCTGCGGCGACGCACTTTTCCTGTCTTGTATGGATGCGAGAGAGATGTTCGGAAAGAAAGCGGCAACCCAACAGATCGACACTGCCGTCACCAAGGCGGCGAACTTCGAAATCACCATCGCCGACATGGCGCGCCGCAGCGAGCGGCGCGCGTGGATGGTGGCGTGGTCGGCGATCGCGATGGCCCTGATCCTCGCCGGGGGGTACTTCTACTTCCTCCCCTTGAAGGAGAAGGTGCCGTATCTCGTCATGGCGGACGCGTACACGGGTACCAGCAGCGTGGCGCGCCTGACCGGCGACTTCGGTGATCAGGGCATCAGCGCCAGCGAGGCGCTCAACAAGAGCAACATCTCGCACTTCGTGCTCGCGCGTGAGTCCTACGACTATTCGCAGTTCGGCCAGCGCGACTGGAACACCGTGCATGCCATGGGCGCCCCGGGCGTGACGGTCGGCTACACCCGGCTGTACGCCAAGACCAACCCGGGCAACCCGCAGACGCTATTCGGCAAGAACCGCTCCGTCCGCGTGAAGATCCTCAGCGTGCAGCTGCACGACGCAATCGATACCGGTTCCCGGCCGAAGGCCGCGACGGTGCGGTTCCAGCGCAGCCTGTTCGACAAGGGGGCCGGCACGGCCGAGCCGCTGGACAGCAAGATCGCGTCCATCGAGTACGTCTACAAGTCGAACCTGAAGATGGACGAGCGTAATCGCACGCTCAATCCGCTCGGTTTCCAGGTGACGAGCTATCGCGTCGACAACGATTACGCCGCGTCGCCGCCCATCGAGGACGACATCCCGGCGCCCGTGAGCGCCCCGCCTGCACCCGTCGATCCGTCGGCACTAGGCGCGAATGCTCCGGTCAGTCCCGCCGCCTCGGCTGCGGATGGCACCCAAACACAACAGCTTCCGGCCGCACAGTCGGCGGGAACGGCTGCCAGCAGTAATGCGAATGGAGTCAGCAACCAATGATCTGCATGCGTAAGCGCTGCCTGTCCGGCGTCCTGTTCCTGGCGATGTCGGTCATCGCCACACCGGTCGTCGCACAGGTCATCCAGGAATACGAGTACGAGTCCAACCGCATCTACCAGGTGCGCACGGGCCTGGGCATCACCACGCAGATCGAGTTGAGCCCGAACGAGAAGATCCTGGACTACAGCACCGGTTTCAGCAGCGGCTGGGACCTGAGCCGTCGCGACAACGTCTTCTACCTAAAGCCGAAGAACGTCGACGTCGATACCAACATGATGGTGCGCACCGAGACGCACTCCTACATCTTCGAATTGAAGGTGGTCGCCACCGATTGGCGAGCGCTCGAGCAGGCCAAGCACGCCGGCGTCCAGTACAAGATCAAGTTCGTGTATCCCAGCGATGCGGAGTTCGCCAGCGCAGGCACCAAGGAAGAGTTGCAACCGCAGCTGAGCACGCAGCTCGACCGGGGCCGCGCCTACAACTTCGATTACCACTACGCGACGCGATCCAGGAAGCCCTGGTTGATCCCGACCGCCGTGTATGACGACGGTCAGTTCACCTACGTGCGCATGAGCGACATGAAGAACTTCCCGACCGGGAACTTCCCGGCGGTGTTCGCGCGCGAGCGTGAAGGCAGCGAGGACTTCGTGGTGAACACGACGGTCGAGGACAACACGATCATCGTCCATGGCACCTATCCCTATCTGATCGTCCGCCACGGCAAGAACGTGGTCGGCCTGCGCAGGAACAAGCAGAAATGAGCCAGAACATGCACCCGCCCGGGCATCAGGAAGATCAGGTCGGCGCGTCGCAGGACTCCGGTCCGGCGTATTCCGGGGCCAATCCGTACTACGCGCAGCATTCGGCGGCGTCGGTGCCGGATCTCGACGCGAACACGCCGCTGCTCAAGTCCAGCGACGTGCAGAAGCTGAACCGCAAGGCGCTGGTGTTCCTGGCCGGCATCGTCGCGCTGCTGGTGGTGGCGGCGATCTGGATGTTCAACAGCGCCGGCGCCGAGGAAGAGACGAAGCCGAAGGTCGCGGAGGAAGAGATCCTCATTCCCGAGGCGCCCAAGGCCGCGGCTGCCGAACCGCTACCGCCGCTTCCCGTTGCCGATGCGGCGGAAATGCCGCCGCTGCCGATGGCGCCACCCATGCAGCCGATGCCGCTACCGGACGCGGGTGGTCAGCCCTTGAGTGCGCAGGAGCCTAGCCTCCTTTCCCGCCGCATGGGCGCATCCGAGCAGGACGAACAGCGTTCCGGCACGGCGGTGATGCCCGGAATGATCACTCCCGACTCCTACGCCCAGGCGATGCTTGGCATGCAGGGTCAGGGGCAGGCACAGCCGGCGCGCCCGGGGGTTGCCAGCGCGCAACCGATCCTCAATCCGGACACCTTGCTGGTCCGTGGCACCTATCTGCGTTGCGTGATGGAAACACGGATCATCACCGACGTGCCCGGATTCACCTCTTGCGTGGTGACCGAACCCGTGTACTCGATCAACGGTCGCCGGCTGCTGCTGCCCAAGGGTTCGAAGATCTCGGGAACGTACAAGAGCGACAACGTCACCGGCCCGCGCGTCGCCGTGGTCTGGGACCGCATCACCACGCCCAATGGCATCGACATCAACATGGCCAGCCCCGGCGTGGATAACCTGGGTGCGGCCGGTCATCCAGGTGACTACGACGCGCATTGGGGCAGCCGTATCGCCTCGGCCCTGCTGATCAGCATGATCAGCGATGCCTTCAAGTACGCGGGAGCCAAGCACGGGCCGAGTGGAAGCACCGTGACCAACTCGGGCAACGAAATCATCCAGCCATACGAGAGCAACACCGCGCGGGCGATGGAGCGACTGGCCGGGCAGGCGCTCGAGCGCGGCGCCAGTCGCCCGCCGACGGTGACCATCAACCAGGGCACGGTGGTCAACGTCTACGTGGCCAAGGACGTGGATTTCTCGTCGGTCCTGCGCTGACGCCCTGAACATGATCACCGAAGCACCGCTCGCACGGATCTCCAACGACTTCCTGGATTACCAGTACCAGGTGCTGGGCATCCACGCATACATGAATTCTCCGGAAGTCACCGAGATCTGCATCAACCGGCCGGGCGAACTCTATGTGGAGACCCGAAGTGGGTGGCAGCGCATCGACGTGCCCAGCCTGAACTTCGAGCGTGCGCGCCAGTTCTGTACTGCCGTTGTCAACGAGAGCAACACCGGACAGCGCATCACCGATGCCGACCCCGTGGTCTCGCTGACGTTCCCGACGGGGCAGCGCGCCCAGTTCGTGATTCCGCCGGCCTGCGACGCCGGCAAGGTCTCGATCACCATCCGGTTGCCCTCCAAGCACAGCAAGACGCTCCAGCAGTACCAGGACGACGGCTTCTTCGACCAGGTGCTGGAGCAGGCTGGGGAGCTGGGCGACCACGACCGGGAATTGCTCGAGCTCCGTCGTGCCCGCAACTATGCGGAATTCTTCAAGCGGGCCGTCCACTACAAGAAGAACATCGTGGTGGCCGGCGCAACGGGTAGCGGCAAGACCACGTTCATGAAGTCGCTGGTCAACCACATTCCGGACAACGAACGCCTCGTCACCATCGAGGACGCGCGCGAACTGTTCATCAGCCAGCCAAATGTTGTGCACCTGCTGTATTCCAAGGGCGGGCAGAGCACGAGCAACGTGAGCGCAAAGAGTTGCATGGAAGCCTGCCTGCGCATGAAGCCGGACCGGATCATCCTGGCCGAGCTGCGCGGCGACGAATCGTTCTATTTCATCCGCAACTGTGCGTCGGGCCATCCAGGTTCGATCACCAGTTGCCATGCCGGCAGTACGGCGCAGACATGGGACCAGCTCGCATTGATGGTGAAGGCCTCCGCCGAGGGCTCCGGCCTCGAGTTCTCGGTGATCAAGCGTCTTTTGATGATGACAATCGACATCGTGGTGCACATCAAGGCGCATGCCGGGCAGCGTTACATCACGGGAATCGATTTCGATCCATCGCGTGCGCTGAGCGCCGCGGAAGAAGCGTGAAGTCGCGTGGCGTTCAGATTGCCTCGAAAGCGTATGGATTTATCGGATTTGTCTGATTGACAGCATCAAAACAGCCGTGAATTATTGTGATGGCGATCGATGTCTGGTCGCTTCGCACTAGGGAAGATCAAGCGATACGGAGTGCCAGGAATGGCACACAGGGGTGAACGGGATGTTGCCTGGCATGGAGCTCATGAACTGCCCGAATCTGGCAGTTCCCGATGAGGTGATGCACCACGTCGTGCGCGTGGAGTCATCCAACAACCCCTACGCGATCGGCGTAGTGGGCGGGCGGCTTGTCCGACAGCCGCAGAATCTCGCCGAAGCGCTCGCCACGGTGCGCATGCTCGAGGGAAAGGGGTACAACTTTTCCATCGGATTGGCGCAGGTCAATCGTTACAACCTCGGCAAGTACGGACTCGACAGTTACGAGAAGGCATTCCAGGCCTGCCCCAACCTGGAGGCCGGGTCGCGCATCCTCGCTGAATGCTACAGCCGCTCCGGCCGGGACTGGGGCAAGTCCTTCAGTTGCTATTACTCAGGCAACTTCGTTACCGGCTTCCGCCACGGCTACGTGCAGAAGATCTACGCGTCGATGGGTAACGCGGCTGCATCCGATACAGCGACCCCCGCCATCGCGGTTATCGCAAGGCCCGGACGTCGACCGGTAACCGCCACCAAACAGCCATCCTCGTCTAGTGCCGTGGTCGCGCAGCGCATGGCTACGCCCGAGCCACCCAGGACAGTCGCAGTCGCGGCATCAACCGCCGTAGTCGCGCAGCCGCAAACCGCTTCGGTAGCCACGACCGTGCCCGACGGACAGCAGGGCGCACCTGTCGGCAGCAGCATCGCCTCCATGGCGTCTCCTGATCGTGCATTCGTGTTCTAGCGACATCGCTTCCATTCCGGCGATTCGCCAGTTGTTGTGCCACTCCTGCAATCAAATGAAAGAGGGATCTATTCATGAGCTCCAACCTGCAACTCAAGAACACTGTTTCGGCCTTCCTCTTGGCGGCCACGTTCGTGGCGATGCTGGCCCTGCCTGAAGTCGCATTGGCGCAGACCGCCGAAACCCGCGTCGAAGGCTTCCTGAGCAAGGTCCAGGGCCTGCTCAACATCGCGTCGGTCTCGATCGTGACCATCGCGGTGATCTTCGCCGGCTACCAGATCGCCTTCGCGCACAAGCGTATTTCCGACGTGGCCCCCATCCTGATCGGTGGCTTCCTGATCGGTGCCGCTGCTCAGCTGGCGAAGATGGTCATTCCGGAAGACTCGGCGACGACAACCACGATGGTCATGAATGCGCTGACGACGTATGCATAAGAACGTGCTGTTCCGTGGCTGCACGCGCCCGCCGATGTTCCTGGGAGTTCCCTACATTCCCTTTGCCGTCGGTGCTGGCGCGTGTCTGCTGCTCACGTTCTATATCAACATGTTCTGCCTACTGCTCCTGCCCATCGTGATTTTCATCATGCGGCAGATGGCGCGGCGGGACGAGATGATCTTCCGCCTGCTCGGGTTGCGCTGGCAGTTCCGCACGAAAGTACGGAACCTCCCGCACCATTCGGGCATGTGGGTGTTCTCGCCCAATCTCTACCGCGACCGCACGAGCGGCTCCAGAAACTGAAGGTTCCGATGGTCGCCAGCCTGCTGGCGACCATCGGGTCCGCAATGTCTACCAGGCTCTGCCATGCTCAATCCAGACACCCCCATCAGCGAATTCATTCCACTCTCCACGCACGTTTCGCCGACGGTGTTGAAGACCACCGGGGGCGACTATCTGCTGGTGTGGCATCTCGGTGGGCTGCCGTTCGTCGGTCGCGAGGAATGGGAGATCGAGCATCGCCACAACACCTTCAACAGGATGTTGCAGACCCTGCGCGCACCGGATTTCGTCAATGTCGCGTTCTGGACCCACGATATCCGTAGGCGGGGCAGGGTGCGGGACCAGAGCCGGTTCGACCAGCTATTCAACCAGTCCCTATCCGACGACTACTTCTCGGCGCTGTCCAGCCAGAAGATCATGTTGAACGAGCTCTACCTCACCATGATCTACCGTCCCGTCGTGTCCGGTAAGCGTTTCGTCGAGAAGTCGTCCAACGTCGAGCAGCTACGCTCGGAACAGGAACAGGCGATCGCCAAGGTGCTGGAGCTTGCCGGCAACGTGGAGGCCGTGCTCAAGGACTATGCCCCCTATCGGTTGGGGATGTACGAGGCGCGCAACGGCGTCGTGTTCTCTGAAGCCCTGGAGTTCTTCGGCTATCTGGTCAACCGCATCGACGAGCCGGTGCCTGTGCTGCAGGCGCCGGTCTACGGGTACCTGCCCGTCAGCCGAAACATGTTCTCGGCCAAATCGGGCGACTTCGTCATCAACACGCCGACGGGCGCCAACCATTTCGGCGCGATCCTCAATATCAAGGAATACACCGACGCGACCTATCCCGGGATCCTCAACGGGTTGAAGTACCTGGACTTCGAGTACGTCATCACCCATTCCTTCAGCCCGATGGGGCGGCAGGACGCGCTCAAGGTCCTGGATCGCACCAAGGGCATGATGATCTCTTCCGGCGACAAAGCGGTCAGCCAGATCGCAGAACTGGACCAGGCCATGGACCAGCTCGCTTCCGGCAACTTCGTCCTGGGCGAATACCACTTCACCTTCGCCCTCTACGCGGATTCGCAGGAGCGGCTGGCGCAGAACGTTGCGGCGGCCCGTGCCGAGTTGTCGAACGCGGGCTTCGTCTCCACGAAGGAAGACCTGGCGGTCACATCGTCCTTCTATTCGCAGCTGCCGGGCAACTGGAAATACCGCACGCGGCTGGCCAATGTCAGTTCGCTCAACTTCCTCGGCCTGTCGCCCTTGCACAACTTCGCGATGGGCAAGAAGGAAAACAACCCGTGGGGCGAGTGCGTCACCACGCTCCAGACCACCAACGGTCAGCCCTATTACTTCAATTTTCATGCGACCCACCCGGCGGAGAATTCGCTGGGAGAGAAGGCCATCGCCAACACGATGGTGATCGGCAAGTCCGGTACCGGCAAGACGGCGCTCATCAACTTCCTGCTCAGCCAGGTCCAGAAGCTGAAGCCGTCCCCGACCATCTTCTTCTTCGACAAGGACCGCGGCGCCGAGATCTTCGTCCGGGCCTGCGGCGGCAACTACCTCGCGCTGGAGAACGGGCAGCCTACCGGCTTCAATCCGTTCCATTGCGAGCGCAACGAGTCAAACGTCCAGTTCCTCGCCGACCTGGTCAAGGTGCTGGCGGCGAAGGGGATCTACTCGGCCCGGGAAGAGGAGGACATCTTCCGCGCCGTCGAGAGCATCCTGGATACGCCGGTCCATCTGCGCACGATGACCAACTTCCAGAAGAGCCTGCCCAACATGGGCGATGACGGCCTTTACTCGCGCTTGCGTAAATGGACGGCCGGCAACTCGTTGGGTTGGGTCTTCGATAACCCGGTCGATACGATCGACCTGCAGAAGGCCAACATCATCGGCTTCGACTACACCGATGTCATCGACAACCCGGAGGTGCGGGTGCCGGTCATCAACTACCTGCTGCACCGCCTGGAGTCGCTGATCGATGGACGCCCGTTGATCTATGTGATGGACGAGTTCTGGAAGATCCTGGACGGCGGTGGCGCCCTCAAGGAGTTTGCGAAAAACAAGCAGAAGACCATCCGCAAGCAGAACGGGCTCGGCATCTTCGCGACGCAGAGTCCGGAGGACGCGCTTGCCAGCGACATCTCCGCCGCGCTGATCGAACAGACCGCGACGTTGGTCCTTCTGCCAAATCCGAATGCCAGCCGTGAGGACTATATCGACGGGCTCAAGCTGACCGATGCCGAATACCAGGTCGTGAAAAGCCTGGATGAGCGCTCGCGTTGCTTCCTGGTGAAGCAGGGCCATGCGGCCACAGTGTGCCAGTTGAACCTGCGCGGGATGGACGATGCCCTGGCGGTGATCTCGTCGTCCACCGACAACATCGACGTCATGCATCGGGTGCTGGAGGAGGAGGCCCGTCGATCCGGGGTCCCGGTGCAGGGGCTGCGGCCCGAGCAATGGCTGGAACGGTTCTATGCGGAGCGGAAAGGTTCGGGGAAGGGGAAGTTACCTTCCCCGGCTCTTGTCGAGGCCCGGGTGCGGGCCTAGTTGGGCACGCGGTGAATCCGCGGGTTGCGCTCGTTCATCAATCAAGGAGGAATGACTGTGAGTCAATCAATCATGCGTCGCCCTGAAGCGCTGCTTCAGACGCTGGCTGTTCTTGCGCTGCTGGGTGGCGGGTTGCTGGTGCCGCGACAGGCTCTGGCGGTGGTTCCGTGCACGCCGCCGCTGTGTGCCTCCGAGTACACACAGCTGATGAACAATATCCAGCTCGCCAGCCAGTACGCCCAGCAGATCCAGCAGTTCCAGAAGCAGATCGACCAGTACCGGACCCAGTTGGAGCAGTACAAACAGATGTTCATTACTGGGACCCCTTACAAACCCACGCCCTCGTACCGGGTGAACATCGACGAGCGCTTCCCTGAGCGGGGAATCAACGACAAGGTGGCTGAATTTTGTGGCTCGGCACCGAAGAATAATCCGGTTGGTGTTGGGCAATACGCCAACTGCGTTGCCAAGATCCAGACCGAGAATCGACGCTACAACGCCATGCGAGAGCTGCTGAAGGAAGTCGAAGCGAACGACAAGGCACTGGAAGAGGCACGTCTCGAGAGGGCCGGGATCGATCCAGAAGCCCAAGGCGCCCTCCAGGCAAACTCGAACAAGATGATGTCGATCCAGTCGAAAATGCAGAACGACGTGCAGAACGGCAAGTACACCATCGACGCCTACAACTCCATGCTGGTGGCGCTGAATGAAGAGACGGCCCGGCTTGCGCGCGGCGCGCTCAACAATGAGAACGAGTTGTTGGGCACCGTCGTGCAGGGTGCTGCCCTGAAGCTGGCGCTCAAGGCCGCACGATCGCGCGACCGTTAAGGCTGGTTGATTCAATCGCCGCGAGTCCACCAGCTGGGCTCGCGGAACTTCGATGCAACAGTATGGATGCTCTATGGATGGAAGCGTGCAAGCAGTAGCGGGCGCCGTGGCGGACCTGTTTCATTTTCAGGTCGCAGATCTACCGAATCTCGTGTTCTTCTCGGAGGTCAACGACTTCCTCGACGACGAGATCGCGGAGTTCGCAGGGAACCTGCTCCAGCGGGTGGCCCGGTTCGTCGGCGGCATCGCGCTCACGGTGGTTACCTGGTGGATCATCTACCAGGGCTACCGCATCGTGACGGGGCAGTCCCGTGAGCCGATGATGGCGCTCGTAGCGAACTCGCTTCGCGCCGTTCTCATCGTGGGCATCGCGGTCGGTGCGGCCGCGGGTGCGGGCTCCGTTTATCGCTCCACGACGGATGGTCTGAACACCGTCGTCCGCAAGGTGGTGACCGGCGACGAGGGCGAGGGCAGTTACGCCGACATCGACAAGACGCTGGCGATCATGCAGGTGGCGTTGCAGGTCATCGACTCCGTGGACTCCGGTGACGACGTCCTGACCGATGACAAGAAGAATCGCGCCCTGTGGCTCGCGGGCGTCGGCTTGGGCGGGCCGGCGATCATGGCTGCCACGACTTTGCTGCTGAACAAGATCGCGATGGCCCTGGTAATAGGCTTGGGCCCGATCTTCATCCTGTGTCTGCTTTTTGACCAGACCAAGCAGTTGTTCTCGAGATGGCTCTATTACGGGATAGGAACCCTGTTCTCTATGGCGTTCCTGACTGTAATGGTGACCTTGGCGATGGATATGGTGATAGCGATCGGGATGGCGTTCTGGGCCGCAAGCTGGTTGTCCGGCGGCAGCAGCGAGAGCTTGACAAGCATGGCCATGCAGCAAGGCGGCCTCGGGATCGTTCTCAGCATGCTGATCATTTCGGCGCCGCCCATGGCGGCCATGTTCTTCCAGGGCATGCTTGGACAGTTCAGCGGCTATAACGCATTCCAGGGACAAGCATCGCCTCCTGGAACCAGCATTCCGCCTGTGTCGCAGACGCAAAGTCCTCCAGCTAGAACGGACGTTACGGATGTCGGTTCTAGAGGCGATGCTCGCTTGAGTCATTCGGCAAACTTGACGCAAGAACAGAAAGATCAGGTGCGAGTCGGTCCGAGGCAATAGGGATGTTTCTATGAAAACTAGAGCGTTGGCGTGGTTGTTTCTCTTGATTTGTGGCGTCGCGAAAGCGGAGCAGGGCTGTGCTCCAGGGTTCTACCCCGGAGGTATGCAGCCTGGCGGACCTATATGTGTCCCCAGTCCCGGCTATGGAACCACGAACAATACTGCGGACGCCGGTGGTGGTACGGTTTGGGCGAATCGTTGGGGCGCAGTCGCGCTAGGCGAGGGAGATGACGGTGTTTCTGTAGCCGGCGTAGCTGAGGGCTTGCCCAGTCGCGGGAAAGCCAAGCGCGCGGCCATCACTGACTGCGAGTCGGGTGGTGGCCACAAGTGCGAGATATTTGTTAGCTACACGAACCAGTGCATTACCCTGGCGACAGGGGGGGGGTACACCAGCGGTGGCACGGCCGCATCAGTTCAAGAGGCCGACAGCGTTGCACTCAGCAGGTGTTCTGCAAACTCATCCGGGACATGTCGCGTGTTGTACCAAGCATGCAGCTTGCCAGAGAAAGTTCGATGAACTTCGCTTCGCGCGCAAGCCTCCCCTGATTATTGACGAACTAGTTTTTGAAAGCTCAAGTTCAGGCAAGTGTTGACGATCAGATGCGCGGAGGCGCCATGAGGGGGCTGGTGCTGTTGATGCTTCTTGCGTTTGCCGGCGCCGCTTTAGCGGAGCAGGGATGTGCCTCTGGTTTCTATCCGGGTGGAGCGCAACCCGGCGGACAAATATGTGTGCCGATTCCCGGCTACGGGACAACTAACAACACGGGCGCGGAAGGCAGCAGCGTTTGGGCAAACAGGTGGGGCGCAATCGCTATTGGCAACGGAGTCGCCGGCGTATCGGAAGGTCTGCCCAGTCGTGGGAAGGCAAAGCGAACGGCCTTAGACGACTGCAAGGCGGGCGGCGGGATGGATTGCAAAGTCATCGTTGCCTATGTCAATCAATGTGTCGCGCTTGCAACTGGGTCAGGTGATTCAAGCTATGGACGGGCGCCATCTTGTAGATCGAGCGTCAGTTCTTGCAGTGGAAGAGTGCTCGTTGCGCTCTACGGGCGTGTGCCAGGTAATTTACTCTGCATGCAGCATGTCTGAGCGGATTCGATGAGGTTGCAATAGCAATAGGTCGTTACAGATTACGGGCGCAATGGAGTGCGAGTGAACTCGAAGATTATTTTGGCCGGAGTCGCCGGTATCGTCGTTCTTTTGGCTGGAACATACCTGTCCGGCTATTTGACGTTCCTGCTCCTCAAGCTCGATACCAGCGCCCTGCAATGGGATACCTACATCAAGTATTTGGGAGTACTTGGCTTGCCGCGCTACCAACCCTATGCGGGCAAGATCAAGGCCGGCGGGCTGATTGGATACGGCATTCCCTTGTTGACTTATGTCGCGGGCCTGGCGGTTGTCCTCAGGCCAGCCAAGCGTTCCACGCATGGTGATGCGAGGTTCGCGGGCGTGCTCGACCTGCAGAAGAAGGGCATGTTCCAGGCGACGGCCAACGGCATTGTCGTGGGCAAGTTCGGAGGCAGGTTGCTGCGACTGGGCGGACAGCAGTTCGCGATCCTTGCCGCTCCCACCCGCTCGGGAAAGGGTGTCGGGGTAGTAATCCCCAACCTGCTCGAGTACCAGGAATCCGTCGTCGTCCTCGATATCAAGCAGGAGAACTTCGGCCTGACCAGTGGCTGGCGCGCCCGCCAGGGCCAGGAGATCTATCTCTTCAACCCGTTTGCCGAGGACCGACGGACCCATCGTTGGAACCCGCTGACCTATGTGTCTGCAGATCCCGCGTTTCGCGTATCCGACCTGATGAGCATTGCCGCGATGCTCTATCCGGATGGTGCGGACGAGCAGAAGTTCTGGGTGGGTCAAGCGCGCAATGCATTCATGGCGTTCGCCCTGTACCTGTTCGAGGCCTGGGAGGAGGAAAGGCGAGCCGGATTCCCCTTCTCGAAGCCGCCGACGCTGGGGGCGATCTACCGGATCTCTTCCGGCGATGGCAAGTCCGAGCTCAAGCCCTATCTGCAGGAGCTTTCCCAACGGCCATTCCTTAGCGGAAACGCGCGCTCGGCATTCGCCAACCTGTTGTCGCAGGCCGATGAGACATTCGCGTCGATCCTGGGAACCTTCAAGGAGCCGTTGAATCCCTGGCTGAACCCCGTGCTGGATGCAGCGACCAGCGGCGATGATTTCCTCCTGACCGACCTGCGCAAGAAGCGCATGACGATCTACGTCGGGATCCAGCCGAACAAGCTGGCCGAAAGCCGGCTGATCGTGAATCTGTTCTTCAGCCAGATCATCAACCTCAATACGCGCGAGCTGCCGCAGAACAATCCGGCGCTCAAGCACCAGTGCCTGCTGCTCATGGACGAATTCACCTCCATCGGCAAGGTCGACATCATCGCGTCCGCGGTCGCCTACATGGCCGGCTACAACCTGCGCCTGCTGCCCATCATCCAGAGCATGGCCCAGCTGGATGCGACCTACGGAAAGGAAGTCGCGCGCACGATCATCACCAACCATGCCGTGCAGATCATCTACGCGCCGCGGGAGCAGCAGGATGCGAACGACTACTCCGAGATGCTCGGCTACACGACCGTGCGCCGGCAGAACGTCACCCGCGGCAAGGAAGTGTCGCGTAGCGAGGTCGAGGAAAGGCGTGCGCTGATGCTGCCGCAGGAACTCAAGGCGATGGGGTTCGACAAGGAGGTCGTGCTGTACGAAGGCCTCCCGCATCCGGTCCTCTGCGAGAAGATCAAGTACTACGAGGATCGGTATTTCACCTCGCGCCTCCTGCCCAAGGTGTCGATCCCGATGCTGGAGCTGCGGATGTAGTCCCGGGCGGAAGCGCGGCCGCCGGGCTGGCATCCGTGTGCCGCGATTGGCGGTAAAGTACCCCCATGAAAAACCTCCGCGTATCCCTGGTCCAGGGCGAAACCCGCTGGCACGATCCGGCCGGCAACCGCGACTACTACGCCGGGCTGCTCGATCCGCTGCACAACACCACCGACCTGGTGATCCTGCCGGAGACGTTCACCAGCGGTTTCAGCAACGACGCCATCAGCAACGCGGAAACCATGGACGGGCCGACGGTCGAATGGATGCGCCGCCAGGCCGACAGCATCGATGCGGCCATCTGCGGCAGCGTGCAGATCCGCACGGAGCAGGGGGTGTTCAACCGCATGCTGTTCGTGAAGCCGGACGGCGAGGTGCACACCTACGACAAGCGCCACCTCTTCCGTTACGCGAAGGAACACGAGCGCTACGCCGCCGGCCGTGAGCGCCTGACGGTGGAATGGAAGGGCTGGCGCATCTGTCCGCTGGTCTGCTACGACCTGCGCTTCCCGGTGTATTCGCGCAACCGCTTCAACGTCGAGCGCGAGGGGCTGCTCGATTACGACCTGCTCATCTACGTCGCCAACTGGCCGGCGGCGCGCAGCTATCCGTGGAAGACGCTGCTGCGGGCGCGCGCGATCGAAAACCTTTGCTACGTCGCCGGCGTGAATCGCGTCGGCACGGACGGCAATGGCCTGCATTATTCCGGCGACAGCGCGATCGTCGATTTCCTCGGGCATCCGCTGACGGAGGCGGCCGACGAGGAAGTGGTGTCCACGATGCTGTTGCAGGTCGCGCCTTTGCTTGAACATCGCGAGAAGTTCCCGGCGATGCTGGATGGGGACGCCTTCGAGCTACGCTGAGGTATGGCATTCGCGGTGCCGGCGGAGTTGGCCGTTTTGCGGTGTCGTGACTGCTGTCAGCGCCGCTTGTGGAAATACACCTGCTCCGCCGCCCAGCGCAGCGGCGGCGAGTACAGCAGCAGGTCGAACGGCCAGTCGAACTGCAGCCGGTCGTAGGCCCAGCGCAGCGCCCGCTTGGTGCGGAAGCGGGGCGCGGCGTCGAGCGCGATGCGTTCGGGCGGCGGGCCGCTGTCGCGCAGGTGCGCGGCGATGGCGCGGCCGGTGGCCCAGCCGTGTTCCCACGCGGAATGGATGCCGCCGGCGGTGACCGGCGAAACGATGCCGGCGGCGTCGCCGGTTAGCATCACCCGGTCGTCCACCATGGCGTTGACCGGTCCGCTGCAGGGAATCAGGCCGGCGCGCGTATGGCCCGGTTTCAGATGGCGTGGCAGTCCGCCGGCAACGCCGGCGCGCAGCAGGAAGCCGTCGATGTCGGGCACGCGTGCGCGTTCGGGATCGTGGCGCAGGGCGAGGCCGGCCTGCACGCCGGTCGGGCTCTGCGCGATCCAGCCGATGTAGCCGGGCGCGTAGCGCTTGCTGATGAAGCAGTGCAGGGCGTTGTCGTCGGCCAGGCGGGCGCCGGGGAACTCGTATTCGATGCCGTAGAGGAACTGCTTCACCTCGCCGAGCCCGCAACGCTGCGCTACCCGTGAGCGCGCGCCATCCGCGCCGACCAGGTAACGCGTGCGGCCGGCGCCTTCGACCGTCCAGCCGCCGTTCGCACGCTCGCAGCGGGTGAATGCCGTGCCCAGGCGCAGATCCACGCCGTTCGCGCGCAGTTGCTCCGCCAGCCAGCGCATCACGCCGGGAGTGTCGGTGGTGAGGAAGTAGTAGCCCGGTGCCGCCAGGGCGATCTGGCGCAGGCTCGGTGCGTACAGGCGCACCTGTTCGACGCGGCGGGTGAGGTGCGCGGGGAGCTGGTTGAGCAGGGTCTGCTCGGCGGCTTCCTTCACGATGATGCCGGTGGTGCGCAGCTTGTCGCCGGGATCGCGCTTGCGTTCGAGCACGCATACGCGCAGCCCGCGTTGCGCGGCCGCGAGCGCGGTGGCGGCGCCGGCGAAGCTGGCGCCAACAACGACGAGGTCGAAGTCGAAGGGTTCCGTGGTGGTCATCGTGCATCGTCGCGGTGGGGCGATGCGAGGATGACGGCGCGCTGCGAAGCGATCGCGGCGCGTGTGTGAAGCGGGCGCGAAGTCGGGCGCCGAGTGCCGCATGTGCGGTTACGGCATGTCGATGTCGACGGTTTCGGCGATGGTGGTCTTGCCGTGGAACTCGCGCACCAGCACCAGGCCGAGGTCGGGGCAGTAGTACTTGTGTTCGATCGCCCCCGGGCTCAGCGACGACCATTCCTTGGTCACCAGGCAGTCGGCGAACGTGCCCAGCCCGGTCGTCACGTTACGGCCGACGCCGACGACCTTCGCGGCATCTTCGGCGACACCCGCGCTGAATTCCTGCTGGTAGAAATCGCCTGCAGCGGGTTCGGCGAGCATGATCAGTCCGGCGATGGCGCCGTCGCGGCCGGCTTCCCACGAACCTTCGGTGCTCGTGCCGGTAGGGTTGCCGGCGTCGTCGTATTCGAAGGCGGTGGTCGCCTCGCCGACGTACCAGACGTTGCCGTCGTCGTCCTGCGCGTACCAGTCGAAGGTGTCTTCCAGCAGCCGGTCACGGCCGCCGTCGCAGTCGGCATCCAGCCATGCGCGGTCGCTCACCACGCGGGCACTGAGCCCGGCATAGGCGCCGGTGAAATCGTCCTTGCTGTCGCCGGTCACCTGGGTCTCGTCGACGATGCATTCGTCGACCGATACCTCGGCAACGACCACGCGCAGCCCCGGCAACAACGGCAGGTAGGCGTTGTCGATCAGCAGTGGGGTGGTGAAGTTGGCAAGGTCGAACGCGTATTCGACCCGACCGCCGCTGTACGCCACGCGTGCCGCCAGGAGCCCGAGGATGCCTGCAATGACGGCCGCCAATCTCGCCTGGGTTCGCATGGCGATGCCTCCGCGATGGGTGCACTCCGCATAGCGCAGGGCGGGGGAACGTGGCGCGAATTCCTTGTTATCGCGGGCTTGGATCTTCGATCTTCACGCGGGTGAACGCAGCGACGGCGAGCGCCTGCCGCCGTACGCATGGTGTTCGACCTGCCATGCCCACCAAAACGAAGGGCGCCCCAAGGCGCCCTTCGTCGGATCACGCTGTCTGCAGCCCGGTATCAGCCGCCCGAATGACGGCCACCACCGGGGCGACCACCGCCGCGCGGACCGCCCGGACGGGGGCCACCGGGTCGCGGGCCGCCAGGACGCGGGCCCTTGCCGGCGCCGGGACGATTGCCACCGGGTCCATTGCCGCCGGGGCGGTTGCCGCCCGGACGCGGCGCGCGCGGCTTGTCGCCGTAGGGATTGAAGCCGCCGCCATAGGCATGGTCGGACGGGAAGCTGGGGGCGTTGCCCGGATGCCCATAGGGCTTGGGCGCGCGGCCTTGGCCACCGCCGCCGCCACGCGGTCCGCGCTCGCTGCGTTCGCCACCGTAACCGCCACCGCCACGCTGTTCGCCACCGAAGCCGCCGCCGGAACGGTCACCGCCGTAACCGCCGCCGCGCTGTTCGCCGCCGAACCCGCCGCCGCCGGAGCGCTCACCGCGACCACGGCCCTGGTAGCCACCACCAGCTCCAGCGCCAGCACCACCACGATTGCCTTCACCCTGGCCGCCGCCCGGACCGCGGCGCGGCGGCTTGTTGCCGTAAGGGCCGCCCTTGTTGGGGCGCCCAGGTCCGCGATTTTCCGGGTTGCGATGACCGGTCGGGCCGGTGTCGACGCCCTCGGGCACGTACCAGGTGCGGAACGCGGCGGGGTTGCCTTCCGGCAGCGGCTTGGGACCCTTGTCCTTGCGCTGCTTGAAGGGTTTCTGCGATTGCTTCGCGGCCATTTCGCCGCTCACCGTCAGGCCGCCGTGCGGCTTCTTGCCGCCGCGGCCACCGCGACGATCCTCGCGCACGTGGTCGAAGCGGCGCAGTTCGCGGCCTTCATCGGCCGTGTTGTGGCCGCCGACGTAGCCCTGCGAACGGCCCCTGCCGGTCAGGTCGATGGTCGACTTCGTCGCCTTGCGCTGGCCGATCACCGGCTGCAGCGTCAGCGCGGAAGGCGTGTCGCTCTCCAGGCCCAGCTCGCTGCGCAGCGCCTCGACCTTGTCCGCGGCGAGTTCCTGCGACTGGCTGCGCAGCAGTTCGCGCGGCAGCGCGACCTTGCCGTAGCGCACGCGCTTGAGGCGCGAAACCTGGCAACCCTGCGATTCCCACAGGCGGCGCACTTCGCGGTTGCGGCCTTCCTTCACCACGACGCGGAACCAGTCGTGCGAATCGCTGCCGCCGATGCGTTCGATCTCGTCGAACTTGGCCGAGCCGTCTTCCAGTGCGACGCCGCGCGCGAGGCGCTCGACGATGTTGTCCGGCACGACGTCCTGGCCTTCCGGTGCACGCACGCGGCAGACGTATTCGCGCTCGACTTCGAACGACGGATGCATCAGCGCGTTGGCGAGCTCACCGTCGGTGGTGAGCAGCAGCAGGCCGGTGGTGTTGATGTCGAGGCGGCCGATCGCGATCCAGCGCGCGCCCTTGAGCATCGGCAGCGCTTCGAACACGGTCGGACGGCCTTCGGGGTCCTCGCGCGTGGTCACTTCGCCTTCGGGCTTGTTGTACATCAGCACGCGCGCCGGTTCCGTCAGCGCGGTCGCGACGAAGGTCTTGCCGTCGATCTCGATCTTGTCGCCGCCGGTGACGCTCTGGCCGACCGTGGCGGTCTCGCCATTGATCTTGACCAGGCCATCGGCGATGCGCTGCTCCAGCGCACGGCGCGAACCGAGGCCGGCCTGCGCCAGCACCTTGTGCAGGCGCTCTTCGAGGCGCGGGGCGTCGGCGGCTTCGCTGCCGGGACGCTTGAGGGTGAGCTTGCGGCTCTTTTCTTCAGTCATTTTTCTCTTGCTCCGACGATGCAAGGTCTGCGTCGTCATCGGTCATGGGAACGGTCGTCGTCTCGACGGCGTTGTCCCGGTCGTCCGCGTCATCCGCGTCGCCCGGGCTGTCATCGTGTACAGGGTCGTTCTCGTCTGCCGCGGATTCGCCCGTCGCGGCTTCGGGTTCGCCATCGCTGGCGGGATGGGTGGTTTCGTCGTCGGCAGCGATGCCTTCGCTCTGGTTGTCTTCGGATTCGCCGGTCGACAGCTCGTCGCTGCCGGTGTTGTCGGCGAGTTCGTCGCCGTTGGCCGCATCGCCTTCCACGCCGGGGGCGGCGCCCAGGCCACCGGCTTCGATCGGGGTCGGATCGATCACGTTGTCGAACTGCAGCTGCGGTTCGAGCTCGCCGATGTCCTTCAGTTCCGACAGCGGCGGCAGCTCGTCCAGGCGCTTCAGCCCGAAGTAGTCGAGGAAGCCCTTGGTGGTGCCGAACAGGGCCGGCTTGCCGGGCACGTCGCGGTGGCCGACGACGCGGATCCACTCGCGTTCTTCCAGTGCCTGGATGATGTTGCTGCTGACCGCCACGCCGCGGACCTGTTCGATCTCGCCGCGCGTGATCGGCTGGCGGTAGGCGATCAGGGCCAGGGTTTCCAGGGTGGCGCGGGTGTACTTGGTCTTGCGCTCGGTCCACAGGCGCGACACCCAGGCGTGCACGTCGGCCTTGACCTGGTAGCGGAAGCCCGAGGCCAGTTCGACCAGTTCGACGCCACGGTTGGCGCAGTCCTCGCGCAGGAATTCCAGCGCCTGTTCGACGCTGTCGTTCGGCGCGGGCTGGTCCTCGGGGAACAGCGAATGCAGCTGTGCCAGCGTCAGCGGCTGGTTGGCCGCGAGCAGGGCGCCTTCGATGATGCGATTGATGAGGTCTTGGTCCATCAGGATTGATGTGCGATGTGGACGGTTGGGGGCTTCAAGTTCGAAATCGGGAGCCGGGAGGTCCATGGGCGTGCCGTCGTTGCCGTTGCTCTGGGTTTCAGGGAGCGCGGGCGGCAAGGCGATCACGCCCGCGCGTCGTCGTTCGCGGCGGGTTCGTCGAACTCGCTGCTCAGTTCGATCTCGGCGCCGTCCTTGTTCAGCGCCAGCGACTTGACGTAGATCGGCTGCAGCGGGCCTTCCTGCACGATTTCCACCAGCTGTTCCTTGGCCAGGGTGAGCAGGCCGAGGAAGGTCACCACCACGCCGAGCTTGCCTTCCTCGGCGGTGAACAGCGATTCGAAGCGGTGGAACACGCCGTCCTTGAGCGCTTCCAGCAGGTCGCCCATGCGCTGGCGCACGCTGAGCGCATCGCGCTTGATTGCGTGCTGGGTGAACAGCTCGGCGCGCTTGAGCACGTCGTGCAGGGCCAGCAGCATTTCCTTGAGATCCACCGGCGGCGGCAGCTTGACGCTGGCGCGGTCGGGCACGAAGGCCGAAGCCGGCGTGGTGTCGCGGTCCTGCCGGGGCAGGGTATCGATGTCCTCGGCGGCCTTCTTGAAGCGCTCGTATTCCTGCAGGCGGCGGACCAGTTCGGCGCGGGGGTCTTCCTCCAGGCCTTCCTCGGTCGGCGCGCGCGGCAGCAGCATGCGCGACTTGATCTCGGCCAGCATCGCGGCCATCACCAGGTACTCGGCGGCCAGCTCGAAGCGCAGCATCTCGTGCATCGTCTGGATGTACTCGACGTACTGGCGGGTGATCTCCGCCACCGGGATGTCGAGGATGTCCAGGTTCTGCCGGCGGATCAGGTACAGCAGCAGGTCGAGCGGGCCCTCGAAGGCCTCGAGGATGACTTCCAGCGCGTCCGGCGGGATGTACAGGTCCTGCGGGATCTGCAGCACCGGCTGGCCGAGCACCATCGCCAGCGGCATTTCCTGCTGCTGCGGACGGGTGTTGTTGTGGTTGTTTTCCGGCGCAGCAGGCGCACTGCCGCCGCCGTCTACATCGCCGCTGTTTACTTCATCGGTCATTCGAAGCCGGCCCCTCCGGGCCCTGGCATTGGCTACGACATCGGCGGCGCCGGCGGCGCGGGCATGGCCCGGCCTGCGAGACGCGACCGCAAGGTGCTACGGACAGCTACGTCGAAAGCTTGATCCCATTGCCCGAATGGACTTCAACCGGCGCACCCGCAGGGCGGGGCGGTGTCGACGAAGTGGATTGCGGGCGAGGGCCGGGTGGGTGCAGCGACGCACTTCGAGGTGCGTTGTGGCGGCGGTGTGGGAGTCCTGCCGCGACGGCCGCTGCTTCCGGCCTCAGGTAGTTGTCGCCAAGGGTACGGGGCGGGGCGGGGGTGTGTCCAGCGCGACGACTGCTCCGGTCAGGATCGATTCCGCACGCGGCTACAATTCTTCGACTCTGCGCACAGGATGAATGAAGGCATGTGGTACGTGATCGAGGGCCATGACGGCCCGGATGTCCTCGCCAAGCGGCTCGCCGCGCGCCCGGCGCACCTGGCCCGGCTGACCGCGCTGCGCGACGCGGGACGCCTGATGCTGGCCGGTCCGTGCCCGGCGATCGATGCCGAAGACCCGGGCCCGGCCGGATTCAGCGGCAGCCTGGTGGTGGCCGAGTTCGGCTCGCTGGACGAGGCCCGTGCCTGGGCCGATGCCGATCCGTATGTCGCCGCTGGCATCTATGCGCGGGTCGACGTGCGCCCGTTCAAGCGGGTCCTGCCGTGAGCCTGCCGCGGGAAGAGCGGGTCGGCGCGATCCGCGCCGCGATCGAGGCCACGCTGGCCCCGATGGCACTGGAGATCGAGGACGAGAGCCACAAGCACGCCGGCCACGCCGGCGCCCGCGACGGCCGGGGGCATTTCCGCGTGGACGTGGTCAGCGGCGCCTTCGCCGGCCTGAGCCCGATCGCCCGCCACCGTGCCGTCTATGCCGCGGTGGGTGAGTTGATGACCACCGACATCCACGCCCTGGCGATCCGGGCGCGCACGCCGCAGGAAGCCGGCACGCCGTAGCCCGGGTGCGCGCAGCGCGCCCGGGATCCCCAGCGCACCTGGCGCCCGGAAGGGGTCGCATGTTCTGCTGCACCGCCCCCTGTCACGCCGTAGTCCGCCCGCTATACTCGCCCGTGGGTCCGGGTTTTCGCCCGGCGATCGTCTAGCTGAATCAATGGCTTAGGCGAATTATCTAATCTGTTTCAGTACCCAGAGGCGAGGCGGCAACGCCCCCGCCAGAGGCACCCGCGTCGCATGCGTCTTTCCACCATCAAGTTGTCCGGCTTCAAGTCCTTCGTCGATCCGACCACGCTGCACCTGCCGACCAACATGACCGGCGTGGTCGGTCCGAACGGCTGCGGCAAGTCCAACATCATCGACGCCGTGCGCTGGGTGATGGGCGAAAGTTCGGCCAGCCGCCTGCGCGGCGATTCGCTGACGGACGTGATCTTCGCGGGTTCCTCGGCGCGCAAGCCGGTGTCGCAGGCGATGGTCGAACTGATCTTCGACAACTCCGACCACACCATCAGCGGCGAATTCGCCGCGTTCAACGAAATCTCGGTCAAGCGCACCGTCAGCCGCGACGGCCAGAACCAGTACTACCTCAACGGCGCCAAGTGCCGCCGCCGCGACATCACCGACCTGTTCCTCGGCACCGGCCTGGGCCCGCGCAGCTACTCGATCATCGAGCAGGGCATGATTTCGCAGGTCATCGAGGCCAAGCCCGAGGAACTGCGCGTCTACCTCGAAGAAGCCGCCGGCATCTCCAAGTACAAGGAGCGCCGCAAGGAAACCGAGACCCGCATCCGCCACACCCGCGAGAACCTCGACCGCCTCAACGACCTGCGCGAGGAAGTCGGCAAGCAGCTCGAACACCTCAAGCGCCAGGCGCGCCAGGCCGAGCAGTACCAGGCGATCCAGGCCGAACGCAAGGTCAAGGACGCCGAGTGGAAGGCGCTCGAACACCGCGTCCTCGACCAGAAGCTGCAGAGCCAGCGCGAGAAGCTGGGCTCGCAGGAAACCCGCCTGCAGCAGTTGATCGCCGAACAGCGTGAAGCCGAGCGCGAGATCGAAACCGGCCGCGTGCGCCGCGAGGACGCCGCCGAGGCCCTCAACAAGGCCCAGGCCGCCAGCTACGAAGTCGGCGGTGCGCTGGCCCGCATCGAACAGCAGATCCAGCACCAGCGCGAGATGTCCACGCGCCTGCAGCGCGCCCGCGACGAGGCGATGACGCAGTTGGCCGAGATCGCCTCGCACATCGGCAGCGACCAGTCGAAGCTCGACGTGCTGCGCAACGCCATCGAAGACGCCGAACCGCGCCTGGAGCAGCTGCGCGAGGACGACATCGCCCGCCAGGACGCCCTGCGCGAGGCGGAAACCAGGCTCAACGACTGGCAGCAACGCTGGGATGCGCACACGCGTGCTCAGAGCGAAGCCGCCCGTGCGGCCGACGTCGAACGCACCCGCATCGAAGGCCTCGATCGCCAGGCGCTCGACGCCGATCGCCGCCGCGAATCGCTGACCACCGAGCGTGCCGCGCTCGACCTGACCGCGCTGGCCGATGCCTTCGCCGGCCTGCAGGAACAGCACGACACGCAGAAGGAGTCGCTCGACACCCTCGGCACCGAGCTGGAAACCCGCAAGCACGCGCTGACCGAGCTGCAGGACCAGCAGCGCGCCGCGCAGACCGAGCTGGCCGAAGTCCGCAAGCAGGCGCAGACCTCGCGCGGCCGCCTGTCCTCGCTGGAAACCCTGCAGCACGCCGCGTTGGGCCAGGAGCAGGGTGCCGCCAGCGAATGGCTGCGCCAGCGCGGCCTCGACAACGCGGCCCGCGTCGGCGAGAAGCTCGTGGTCGAGCAGGGCTGGGAAAACGCCGTCGAAAGCGCGCTCGGCCAGCTGATCGAAGGCGTGCTGGTCGAAGCGCCCGAGGCGCTGGTCGATGCCATCGGCGATCTCGGCGAGGGCCGTCTTGCGCTGGTCGATCCGCACAACGACGCCGTTGCCTTCGCGCCGACCTCGCTGGCCTCGAAGGTCACCGGCCCGATCGCGATCCGCCGCATCCTCGCCAAGCTGCACACCGCCGAAACCCTGGCCGACGCGCGCGCACTGCTGCCGCAGCTGGGCGAGGGCGAATCCATCATCACCCGCACCGGCGAACGCCTCGGCGCCGGCTGGGTGCGCGTGCTGCGCTCCGGCGCGGCCAAGCAGGGCGCGCTGCTGCGCGAACGCGAGATCCAGACGCTGCGCGCGCAGATCGAAGAACTGCAGCACCGCGAGCATGAACTCGAGCGCGGCATCACCGCCTGGCGCGATCGCCTGCTTGCCGCCGAGCAGCACCGCGAAGACGCCCAGCGCGCGCTGTACATGGCCCATCGCGGCGTGTCCGAACTGGCCGGCCAGCTGCAGAGCCAGCAGGGGCGCCTCGACAACGCGCGCAACCGCATCGAGAAGATCGACGCGGAACTGGCCCAGCTCACCGCGTCCCTCGACGGCGCGCGCGAGCAGTCCAGCGAAGCCCGTGCCCGCCAGGAAGAGGCGGTCATGCGCATGGCCGAGCACGAAGACACCCGCCAGCAACTCGACGCCGAACGCCGCGCGCTGTTCGACGCCCGCGAGCAGTCCCGCACCATGGCGCGCGAATCGCGCGATGCCGCGCAGGCGCTGCTGCTCTCGGTCGAAACCCAGCGCGCCCAGATCGCTGGCCTGATGCAGGCCTTGGACCGCATGGGCGGCCAGCGTGGCCAGCTCGATTCACGCCTGGGCGAACTGGTCGAGCAGCTCGCCGAAGGCGACGAGCCCGTGCACCAGCTGGAAGAACAACGCCAGGTCGCGCTGGAACAGCGCGTGCTGGTCGAGCAGAACCTCACCGCCGCCCGCACCACCGTCGACGGCATCGACAACGAACTGCGCCAGTTCGAACAGACCCGTCACGCCCGTGACGAGCAGGCGATCTCGCAGCGCGAAGCCATCGGCCAGCGCCGCCTCGAACAGCAGGCGCTGGTGCTGAAGGCCGAAACCCTCAGCGCCGCGATCGTCGAGGCCGGCTTCGTCATCGAGGACGTGGTCAACACGCTCCCCGACGACGCCGAGCCGTCGGTCTGGGAAAAGGTCGTCACCGACCTCGACGGCAAGCTGCGCCGCCTGGAGCCGGTCAACCTGGCCGCGATCCAGGAACACGCCGAAGCCGCCGAGCGCAAGGACTACCTCGACGCCCAGGACGCCGACCTCACCACCGCGCTGGAAACCCTGGAAGAAGCGATCCGCAAGATCGACCGCGAGACCCGCGGCCGCTTCAAGGACACCTTCGACCGCGTCAATTCCAGCGTGCAGGAGCTGTATCCGCGCCTGTTCGGCGGCGGCCACGCCTACCTGGAACTGACCGGCGAAGACCTGCTCGACACCGGCGTCACGATCATGGCGCGCCCGCCGGGCAAGCGCGTGTCGAACATCTCGCTGCTCTCGGGCGGCGAGAAGGCGATGACCGCGGTGGCGCTGGTGTTCGCGATCTTCCGTCTCAACCCCGCGCCGTTCTGCCTGCTGGACGAAGTCGACGCGCCGCTGGACGAAGCCAACGTCGGCCGCCTGGCCAACATGGTCAGCGAGATGAGCGAACAGGTGCAGTTCCTGTTCGTCACCCACAACAAGGCGACGATGGAAGCCGCGCAACAGCTGTCCGGCGTGACCATGCGCGAACCGGGCGTCAGCCGCCTGGTGTCCGTCGACCTCGCCGAAGCCACGCGCCTCGCCGGCGCCGCCTAACATCGCGACCACGAAGGGAGCCCTGACACGATGTCCGACATCACCCTGCTGCGCATTGCCATCGCCGTTGCCGGCCTGATCCTGATCGGCGCGATCGTCTTCTTCGGCAGGCCGCGCAAGCAGGAGCAGGGCAAGCGGGTGCCGCGCGAAAGCATCGCCGATGCCTTCGCGCCGCGGACCGAGCCGACGCTGGGGGCGCAGGCAATCGTCACCGATCCCGTCGACAACTACGACGAGCGCGCCACGCAGCCCGAACTCGAACTGGCGGCCGAGCCGGCCGCCGTGTCGTCAGCCAACAGCGACCTGGGCAAGCGCGGCGACGAGACCTACGAGAAGATCGTGACGCTGTACCTCGCCGCCCGCGCCGGTTCCAAGCTGCTCGGCCCAGACATCGTCGTCGCCGCGGAGAAGGCCGGTCTCACCTACGGCCACATGGGCGTGTTCCACCGCCTGATCGACAACCATCCCGAGCGCGGCCCGGTCTTCAGCGTCGCCAACATCATGAAGCCGGGCAGCTTCGACATGGCCAGCATCCAGTCGATGGAGACGCCGGCGATCGCGTTCTTCCTGACCCTACCGGCGTCGGTGCCGGCGCTGGATGCGTGGGAAACCATGCTGCCGACCGCGCAGCGCATGGCCGAACTGCTCGATGGCGTGGTGCTGGACGAGTCGCGCAACGCGCTCGGCCGCCAGCGCATCGCCCACATCCGCGACGAGCTGCGCGCCTACGACCGCCAGCGCGAAGCGCCGCCGCTGACCCGTCCGGGTCGCTGGTAACGCAGTGCCGGGTTCGCCCGGCACGCGCTTGCGGTACGCCGCGATCACTGTGTCGAGCAGGCTCGGCACTACAATGTGCGGATCGCTGAAACAACGAGCGCAGGACCGCACGTGACCCATCGCGCCACCCAGCCCGCCGCCCGCGCCGCCGAGCTGCGCCAGCAGATCGAAGACGCCAATTACCGCTACCACGTCCTCGACGATCCCACGATCCCGGACATCGAGTACGACCGCCTGTTGCGAGAACTGGAAGCGCTGGAGGCGGCGCACCCGGAACTGGCGAGCGCGGATTCGCCGACCCAGCGCGTCGGCGACCTGCCGTCGGGCAAGTTCGCCGAAGTGCGGCATGCCGTGCCGATGCTGTCGTTGGCCAATGCGTTCAGCGCGGAGGAAATCCACGAATTCGTGGCCCGCATCGGCAAGGAAACCGGCGATTTCGAGCCGATGTTTTCCGCCGAACCGAAGCTCGATGGCCTGGCGATCAGCCTGCGCTACGAAGGCGGCGCCTTCGTGCGCGGCGCCACGCGCGGCGACGGCGCGACCGGCGAGGACGTCACCGCGAACCTGCGCACGATCAAGGCGATCCCGCTGCGCCTGCGCGGGGGGCCTGTTCCCAAAGTGCTTGAAGTGCGCGGCGAGGTCTACATGCCCCGCGCCGCGTTCGAGAAGTACAACGCGTGGGCGCGCGAACACGGCGAAAAGACCCTGGCCAATCCGCGCAACGGCGCGGCCGGCTCGTTGCGCCAGCTCGATCCGCGCATCACCGCGCAGCGTCCGCTGGCGTTCTTCGCCTATTCGCTGGGCGAAGTGGACGGCCTGACGCTGCCGCCGACCCATTCGCAGACGCTCGCCCTGCTGCGCGATTTCGGCCTGCCGGTCAGCCCGCAGGTGACGACGGCGCGCGGTGCCGAAGGCCTGCTGGCGTATTTCGACAAGATCGGCGGCCTGCGCGACGACCTGCCGTACGACATCGACGGCGTCGTCTACAAGCTGGACCGTTACGACCAGCAGCGCGCGATGGGCTTCGTCTCGCGCGCGCCGCGCTGGGCCATCGCGCACAAGTATCCGGCGCAGGAAGAAGCCACCACCGTCGAGTCCATCGAGGTCAACGTTGGCCGCACCGGCGCGGTGACGCCGTGGGTGCTGATGAATCCGGTGCACGTCGGCGGCGTCACCGTGACCCGTGCCACGCTGCATAACGCCGACCAGGTCGCGCGCCTGGACGTGCGCAAGGGCGACACCGTGATCATCCGCCGTGCGGGCGACGTGATTCCCGAGGTTGTCCGCGTCATCGAAGAGCGCCGGCCGCTGGATGCCAAGGGCCATCCGCTGCATCCGCCGTTCGAGATGCCGGCGCAATGCCCCGCCTGCGGCTCGGCGGTGGAGCGCGAGGAAGGCGAGGTCGTCGCGCGTTGCACCGGCGGCCTGTTCTGTCCGGCGCAGCGCGTGCAGGCGCTGTTCCACTTCGCTTCGCGGCGGGCCATGGACATCGACGGCCTGGGCGAGCAGTTCATCGCGGCGCTGGTGGAATTCGACTACGTCCACACCGTGGCCGACCTGTATCGCCTGACGCTCGAGGATTTCCTCGAGATGAAGCGTCGTGCCGACGCCGCCGCGGATGCCACGCCGTCGACGGTCAAGGCCGGCAAGGTCGCCACGCGCTGGGCCGAGAATCTGGTCGCTGCCATCGATGCCAGCCGCAGCACGACGCTGGAGCGCCTGTTGTTCGCGCTGGGCATCCGCGATGTCGGCGAATCCACGGCGAAGACATTGGCCAAGCACTTCGGTGCGCTCGATCCGATCATGGCCGCCGACGTCGACACGTTGAAGACGGTGCCGGACGTCGGCCCGGTCGTCGCCGCGCGCATCGCCCACTTCTTCGCCGAGCCGCACAATCGCGAAGTCATCGCCGCCCTGCGTGGCAACGGCGTGCACTGGAAGGAAGGTGCGCCGCAACGCGCCAGCGAAGGCCCGCTCTCGGGGCAGACGGTGGTGCTGACCGGCGGTCTTGCCGCGATGTCGCGCGACGAGGCGTGCGACAGGCTTGAAGCGCTCGGCGCGAAGGTATCGGGCAGCGTGTCGAAGAAGACGTCGTTCGTGGTTGCGGGCGAAGCCGCGGGATCCAAGCTCGCCAAGGCGCAGGAGCTGGGCGTCGAGATCTGGGACGAAGCGCGGTTGCTCGCGTTCCTGGCCGAGCACGGGCAGTGAGTACTTCCTGGCAGCCCTCGGCTTCGTTCGAGACGCTCCACCTGCGGGCGCGATTGAACGCCGCGATCCGCGCGTTCTTCGCCGAGCGCGGCGTGGTGGAAGTGGAAACGCCGGTGCTATCGCGCGCGGGCAACACCGATCCGAACATCGCTTCGTTCTCGCTGGAATTCAGTGGCCGCACCGACGGCGCGCCGCGTACGCGCTGGCTGCGCACTTCGCCCGAATACCCGCTCAAGCGCCTGCTCGCCGCCGGTTTCGGCGATTGCTACGAACTGGGCCGCGTCTTCCGCGATGGCGAGGCCGGTGGCCGCCACAACCCCGAATTCACCATGCTGGAGTGGTACCGGCTCGGCTGGGACCATTGCCGTTTGATCGAGGAAACCGCGGCACTGGTGAACGCGGCCCTCGCCCTGGTGGGGCGCGGCGCGCAGCTCACGCTGGTGAGCTACCACGATCTCTACCGCCAGCAATTGGGCCTCGATCCGGCGACGGCGAGCGAAGCCGACCTGCGCAATGCGCTGGGCGATGTGGTCATCGATCCAGCCGGCCTGACCCGCGACGACTGGCTCGACCTGCTGATGACGCACCGCCTGCAGCCGGCGTTTCCGCGCGACCAGCTGCTGGCGTTGTACGACTACCCCGCGTCGCAATGCGCACTCGCGCGCATCCGCCGCGACGACGGCGCGGTGCCGGTGGCGGAACGTTTCGAGTTGTACCTGGGGCCGCTGGAACTGGCCAACGGCTACCACGAACTCGCCGATGCGGAAGAGCAGGGCGCGCGCTTCGACCGCGACCTGCAGCGCCGTCGCGAGCGCGGTGACGCGCAGCCGCCTCGCGACGAAAACCTCCTGCACGCGTTGGCCGCCGGTTTCCCCGCGTGCGCCGGCGTGGCCATGGGCGTCGACCGGCTGATGATGGCGATGCTGGGGACGACGCGCATCGCCGACGTGCTGGCGTTCGATTTCGCGCGGGCCTGAGGAAGGCAAGCGCGAACAAGGGTATCCCGTCATCCCGGCGCAAGCCGGGATCCAGCCTTTGACCTCGCCGGGTCAACGACAAGCAACAGCTGGATCCCCGGCTTGCGCCGGGATGACGATCAAGGGAGGTATCTCCAGGCGACGCGACTGGTTCACGGCGTCGTTGCCAAGCCCGCGGCTACCAGAACCCAGCGGTTAGAATTGGCCCATGAACGCCACCTTCGACTTCGACCGCTACGACCGCATCCGCCCGATCCGCTGGACCGGCGATGCCCTCGAACTCCTCGACCAGCGCAAGTTGCCGTTCCAGGTCGAATACGTCCGCTGCGGAACCAGCGACGAAGTCGCGGCCGCAATCCATTCACTGACTGTCCGCGGCGCCCCCGCCATCGGTATCGCCGCCGCCTGGGGCGTGGTCCTGGCCGGCATGAAGATCGAAGCGGCCGACGGCGCCGAAGCTGCGCGCAAGCTCGAAGCGCCGATGCAACGACTCAACGACGCGCGCCCGACCGCGGTGAACCTGGCCTGGGCGCTGGCGCGCATGCGCCGCGTGCTGGGCGCGGCCGGGCCCGACTGGCGCGACGTGATCGCGCGCGAGGCGCAGGCCATCAACGACGAGGACCTGGCGGCCAACCGCCGCATGGGCGCGCTCGGCGCGGCCCTGATCGCGCCGGACAGCGGGGTCCTGACCCACTGCAACACCGGCTCGCTCGCCACGGCCGGCTTCGGCACGGCGCTGGGCGTGATCCGCGCCGGCGTCGCCCAGGGCCGCATCGACAAGGTCTACGCGGGCGAGACCCGCCCGTGGCTGCAGGGCGCGCGCCTGACCGTGTGGGAGCTGCAGCAGGACGGCATCGAGCCGACCCTGATCGCCGATTCCGCAGCCGCGCACCTGATGAAGACCGGCGCCGTGCAATGGGTGGTCGTCGGCGCGGACCGCATCTGCGCCAACGGCGACACCGCCAACAAGATCGGCACCTACCAGCTGGCGATCGCCGCGCGCCACCACGGCGTCAGGTTCATGGTCGCCGCGCCGTCCTCGACGGTCGACATGGCCACGCCCAACGGCGACGCCATCCACATCGAGGAGCGCGACCCGGGCGAGATGTTCGCCATCGGTGGCGTGCGCACGGCGGCCCACGACATCGGCGCCTGGAACCCGGTTTTCGACGTCACCCCGCACGAGCTGATCGACGCCATCGTGACCGAGCAGGGGGTGATCGAGCGCCCGGACGCGGCCGCCATGAAGGCCGCATTCGGGGGCTGATCGAGCCCGGCCGCGAAGGGGGTTTGACCGGCCCGCCGCAGCGGCTTCCAAATCACGGCCAAAATCGCCTGTAAGTGGCTGTTTCTGTGTGGGAATCCCGGCGCCGTGAAACCCCGTTTCATGGTAGGATTTAACGTCCTTTGAAGCCGCCGTGAGCGAGCCACAGAACACGCCCGCTCGGGGCAGGTTGTGTCTTGCGTCCGACGGTCCGCTCACCGCAAGCAGACGGAACCCGAATGGCAGAACTCGCCAAGGAAATCATCCCGGTCAACCTCGAAGACGAGATGCGCCGCAGTTACCTCGATTACGCGATGAGCGTGATCGTGGGGCGCGCGCTCCCCGACGTCCGCGATGGTCTCAAGCCCGTGCATCGCCGCGTGTTGTTCGCGATGAACGAGCTCGGTGCGCACAGCAACAAGCCGTACTACAAGTCGGCGCGTATCGTCGGTGACGTCATCGGTAAGTACCACCCGCACGGCGACACCGCGGTGTACGACACCCTGGTGCGCATGGCGCAGCCGTTCTCGCTGCGCTACATGCTGGTCGACGGGCAGGGCAACTTCGGCTCGATCGACGGCGACTCCGCCGCGGCGATGCGTTACACCGAAGCGCGCATGTCGCGCCTCTCGCACGAGCTGATGGCGGACATCGACAAGGAAACCGTCGACTTCCAGCCCAACTACGACGAAAAGGAACTCGAACCCACGGTCATGCCGACCCGGGTGCCGAACCTGCTCGTCAACGGTTCCGCCGGCATCGCGGTCGGCATGGCGACGAACATCCCGCCGCACAACCTCGGTGAAGTGGTCGACGCGACGATCGCGCTGATCGACGATCCCACGATCGATATCGACGGCCTGATGCAGTACATCCCGGGTCCCGATTTCCCGACCGCGGGCATCATCAACGGCGTCGGCGGCATCCAGCTCGCCTACCGCACCGGTCGCGGTCGCGTGCGCATGCGCGCCAAGGCCGAGATCGAAGTGAACGAGGACACCGGCCGCGAAGCGATCGCGGTGACCGAGATCCCGTACATGGTCAACAAGGCCCGGTTGATCGAGAAGATCGCCGAGCTGGTGAAGGAAAAGAAGCTCGAAGGCATCTCGGAGCTGCGCGATGAGTCCGACAAGGACGGCATGCGCATCTACATCGAGGTCAAGCGCGGCGAATCCGCCGAAGTGGTGCTCAACAACCTCTATCAGCAGACGCAGATGGAGTCGGTGTTCGGCATCAACATGGTGGCGCTGGTCGACGGCCGCCCGCAGCTGCTGAACCTCAAGCAGATCCTCGAAGCCTTCGTGCGCCACCGCCGCGAGGTGGTCACCCGCCGCACCATCTTCGAGCTGCGCAAGGCTCGCCAGCGCGCGCACATCCTCGAAGGCCTGACGGTCGCGCTCGCGAACATCGACGAGATGATCGAGCTGATCAAGACTTCGGCGAACCCGAACGAAGCGCGCGACCGCATGCTGGCGCGCACGTGGGAGGCGGGCCTGGTCGGCGCGTTGCTGGCCGCCACCGGTGCCGAGGCCTCGCGTCCGGAAGACCTGCCGCACGGCGTCGGCCTCATCGACGGCCGCTACCAGCTCACCGAAGTCCAGGCCCAGCAGATCCTCGAAATGCGCCTGCACCGCCTGACCGGGCTGGAGCAGGACAAGCTGACCGAGGAATACAAGCAGCTGCTCGAAACCATCCGCGGCCTGATCGAGATCCTCGAGAACCCGGCCGTGCTGCTGGAAGTTATCCGAACCGAGCTGCGCAACCTCAAGGAAGAGTTCAACGATGCCCGCCGCAGCGAGATCCGCGCTTCGGAGGAAGATCTCGACATCCTCGACCTGATCGCGCCGGAAGATGTGGTCGTGACGCTGTCGCACGCCGGCTACGCCAAGCGCCAGCCGGTCAGCGCCTACCGCGCGCAGAAGCGCGGCGGACGCGGGCGTAGCGCGGCATCGACCAAGGACGAGGACTTCATCGACAAGCTGTGGCTGGTCAACACCCACGACACGCTGCTGACTTTCACCAGCGCCGGCCGTGTGTTCTGGCTGTCCGTGCACCAGCTGCCCGACGCCGGCCCGAACGCGCGCGGCCGCCCGATCATCAACTGGATCCCGCTGGAAGCCGGCGAACAGGTCCAGGCCGTGGTCCCGGTGCGCGAGTACGAGGAAGGCAAGTTCGTCTTCTTCGCCACCCGCAACGGCACGGTGAAGAAGACCCCGCTCACCGAGTTCGCCTTCCGCCTGCAGAAGGGCAAGATCGCGATCAACCTCGACGATGGCGATGCGCTGGTCAACGCCGAACTCACCAACGGCAGCCGCGACATCATGCTGTTCGCCAGCAACGGCAAGGCCGTGCGCTTCGCCGAGAGCGAAGTCCGTTCGATGGGCCGTACCGCCACCGGCGTGCGCGGCATCCGCCTGGCGGCCGGCGAAGAGGTGGAGGGCGAAGGCGAGGGCGACGAGGCCGTGTTCACCGGTGGCGCCAAGGTCGTCAGCCTGATCGTGGTCGACGGCGATGGCGACATCCTCACCGCCAGCGAACGCGGCTACGGCAAGCGCACCCCGGTCGAGGAATACCCCTGCAAGAGCCGTGGTACCCAGGGCGTGATCGCGCTCAAGACCACCGAGCGCAACGGCCAGCTGGTCGGTGCGGTGCAGCTGTCGGACCACCACGAAGTGCTGCTGATTTCCGACGGCGGCACGCTGGTGCGTACCCGCGCCGCGGAGATCTCGCAGGTCAGCCGCAATACCCAGGGCGTGACCCTGATGCGCTTGGCGGCGGACGAGTCGCTGCAGGCGATCGAACGCCTGGACGCCTCGCTCGACGATGAGGGCGAGGAAGGCGAAGTGCTGGCCGGCGTGGTGCCGGTGGCCTCGACCGACGGGTTGCCAACGGAATCGGCGGACTGAGTTCCGACTAGGTTTGAACAAAAGCGCCGCCTCCGGGCGGCGTTTTTGTTTCCGGGAGTCCGCGGAGCGGTCGGCGGATCAGCCTTGACCGCTGTCGCCGCGAAATCGCGTCAGGCTGCATCTTCAGGCGACCATGGCGGCCGCCGTGGCAATGCTAAACGCCAGTTCACTGGCGCGCTTCCTGCAATCGTTCGCCGCCATTGTGTGACGTGGCTTCGGTTCTATACGCTTGCACGCAAACTTGGGGAGAGTCGCATGAAGCGCGTTTCGTGTTCGGATGGATCCGTGCAGTCCCGTTTGCCATCTGCTCGTTTGCCGGTCCACCGCAGGCCGTGGCAGGGCGCGGTGGTGTTCGCCCTGGCGGTGCTGTTGGCCCTCGGCGGTTGCAAGCGCGATGCCGACGGCCAGCTGCCGGCGGTGGGCGGCGAGAAGATCGCCGCGAAGCGCGACGCAGTGAAGGGCTTCGGCCTGGTGGCGGCGTATCCCGACCAGGCCGGCGACGACGAGCTCGCCATCGCCCTGGAATTCAGCCGCCCGCTGGTCGGCACCCAGGAATTCGATGCGCTGATCGCCGTGACCGACAAGGACGGTGCTCCGGTGAAGGGCAGCTGGGTGCTCGACGACGAGGGCGCGGACGAAGCCAAGGTGCTGCGCTTCCCGCACGTGGAGGCGAGCAAGGAGTACGTCGTCACCCTGCGCGCGGGCCTGACCGCCGCCGACGGCAACCGCCTGGGCAAGGAGGAAAAGCGCACCGTCTACACCGGCCCGCTCGAACCCGTGGTCGGCTTCGCCTCGCAGGGCAGCGTGCTGCCGGCGCGCGAGAGCCGCGGCCTGCCGGTGGTGTCGGTCAACGTGCCCGAAGTCGACGTCGAATTCCTGCGCATCAAGGAAAAGGAGCTGCCCCGGTTCTTCGCCGAATTCCAGCGCGGCGGCCGCCGCAGCGCCTGGGACCTCGAGCGCGAATACTCCTGGGACGACGAGGACGGCATCAGCCACGGCCGCACGCCGCTGTCGAAGCTGGCCGAGCCGGTCTACGTCAACCGCTTCGTCCTCGGTGGCAAGAAGAACGAACGCGTCCTGACCTACCTGCCGCTGCAGGACATCGAGGAACTGCAGGAGCCCGGCCTGTACTTCGCGGTGATGAAGCGCGCGGGCAGTTTCAAGGAGGAATTCGACACCGCCTTCTTCACCGTCAGCGACCTGGGCCTGCACACGCGCGCCTACAAGGACCGCCTGTTCGTGCACGCAGCGTCGCTGGAAACCGGCGGCGCCATCAATGGCGTGGAGCTGAAGATCCTCAACGGCGACGGCGAGCCGGTGATGAAGTCGGTCACCGACCGCAACGGCAACGCCATGCTCGACTACAAGCTCGACGCCGCGCACGTGCTGATCGCGCAGAGCGGCAGCGACGTGTCGATGCTGCCGTTCAACCAACCGGCGTTGGACCTGTCGGAGTTCGCCGTGGCCGGTCGCGAACAGGCCTGGTTCGACGTCTTCGCCTGGTCGGGGCGCGACCTCTACCGTCCGGGTGAAACCGTGCGTCTGTCGGCGCTGCTGCGCGACCAGGACGGCCAGCCGATCACCGCCAAGGCGAAGGGCAAGGGGCTGCAACCGGTCTTCGTCCGCTACGTGCAACCCGACGGCAAGACCTTCCTGGAAACCAGCCTGCAGCCGGACGCGCAGGGTTACGTGCGCCACACCCAGGTGATTCCGGTCGATGCGGCAACCGGGCGCTGGCGCGTCGAATTCCGCACCGATCCGGCGAGCAAGGAAGCGGTGCAGGGCATGACCCTGCGCGTCGAGGAATTCCTGCCCGAACGCATGAAGCTCGATCTCGCCGCGCAGGACGTGATCAAGCCGGGCGAGCCGCTGCGCCTGCAGGCGACCGGCGCCTACCTCTACGGCGCGCCTGCGGCCGCCAATCGCTTCACTGCCAAGCTCACGGTCGCGGTGGAGCAGCATCCGCTCGAGCAGCTGCCGGGCTGGTTCTTCGGCGACCCCATGCTCAAGCTGCCCAAGGAAGCCAAGGACGTCATCGACACCGCGCTCGACGCCAACGGCAAGCTGGAACAGGACATCGCGCTCCCGGCCGAAGCCAAGCCGGTCAGCACGATCGCGGCGATGGTGACCGGCAGCGTGTTCGAAACCGGTGGCCGCAGCGTCAATCGCAGCCTCAAGCGCGTGCTGTGGCCGGCCGATGCGCTGGTCGCCGTGCGACCGTTGTTCGACGACAAGGACGGCACCGATGCGAACGCCAACGCCGGCTTCCAGCTGAGCCGCTTCGGCAGCGACGGCAAGCCGCGTCCCGGCAACGGGCTGCGCGTGACGCTGGTGCGCGAGCACCGCGACTACCACTGGAACTGGGACAACGACGGCTGGGATTACGACTTCACCCGCCGCTACGAAGACATCAGCACGCGCACCATCGATGCCGGCGCCGCGCCGGTCCGGATCGATTTCCCGGTGGAGTGGGGCGAGTACCGCCTGGACGTGTTCGATCCGGCGACGAAGCTCACCACCCGTTATCCGTTCAAGGCGGGCTGGAGCTGGAGTGACGAGAACCGCGGCCTCGATGCGCGGCCGGACAAGGTCAAGCTCGCGCTGGACAAGATCGCCTACAAGTCCGGCGACGTGCTCAAGGTGACGCTGACCCCGCCGCACGCCGGCAAGGGCCTGCTGATGGTCGAAAGCGACCACATGATCTACGTGCAGGACATCGAGGCGAAGGCCGGCAGCACGTTCGAGATCCCGGTGACCAAGGATTGGGAACGCCACGACGTCTACGTCACCGCGCTGGTGTTCCGCGGCGGCACCGCGGCCGACAAGATCACGCCCGCGCGCGCCGTCGGCATTGCGCACGTGCCGATGGACCGCCGCGATCGCACGGTGGCGGTTGGTCTGGCCGTGCCCAAGCTGATGCGTCCGGAGCGCGACCTTCCGGTCACCGTCAGCGTGCCGCAGTTGGCGGGGCAGGACGCGTTCGTGACGGTGTCGGCGGTGGACGTCGGCATCCTCAACATCACCCGCTTCCCGGTGCCGGATGCGAGCAAGCACTTCTTCGCCCAGCGCCGCCTCGGCGTCGATGCCTACGACGTCTACGGCCGGGTGATCGAAAGCTTTGAAGGCGGCACGGCGCGGATCCGTTTCGGCGGCGACATGGCAGCGCTGGCGCTGCCGCAGGCGCGCCGCCCGACCGCGCACGTGCAGACCGTGGATCTGTTCAGCGGCCCGGTGAAGCTGGACGCGAAGGGCCTGGCGCGGGTGAAGCTGGCGGTTCCCGACTTCAACGGCACGTTGCGCGTGTCCGCGCTGGTGTACGCCGGCAAGAGCTACGGCAGCAAGGACAACGAAACCGTGGTGCGCGCGCCGGTGCTGGCCGAAGCGAGCCTGCCGCGCGTGCTCGCGCCAGGCGACCGCAGCAGCGTGACCCTGGACGTGCAGAACTTCACCGGCAAGCCGGGCGAGTTCAAGGTGCAGCTCGACGGCATCGGCCCGCTGGCGTTGGCCGACGGCGCGCGCACGGCCAAGCTCGGTGTCGACGGCAAGACGACCTACACCTTCCCGCTGATCGCGAGCGAGGGCTACACCACGGCGCAGGTGCGCGTGCGCGTGAGCGGCAACGGCTACAACGTCGATCGCAAGTACGACGTGCCCGTGCGCCCGGCCTGGTCGGCGGTGATGCGTTCGCGCACGCGGGTGCTGGACGGACTGGAAGCGGTGCCGCTCGGTACCGATCTCGCCGATGGATTGATGCCCGGTTCGGTGCAGGCGCGGATGGTGGTCAGCGCGTTGCCGCCGATCCCGTTCGCGGCGGCGCTCGAGGATGCGCTGAAGTATCCCTACGGCTGCGCGGAGCAGACGACGAGCAAGGGTTACGCCGCGCTCGAGCTGGATGAGGACACGGCAAAGATGCTCGGCGTCGCCGGCCTCAGCGCGAAGCAGCGCCGCGAGCGCATGGAAGGTGCGTTCGGCCGGCTTGCTTCCATGCAGGTCAGCTCCGGCCACTTCTCGATGTGGGGCGACGGCGATTACATCAACCAGGCGCTGACGCCGTACATCGTCGAGTTCCTGCTGGATGCGCGCGAAGCCGGCTTCGCCGTGCCGGAGAACATGCTGCAGAAGGCGCTGAAGGCCCTCAACGAGGACCTGCTCGCGGGCGGCGCGCCGTTCTACGGCTACGACAATCGCGACCACCTCAAGTTCGCCTACCAGGCCCACGCCGGCTACGTGCTCGCGCGCGTCAACCGCGCGCCGCTGGGCACGCTGCGTGCGCTGTACGACAACAGCCGCAAGCAGAGCATGACCGGCCTGCCGCTGGTGCACCTGGGTCTGGCTCTGTCGCTGCAGGGTGACAAGGCGCGCGGTGCGAAGGCGATGGCCGCCGGTTTCGCGATGGATCCGAAGCAGCGCCCGGTCTACCTCGCCGATTACGGCACCCGCCTGCGCGACGACGCGTTGATGGTCGCGCTGCTGCACGAACGCGGCTATGCGAAGCCGGAGTTCGATGCCCGCGTGGTGGCCCTGGGGCGCGAACTCGACGCGCGTCGCAACATGCGCTGGTTCTGGCTGAGCACGCAGGAGCAGGTGGCGCTCGCGCGCCTCGGCAAGGCCTTGATGGCCGACCAGAAGAAGATGGTGTCGGGCCAGTGGAAGGTCGGCGGCGAAGCTTTCGACGTGGCGGCAACGCGCGTGACCGGCCGTACCGTCGATTTCGAGGCACTGTCGCGTGGCGTGTCGTTCGTGCCGCAGGGCGAACCGCCGCTGTACGCGAGCCTGGAAGTGGCGGGCGTGCCGCGCACGGCGCCGGAACCGGATGCCAGCACCGTCTCGGTGACGCGCAAGTACTACACCACCGAAGGCAAGGAGTGGAGCGGCGGCACGCTGGAGGAGGGCGACAGCCTGATCGTGCAGCTCACCATCAAGAGCAGCGTGGACATGCCCGATGCGCTGGTCACCGACCTGTTGCCGGCGGGACTGGAGATCGAGAACTTCAACCTCGGCGATGCCAAGCAGTGGGCCGGCGTCGTCGTCGATGGCATCGAGATCGCCGATCGCGACGAGGCCGCCGAAACCCGGCACGAGGAATACCGCGACGACCGCTACGTGGCGGCGCTGAAGCTCACGACCTACGACACGGCCAAGCTGTTCTACCTGGTGCGCGCGGTGACGCCGGGCACCTACACCGTGCCACCGTCGCTGGTCGAGGACATGTACCGTCCCGACATGCGCGGCGTGGGCAAGGCCAGCCCGGCGACGCTGACGGTGAAGCAGCCGGGGCGGTAAGCCTGCACGGTCCTGCTGCGTTCCGTTTCCGACGGAACGACAGCAGGACCGGTTCGTCGACAGTCGAAGCTGTCAGGCCCGGAATCCACTTTCGACTTTGCCCTGGTTTTTCTTGAACGCCGAACGCAACAACAACGCATTCACCTCGTTCGGCCGGCTGCGCATCCATCGCCGCTTCCCGTTGCAGGTGCTGCTGGTTGCGCTGCTGCTGGTGACGGCGGCGATGCTCCTCGACCTGGCGTTTCCCTTGCCCTTGCCGACGCAGCGCGACGCCGGCGCGGTGGTGCTCTCGCGCGACGGCACGCCGCTGCGTGCCTTCGCCGATCGCGGCGGCGTCTGGCGTTATCCGGTGACGGTCGGGCAGGTGTCGCCGCTTTACCTCGAGGCGTTGCTGAACTACGAGGACCGCTGGTTCTGGCGCCACGGTGGGATCAATCCCTTCGCCCTGGCCCGCGCGGGCGGGCAATGGCTGCGCCACGGGCGCGTGGTATCGGGTGGTTCGACGCTGACGATGCAGGTCGCGCGCATTCTCGACATGCCGGCGCAACGCCGGCACACGCGCACGCCCTGGGCCAAGGCGCGGCAACTGGCGCGCGCGATCCAGCTGGAAGTGCACCTGGACAAGCACGAGATCCTCGCCCTCTACCTCAACCGCGCGCCCTTCGGCGGCACCATCGAAGGCATCGAAGCGGCGAGCTGGGCCTACCTGGGTAAGCCGGCCGCGCGCCTGTCCCACGCCGAAGCCGCACTGCTGGCCGTGCTGCCGCAGTCGCCAAGCCGGTTGCGGCCGGACCGCGAAGCCGAACGCGCACGCAACGCGCGTGACAAGGTGCTCGCGCGCATGCAGACACTCGGCGTGTGGTCGGTGCAGGACGTGCGCGATGCGCGGATGGAACCGGTGGTGGCGCGTTCGCTGCAGCCGCCGCGGCATGCCTCGCTGCTGGCGCAACGGTTGCGCTTCGCCGATCCGAAATCGCCGCGCATCGCGTCGACCCTCGACATCGACCTGCAACGCACGCTGGAAGACCGCGTCGCCGCGTACTTCTCCGACCTGCCCGAGCGCACCTCCGCCGCCTTGCTCGTCGTCGACAACGCCACGCTGGAAGCGCGCGCCTACGTCGGTTCGGTCGAGTTCGCGGACAAGGCGCGGCTCGGCCACGTCGACATGGTCAAGGCCTGGCGTTCGCCGGGTTCGACCTTGAAGCCGTTTCTCTACGGGCTCGCGCTCGACGACGGCCTGATCCATTCCGAGAGCCTGCTTGTGGATGCGCCGCAGGCGTTCGGCGACTACCGGCCCGGCAACTTCGACATGGCGTTCAACGGCCCGATCGGCGCGGCCGAGGCGCTGCGGCTGTCCTTGAACGTGCCCGCCGTCGACCTGCTCGATCGCGTCGGGCCGTCGCGCTTCGCGGCGCGGCTCGCCAACGCCGGCATCGACCTGAAGTGGCCCGATGGCGGCAAGCCCAACCTCGCCATGATCCTCGGCGGCACCGGCGCGCGCCTGGAGGATCTCGTCGGTGCCTACGCGGCCTTGAATCGCGACGGCGTTGCCGGTCGCGTGCGCTATCGCCCCGGCGATGCACGCGTGGAACGGCGCCTGTTGTCACCGGGCGCGGCCTGGATCATCCGCGACACGCTGGAAGCGAACCCGCGTCCGGGCAGCATTGCCGATACTTTCGACGCCAGCGGTCGCCCGCGCGTGGCGTGGAAGACCGGCACCAGCTACGGCTTCCGCGATGCGTGGGCGCTGGGCAGTACGCGCCGTTACACGGTGGGGGTGTGGGTGGGCCGCCCCGACGGCACCCCATTGCCGGGGCAGTACGGCGTGGTCACCGCGTTGCCGTTGTTGTTCGAAGTCGTCGACAGCCTGCCGGCGCAGCGCGGCGATGGCGCGCCGCGGCCGCCACCGGGCAACGTGGAACAGATCGACATCTGCTGGCCGTTGGGCGTGCCGCCGGATCCGCAGGCGCCGCAACTGTGCCGGCGCAAGCTCAAGGCGTGGGTGCTCGACGATGTCGTTCCGCCGACGTTCGCCGAACGGGACGCGCGCCTGTGGAGTGCGGGACGCGAACGCTTCGAGACGGACGCACGTACCGGACTGCGCCTCTCCGCCGATTGCGCGCAACCGCACGCGCGCCGCAGCAACGAAATCGCGCGCTGGCCCGCACTCGCGTCGCCCTGGTTGTCGCAGGAAGCGCGCATGGCCGCGCGCCTGCCCGCGCTCTCACCGGACTGCGTCGGCGACGGCCGCGATGCCAGCGAGGAATTGCGCATCGAGGGCATCAACGACCGTGCCACCTTGGCCCGCGCATCCAACAGCACGGCGCCATTGCGACTGTCGGTGCGCGCGATCGGCAGCGAGGCGCGGATCCGCTGGCTGCTGGATGGTCGGCTGATCGGCGAATCCGCGGGTGCCGGCAGCTTCCTGCATGACTTCGGGGAACCCGGTGCGCACACCTTGACCGCACTGGCCGACAGTGGCGCGTGGTCGCGGGTGGAGTTCCAGGTCCTGCGGTGACGGTGCCGCGCAGTCGGGTGAAGCCGACGCTGCAAAAAACAAACGCCCGCGTGAGCGGGCGCTTGTCTTCGCATGTCTTCCGTCGATCACGTGCCGGCGAGTTCTTCCAGCATGTGCTCGGCCGACGACACCTTGAATTCGCCTGGTGCTTCGACGAACAGCTTCTTGACCGTGCCGTTCTCGGCGTACAGCGCGAAACGGCGCGAGCGCTTGCCCATGCCGTAGGCGCTGGCGTCGAGTTCCAGCCCCAGCGCGCGGGTGAAGTCGGCGTTGCCGTCGGCCAGCATCAGCAGCGCATCGGGCACGTGCTGGCTCTGGCCCCAGGCCTGCATCACGAAGGGATCGTTGACCGACATGCACAGCACCTCGATGCCGCGTGCCTGGAACTCTTCGAAATGCTGCACGAAGCCGGGCAGGTGGCGTTCCGAGCAGGTGGGCGTGAATGCGCCCGGCACGGCGAACAGCACCACCTTCTTGCCGTCGAACAGGGTCGGGGTATCGATGATCTCGACGCCCTCGCGGATGCGTTGCAGGGGTACTTCGGGAATGCGGTCGCCTACCTGGATGGTCATCGTGGGATCTCGTGGGAGTCGTGGTGAAGTGTAGTTCCCCGCGCGGACGAAGGCGTCAATGCCGTTGCAACGACGCATCCCGGACCAGCCGCGCGAGGCTTGGCGAGCCGTGGCTCGTGCGTGCGACGCTGGCTCCGGGACGCCCCGAATGCGCTAACCTCATGCCTGCATGGCGGCGCTTGCCGCCCCGGTTCCGGAACGACGCGTATGCAATTCAAGGACTACTACGAAACGCTGGGCGTGGAGCCGGGTGCGGGTGAAGCCGAGATCAAGGGCGCCTACCGCCGTCTCGCGCGCAAGTACCACCCGGACGTCAGCAAGGAGCCCGGCGCGGAGGAGCAGTTCAAGGCGGTCAACGAGGCGTACGAAGCGCTGCGCGATCCGCAGAAGCGCGCCGCCTACGACCAGCTGCGCGCGCGCGGCTACCGCCCCGGTGATGACGTGCAACCGCCGCCGGGCGGGTTCGCCGAGGGCTACGGCGGTGTCGACTTCGACGAGATCTTTGCCGGCGGTGGCGCGGGCGGTGGCTTCAGCGACTTCTTCGAGAACCTGTTCGGGCGCGGACGCGCCGGTGGCGGCTTCGGTGGCGCCGCGCCGCAGCCCCGCGGCGACACCCGGGCCAAGCTCGCCGTGTCGCTGGAGTCGGTCTACAACGGCAGCCCCGCGCGGATCGGCATCGGCAACCGCACGCTGGACGTGCGCATTCCCAAGGGCATCCGCCCGGGCCAGGTGATCCGCCTGGCCGGACAGGGCAATGCCGGCCGCGACCTGCTGCTGGAAATCGAATACGCCGCGAATCCGCAGTTCGAAGTCGACGGCCGCAACATCATCCACGTACTGGCGGTGGCACCGTGGGAGGCCGCGCTCGGTGCGACCGTCAGCGTGCCGACGCTGGGCGGGCCGGTGGAACTGAAGGTGCCGCCACGTTCGGAAAGCGGGCGCAAGCTGCGGCTGCGTGGACGCGGACTGCCGGGGACGCCGGCGGGCGACCAGATCGTCGAACTGGAGATCCTGGCGCCGCTGCCGGAGACCCCTGCGCAGCAGGCTGCGTATGAGGCGATGCGCGATGCATTCGGGGACGATTGGCGCCGCGCCTGAGTGCGCGGCGGCGCATCATCCGCGCAAACAGAAAGGCGGCCTGGGCCGCCTTTTTGCTTACTTGAACACCTGGGTGATGATGTCCGCGAGGTCGGTCTCGCTGAAGGGCTTGGTGATGTAGGCCTTGGCGCCCTGACGCATGCCCCACACGCGGTCGGTGTCCTGGTCCTTGGTGGTCACCAGGATCACCGGAATGTGCGCGGTGCTCGGGTTCTTGCTGATCGAGCGGGTGGCCTGGAAGCCGTTGAGGTTCGGCATCACCACGTCCATCAGGACCAGGTCGGGCAGTTCGCGCGTGCACACTTCCACGCCCGCGGCGCCGTCCTCGGCGGTGATGGCTTCGTGGCCGAGCTTTTCCACGATGCGGCGGATGCCCATCAACTGCGAAGGCGAGTCGTCGACGATCAGGATGCGGGCCATCAGGTTTTCCCCAGGAAGTCGGTCCGATTGTAACGGCGCGGCGTGACGCCGCAAGCCGCTACAAGGCCACCAGCGTACGGCCGAACGAGCCGCCTGTGAGCATCGTCGCAAACACGTCCGGCAGCTGCGGCAGGGTGACTTCGCGGGTGCAGATGCGGTCCAGGTGGCGCGGCTTCCATTCGTTCGCGAGGCGCTGCCACACCGCATCGCGGATGTCGCGCGCCGTTCCCGCCGAGGCCACGCCGACCAGCGACACGCCGCGGATGATGAACGGCATGACCGTGGTCGGCAGTTCGGGGGTGGCCGCGAGTCCCGCGCTGGCGACATTGCCGTAGGGCGCGGTCTGCGCGAGCAGGCTGGCGAGCATGCCGCCGCCGACGTTGTCGAGGCCGCCGCCGAAGCGGGCGGATTCCAGCGGACGGGTCGTCGCCAGCGCATCGCGCCCGAGCACGTCGCTGGCGCCGATCGAGCGGAGGTAGTCGGCGTGTTCCGGCTTACCGCTGATCGCGTGTACCTGGAAGCCGGCGCGGCTGAAGATGTCCACCGCCAGCGAGCCGACGCCGCCGGTGGCGCCGGTCACGGCCAGGGGACCAAGGTCCGGCGTCTGCCGGTTGTCGGTCATCCGGTACAACGCCAGCGCCGCGGTGAAGCCGGCCGTGCCCAGGATCATGCTCTCGCGCAGGCTCAGCCCGGTCGGCAGCGGGATGACCCACAGCGATTCGAGCCGGGCGTATTCGCCGTAGCCGCCGTCGCGCGTCTCGCTCAGCCCGCAACCGGTGACCAGCACGGCGTCGCCTTCGCGGAACTTCGGATCGGTGGAGGCGACCACGTGGCCCGCCACGTCGATGCCACCGATGAGCGGGAACTTGCGCAGGATCTTGCCCTGGCCGGTGCCGGCGAGCGCGTCCTTGTAATTGACCGAGGAGTACGCGGTCCTGATGACGACTTCGCCCGGCGCGAGATCATCGAGCGAGACCTGCTCGAGGCCGCTGCGGTAGCCGTTGGCGTCGTTGTGGATGCGGAAGGCGGTGAATCGAGTGGGTGTGGGCATTTGTTTCTGCTCGTCATCCCGGCGCAAACCGGGATCCAGTGCCTTTGATTCTGTCGCAACTTGGACAGAGGTGCTGTGTTTCAGCCGAGTATTTCAGGATACAGGTCGCGCCATTCCGGATTTGAAGTCTCAATCAGTTTCAGCTTCCAAGTACGCTTCCATTCCTTGAGCGCTTTCTCACGTTCGATCGCGGACGCCATTGTCGGGTGCTGTACAGCGTCCCATTCCTTTGACTTGCGAGAATGTAGACGCACGGATCCTTCATTGATTCGTCCTTGAATGGCAACGGCAAAAGCACTGGATCCCGGCTTGCGCCGGGATGACGAGCGCAAGAGCGTCAACGCAACTGCTTGCGTCGCTTCTCGTCCATCCACTTGTTCGCATCGGCGGGGCGGTAGGCGCGCATCCACTCGATCATCGAGGTGATGTCGTCGCCGTGCCACAGGTCGCGGCGCTGGTCGGGATGCAGGAAGCGTTCTTCGACCATGCGATCCAGCATCGTCATCAACGGCGCGTAGAAGCCGTCGACGTCGAGGAAGGCGCAGGGCTTGTCGCCGATCCCGAGCTGGCGCCAGGTCAGCATCTCGAACATCTCGTCGAGCGTGCCGAAACCGCCGGGTAGGGCGACGAAACCATCGGCGAGGTCGAACATGCGCGCCTTGCGCTCGTGCATGTTGGCGACGACCTCCAGCCGGGTCAGGCCCTGGTGCGCGACTTCCCAACCGACCAGTTGTTCCGGAATCACGCCGACGACTTCACCGCCGGCTTCCAGCACGGCATCGGCGACGATACCCATCAGGCCGACGTTGCCGCCGCCGTACACCAGCGCCAGCCCTTCCCGGGCCAGGCGGTTGCCCAGCGCGATGGCGCGATCGGCGTAGAGGGATTTGTTGCCGGCGTTGGAGCCGCAATAGACACAGATCGAACGCATATCGCTCACGTGGACCGGGTGGATTCGAGCAGCATGATGCCGGAAAACCGCTTCATCGCTTCGCGCTGCTTCTTCGATTGGAAAAGGCGCAGCAGGTTCCACAGCCACGCGTGCGGCATGGTGCGCTTCAGGCGCTGGGACTCGTCCCAATGCGGCCGGAATTCCAGTTCGCGCCAGCCGAACGGCGCAAAGAAGCCGGTGTTCTCCGCGGGGCCGAAGCGGAAGGGCGCGTTGCCCTGCTGGAGCATGGGCTGCCACTGGCGTTCGAGGTACTTCAGCAGCATCGGCGAGGCGAGGTCGGAGAGCCACCATTTCGCATCGGCAACGTCGTGCAGGTCGCGCGCGAGTGCGGCGACATCGCCCGCTTCGAGGTAGACCAGCAGGCCCTCGGTGATCGCCAGCACCGGGCCGTTCTGCGCGGCCTTGGCGAACACGGCGCGGCGCGCATCGGCGTCGCGCAGGTCGGCGGCGATGAACTCCAGTTCGCAGCGCGGTGTTTCCGCATCCATGTGCGAGCGGTAGTAGTCGACCATGTCGGGCAGGTCGACATGCAGCCAACGCAGCGAAGCGGGCAGGGCGAGGCGATAGGGCCGCGCATCCAGCCCAGCCGCGAGGTTGAGCACGGTCGCCGCGCCCTGCCGCACGCAGCGCAGGATGATCTCGTCCATGACCGCCGTGCGCACCACCATCGGCCAGCTCATCGCCCGGCCGCGCGGCATGGCGTCGACGATGGCCTGGCCGCGTTCGCCACCGAGGCGACGGGCATACGGGTCGTGGAAGATCGCGTCCGGGCGTTCGCTCTCCATGGCGCGATAGATCGCGACCCACAGCGCGGTATCGGAAACGTTGCGGATCGGGTTTGCGGAAGTCATGGCCGTGCTCCTTGCCCAAAGCAGAACGGCGCACCGAGGTGCGCCGTTCCAATGTACTGGAAGCTGTGCAGGGTGGGGCCTTTGCCCTAGCCCCTAGGTTAGGGGCGGTTCGCGCCGCCAGGCGCGAAAGGGCGGGTATGGCTTGCAGCCCGGGGCCCGAAGTTTGCGTAGCAAACCTTGGGCATCACAAGGCCAACGTCAGTTGGCCTTGTGGATCGAGCGCTTGTGCACGGCCATCGCCGCATCGTGCACCGCTTCCGACAGCGACGGATGCGCGTGGCAGATGCGGGCGAGGTCGTCGGCCGAGCCCTTGAACTCCATCGTCAGCACGCCTTCGTGCACGAGTTCGGAGACGTTGGCGCCGACCAGGTGCATGCCGAGCACGGTGTCGGTTTCGGCGTGCGCGAGCACCTTCACGAAACCGGCCGGTTCGGCCATCGCCACCGCGCGACCCACGGCCGCGAACGGGAAGCTGCCGGCCTTGTAGGGGATGCCCTCGGCCTTCAGCTGTTCCTCGGTCTTGCCGACCCAGGCGATTTCCGGCTCGGTGTAGATCACCCACGGAATCGTGTCGAGGTTGACGTGGCCCGGCAGGCCCGCGATCAGTTCGGCCACGGCGATGCCTTCCTCGAAGCCCTTGTGCGCCAGCATCGGGCCGCGCACGCAGTCGCCCACGGCCCAGACGCCGTCGACGCCGGTGTGGTTGTGTTCGTCGACTTCGATCATGCCGCGCGCATCGAGCTTCACGCCGGTGCCGTCGGCCAGCAGGCCCTTGGTCGCGGCGCGGCGGCCCACGGCCACCAGCAGCTTGTCGACGACGATTTCCTGCTCGCCCTTGTCGTCGGTGTAGAAGACGTGCACGCCGTCCTTCTTCACTTCGGTGTTGCTGACCTTGCAGCCCAGGCGGATGTCGAGGCCCTGCTTCTTGAACTCGCGCGCGGCGACCTTGGCCACTTCGGCGTCGGCGGCGGCGAGGAAGTTCGGCAGGCCTTCGAGCACGACGACTTCGGAGCCCAGACGGTTCCACACGCTGCCCAGTTCCAGGCCGATCACACCGGCGCCGATCACGCCCAGGCGCTTGGGAACGGTTTCGAAATCCAGCGCGCCGACGTTGTCGACGATGTGCTCGCCGAACTTGGCGAACGGCAGTTCGATCGAATCCGAGCCGGCGGCGATGATGACGTTGGTGCCCTTGAGCTCGACTTCGCTGCCGTCGTGCTGCTTCACCTTGACCACGTTGCCCGGCTGCAGCTGGGCGAAGCCGTAGAACGGCGCAACCTTGTTGGCCTTGAACAGCATGCCGATGCCGCCGGTGAACTGCTTCACGATGCCGTCCTTGCGGGCGACCATCTTTTTCACGTCGATCGCCGGCTTGTCGAAGCTGATGCCGTGCTGGTCGAAGATGTGGCCCATGTTCCAGAACTGGCGCGAGCTGTCGAGCAGCGCCTTGGACGGGATGCAGCCCACGCGCAGGCAGGTGCCGCCCAGTGCCGGCTTGCCGTCCTTGCCCAGCGCGGCGTCGACGCACGCGGTCTTCAGGCCGAGCTGCGCCGCGCGGATGGCGGCGTGGTAGCCGGCGGGGCCGGCGCCGATGACGACTACGTCGAAGTTCTGCTGTTCGCTCATGGAAGTCTCTTGTTTCAGCCGGAGCGCGCAAGCGCTGCACGAAGCTGGTAGCGGGGGAGGGATCTGAACCTGCAGGCCAAACGCAGAACGGGAACCGCTGCCGGTTCCCGTTCCATCGGCATTACATGCCCAGCAGCATGCGGTGCGGGTTCTCGAGCTGGTTCTTGATGTCGACCAGGAACAGCACCGCGTCCTTGCCGTCGATGATGCGGTGGTCGTAGGACAGCGCGATGTACATCATCGGCGCGGCGATGACCTGGCCGTTCTCGACGATCGCGCGTTCCTTGATGGCGTGCATGCCCAGGATCGCGCTTTGCGGCGGGTTGACGATCGGCGTCGACATCAGCGAACCGAAGGTGCCGCCGTTGGTGATGGTGAAGGTGCCGCCCTGCAGGTCTTCCAGGCCGAGCTTGCCGTCGCGCGCCTTCTTGGCGTACTCGGCGATGCCCTTTTCGATGTCGGCGAACGACTGGCGCTCGACGTTGCGCAGCACCGGCGTGACCAGGCCCTTGTCGGTCGATACCGCGACCGAGATGTCGGCGTAGCCGTGGTAGATGATGTCGCTGCCGTCGACCGAGGCGTTGATCACCGGGTACTTCTGCAGCGCGTTGGCGGCGGCCTTGGCGAAGAAGCTCATGAAGCCGAGCTTGATGCCGTTGGTCTTCTCGAACTGTTCGCCCAGTTCCTTGCGCATCGCCATGACCTTGCCCAGGTTCACTTCGTTGAACGAGGTGAGCATGGCGATCGAGTTCTTCGACTGCATCAGGCGCTCGGCGATGCGCGCGCGCATGCGGGTCATCGGCACGCGCTCTTCCGGGCGCGCGCCGCCACCGACGCCGGCGGTCTTGCCGCTGGCGTAGTTGACGATGTCTTCCTTGGTGACCATGCCGCGACGGCCGGTGCCTTCGACCTGCGCGGCATCGACGCCGGCGGTGGCGGCGGCGAAGCGCGCGCCCGGCGGCAGGTCACCCGACGCGGCGGCCGGTGCGGCAGCGGCCTTGGCCGGAGCCGCGGCGGCGGGCGCGGCGGCCGGAGCCGGTGCCGCCGCGGGAGCGGCTGCGGCCGGTGCGGGCGCAGCCGCGACAGCGCCGGCTTCGACCACGCCGATCACTTGCTGGCTGTTGACCGTCGCGCCTTCGGCGAACTTGATTTCCTTGAGCACGCCGTCGACCGGCGAGGGTACTTCCAGCACGACCTTGTCGGTTTCCAGGTCGACCAGGTTCTCGTCGCGCTTGACCGCGTCGCCGACCTTCTTGTGCCAGGTGGCGATGGTGGCGTCGGAGACGGATTCCGGCAGGACCGGGACTTTGATTTCGGTGCTCATTGGGACGTCCTTAAAAAGAGTGCGTTTCGAACGAAGCGGGGTTCTGTTGATCGGTGCAGCGGAACAGCAGGTCCCTCGCTACGCTCGGGATGACGGCAAAAACGGGTTATTCGGGGCTGGCGTCGCCGTGCACCGGATTGACCAGCGCATCGGCGACGAGCTTCGTCTGCTCGATGACGTGGTCGCTCAGGTGGCCGACGGCCGGCGAGGGCGAACGCGCGCGACCGGCGTAGCTCAGCGACTGCTTCGGCGTCAGGCACGCGGTCAGGTGGTGGCGGATCTGGTACCACGCGCCCTGGTTCTGCGGTTCTTCCTGGCACCAGACCACGTCGGTTGCACCCGCAAAGCGCTTGAGCTCGGCGGCCAGTTCGGCGCGCGGGAACGGATACAGCTGTTCGACGCGGACGATGGCGACGTCGGCAAGGTTCTGCTTCGTCGCTTCTTCCAGCAGGTCGTAGTAGACCTTGCCGCCGCAGACGACGACGCGCTTGACCTTCTTCGCGTCGCTGACGTTGCTGGCGGGGATCAGCGTCTGGAAGCCGCCCTTCGACAGTTCGTCCAGCGACGACACGGCGAGCTTGTGGCGCAGCAGCGACTTCGGCGTCATCACCACCAGCGGCTTGCGCGTGGTCATGCGCATCTGGCGGCGGATCATGTGGTACGCCTGGGCCGGCGTGGTCGGCGTGCACACGATCATGTTGTCGAGCGCGCACAGCTGCAGGAAGCGCTCCAGGCGCGCGGAGCTGTGCTCCGGACCCTGGCCTTCGTAGCCGTGCGGCAGGAACAGCGCCAGGCCGCACAGGCGGCCCCACTTGGCCTCGCCCGACGACAGGAACTGGTCGATCACCACCTGCGCGCCGTTGGCGAAGTCGCCGAACTGCGCTTCCCAGATGTCCAGAGTCATGGGATCGGCGGTGGAGTAGCCGTATTCGAACGCCATCACCGCTTCTTCGCTGAGCAGCGAGTCGATGATGGTGACGTCGACCGGGTTCTGCACCAGGCGGCGCAGCGGCAGCACGTACTCGTCCGTAGTCTGCTCGTGCAGGATCGCGTGGCGGTGGAAGAAGGTGCCGCGGCCGCAGTCCTGGCCGACCAGGCGCAGCTTGTAGCCTTCGGTCAGCAGCGTCGCGTAGGCGAGGTTCTCGGCGAAGCCCCAGTCGCCCGGCTGCGCGCCTTCGGACATCTTGCGGCGGTCTTCGTAGATCTTGGCGACGCGCGGGTGCAGCTTCAGCGTGTCGGGGACCTCGTTGATGGTCTCGGCGAGCTTCTTCAGCTTCTTGCCGTCGTACGTGGTGTCGACCTTGTCGCTGAGCTTGCCCTTCAGGTACGGCGACCAGTCGATGGTGAACTCGTCCGGCTTGACCGCGACCAGTTCGGTGGTGACCACGCCGTCGTCGAGCTTCTGGCGATAGCCGTCGACCAGCGCCTGTGCCTGCGCGTCCTGGATCACGCCCTCGGACACCAGCTGCGCGGCGTACATCTCGCGCGGCGTCTTGTGCTTGCGGATCACCTGGTACATCAGCGGCTGGGTCGCCGCCGGTTCGTCGGCTTCGTTGTGGCCGTGGCGGCGGTAGCAGACGAGGTCGATGACCACGTCCTTGCCGAAGCGGTTGCGGAAGTCGAGCGCCAGTTCGGCGCAGAACACCACGGCTTCGGGATCGTCGCCGTTCACGTGCAGGATCGGCACGTTGATCATCTTCGCCACGTCGGTGCAGTACAGCGTCGAACGCGCGTCCTGGCGCTCGCTGGTGGTGAAGCCGACCTGGTTGTTGATGACGATGTGGATGGTGCCGCCGACGCGGAAACCGCGCGCCTGCGACATCTGGAACAGTTCCATCACCACGCCCTGGCCCGCGAACGCGGCGTCGCCATGGATCAGGATCGGCAGCACCTGCTGCGCGCCCTTGTCGCCGCGGCGGGTCTGGCGCGAACGCACGGAACCGGCGACCACCGGGTCGACGATTTCCAGGTGCGACGGGTTGAAGGCGAGGGCGAGGTGCACCGGGCCGCCGGGCGTGACGACGTCGGCGCTGAAGCCCATGTGGTACTTCACGTCGCCCTGGTGGGCGAGGTCGTTGTGGACGTGCTCGAACTTGCCTTCGAACTCGTCGAACAGCTGGCGCGGCGGCTTGCCGAGCGTGTTGACCAGGACGTTGAGGCGGCCGCGGTGGGCCATGCCGATGATCACGTCCTTGGCGCCCTGTTCGCCGGCGCGGCGGATGGTGGTGTCCATCAGCGGGATCAGCGCGTCGCCGCCTTCCAGCGAGAAGCGCTTCTGGCCGACGTACTTGGTGCCCAGGTAGCGCTCCAGGCCATCGGCGGCGGTGAGCCGCTCGAGGATGCGCTTCTTGTCGTCCGCGCTGCGGCTGTACTTGCCGCCGGCGGTTTCCATGCGCTCCTGCATCCAGCGACGCTGTTCGACGTCGGTGATGTGCATGTACTCGGCACCGATCGGGCCGGTGTAGGTGGCCTTGAGCAGGGCGACCAGGTCGCCGAGCTTCATGCGGTCCTTGCCGCCGACGCCGCCGGTGCTGAATTCCGCCGACAGGTCGCTTTCGGACAGGTGGTGGAAGCCGATGGCGAGGTCAGGCGCCTCGGTCTTCACCAGCATGCCCAGCGGATCGATGTTGGCCGCCAGGTGGCCGCGCGAACGGTACGCGGTGATCAGCTTGGCGACGCCACGCTCGCGTTCGTCGCCACCACCCGCAACGGCCAGCTTGCCCGTCGCGGCGAGCTTGCCGGCGATGGCGATCTGGTCGATGACGGCGGAGTGGGGGACGTCACCGGCTTCGCGGCCTTTCAGCCCGTCGAAGTAAGTCTTCCACTTGGCCCCGACGCTGTCGGGGTCGACCAGGTACTGCTCGTACAGGTCTTCGATATAGGCGGCGTTGGCGCCGAGCTGCGAGGACTGGGCAAACTGCTTGAGAAGACTGTCCACGATGATGTCGGGAAGATCCAAGTTGTAGGGCAAGCGGTTGATCCGGCGGGCATTTCGGGGGAACGCCGGCGCGTCTGGCTGCGGGGGACGCGAAAGGGCCAAAATTATAGCCGGAGCCCTTGCCGCGCTGCATCAAGCAGTTATGGGAGATCGCGCCCGCGACCATGCATTGGAAGTGGGGTCGGCCTGCGTTGCCGGAAGCTTCTGGCCGGCAACGCAGCGTTTTCGTGCCGACGTCGCGGCTGAAAGCAGCGTCTTCCCCGGGCGCTGGTCCGGATGGCCGGCATCGCAAGACGACCAAGGCGGCACAGGGCCTGCTACCAAAGTCGGGGGCGCCGGCGCCCGCCGGGCGTGCCTCAGATGCCCAGGGCGCGGTACTCGCTGCAGGGGCGGGCGCGCTCCCAGACCGACTCGAACACGCCCTGCAGCTGCCGGGCGCGCGCGGGCTGGTCGATCCGGGTTTCACCTTCGGGGCGGTGGCCGAGGGTGCGGAAGTACCAGCCGCCCTGGTCGTTGGCCACGAACGCGGCGGCATAGGCGCGGTCCACCGGTTCCTCGATCACCCGGAACACGAATGCGCTGGGCAGGCGTTGCGACAGCCCGATCAGCGGGGCCCGGCCCGACTGCGGGGCGATCGCGTCCTGCAGCAGGATGTGGGCCACGCCACGGTGGGTGCCGAAGCGGCGCAGCGCCGCCATCACCTCGGCGTTGTCGAACATCCCGGGGTCGAGGTCGCGGCTGTAGATCCACAGTTCGCGCCGTGCGGTACCGATCACGCCGAGCAGGGCGGCGATCGCGGCGTCGTGGGTTTCGACCGGGTTGGCTGCATCGAGCAGCCGGCGCATCGTCTGGTGCTCGATGCCCGCTTCGACGAAGCGTTCGCCCTGCGGCAGGAAGCCGTGCCGGGCGTAGAAGCCGATCGCCGACACCTGCGCGTGTAATGCGACGTCGTGCCAGCCCAGCTCGCGCGCCTTGTCGAGCAGCGCCAGCAGCAGCGCATCGCCGACGCCGCGGCTGCGCCACTCGGCCAGCACGGCCATGCGTCCGATCCGGCGTTCCGGGGTCAGGCGGCCGGTGCCGATCGGTCGCCCTTCGGCGTCCTCGGCGATGACGTGGTGGCTCTGCGGATCGAGTTCGTCCCGTTCCAGTTCCGCCGGCACGCCCTGTTCCTGCACGAAGACGACCTCGCGCACCGCGTGCAGCCCAGGCTGTGCGGCGGCGTAGTCGACGGTCCTGACAGTGAAGGCCGGCCCCGGAACGGTGACGACGCTCATTCTTCTTCCTCGCCCTCGTGGACCAGGCTGTAATGCCCGGTCCGCAGCAACTCGTGGACGCGGTCGCGCCCGGCCTCGGAGAGCGCCGTGTAGCCCGCGCTATCGATCCCCTTGGCATTGGCAACGTATTTGGCGTCGCGAACCGGCAAGTCATGGCCCTCGCCGTTGACGTACAGGCGCGCGCCGCGCGCGGCCTTGCGCCAGGCCATGCGCGAGTAGGGATGGCGCACCAGCGTCGCGCCGTGCTGCAGGTCCCATTCGACCTGGATGCGCGACTGCGCGTCTTCGGCGGCGCCCTCCGGCGCAGCCATCACTTCGCCGGCGTTGCGGTACAGGGTGATGAAACGGCCGAACCAGTCGCCCAGGCGTTCTGGGTCGTTCATGCGCAGGGCGTTCAGGGCTTCGATCGCGCGACGCATGGCGTCGTCGTCGATCTGCGCCGGATCCTTCGCCGGGGCCAGGTCCGGATCGCGATAGCGCAGGCCTTCGTCCGCGTCGGCGGCAAGGGTGTCGACGAAGTCGCCGAGCAGTTCCGCCGCGCTCGGCGCGCGCATGCCGACCGAGAAGGTCAGGCACGCGTCTTCGGCCACGCCGTGGTGCGGCACGCCCGGCGGCAGGTACAGCATGTCCCCCGGGCGCAGCAGCCATTCGTGGGTGGGGTGGAATTCGCGCAGCAGCTTGAGTTCGACGTCGTTGCGGAATTCCAGCGACGGCTGGTCCGAAGCATCGATCTGCCAGCGGCGGTGCCCCAGCGCCTGCAGCAGGAACACGTCGTACTGGTCGACATGCGCGCCGACGGAGCCGCCGGGCGCGGCGAACGAGACCATGATGTCGTCGAGGCGCCAGCGCGGCAGGAAATCGAAGGCGTCGAGCAGCGCCGCCACGTCCGAATCCCACTTGTCCACGTCCTGCACCAGCAGGGTCCAGTCGTGGTGCGGCATGTCGGGGAAGAGCGCTTCCTCGAACGGACCGTGGCGCAGCATCCACGCGTCCTTTTCGCGGTCGTGGGCAACGATGCGCGAGAGCGTGCCTTCCTCGCAGGCCAGGCCGGCGAGGTCTTCGGGCTGGATCGGCGATTCGAAGCCGGGGAAGGCGTTGCGGATCAGCAGCGGCCGCTTCTGCCAGTAGTCGCGCAGGAACCGTTCCGCCGGCATGCCCAGCGGCGGCTGCGTGCTGGCATCGACTTCGATCGGTATCGCGGCCCCTGACTTGGCCGGCTTCGTGGTGGGGCCGGGCTTGCCCGGTTTGTGCTGTCTGCTCTTCTGCGTGGCCATTGCCGGGTCGCTGTAGTCGTTGTGGGGTTGCGGCTGCGGCGGTTGTCGCAGCTGCGGATGTTTTCGTTACTGCTGGGCAGTCCGGGCCGGGCTGGCCATCAGCCGTTGCCTGTCGTGATCTCGTCGTAGCCGCGGCCGCGGAATTCGATCAGGCACCAGCCATGCCCGTAGGGATCGGCGAGCTGCACCAGCCGTCCCCACTTGGCGTCGCGCGTCGCGCCTTCCTGCACCGCGCCCGCGGCGACCGCGCGCGCCAGCGCGGCATCGATGTCCTCGACCGCCAGGTCGCAGTGCAGCGGCGACCAATGCCGCGCGTAGCTGCGCGGCGAGTCGCCGGCGCCGAGGCTGCCTTCGGGCTTGGCGAGCAGGTAGAGCGGTGCTTCCAGGCCCAGCAGCTCCACCGCTTCGACGCCGAAGCGGCGACCGGCATGGAGGCCGAAGGCGGCCGTGTAGAACGCTTCGGCGGTCGCGATCTCGGGCACGTCGATGTTGAGCAGCAGATTCACGGCTTTCACGGCGCCACCCCTGCGTTGCGGGGCGCGCATTCTACTTCGCCGCGGGTTTGCGCCGTGTCGCCAGTTCGTTCTTGAGCTTCATGCCGACCTCGACGATCGCCTTGATCGCCGGGATCAGTTCGCGGCCCAGGTCGGTCAACGCGTACTCGGCCGACGGCGGCGAGGTGTCGAGCAGGCGGCGGGTGAGCAGGCCCTTGGCTTCCAGTTCGCGCAGCCGCGCGCTGAGCACGCGGGCGGAAATGCGCGGGATGTCGTGGCGCAGCTCGCCGAAGCGGCGCGGTTCGCCGCTGAGGTACCAGATGACGTTCGGCGCCCAGGCGCCGTGCAGCAGGCGCATGCATTCGGTCAGCGGGCAGACCGGCGCCGGTTCGACGACTTTGCTCTTGCGCAGCGGCAGGCCCATGGCGGTGCGTCCTGTCAGTCGGTGGTCATTCGCGGAGCTTGTCCGCGGAAGTCGTTGGCGAAGGTCGTTCGCAAAGGTCGTTCGCAAAGGTCGTTCGCGAAAATCACGCGGTAACCGGACGGTTACCACAATCGTTGGTTACGACCGGTTAGATGGTATCAACCCGTAACTTGATGGGCCTAGGATACGGCCTTCACCGCATGCAGGGACGGCAGATGACGCGAAATGCGACGAACGAGGCCACCCGGATCCTGGGCATCGAGCATCCGATCATCCAGGGACCGTTCGGCGGCGGGCTGTCGACGGCCGCGCTGGCGGCGACGGTGGCCAACCACGGCGGGCTGGGATCGTTCGGCGCGCACATGCTGGCGCCGGAGCGGATCGGCACCGTCGCCGCCGACATCCGCGCGCTCACCGACCGGCCGTTCGCGCTGAACCTGTGGGTCTCCGACCACGATGCCGGCGGCGACCACATCGACCCCGACACCTTCGAGCGCGGCTGGCGATTGTTCGAACCCTATTTCCGCGAACTCGGCGTCGAGAAGCCGCGTCCGGGCCCGGCGGAGCGCGGCCATCCGCGCTTTGAAGAGCAGGTCGACGCCCTGCTGGAAGCGCGCCCGCCGGCTTTCAGTTTCGTCTTCGGCATTCCGTCGCCGGCCGTGCTGGCCGAGTGCCGGCGCCGCGGCATCGCCACGATCGGCGCCGCCACCTCGATCGCCGAAGCGCAGGCGCTGGAAGCCGCGGGCGTCGACCTGGTCGTCGCCAGCGGTTCGGAGGCGGGCGGGCATCGGCCCTCGTTCCTGGCCCGCGCCGAGGAATCGCTGATGGGCACCTTCGCCCTGGTGCAGCTGGTCAGTGCGCGGGCGAAGACGCCGGTGATCGCCGCCGGTGGCATCGCCGATGCGCGCGGCGTGCGCGCCGCATTCGCGCTGGGCGCGCAGGCGGTGCAGATCGGCACCGCGTTCCTGGCCTGCAGCGAATCGGGCACCAACGACGCGCACCGCGACCTGCTTTTCAGCGAACGCGCCCAGCACACCACGCTGACGCGCGCGTTCACCGGCCGCCTCGCGCGCGGCCTGCGCAACCGCTGGACGGAGGAGATGGCATCGCACACCGGCGAGCTGCCGCCGTTCCCGACCTGCGGCTGGTTCGTCTCGAAACTGCGGCCCGCCGCGCTCGCCGCTGGCCGTACCGACCTGATCTCGCTGTGGAGCGGGCAGATCGCGCCGAACCTGCGCCACCGCAGCGCGGCGGCGTTGATGCAGTCGTTGCTGCAAGACCTTGGACGTCCCGAACACCCCCACGAAGAGGAAACCCCCGCATGAAGCTCTACTACTCCCCCGGTGCCTGCTCGCTGTCCCCGCACATCGTCGCGCGCGAGCTCGGCATCGACCTGCAGCTCGAGAAGGTCGACACCAAGGCCAAGCAGACCGAAACCGGCCGCGATTTCCTGCAGATCAATCCGAAGGGCTACGTGCCCACGCTGCAGCTGGACAATGGCGACGTGCTGACCGAAGGCACGGCGATCGTGCAGTACCTGGCCGACCGCAAGCCGGAAGCGAAGCTGGCGCCCGCCAACGGCACCTTCGAGCGCTCGCGCCTGCAGGAAACCCTGGGCTACATCAGCACCGAGCTGCACAAGACCTATTCGCCGCTGTTCAACCCGACGCTGCCCGCGGAAGTCAGGCAGGAGCGCAAGGACTACCTGCGCAAGCGCTACGGCCTGCTCGAGCAGACCCTGGCGAAGCAGCCGTACCTGCTGGGCGACGACTTCACTGTGGCCGACGCCTACCTGTTCACGGTCACCAACTGGGCCGGGTTCGTCGACCTGGACCTGTCCGAGTTCAAGGCGCTGAATGAATTCCAGCAGCGCGTGGCGTCGCGCCCGGCGACCCAGGCGGCTCTGGAAGCGGAAGGCCTGATCACGAAGCAGGCTGCTTAAGTCGGGTCGCATGCAACGAAAAAGGGCCGCAGCGATGCGGCCCTTTTCATTTGTCGTCCCGAGCGCCAGCGAGGGACCTGTCGCTGTAGCCCGTGGGTAAAGCAGATCCCTCGCGGCGCTCGGGATGACGGCTCGTAGTCGGGATGACGACGAGTATCAGATGACAGCGGTCAGATGTCCTTCGCCAGGCGATCGGCCACGCCGATGTAGCTGCCCGGCGTCATCGCCAGCAGGCGCTGCTTCGCATCCTCGGGCAGGTCGAGCGAGCCGATGAATTCGCGCATCGAGGTTTCGGTGATGCCGTGGCCGCGGGTCAGCGCCTTCAGTTGCTCGTACGGATTGGGCAGGCCGTGGCGGCGCATCACCGTCTGCACGGCTTCGGCCAGCACTTCCCAGGCGGCGTCGAGGTCGGCGGCGAGGCGCTCCGGATTGACGCTGAGCTTGTTCAAGCCACGCTGCAGCGATTCGAAGCCGATCAGCATGTGGCCGAAAGCGGTGCCCAGCGCGCGCAGCACGGTGGAGTCGGTGAGGTCGCGCTGCCAGCGGCTGATCGGCAGCTTGGCGGCGAAGTGTTCGAACAACGCGCTGGCGATGCCGAAGTTGCCTTCGGCGTTCTCGAAGTCGATCGGGTTGACCTTGTGCGGCATGGTCGAGCTGCCGACTTCGCCGGCCTTCACCGCCTGCTTGAAGTAACCCTGCGAGATGTAGCCCCAGATGTCGCGGCACAGGTCGATCGCGATGGTGTCGATGCGCTTGGCCACGTCGCACAGCTCGGCGACGCCGTCGTGCGGCTCGATCTGGGTGGTGTAGGGCTGCCAGGTCAGGTCCAGCGATTCGACGAAATGGCGCGAGAAGCCGGCCCAGTCGATGTCCGGATAAGCCGCGACGTGGGCGTTGTAGTTGCCCACCGCGCCGTTGATCTTGCCCGGCATCGGCAGGCCGGCGAGCACCTCGCCCTGGCGCTGCAGGCGGGCGACCACGTTCGCCAGTTCCTTGCCGACGGTGGTCGGCGACGCGGTCTGGCCGTGCGTGCGCGACAGCATCGGCACGTTGGCATGCTCGTGCGCCATCGCGCGCAGCTTCTCGATCAGCTCGTCCAGCTTGGGCAGCAGCACGTCCTGGCGTGCCTCGTTGAGCATCAAGGCGTAGCTGAGGTTGTTGATGTCCTCGCTGGTGCAGGCGAAGTGGACGAACTCCAGCGCCGGGCCGAGCTCGGCGTCGCCCTTGAGCTTCTCCTTGATCAGGTACTCGACCGCCTTGACGTCGTGGTTGGTGGTGCGCTCGATCTCCTTGACCCGCGCCGCGTCGGCGACGCTGAGGTTGTCGGCCAGCGCGCGCAGGCGGGCGACGGCTTCGGTCGAGAAGGGCTTGAGTTCGACGATGCCCGGGTCGTTCGCCAGCGCCAGCAGCCACTCCACCTCGACCTTGACGCGGGCCTTGATCAGGCCGAACTCGGAAAAGATCGGGCGCAGGGCGTCGACCTTGCCGGCGTAGCGGCCATCGAGCGGGGAGAGGGCGAGGAGCTGGGTTTCGACGGACATGGCGGGGCGGGGCAGCGAAGGCAAACCGCAATTCTACAGGCTCGGACCGGGCAGACCCCTGGCCCGGGTGAGCCGCTGCGGGAGCCGGGCCGGCGTAAGCTGCGGGTAGCCCGGAACAAGGAGATCGAAATGGCGAAGAAAACCGCAGGTTTCCGCCTCGAACACGACAGCATGGGCGAACTGCGCGTCCCCGCCGATGCGCTGTGGGGTGCGCAGACGCAACGGGCGGTGCAGAACTTCCCGGTGTCCGGCGTGCCGATGCCACGCGAGTTCATCCGCGCGCTGGGCCTGGTCAAGGCCGCCGCGGCCGAGGTCAACGGCGGCTTCGGCCTGCTGGGCAAGGGCGTATCCGCCGCCATCCGCGCCGCGGCGCTGGACGTCGCCGCGGGCGCGCACGATGCCCAGTTCCCGATCGACGTGTTCCAGACCGGCTCGGGCACGTCGAGCAACATGAATGCCAACGAGGTGATCGCGACGCTGGCCACGCGTTCCGGACGCGCGAAAGTGCACCCGAACGACCACGTCAACCTCGGCCAGAGCTCCAACGACGTCATCCCGACCGCGATCCGCGTGGCCGCGCAATTGGCCACCGTGGAACGCCTGCTGCCGGCGCTGCGGCACCTGCGCAAGACCATCGAGCGCCGGGCCCGCCCGCTGCGCAAGGTGACCAAGACCGGGCGCACGCACCTGATGGATGCGATGCCGCTGACCTTCGCACAGGAATTCGGTGCCTGGGCCGCGCAGCTGGAGTCCGCGCAGGGCCGCATCGAGGATGCGCTGAAGCGGCTGCGCCGCCTGCCGATCGGCGGCACCGCCATCGGCACCGGGATCAATGCCGATCCGCGCTTCGGCAAGGCGATGGCGAAGGCGCTGTCGTCGCTGTCCGGCACGAAGTTCGAATCCGCCGCCGACAAGTTCGAGGGCCTGGCCGCGCAGGACGACGCGGTCGAACTGTCCGGCCAGCTCAGCACGTTGGCCGTGGCGCTGATGAAGATCGCCAACGACCTGCGCTGGATGAATTCCGGGCCGCTGGCGGGGCTGGGCGAGATCGAATTGCCGGCGCTGCAGCCGGGCAGCTCGATCATGCCCGGCAAGGTCAATCCGGTGATTCCCGAAGCGGCGGCGATGGTGTGCGCGCAGGTGATGGGGCACCACACCGCGATCACGATCGCCGGTCAGAGCGGCAACTTCCAGCTCAACGTGATGCTGCCGCTGATCGCCCACGACCTGCTGGATTCGATCCGGCTGCTGTCCAGCGCCATGCAGCTGCTGGCCGATTCGGCCATCGCCGGCCTGCGCGTGCGCGAGGACCGCGTGGGCGAGGCGCTGGCGCGCAATCCGATCCTGGTGACGGCGCTCAATCCGCTGATCGGCTACGAGAAGGCCGCGGCGATCGCCAAGCGCGCCTACCGCGAGGGCCGGCCGGTACTGGACGTCGCCGTCGAAATGAGCGGGTTGCCGGAGAAACAACTGCGCGTGCTGCTGGATCCGGTCGCGCTGACGCAGGGCGGAATCCGCGGCTCCGGCGAATAGGTCCGGCCGACAAGACGAAGGGCACCGCAAGGTGCCCTTCGTTCGATGCGGGGTTTCCCGCGCTTACTTCGCGGCCTTGTCCTTGCCGCTCTTGCCGTCCTTGTCGTCATTGCCATTGCCGGTGCGGTACTTCTCGACCAGCACGCCGGACTTGTTGAATTCGAACACCGTGGCTTCCTCGATGGCGCGGCCATACGAGAGCTTGCTGAAGTCGTAGTACCAGACCTGGTTGTCGCCGAGCTGTTCGCGCCGTTGCGGATGGCCGAGGGCTTCGGTCACGTCGGCCTTCCTGGTCTTGCCGACGGCGAAGCTGTCGAACTGTTCCTGGCTGACCTGCGTGCCGTCCTTGATCGAGAACAGGCCGGCGCTGGCCGGGGAGGAGAGCGCCAGCGAGAGCGCGAGCACTGCGATGAATTGCTTCATGAACTTTCCTTGTCGTGATGGTGGCCCCGGAACGGCCAGAGGCGCGCACCTTCCTGGGCGCACCGGGTGCGGGACGACCCCGCGACTTCGAGTCTAGACGAGCCGGGCGGGGCGGTACAGCCGCGTGCTCTCACAACCGGCCCCGCAACAAGTGACGAGGTTGGACCCGCCGACACCGGCATGCGGCGGGCCCAACCCGTCGTGCAACACGGGGTCTTGCCGGTTCAATGCGCCGGCTTGGCGTCGGGTTCCTGCGCGCCGTCGTTGCGGACGACCTGGCGCACTTCCTCGCGTACCGATTCGCGCACGGCGTTGCGGACTTCCTCGCGGACTTCCGAACGCAGCCCGGCGGCGTGCTTGCCGTCGCCTTCGCTGTTCTTCATGCAGTCGTCGATGTCGTCCTTGGTCATCGTCGCGTAGGGCTTGAACTCGGGCAGCGACGCGGCGAGTTTCTGCTGCGCTTCCATCATCGGCGGCAGGCGCTCGCACAGCTTGGCCGCGGCGGCCTTGATGCCGGCGGCTTCGGCTTCGATGCTCTGCGTGATCTCTTCCTCGGACTTGCCGGAGAACAGGCCCTTGGCGGCTTCGCCCAGTGCCTTGGCGGCGAGGTCGGCGCCCTGGACGCCGATCTCCATGCCGCCTTCGGCGACGGCGATGACGTGCTGGCGGTACTGCAGCAGCATCGCGCGCTGCTCCGGCGTGGTCGCCACGGTCTTGCCTTCGATCAGCAGGTCGCCCTTGGGGGAGATTTCCGCCTTCGGGAGCGTGCCGTCATCCTTGCCGAAGATGGCGGTGTCGCCGTCCTTGCCGGTGTTGATCAGGACCTTGCCGTTGAGGCTGAGGTTCTCGGTGGCGAGCTTCTTGCGCGCTTCTGCCATGTTCTCTTCCACGATCCGACCCAGCGTGCTGCTGGGCGCGGTGGTGGCGGAGGGCGTCGACGGCGTCGACGCGGACGAAGCGCTGCGGTCGTTGCCGCCGCAGGCGGCCAGCGATGCAAGCAGCGCGGTGCAGGCGAAGGTGCGGATTGTGTTCATGCCATCTTTCCTGGGTAGTGGTGGCTCAGCGCGCCGCCATGTCTTTGCGGATGTCGCGTTCGCAATTCTCGACGTCGTCGCGGTCGAGGGTGGCGTAGGGCCGGAACTCGGGCACGCTCGCGGCCAGCGCCTGTTGCGAGTCCCGCAATTGCGGCAGGCGACGGCAGATCTGCAGCACCATCGGCTGGATTTCCCGCTGCACCGTCGCCTCCACCTTGCGTTCGAGGCTGCCGCTGAGGCCGCCCACGATCAGGCGGAACAGCGACACGTCGGTGGCTTCGATGGCGAGCATCGCCGCCTTTTCGCCGGCAACGAGGCCGGTCCTGGCGATGTCGATCACCTGCGCGCGGTAATCCAGCAGTTGCCGGCGCTGCCCCGCGTCGATGGCGACCGCCTTGCCGTCGATCAGCAGGTCGCCGCGTGGGGTGATTTCGCCTTTCGGCAGGTGCCGCCGCTTGGCGTCACCCTGGTCTTCCTTGCCGAAATGCAGGCCGTCACCGAGGGTCAGGTTCTCGCTGCCCAGTTTTGCGCGTTCCTGCGCCATTTCCGTGCGGATTTCCTGCCGGGCGTCGTCGAGGTCCTTCTCGACTTCGGACTTCACCGTGCCGGCCTGGGCGACCAGTGGCGACAGGGCAATGAGCAGGACTGCGATGTGTTTGCGGTTCATGGTCATCTCGCTCTGTAGGGCCGGGTATCAGTTGTCGTCGCGCCAGCGGCGCAGGCGGATCGCGCCGTAGATCATCGCCACGCCCAGCACCGCGCCGATCCAGACGTCGGCATGGCCCAGCACCTGCCAGCTCATGCCCAGGTTCAGTACGTGCGACAGGTCATCCGGGCCGTTCATTTCGGGGATGTGGTCGCTGATCGTCGGGATCCAGCTGCCCGGGGCGACGCTCAGCAGGCCGCGATAGACCACCGTGTACCAGAGCTTGTCGTGCGGGATTTCCACGCCCGGGAAGATGTCCATGAAGCTCAGCATCGCGCAGGCCAGGATCGGCACCATCACCGCCCACAGGAAGGGCACGCGGCGCGACCAGGCCGAGCACAGCATCAGCCAACCCACCGCGGGCAGCGACCACAGCATCTGCACCGGCAATGCGAGCAGGATCTGGCCGATGATGCGGAACGGATGCGAGTTGACGATGATTCCGCCCGCGCCCGGCACGCCGTTGACCGTCGTGGTCAGCGCGGTGATCAGCCACAACGCCAGGCCGATCAGCACGCCGATGCCCAGGGCGAGCAACGGAGCCAGGACCAGCGCCCAGGCGGCCTTCGACAGCACCACCTGCGTGTCGGAAACCGGCATCGACTTCCAGAACAGGATGCTGCGGTCGCGGCGATCGTCGTAGAGCGAGCCGAGCGAGTAGAAGAACACCACGAAGGCCAGCACCATCATGGCCAGGCCGATGCCGCCGAGCAGGGCGCCGTCGCCGATGGCGCCGATGACCTTGGCGACTTCCTGGGCGTCCTCGTGGTTGTCGAGGTGCACGCCGTGCCTGCGGCCCATCACGGTCCCGGCGATGGCGGCCAGCAGCGCGAACACCGTGGCGATGCCGCCGGTGATGACCGGGGCCCACAGCAGGCCGCCCCGGTGTTCCCAGAACTCGCGGCGGAGCAGCAGCTTCAGTTTGTGGGTGGCGTGGGGCGCCGCCACGGCTGCGTGGAGGCGGTTGTCTGCGATGGCATTCATGCGTAGGTCCCCTTCATGGTGGCGACGAACAGGTCGGCCAGGCCCGGCGTGCGGGTTTCGCCCAGGGAGGCCAGGCGGCCCGGTTCGATGCCGTCGAACAGCATCACGACCTTGCCGAACGGCAGGGCGCGTTCGTCGATCGGCTTGAGGCTGCGGGCTTCGTCGGTCTTGTCGCCGTTGACCAGCAGTTCGACGTAGCGTTCGCCGAGCGTTTCCATCGACGCGTCGATGACGATCTTGCCGTCGCGGATGAACATCACGTCGGTGAGGATGTGTTCGATCTCCTCGACCTGGTGGGTGGTGACGATGATCGTCTTCTCCTCGTCGAAGTAGTCCTCCAGCAGGCGCTGGTAGAACTGCTTGCGGTAGAGGATGTCCAGGCCGAGCGTGGGCTCGTCCAGCACCAGCAGCTTGGCGTCGATCGCCATCACCAGGGCCAGGTGCAGCTGCACGATCATGCCCTTGGACAGTTCGCGCACGCGCAGCTCGGGCTTGAGCTGGGTGTGGGCGAGGAAGCGTTCGCACTTGGCGCGGTCGAAGCGCGGGTGCACGCCGGCGACGAATTCGATGGCTTCCTTCACCTTGATCCAGCGCGGCAGCACGGCCACGTCGGCGATGAAGCAGACATCACGCATCAGGTCGTCGCGCTGGGTGCGCGGATCGCGGCCGAGGACGGAGAGCTCGCCCTCGAACGGGATCAGGCCGAGCAGGGCCTTGAGCGCGGTGGTCTTGCCGGCGCCGTTGGGGCCGATCAGGCCGATGATGCGCCCGGTCGGGATCTCGAAGGTGGTGCCGTCGAGCGCCAGCTTGTTCTTGTACTGCTTGCGCAGGCCGCGGGCGCTGACCACGGGGCGGCTGTCGGAGGCGACGGCGTTCATTGCACACCGTCCTTGCCGTCGGCGGCGAGCAGTTCATCGATCTTCAGGCCCAGGCGCTTGATGCGCTCGACGACCTGGGGCCATTCTTCGCGCAGGAAACGCTCACGTTCATTGAACAGCAACTTCCTTGCAGCTTCTTCTGTGACGTACATGCCCAGGCCCCTGCGTTTCTCGACGAGTGCCTCGTCCGCCAGTTCCTGATAGGCGCGCGAGACGGTGATTGGATTGAGCTGATACTCGGCGGCGACCTGCCTTACGGAGGGCAGGGCATCGCCGGGCTTGAGCAGGCCATCGAGCATCATTGCGATGACCCGCTCCTTCAGCTGGCGGTAGATGGGAGCGCTGTCGCTCCATTGGATTGCGGTCATATCAGCCCCGCGGCAGGAAGGAGAAGTACGGCATGACAACGGTCTGCCGGCGATTGCGCGTGCCCTTGCGGGGCGCGTGCGGCTTGGTCGGGGCATCCATGCGCCGGTCCGCTTCCAGCGCCAGCGCCGAAGCGGCGGCGAATTCGGCGGAGAGGGCAACGGCCTGGGCCAGCGAGCCTTCGGCGCGCTGACCGGCCGCAGCCGGGAGGAGCAGGTCTTGCGACACCATCTGCTGCACGGGGGAAGTGCCGGCGGGGACGGCGACCATCAGGGCGATGGCCAGCGCTGCGCCGGAGGCCGTGAAGGCGGAGAGCGAGTTGCGGAGCTTGCGGTTCATGGCGAACGTCCTGCTCGTTGGTAGACCGGTGTTGTATGCAACTATAACACCTAAACACGTCCAGTCAACAAGCGGCGAACCCAACTTAAGTCATGTGTCGCCGCAGCCCGGGCAGGGTCGCGCTGGAACGCAGAAATAGAAGAAAAATCATTGGGTTATGGCGATTTCATGCCGGGGATGGCCGATTCCGGCGTGATCCGGGGGCCGAAATCCGCCCCGGTCACCCCTTGGGTCCGATGCTCCCCGCGCGAATCCCGCCAGCTCGGCAGGGCGATTCGCCACTACACGCCGGCAATGCGGCCGCGCCGGGCCGCTGGGCTGGCTTCCCACCGCGCGCCGCATTCCATCGCGATCGCATGCAGCGCGATCCATTTGCAAACGTCGCGCACGGAACCTGCATTGCTCATGCCGCTACGGCCCGCGACAATAGGCGCTTCGTGCCGCCGTTCGCGGCGCGTTCCTTACAGGAGTCTTCATGAAGCCCTTCATGCGCGGCGTCGCTGCGTTGTTGACCACCGCGGCCGTGCTCTTCGGCAGCACTGCTTCCGCCGCCGCTGCCCAGGACAAGACCGTGCTGACGACCGATCGCGACAAGGCCAGCTACATGATCGGCACCGACATCGGTCATTCGATCGCGCCCGTGGGGCCGGACCTGGACATGACGGCGTTCGAGAAGGCCATCCGCAATGCCTTCGCCGGTGGCAAGCCGCTGCTGACGCCGGAAGACGCGAAGACCACGACCCAGGCGCTGATGGCGCGGATCGGCGCACGCAACAATCCGCCTGCGCCTGGCGCGAAGACGCCTGAAGTGGCGCGCGACAAGGTCGGCCTCCTCGTCGGTACCGACGTCGGCCGTTCGCTGGCGAAGATCCAGGAAGAGATCGACATGCCGGTGTTCCTGCAGGCGGTGCGCACGACGCTCGCCGGCGGCACGGCCTTGCTGAGCGACGCCGAGCTGGACGCCGTCCGCCAGGTGTTCTCGAAGAACGTGCAGGTGAAGCTGGAGGCCAAGGCCGCCGCTGCCGCGCAGGCGAACAAGGCCGCGGGCGCGGCATTCCTCGCCAAGAACAAGACGGTGAAGGGCGTGTTCACCACGCCGTCGGGCATCCAGTACATGGTGCTGCGCCAGGGCGCGGGCCCGCGTCCGCGCGTCGACGACCGCGTCAGCGTCAACTACCACGGCACCTTGCTGGACGGCAGCGTGTTCGACAGCTCCTACGAGCGCGGCGGCCAGCCCGTCCAGTTCCGCCTGGGCGAGGTGATCGCCGGCTGGACCGAGGGCCTGCAGCTGATGCCGGTGGGTGCGAAGTACCGCTTCTGGATCCCCGGCGAGCTGGCCTACGGCGACAAGGGAACTCCGGACGGTCGCATCGGTCCCAATTCGACGCTGGTTTTCGATGTCGAACTGCTGGCGATTCCGCAACAGTAAACATCTCCGAATACCGTGTTCGCGCACGTGAACTGACGTTCAGTCGCACGCGTGCACCGTGGCCGGCGCGATAATTTTCCCGATTTCCCAGGAGTTCCCAGATGCGTCGTTTCCCCCGCCACGTTTCCGTGGCCCTTACCTCGGCTGTTCTTGCCATTGCCGTTACCGCCTGCAACCCGCCTGCCGACAAGGCCAAGGACGAAGCAGCCAAGACCGAAGAATCGTCGAAGGACGCAGGCCCCAAGATCGCCGGCCTGCCGACCGAGAAGGAAAAGGTCAGCTACATGATCGGCATGCAGATGGGCAAGTCGCTCGAGCAGGTCAAGGATGAAGTCGACGTCGACACGATCGCGAAGGCCATCAAGGCCTCGGTCGCCGGCGAGAAGATGCTGATGACCGAAGAGCAGGCGCAGGAGATCGCGCAGGCGTTCGGCCAGAAGATGCAGGCCAAGCAGATCGCCAAGATGATGGCCGACGCCAAGAAGAACAAGGAAGACGGCGCCAAGTTCCTCGCCGAGAACGCGAAGAAGCCGGGCGTGAAGACCACGCCGTCGGGCCTGCAGTACCAGGTCATCACCGAAGGCACCGGCCCCAAGCCCAAGCCCAGCGACGCGGTGAAGGTGCACTACAAGGGCACGCTGCTCGACGGCAAGACGTTCGACAGCTCCTACGATCGCGGCACGCCCGCCACGTTCCCGCTCGGCGCGGTGATCCCGGGCTGGCGTGAAGGCCTCGGCCTGATGCCGGTGGGCAGCAAGTACAAGCTGTGGATTCCGGCGGCGATCGGTTACGGCGAAGCCGGCACGCAGGGCGGCCCGATTCCGCCGAACGCCACGCTGGTGTTCGAAGTCGAGCTGCTCGAGATCGTCAAGCAACCGGCGAAGTAAGCAGTGAACCGGCCGGCTGCTTCACCTCCGGGTGGAGCAGCCGTTGCCTGGAGTCGCGGCGGCCGTCCGCGACGCGGGATGAAGCGACCCCACCACGCCATCCGCAAGGGAACCCACACATGCGCGTCACCATCTTCGGCACCGGCTATGTCGGCCTCGTCACTGGAACCTGCCTGGCTGAAGTCGGCCACGACGTCGTCTGCGTCGATATCGATGCCGCCAAGGTGGACGGGCTCAACAACGGCGTGATCCCGATCTACGAGCCCGGCCTGGAGCCGATGGTGAAGGCCAACCACGCCGCCGGCCGTTTGCACTTCACCACCGATGCGGCGACGGCGATCCAGCACGGCAACACCATCTTCATCGCCGTGGGCACGCCGCCCGACGAGGACGGCAGCGCCGACCTCAAGTACGTGCTCGCGGTGGCCAGGACGATCGGCCAGAACCTGTCGCGCCCTGCAGTGATCGTCGACAAGTCCACCGTGCCGGTCGGTACCGCCGACAAGGTGCGTGCGGTGATCGCGGAAGAGCTGGCGGCACGCGGCGTGCAGATCGAGTTCGACGTCGCCTCCAACCCCGAATTCCTCAAGGAGGGCGATGCGGTCAAGGACTGCATGCGTCCGGACCGCATCGTGATCGGCGCCAGCAGTCCCGCGTCGATCGAACAGCTCAAGCGCCTGTACGCGCCGTTCAACCGCAACCACGAACGCATCGTGGCGATGGACGTGCGTTCCGCGGAGCTGACCAAGTACGCCGCGAATGCGATGCTCGCGACCAAGATCAGCTTCATGAACGAGATGGCGAACATCGCCGAGCGCGTCGGTGCCGATATCGAGCACGTGCGCCACGGCATCGGTTCGGATCCGCGCATCGGCTACAGCTTCATCTACCCGGGCGCGGGTTATGGCGGCTCGTGCTTCCCGAAGGACGTGCAGGCGCTGGAACGCACCGCGAAGCAGTACGGCTATGCGGCGGAGATCCTGGGCGCCGTGGAAGCCGTCAACGCGCGGCAGAAGCACCGCCTGTTCGAACTGCTCGACGCGCACTACGGCGGCAAGCTGGCCGGCAAGACCATTGCCGTGTGGGGCCTCGCGTTCAAGCCCAACACCGACGACATGCGCGAAGCCTCCAGCCGTACCTTGCTCGCCCGCTTGTGGGACGCCGGCGCCCGGGTCCGTGCCTACGATCCGGAAGCCAGCCACGAAGCGCAGCGCATCTTCGGCGAGCGCGACGACCTGCTGCTGTGCGAATCCGCGCGCCAGGCGCTGGAAGGCGCCGATGCGCTGGTCGTGGTCACCGAGTGGAAGCAGTTCCGCAGCCCGGATTTCGGTCGCCTGGAAGCGACCCTGGCCGACAAGGTGATCTTCGACGGCCGCAATCTCTACGAGCCGCGCGAAGTCGAGCAGGCGGGCCTGGCCTATTACGGCATCGGCCGTGGCCGTTCGGTCAGCGGCAAGCCGACGGCCTGAGCGGATAGCGATGACTCCTGAAGAATTCCAGCAGCGCCTGGTTGACCTGGAAATGCGCGTCGCCTTCCAGGAACAGGCGCTGATCGAGCTCAGCGACGCCCTGGCCGCCGCGCGTGATGGAGAGGCACGCACCGCGCTGCTGCTGCATCGCGCGCTGGAAGAACTGAAGACCATCCGCAGTACGCTTTCCGCGGCCCCGGTGACCGGCGATGCGTCGCTGGAACCGCCGCCGCCGCATTATTGAACCCCACGCAATTGACCTCCCACGCACGCCGTAATCTGCAATGAGCGATAGCCTCCGCGATCAGCTGCTTGGCCTCGGCTTCAAGCCGGCGCCCAAGCCCGAACGTCCCCAGGGCAAGAAGCCCGTTACGCCGCAGGGCAAGCCGCAACCGGGGCGCAGGCCCCACGAGGCGGCGGGCAAGCCGCAGCAGCGACCGGGGCACAAGCCGGGCGCCAAGCCCAAGCCGCGCGGTGGCGAAGGCATGGACCTGGCCAAGGCCTACGCCATCCGCGCCCAGCACGAGAAGGACGAACGCATCGCCGCCGAAGCGGCGAGGCAGGAAGAGGCGCGCAAGCGTCGCGAAGCGCGCGCGAAGCTCACCGAACTGGTGAAGGACAAGGGGCTCAACGTCGCCGATGCGGAGATCGCCCGGCATTTCCCCTACGGCGGCAAGATCAAGCGGGTCTATGTCACCGCCGAGCAGCTCAAGGCGCTCAACGCCGGTGAACTCGGCGTGCTGCAGCTGGATGGACGTTACCTGCTGGTGACCGCGGAGCTGGTCGCGCAGGCGGCGGACATCTTCCCGCAGGCCATCGCGCTCCGGGTCGACCCCAACGCGCCGGCCGAAGAGGATCCTTACGCCGATCCGCAGTACCAGGTGCCCGACGACCTGGTCTGGTAATCCGGATTACGTTGCCGCCGCCAGCTGCGGTTGCAGCCGCCGCTTCCACTGCAGGGCCGGCAGCTCCACCAGGTGCCATGACAAGGCGGCAAGCACCAGTGCGCCGGCGGTCGCCGCCGGAAACAGCGCCAGCGGCGGGATCTGCGGGAACGAGGCAATCAGCGCCTGCTGCACCGGGAATCCGTAGAGGAACAGGCCATAGGAGTAGTCGCGGTGTTCCGGCCAGCGCAGTGCCGGCAACGCATAGGCCGCCCAGAACGTGAAGTAGATCGCGGCGGCCACGGTGGCGGGACCGAACCAGCGGCTGCCGTGCGCCAACGCCATCAGCAGCACGAATGCGGCCATCAGCCAGTGCGCGACCGGAATGCGATCCCGCCAATGCGCACACAGCGCGGCGATCAGGTAGGTCTGGGACAGGGCGCGGTAGTGGTTGGCGTCCGGCTTGCCGGTCCACCATTCCCAGGCCCCGAACAGCACCAGGGCCAGCGCCAGCAGCGTGAACAGCCAGCGCCGCCGTACGACGGTCAGCGCGGCGAGCAGGGCGAAGTAGGCGTACCAGCGCACTTCCAGGCCCAGCGACCAGAGCGCGCCGTTCACGACCTTGGGCAGCGGGTTGCCATCGAACACGCCGGGCAGGTGCCAGGTGAACGTGATCGGAAGCCAGTTGTCCGCCACGAACGCCCAGGTCCCGGCCGAGCGCAGGTACTCGCCCGTGGACAGCGTCGTGTACGCCAGTCCGAACGCGAACACGCACACGAGCAGGCTGATCCAGTACGCCGGAAACACGCGCGCCAGCCGGTTGCGGACGTAACGCAGCACGCCCGGGTTGCGCAGCAGGCTCAGGCTGATCAGGAAGCCGCTGATCGCGAAGAACAGATAGACCGCGAAACTGCCGGCGTAGAAGCCGGGCATCAGCCGCTCGACCAGGTCGATCGCGCGATCCGGGTTGCGGCTCAGCGCATAACTGTGGCCGTAAATGACCAGGAGCGCGGCGAGGTGCCGTAACGCCAGGTAGTTGTCGGCGCGCCGCTCGACGGCGTCCGCCAGGGTAACGAAAGCCCGCCTGCTTGCCCGCACTGCCATACCCCGAGGATTCAACGTTCCGGCCGTGCGGAAATTGTCTCAGATCAGGCGGGCGATTCCCCGGCGCACCTTCGAAATGCCGAGGTCGCGGATCAGGCGGTGCGAGGCGTGCGGCAGGGGGGAGGCGTCGATGTCGTGCGGGGCCACGTTCTTGCCGTGCACGCCGGGCAGGAATTCGAGGCCCGCGGCGGCGTAGCAGTGCTGGACCAGCGCCGAGCAGTACAACGCGCCTTCCTGGGCGAGGAGGTTGTCGCGTCCGCGCAGGCGCGTGCTGTGCATCGCCAGCAGGGTGCCGGCCAGTTCGCGCAGCGAGTAGCTCGACAGGCCCGACAGCAGGTCGAGCGCCGCCACCTGCACCTGGCGGGCCTGCTGCGCATCGAGGTGGAAATCCAGGATCGCCAGGTTCGGGAACGCCTCCGCGTCGAAGTAGCGCGACGCGCGGTTTTCCTGCACGCCGAGGCGGACCTGCTTGAAGCGCACGTCCAGGTCCGACTCGATCACCCACCAGTGGCCGTCGCTGCGCCGTTCGCTGAAGACGAAGGCGTGCGACCACAGGCTGCGGTGGCCATCGGCGGTCAGCGGCGCCTGCGCCTTGCGGATGAGCTTGTTGATGGTGTCGCTGCCACCGCACAGGCCGACGCGACCGGGGGCGGCGTGCCGCTCGATGAATTCGGCGTTGGAGAGTCCGGTCATGCTGCTCGATTCGTACCGCGTTACTCCGGATCGTAATCCAGGTTGGACGCGAGCCAGCGCTCCGCCTGCGCCAACGACACGCCCTTGCGCTTGGCGTAGTCCTCGACCTGCTCCTTCGACACCCGCCCGATCACGAAATACTGGCTGCGCGGATGACTGAAGTAATAGCCCGACACCGCCGCCGCGGGGTACATCGCGAAGCTCTCGGTGAGCTTCACCCCGGCGTTGCGCTCGGCATCCAGCAGCCGGAACAGCGTCGCCTTCTCGCTGTGCTCAGGGCACGCCGGATAGCCGGGGGCAGGGCGGATGCCGCGGTACGCCTCGTCGATCAATGCGTCATTGCCGAGGGTTTCATCGGTGGCGTAGCCCCAGAATTCCTTGCGCACGCGCTCGTGCAGGCGCTCGGCCAAGGCTTCGGCGAAACGGTCGGCCAGTGCCTTGAGCAGGATCGCGTTGTAGTCGTCGTGGTCGGCCTCGAAGCGCGCCACGTGCTCCTCGATGCCGATGCCGGCGGTGACGGCAAAGCCGCCGATCCAGTCCTGCGTGCCGGAGTCCCGTGGTGCGATGAAGTCGGCAAGGCAGAAATCCGGGCGATCGGCCGGCTTGTCCACCTGCTGGCGCAGGAAGCACAACCGCTCCGGCTTGCCGTCGATGTCGACGGTGACGTCGTCGCCGCTCGACTGCGCCGGCCACAATCCGAACACGGCTTTCGCCGTCAGCCATTTCTCCGCGACGATGCGCTTGAGCATCGCCTGCGCGTCGCGGAAGAGCTCGGTGGCCTGCGCGCCGACGATCTCGTCGGTGAGGATGGCCGGGTACTTGCCGGCCAGTTCCCAGGTGTTGAAGAACGGCGTCCAGTCGATGTAGGCGACCAGTTCCGCCAGCGGGTAGTCGTCGAGGACGTGCAGGCCCGGCTGCTTCGGCACCGGCGGTACGTAGTCGTTCCAGCCGCCATCGAACTTCTGCCCGCGCGCCTTGTCCAGCGACACCAGCCGCTTGCCGTCGCCGCGCTGCTTGTGGCGCTCGCGGATCTCGGCGTAATCGGCGTCGTTGGCGGCGACGAACGGCGCGCGCAGGTCGGCGCTGATCAGCGACTGGGCCACGCCCACGGCGCGCGAGGCGTCTTTCACCCACACCGTGGGCGCCTTGTAGTGCGGATCGATCTTCAGCGCGGTGTGCGCGCGCGACGTGGTCGCGCCGCCGATCAGCAGCGGCATCTGGAAGCCCTGACGCTGCATCTCACGCGCCACGTGGCTCATTTCCTCCAGCGAGGGCGTGATCAGGCCGGACAGGCCGATCAGGTCGGCGTTCTCGGCCTTCGCACGGTCGAGGATGGTCTGCGCCGGCACCATCACGCCCAGGTCGATGACCTCGAAGTTGTTGCAGGCCAAAACCACGCCGACAATATTCTTGCCGATATCGTGCACGTCGCCCTTGACCGTGGCCATCACGATCCGGCCATTGGACTTGCCGACATCGCCGGTGCGCAGCTTTTCGGCCTCGATGAAGGGCAGCAGGTAGGCCACGGCCTTCTTCATCACCCGCGCCGACTTCACCACCTGCGGCAGGAACATCTTGCCGGCACCGAACAGGTCGCCGACCACGTTCATGCCGTCCATCAGCGGGCCTTCGATCACGTCGAGCGGGCGCGTGGACTGCGCGCGGGCCTCCTCGGTGTCGGCTTCGATGTACTGGTCGATGCCGTGCACCAGCGAATGCGACAGGCGCGCGCGCACCGGCTTCTCGCGCCAGGCCAGGTCTTCGACCTTCTTTTCGCCCTTCTTGCCCTTGTAGCGGTCGGCGATCTCCAGCAGGCGTTCGGTGCCGTCGGCGCGGCGGTTGAGCACCACGTCCTCGACGCGCTCGCGCAGCAGCGGATCGAGGTCGTCGTACAGGGGCAGGGCGCCGGCATTGACGATGCCCATGTCCATGCCGGCCTTGATCGCGTGGTACAGGAACACCACGTGGATCGCCTGCCGCACGGGCTCGTTGCCGCGGAACGAGAACGAGACGTTGGAGACGCCGCCGGAAATATGGCTGAAGGGGTGGCGGCGCTTGAGCTCGCGGCAGGCCTCGATGAAGGCCACCGCGTAATCGTTGTGCTCCTCGATGCCGGTGGCGATCGCGAACACGTTCGGGTCGAAGATGATGTCTTCGGGCGGGAAGCCGACCTGTTCGGTCAGCAGCCTGTAGGCGCGCGTGCAGATCTCGACCTTGCGCTCGATGGTGTCGGCCTGGCCGACCTCGTCGAAGGCCATGACCACGACCGCCGCGCCGTAGCGGCGCACGAGCCGCGCCTGGCGCAGGAACTCGGCCTCGCCTTCCTTCATCGAGATCGAGTTGACGATGCCCTTGCCCTGCAGGCACTTCAGTCCGGCCTCGATGACGCTCCACTTCGAGCTGTCGACCATCACCGGGATGCGGGCGATGTCCGGCTCGGCCGCGATCAGGTTGAGGTACGTCACCATCGCCTGTTCGGAATCGAGCAGACCCTCGTCCATGTTGACGTCGATGACCTGTGCGCCGCTGTCGACCTGCTGGCGCGCCACCACGATGGCCTCGTCGTAGCGGCCTTCGAGGATCAGCTTCTTGAACTGCGCCGAGCCGGTGACATTGGTGCGCTCACCGACGTTGACGAAGTTGCTCTGCGGCGTGATCTGCAGCGGTTCCAGGCCGCTGAGGCGCGTCTGGCGGGGGAGGGGCTGCGACATCAGGCCGCGTCCACCAGCTGCGGCACCTGCCGTGGCGGGAGGTCGGAGACCGCGTGGGCGATCGCCGCGATGTGCGCAGGCGTGGTGCCGCAGCAGCCGCCGACGAGGTTGAGCAGGCCGGATTCGGCGAATTCGCGCAGCATGCCGGCCATGTCTTCCGGCGTTTCGTCGTAACCGCCGAACGCATTGGGCAGGCCCGCATTCGGGTGCGCGCTGACGAAGGTGTCGGCGACCTGCGCCAGCACGTCGACGTGCGCACGCAGGTCCTTGGCGCCGAGCGCGCAGTTCAATCCGATCGACAGCGGCTGCGAATGCCGCAGCGAGTACCAGAACGCTTCCGCGGTCTGTCCGGAGAGCGTGCGGCCGGAGGCATCGGTGATCGTGCCGGAGATCATCACCGGCAGGCGCGCGCCACGTGCATCGAACGCTTCCTCGATCGCGAACAGCGCGGCCTTGGCATTGAGCGTGTCGAAGATGGTTTCGACCATGATCACATCGCTTCCGCCGTCGATCAGGCCGTCGGTGGCTTCGCGGTAGGCCACGCGCAGCTCGTCGAAGGTGATCGCGCGGAAGCCGGGGCGGTTCACGTCCGGGCTCAGCGAGGCCGTGCGGCTGGTCGGGCCGAGCACGCCGATCACGAAGCGCGGCCGCGACGGATCGCGGGCTTCGGCGGCGTCGCAGGCCTCGCGGGCCAGGCGCGCGCCGGTTTCGTTGAGTTCGCGCGCCAGGTGCTGGAGCTTGTAGTCCTCGAGCGAGACCGTGGTCGAGTTGAACGTGTTGGTCTCCACCAGGTCGGCACCGGCCTCTAGGTACTGGGCGTGGATCTCGCGGATGATTTCCGGGCGGGTCAGGCTCAGCAGGTCGTTGTTGCCGCGCTGGTCGCGCGCGCAGCCGCAACTCTCGCCGTGGGCGTGGTCGTCCGGCGCGTGCTGACCGTCGTAGCCGGCAGCGAAGCGGGTGCCGCGGTAGTCGGTTTCCTGCAGCTCGTACTGCTGGATCATGGTGCCCATCGCACCGTCGATGATGAGGATGCGCTCGCGCAGCAGGCGTTGCAGCGCTTCGACACGGGCGGGATGGAGCCAGGGGAGGGTGCTCATTTCAGTGCTTCTTGCTGCTCTTGCGGGTTGCGGAACCGGCTTCGGCCGGCTTGTGCGCCATCAGGGTGATGACTTCGAAGTGGGGCGGGCGGCGTTCGCGGGTGACGGTTTCGCAGCTGGTGATGTCCAGGCCTGCCTTGGTCACGAACTTCTGCAGTTCCTTCTCGGCGAAACCGAGGTTGACGTGGCCGTAGCTCTCGACCGTGTGTCGGTGCTCGTGCCGGGCCAGGCTGCTCAGCAGCAGGCGCCCGCCCGGGCGCAGGATGCGCGCGGCTTCGGCGACGGCCTGCGCCGGGTGCTCGGAGTAGGTGAGTGCATGCATCAGCACGACCAGGTCGAACTGCGCGGCCGCGAACGGCAGCGCGTGCATGTCGCCTTCGCGGACCTCGACGTTCTCCAGCTTGCGCAGGCGCTCGGATGCCGCGAGCACGACCTTGGTGCTCGAATCCAGGCAGACGTAGCGGTTGGAGTGCGGCGCCAGCAGCTCGGCGAGGACGCCGTCGCCGGAGGCAATGTCGAGCACGTCGCCGGGTTGCAGCAGGGGCAGGGCCGAGCGAGCCAGGGCTTCCCAGGTGCGGCCGGGGGAGTAATGGCGCTCCATGTCGCCGGCCACGGAATCGGCCCAGTTCTGCTCGCTGGCGCGGGCGGCGAGCACCGCCGTCACGCGGTCGCGGTCCTGGCGCAGGAGCGGGTCGTCGCTGCCTTCGCGCAGGGTCTGCCACAGCGCACGCTGGGCGGCGTCGAGCGCGGCTTCGTCGAAGCGGTAGTACGCGGACACGCCGGAGCGGCGGTCGCGGACCAGCCCGGCTTCCTTGAGCTTGGACAGGTGGGTCGACACGCGCGGCTGCGCGAGCCGGGTGATCGCCGAGAGTTCGGCGACGGTCAGTTCCTCGCGTTCGAGCAGGGCGAGCAGCCGGACGCGGGTGGCGTCGGCGAAAACCTTGAGGCGAGAGGACCAGCCTTCGAGATCCATGGATTGGGGCCTTTTATCAACCTATCGCGATATAGAGATAAGTGTGGGCCGGGCGTGGCGGCGGGTCAAGCCGGACGCGGGCAGATGCGCTGGGGTTATTTCGCGCCGAGGGCTACAATTCGCGTCTTCGCCGAGTCACAAAAGGGTACCGACGTGGATTTCCGCTTCACCGAAGAACAGTTGATGATCCAGGACGTGGCGCGCCGCATCGCGCAGGAAAAGATCGCGCCAAGCGCCGAGCACCACGACCAGACCGGCGAATTCCCGCTGGCGAACATCCGGACCCTCGGTGAAAACGGCCTGATGGGCATCGAAGTGCCGGCCGAGTACGGCGGCGCGGGCATGGACCCGATCAGCTACGTGCTGGCCATGATCGAGATCGCCGCGGGCGACGCCGCGCACTCGACGATTGTTTCCGTCAACAACTCGCTGTTCTGCAACGGCATCCTGAAGTTCGGCACCGAGGCGCAGAAGCAGCTGTACGTGCGCGCGATCGCCGAGGGCCGCGAGATCGGCGCCTTCGCGCTGACCGAACCGCAGTCGGGTTCCGACGCGACCGCGATGCGCTGCAAGGCGGTGAAGCAGGCCGACGGCACCTTCATCGTCAACGGCAAGAAGAGCTGGATCACCTCCGGCCCGGTCGCCAAGTACATCGTGCTGTTCGCGATGACGGATGCCGACAAGGGCGCGCGCGGCATCACCGCGTTCATGATTGACACTGCCAAGCCCGGCTTCCACCGCGGCAAGACCGAGCCGAAGCTGGGCATCCGCGCCTCGGCGACTTGTGAGATCGAGTTCGCCGACTACGTGGTCCAGCCCGACGAAGTGCTGGGCCAGGAAGGCGAGGGCTTCAAGATTGCCATGAGCGTGCTCGACGCCGGCCGCATCGGCATCGCCTCGCAGGCGCTGGGCATCGCCCGCGCCGCCTACGAGAAGACCATCGAGTACGTGAAGGAGCGCAAGGCCTTCGGTGCGCCGATCGGCACGTTCCAGATGACCCAGGCCAAGATCGCCGACATGAAGTGCAAACTCGACGCGGCCACGCTGCTTACACTGCGTGCGGCGTGGCAGAAGGGCGAGTTCGAGAAGGGTGGCGCGAAGTTCAGCAACGAAGCCGCCATCGCCAAGTTGACAGCCTCCGAGGCCGCCATGTGGATCACCCACCAGGCCGTGCAGATCCATGGCGGCATGGGCTACTCCAAGGAAATGCCGCTGGAGCGTTATTTCCGCGATGCCAAGATCACCGAAATCTACGAAGGCACCAGCGAGATCCAGCGCCTGGTCATCGCGCGCAACGAAACCGGATTGCGCTGAAGCAGTTTTTCCGAAAGGCCCGCGGCAGCACCGCGGGCCTGATTGCTTTGCCGAACCACTTACGTATTTGCACTAACCCAACTAACGGACGGATTCCCACGTTGCCATGAGCACCGCACCCAAAGCTCCGCGCAAGGCCGCCAGCAAGGCGACCGCCAAACCTGCCGCTGCCAAGCCTGTCGCCACCAAGTCGGCGCCCGCCAACGAGAGCCAGGCCGTTTCGCTCGAGCCCATCCTTGCCGCCATGCGCAAGCGCCTGCCGAAGGCGCGCCATGCCGAGGGCGAGGCGTTCATCAATGAGTTCTACGGCCGCATGAGCGAGGACGAGCTGCCGCAGCACAGCGCGGACGGCTGGGCGGCGCTGGCGGTCGACTTCCTCGACTTCGCCCGCGCGCGCAAGCCGGGCACGGCGCTGGTGCGCCTGTTCAACTCGACGCTCAAGAGCCATGGTTGGGAATCCGCGCACACGGTGCTGCAGGTCGCCAACGACGACATGCCGTTCCTGGTCGACACGGTGACCATGGCGCTGGCGGAGCAGGGCATCGGCGTGCACGTGCTCGGCCACCCGGTGGTCACGTTCCAGCGCGACAAGGCCGGCAAGCTCGTGGCCGTGGGCAACGGTACGCCCGAATCGCTGATGCACCTGGAGATCGATCGCCAGGCCGCGGACGACATGCCGAAGATCAAGCAGGCGATCGAGACCTCGCTGGCCGACGTGCGCGCGATCGTGCGCGACTGGGCGCAGATGCGCGACCGCATGCGTGAGGTCGCCGACGAGCTGGGTTCGCGCAAGTTCCCGGCGGACGCCGAAGCGCGCCATGAATCGCAGGAGTTCCTGCGCTGGGCAGCCGACAACCACTTCACCTTCCTCGGCTACCGCGAGTACGAAGTGGCCAAGCAGGGCGACGATGAAGTCCTGCGCGCCATCGATGGCACGGGCCTGGGCCTGATGCGCGGCCACGACGCGGGTCGCCCGCGTTCGGTGAAGTCGCTGCCGGCGCACAGCGTCAACAAGAAGGTCGGGGCAGATGCGCTGATCCTGACCAAGACCAATGCCCGCTCGACCGTGCACCGCCCCGGTTACATGGACTACATCGGCGTGCTCGACTTCGACGCCAAGGGCAAGGCCGTCGGCGAGAAGCGCTTCGTCGGCCTGTACACCTCCAGCGCCTACAACCGTCGCCCGTGGGACATCCCGCTGGTGCGCCAGCGCCACGAGTACGTGATGCAGCAGTCGGGCCTGGCGCCGACCAGCCACAGCGGCAAGGCGCTGCGCCACATCCTGGAAACCCTGCCGCGCGACGAGCTGTTCCAGTCCACCGGCCCGGAGCTGCTGCGCACCACCACCGGCATCCTCGGCCTGCAGGAGCGCGTGCGCAGCAAGCTGTTCCTGCGCCGCGACCGCTACGGCCGCTTCTTCTCCGGCCTGGTCTACATCCCGCGCGACCGCTTCAATACCGACGTGCGCCTGCGCATCGAGGCGATGCTCAAGGACATGCTGCACGGCGAGTACGTCGACACCAACGTGCAGCTCAGCGAATCGCCGCTGGCGCAGCTGCACCTGGTCGTGCGGCCGAAGTCGGGTGACGTGGTCGACGTCGACAACGCCGCGATCGAAGCCGGCCTCGCCGGCATCATCCGCAACTGGCAGGACGACCTGCGCGAGGAACTCGTCGCACGCCACGGCGAGCACGAAGGCCTCGTGCTGGCCAACCGCTACGGCCGTGCGCTGCCTACCGGTTACATCGAGGAGGTCGGCGCCGCCGTCGCCGCGCAGGACATCGCCAACCTCGCCGCGCTGACCGGCCCGGACGACCTGCGCCTGAGCCTGCACCGCGCCCACAAGGGCGCGGGTGGCCTGCGCTTCAAGTTCTACCGCCAGAACGACGACATCCCGCTGTCGGATGCGATGCCGATGATGGAGAACATGGGCCTGCGGGTGATCTCCGAACACCCGTATCGCCTGTCGGTCGATGGCCAGGTGTTCTACGTGCAGGACTTCGAGGTCGAGACCACCGGCGCGGAGCTGGACTTGGCCAATCTCGACGAGAACTTCGAGGACGCCTTCGCCCAGATCTGGCGTGGCAACGCCGAGAACGACGGCTTCAACCGCCTGATCCTCGGCGCCAGCCTGTCCTGGCGCCAGGTCGCGATGCTGCGCGGTTACTGCAAGTACCTGCTGCAGGTCGGCGTGCCGTTCTCGCAGAGCTACGTCGAAGCCACCTTCGCACGCTATCCGATCCTCGCGCGCCTGCTGGTGGAAGTGTTCGAAGCGAAGTTCGACCCGTGCACCGGCAGCGAAAGCAAGGCCGAGATCAAGGCGGGCATGGAGCGCTTCCACGCGCAGCTGGCCGCGCTCGCCAACGGCGATGCCGCATTGATGACGGCGGTGCTGCCGGTGGTAGAAGCACGCGCCGGCAAGCGCGACGCGCAGCTCGAAGCCACGCGCGACGCGTTCAAGGCGCTGCTCGACCGCGTGTCGAGCCTCGATGAAGACCGCATCTTCCGCAGCTTCCTCGGCGTCATCGACGCCACCCTGCGCACCAGCTATTACATCCAGTACAAGGATGGCAGGCGCGTCGACGGCGGCCCTTCCGACTACGTCAGCTTCAAGTTCGATCCGGCCAAGGTGCCGGACCTGCCCAAGCCGCGCCCGTACCGCGAGATCTTCGTGTACGGCCCGCGCGTGGAGGGCGTGCACCTGCGCTTCGGCCCGGTCGCGCGTGGCGGCCTGCGCTGGTCGGATCGCCGCGAGGACTTCCGCACGGAAGTGCTGGGCCTGGTGAAGGCGCAGATGGTGAAGAACACGGTCATCGTGCCGGTCGGCTCGAAGGGCGGCTTCTACGCCAAGCAGCTGCCGGATCCGGCGGTGAACCGCGATGCCTGGTTCAACGAAGGCGTGGCCTGCTACAAGCGCTTCATCAACGGCCTGCTCGACATCACCGACAACATCACGCCGGACGGCAAGATCGTGCATCCGGCCAACGTCGTGCGCCACGACGGTGACGACCCGTACCTGGTGGTCGCCGCCGACAAGGGCACGGCGACTTTCTCCGACATTGCCAACGGCATCGCGGCGGCGCACAAGTTCTGGCTGGACGACGCGTTCGCGTCGGGCGGCTCGGTCGGTTACGACCACAAGGGCATGGGCATCACCGCGCGTGGCGCCTGGGAATCGGTCAAGGGCCATTTCCGCGCCATGGGCCGCGACAGCCAGAAGGAAGACTTCACCGTCGTCGGCGTCGGCGACATGTCGGGCGACGTGTTCGGCAACGGCATGCTGCTGAGTAAGCACATCCGCCTGCTGGCCGCGTTCGACCACCGCCACATCTTCCTCGACCCGAACCCGGATGCCGCGATCTCGTTCAAGGAACGCGACCGCATGTTCAAGCTGCCGCGTTCGTCGTGGGAGGACTACGACAAGAAGCTGATCAGCAAGGGTGGCGGCGTGTTCGCGCGTTCGGCCAAGTCGATCCCGGTATCGGCGGAAATCCGCGCCGCGCTCGGCATCGAGAATGGCGTCACCGCGCTGAGCCCGAACGAGTTGATGAACGCCATCCTCAAGGCGCCGGTCGACCTGCTGTGGAACGGCGGCATCGGCACCTACGTCAAGGCGACCAGCGAAACCAACCAGCAGGTCGGCGACCGCGCCAACAACGCCCTGCGCGTCAACGGCAACGAGCTGCGCTGCAAGGTGGTGGGCGAGGGCGGCAACCTGGGCCTGACCCAGCTCGGCCGCGTCGAAGCCGCGCTGCACGGCGTGCGCCTCAACACCGACTTCATCGACAACTCCGCCGGCGTGGATACCTCGGACCACGAGGTCAACATCAAGATCCTGCTCAACGGCGAAGTGCAGAAGAAGCGGTTGACCTTCGACGCGCGCAACAAGCTGCTGGCGTCGATGACGGATGAGGTCGCCCAGCTGGTGCTGGCCGACAACTACCGCCAGAACCAGGCGATCAGCCTGATGGAACGCATGAGCCTGTCGCGCATGGGTTCCAAGCGCCACTTCATCAGCACGCTGGAATCGCAGGGCCTGCTCGATCGCCAGATCGAGTTCCTGCCGACCGACGCCGAGCTGGTCGATCGCAAGTCGCGCGGCCAGGGCCTGACCCGGCCGGAGCTGTCGATCCTGCTGTCGTACTCGAAGATCGTGCTGTTCCAGCAGCTGGCCGAATCCGACGTGCCGGAAGATCCGTACCTGTCGAAGGAGCTGGTCCGCTACTTCCCGCAACCGCTGCAGGCGAAGTACGCCAAGGCGATGGAAGGCCACCGCCTGAAGCGCGAGATCATCGCCACGGCGGTGACCAACTCGATGGTCAACCGCATGGGCGCGACCTTCACCCTGCGCATGACCGAAGACAGCGGCCGCACGCCGGGCGAAGTGGCCAAGGCGTTCACCATCACCCGCGAGACGCTGGATGCGCGCGCCCTGTGGGCCCAGATCGACGGCCTCGACGGCAAGGTGCACGAGTCGGTGCAGATCGATGCCCTGCAGGTGATCTGGAACCTGCAGCGTTCGTTCACGCGCTGGCTGCTGTCGCGCCCGGGTGCGATCCCGGACATCGCCACCGCGGTTAACCGCTACTTCGACGGCTACAAGGACATCCGCGCGGGCGAGAACATCCTCGGCCCGCTGCAGCGTCCGGGCTACGAGGCGGCGCTGCGCGAGTGGAAGGCGAAGGGCGTGCCGAACGACCTGGCCCTGCAGCTGTCCGCGCTGCCGTACATGGAACCGGCCTGCGACGTCATCGAGATCGCGCGCGAGCGCAAGCTCAAGGTGGTCGACGTCGCCAAGGTGCACTTCCGCCTGGGCGAAGCGCTGAACCTGCCGTGGCTGAGCACGCAGATCGACAACCTGGCGGTCGACGGCCGTTGGCACGCGGTCGCGCGCGGCGTGCTGCGCGAGGAACTGGCCACGCAGCAGCGCACGCTGGTCGGCCAGGCCCTGTCGATGCCGGGCAACAACGCCGAAGCGAAGGTGCAGAACTGGCTGCAGCGCGACGACGCCTCGCTGCGCTTCACCCTGGCGATGCTCAACGAACTGGCCGCGCAGAAGTCGTTGGATTACCCGACGGCTTCGGTGGCGGTGCAGCGCTTGTCGCAGCTGGCTTCTCGCGGGTGATGGTCTCGTGCCGGTTCGCCGGCACGTTGGAATGGAGAAGGCGGGCCTCGGCCCGCCTTTTTCGCGCCTGACGTGAAGTCGACTCCAAGCGCGGTTATGCTCGCGCCATCGCAACGGAGCCGCCGATGACCGCGACGCCACGTCTTGCCTTCCTCGCCAGTCCTGCCGACGAGGCGCAACGCGCGCTTGCGGAGATGACCGCGCGCTACGGCGACCACCCGCCGGCCGAGGCCGACGTCCTCGTCGCGCTGGGCGGCGACGGTTTCATGCTGCAGACCCTGCACCGGCACGCGGGCCTGGCCAAGCCGGTGTATGGCATGAAGCTGGGCACGGTGGGTTTCATGATGAACCACCAGCGCAGCGAGGACCTGATCGAGCGCATCCACGCGGCCGAGCCCGCCATGCTGCGCCCGCTGGAAATGGTCGCGCAGACCGAATCGGGCGCCACCGTCGGCTCGCTGGCCTACAACGAAGTCTCGCTGCTGCGGCAGACGCGCCAGGCCGCGCACTTGTCGATCGACCTCAACGGCCAGACCCGGCTGGACGAGCTGATCTGCGACGGCGTGCTGGTCGCGACGCCCGCGGGCAGCACCGCCTACAACTTCTCCGCACATGGACCGATCCTGCCGTTGGGCGCCAACGTCATCGCGCTGACCCCGATCGCCGCGTTCCGGCCGCGGCGCTGGCGCGGCGCGGTGCTCAAGGCCGACACCGAAGTGCGCTTCCGCGTGCTCGACCCGTTCAAGCGCCCGGTCAGCGCCACCGCCGATTCGCACGAAGTCCGCGACATCGTCGAAGTCACCATCCGCGAATCCCGCGATCGCACGGTGACGCTGCTGTTCGATCCCGAGCACAACCTGGAAGAGCGGATCCTCGCGGAGCAGTTCACCAGCGGTTAGGCGGTTGTCAGTTGGCAGTTGACTGCCCTTGTTCGTCATCCCGGCGAAAGCCGGGATCCAGCCGTTGCAGTTGCTTCGAAAGCTCGCTCCCGACTTGACCAGCCATTCGGCCGTTGAAGGCTGACGGGATGGCGAGCACCAACCCACCGACTGACAACTGACGACCGGCCGTCCATCGCAACCACTGAGACCATCCCGTCGTACCATCCCTCCATGCCCGACCGTGACGCCAATCCGCTGATCGTTGCCATCTCCTCGCGCACCCTGTTCGACATGGAGGACAGCCACGCGCTGTTCGAGCGCGAGGGCATCGACGCCTATGCCGACTTCCAGCGCCTGCACGAAGACGACATCCTCGAGCCCGGCATCGCCTTCCCGCTGGTGCGCAAGCTGCTGGTCCTTAACGAGGGTGCGCCGCCGGAGGCGCCGCGCGTCGAAGTGATCCTGATCTCGCGCAACTCGGCCGACACCGGCCTGCGCATCTTCAATTCGATCGCGCACCACGGCCTGGCGATCAAGCGCGCCGCCTTCAGCAACGGCGCCGCCCCGTATCCGTACATCCGTCCGTTCGGTGCCGACCTGTTCCTGTCCACGCACGCCGAAGACGTGCGCAACGCGCTGGCGGCGGGCATCGCCGCGGCGACGCTGCTGCCGGCGAAGGCACCGCAGCAGCGCCACGACCAGTTGCGCATCGCCTTCGACGGCGATGCGGTGATCTTCGACGACGAAGGCGAACGCGTGTCGCGCGAGGGCGGCCTGGCCGCGTTCGCGGCGCACGAGCGCGCCCATGCCGGCGAGCCGCTCTCGGGCGGGCCGTTCCGCGGCTTCCTCGATGCGCTGCACCGCCTGCAAGCAGCCTTCCCGACGGGGGAGTCCTCGCCGATCCGCACCGCGCTGGTAACGGCGCGCTCGGTGCCTGCGCACGAACGCGTGATCCGCACGCTGCGCGACTGGGGCATCCGCCTCGACGAGGCGCTGTTCCTCGGCGGGCGCGCGAAGGGCCCGTTCCTCGAGGCGTTCGGTGCCGACATCTTCTTCGACGACTCCGAGCACAACATCGTCTCGGCGCGCGACCATGTCGCGGCCGGGCACGTGCCGCATGGCGTCGCCAACCGTGGCTAGGACCGGCGCGTAGCGATCACCCGGAGCGCTGCAATGCCGGAACTTCGTCTTGCCACGCACGCCGACATCGCCGAACTGCAGGCGCTCATCGCCCTGTCGGGCCTGGCGCTGAGCGCGGGCTACTACTCGCCGGAGCAGGCCGAAGCGATCACGCGCCACGTGTTCGGCGTCGACACGCAGCTGATCGACGACCAGACCTATTTCGTCATCGAAGACAGCCAACGCATCGTTGCCTGCGGCGGCTGGAGCATGCGACGCACGCTGTTCGGTGGCGACCAGGCGAAGGCGGGGCCCGATCCCCGGCTCGATCCGCACAGGGAAGCGGCGCGCATCCGCGCCTTCTTCGTGGATCCCGCGATGGCCCGTCGCGGACTTGGGCGGCAACTGATGGATGCCTGCGTCGCGGCGGCACGGCGCGCCGGTTTCGCCACGCTCGAACTGGTTTCGACGCTGCCGGGCGAACCGTTGTACGTCTCCTGCGGCTTCGTCGTGCAGGAACGGTTCGATCTCGATCTGCCCGGCATCCGGGTACCGGTCTCGCGCATGAAGAAGGCGATCGACGACCCGGCTGCGTGAGTTTGCGCCTGCTCAGCCCACGAACCGCAACGGCACCGCCGCCGCGTCGCGGCCTTCCAGATGCGTACCGATGCGATCGCCCTGGCGCTGGAACACCACGTCGACGCGCCGTGCGTCCACGGCGACATGCCGCACCGCGATGCGGTCGATGCCCGGCGGCAGCATTGGCCGTTCGACGCGAACCTCGCCACGCCAGCCGTCGATCTCCAGCCCCAGGCAGGACTGCAGCAGCATGAACGCCGATCCCGCCGCCCACGCCTGCGGCAGGCACGCCACCGGATAGGCTACGGGCGTGGGGCCCTGCGCGCGCGGGAAGCCGCAGAACAACTCGGGCAGGCGCAGGTCGAAATGCACCGCCGCTTCGAACATGCCGCGCAGTAGCCGCACCGCCGCCGCGCGATCGCCGTAGCGCGCAAGGCCCGCGGCGCACAGCGCGGTGTCGTGCGGCCACACGGAGCCGTTGTGGTACGACATCGGGTTGTAGCGCACTTCGTCCGAAGCCAGCGTGCGCAACCCCCAGCCGGTGTGGAACGCGGGCGTCAGCAGATTGGCGGCGACCGATGCCGCGCGCCCGGCATCCGGCAGTCCGGCGAAGAGCAGGTGGCCGGGATTGCTCGCGCGCACGCGGCACAACGCGCCGTCGCCGTCGACAGCGATGCCGTAGTAACCGGCATCGCTCATCCAGAAGCGTTCCTCCACGGCGGCACGGAGCCGTTCCGAGCGTTCCTGCCAGCGCATCGCTGCATCGACGTCGTTGCGGCGCTTGGCCAGCAACGCCATCGCGCGCAGCGCGGCGAAGGCATAGCCCTGTACTTCAACCAGCGCGATCGGGCCGCGCGGGAAGCGGCCGTCGGCGTGGAAGACCGAATCCTCGCTGTCCTTCCAACCCTGGTTGGCCAGGCCGGTGGACGAGCCGCGTGCATAGTCGAGGAAGCCGTCGCGGTTGCCGTCGCACACGCGTTCGATCCATTGCGTCGCCGCACGCAGCGCGGGCCACAGGCGCTCGATGAACATGAGGTCGCCGGTGCGCTCGGCATAGGCGCCGGCAAGGGTCACGAACAGCGGCGTGGTATCGACGCCGCCGTAGTAGCGGCCGAACGGCAGCTCGCGCATGGCCGCCATTTCGCCCTTGCGCGTCTCGTGCATGATCTTGCCCGGCGCGGCATCGAGAAAGGCAGATTCCTCCTGCGCCTGGTGGTGCGCGAGGAAAGCCAGCACGCCGCGTGCGATGCCCGGATCGAGCCACAACGTCTGCAACGCGGTGATCACCGCGTCGCGCCCGAACGGCGTGGAGAACCAGGGGATGCCCGCGTACGGATACGGTCCGGTGTCCAGTTCGCTGGTCAGCAGCGCGAGGTCGGCGCGCGACTTGTCCATCCACGCGTCGAACAGGGGCCCGCCGCTGTGGATCTGGCCGGCGCGGCGCTGGCGGCTGCGCATGGTGGCGCGTGCATGCACGGCGCCGTCGCGGAAGCGTTGCGCCGAAGGCGCGTCGACGGCGATGGTGCCGCATTCCAGGTACAGCTCTTCGCGTACGCCCGGATGCAGTTCCAGCATGAATTCGGCGATGTCCGGCTCCAGCCGCGCAGGTTCGCGCGAGAACGCCAGCACCGACGTGCGCACGGCCTCGTCGAGACCACGGTAGCGGTAAACCACCGTGGTGCGCGTCGATTCCGCGGCCAGCAGCTCGCCGCGCGCCGCGCGCACGCTGCCGCGGACCTCGAACATGTCGCGGAAATCCGCCGCGAACGAAAGCCGCAACGGCAGCTGCACCACGTCCCGCCCGTAATTCATGCAGGCGATGCGCTCGTACAGGCGGTCGTTGCGCAGGAAGCGCTCGCGCTGCAGGTGGATCACGCCCTGCGCCGCGGGACTGCCGCCCAGCGGCGGCAGCGGCCGGTTGGTGAGGTGGGCGACGAACATGACGTTGTCGCGGCTCACCGCCGCGCTCAGCAGCGCGGGCTGCGAATCGCCCAACCGCAGCAGGAAGCGGGACAGCAGGCGCGTGTCATTGTGGAAGAAGCCATCGCTGCCGCCTTCGATGTCGCCGGCCGCATCGGCCACGATGAAGCTGTCGCCGTCCTTGAGGACGTAGTTCGTGGCCAGCGTGTTGCCTGCGATCGGCTCCATGGATCACGCGGTCAGGCGGCGGCTTGCGTCGCTGCTGCGCAGCAGTTGCCGGTAGAGGTCGACGTAGCACCGGGCCATCGCGTCCGCCGTGAAGCGGCGGTCGAACACGGCGCGGATGCGACGCCGGTCCAGTGCGGACACTTCGGCGACCGCGGCAACCGCTTCGTCTTCGTCGTGGACGATGCGTCCGGTGATTCCGTCGTCGACGACTTCCGGCACCGAGCCGCAGGGCCAGGCGATTACCGGCGTGCCGCAGGCCATCGCTTCGATCATCACCAGGCCGAACGGCTCCGGCCAGTCGATCGGGAACAGCAGCGCGCGGGCGTTGCCGAGGAACCCGCCCTTGTCGCCGTCGCTGATCTCGCCGATGTATTCCACCAGCGGGTCGTCGAGCAGCGGGCGGATCACGTGGGTGAAGTAGGCGCGGTCCGCCGGGTCGACCTTGGCGGCGATCTTCAATGGAATGCCGCTGCGCCGCGCGATCGCAACGGCGCGATCGGGGCGTTTTTCCGGCGAGATGCGGCCGAGGAAAGCGAGGTAGCCGCCCTCGGGTGTCGTGGTGCAGCGGAGCAGGTTGGCCGGCAGTCCGTGCGGCACCGTTCCCAGCCAGCGCGCGAAGCGCAAGGGAGCGCGCTGGTGGTCGGAAATCGACACCAGCGGGAACTGCGGCCAGCGCCAGTAGGCCTCCGCGAGATCCTTCAGGTCGAGCCGGCCGTGCAACGTGGTCACGGTGCGCTCGGCGATGCCCTCGAACATCGGGAAGTGCAGCAGGTCGACATGGAAATGCAGCACGTCGAAGTGGTGCGCGCGGCACCGCACTTCGTGCAGCATCGACAGGTGCGCGGCGAGATCGGATTTCAGCGGCGCCGGGTCCAAGCGGATCGCCTGGTCGCGAACCGCGACGAGCGTCGCCCGCGTGCGGGCTTCAGCGGTGGCGAACAACGTGACTGCATGACCCAGGTCGACCAGCGCGTCGGCCAGATACGCAACGATCCGCTCGGTGCCCCCGTACAGCTTGGGTGGAACGGCTTCGTAAAGCGGCGCGACCAGGGCGATCTTCACGGCGGTCCCGCGGCCGGCATGCGGCTGCGGCGGGGAAACTTCATGGCGCTACTCCGCAGGAGGTTGCCCTGCGGAAAGTGCGCCCGGGACGATTACGGGGGCGTCAAGGTCATGGCCCGTCCGTCGGCGATGCCGCGAGGAAGGGCACGCGGACTTCGGTGACCTTCCAGCGCAGGCCTTGCCGGCTCAACACGAACACCACCGGATCGCCATCGGCGTTGCGCACCGTGGCGCTGAATCGGGACAGGGATTCGTAGCGGTACTTCGCACCTTCCAGGGGGTCGCGCGGCGGTGCGCTGGCGTAGGCGTCGTTGCTGGAGCGCTGCCCCGTCACGCGATGCCAGAAGTTGCGGCCTTCCATCACCGCCGCGAGCCCGGCGGGTGTCGCCATCGCGTCGACCATGCCTTCGCTGGCGCCGCTGGCAAGGCGCAACGCGATCGCGCCCAACAGGTTCGATTGCAGGTCCGCGCCCGCGCGGCGCGCCAGGTAGTCGTCGACCTGTTGCTTCAGGCTGCTGCGCACGGCGGCGAAGTCGACGTACTCCGACAGCTTGGCCGCGTCCTGTTCCTGCACCGCGCTGCGGATGCCATGGATGGCGACGAAGGGTCCGGCGGCGAGCCAGCCCAAGGCCAGCACCACCACGACGACGATCAGGGCGAGCCACTTCTTCATGCGCATGCTCCGCGAGGGTGCAATGAGCATAACCGCGATTCGCAAGGGGCCGGAACGATCCGGCCCCTTGCGCGATCCTTCACGCAACGATCGCCTAGAAGCGCACGGCGCGACCGCGGCTCTCCAGCGGCGCCAGGCGACTCTGGTCGTTCAACTCCAATTGGCGCAACTCGTACGGCGCGCCGTACCCGGACGGCACGTGCGCACGATCGAAGGCGAGGACCAGCGCGCCCTTGCCGCGTTCGAACCACGCCGCCGAATGCGCCTGCGCGACCGGCGCCATCGCCCCGTCCGATGCAGTCGCATACAGCGTGCCGCGCACCTCGTAGCGTCCGGGTGCGGCGCTTTCCAGCGGGATGTCGAAGCGCAGGCGTGACGCATCGACGCCGACGTCATCGCCGAGGCGCGCGGTGGGTGCGGACACGCCGAATGCCGTGCGCGCGTCGCGGGAGACGCCTTCGCCAGTGGCGAACAGCTGCAACTCCCACAGACCGGGGGCGGCGCTGGCCTGCATCGGCAGTTTCGCCCTGGCGGTGAGCCGTCCGCTCTTGTCGCTGGTCACCGAGATGGGGCGGCTGCTGCCGTCGGGCGCCACGAGCAGGGCCTCGGCCTGAGCAGCGATAGTGCGACCGCCGCGGGAGACGTCCATCGCGACGCTGATGGTGTCGCCGCCGAGCACGTGCGGGCGATCGGCGTGCGCCTTCAGCACCACGTCGCTTTCCGGTTCGAACACGTGCACGACGTAGCGGCCGCGGGCTTCGGCCGTGCGCAACGAATACGTACCGGCAGCGTTTTCCTTGGCGAGCTTGACCACCGCCGTTCCGGCATCGACGTCCATCCCGGCGGCCTGCAACGCGGCGGCGTCGGCGGCGCGTTCAAGCCGCGCGGCCTTGCCGTTGCCGTTCATGGCTACCGCATTGGCGTGCAGCGGCGCGGAACCGCGCGCGGGGCTGATGCGGATCACCGCGCCGGGCGCGGAGGTCTTCAGCGCAACGCCGGCCTGCAGTTCGCTGCCTTCGACGGTCTGCCAGTATTCGCGGCTCTCGGCGACGTAACTGGGCGAAGGCGATAGCGGTGCGAACGGATCGAGCGCCCAGGAGAACGAAACCGGTGCCCGTTCGAACTGGCCCGCAGGTGCGGGCAGTGCGACCAGGCGCGTCGGCACCTGGTCGGTGGCTGCTGCCGGAAGCAGCGGCTGTGCCGCGCTCGCGGCGAATGCAGGCGACGCGAGGCAGGCCGCGACCAGCGCGGCAGTGATGTTCATGCGCATGGCTGGTCCCTCAGAGCTTGAGATCGTTGCGGAGGATGGTGTCGAGCGTGAAGCAGGCGCGACGGCTCTGGTTGTGGCTCAGCGGCTCTGCGCCGGCCGTGCGGCTCTTGTCCTGGAACCACACGCTGCCCGCCGCCGACTGGCTGCTGCAGTTGAGGAAGCCATCGGAGCAGCTGTCGAGCCAGTTCTGCGTGGTTTCCAGGCCGACGTTCTCGGTGTAGCCGCCGCAATAGCTGTCGCCGTCGAACGGCGAGGAATCGACGTCGGTGCCGACCACGCTGCGGAACGGCTTGGGCAGGGCAGGGCGCCCGCTCGTGCCGTAGAGGTAGTTGGCGTTGTAGTACGCCATCCAGCTCACCTGCTGCTGGCGCACGGCGTCGGACTTGTAGCCGAGCAGCCAACCCAGCGAGGTCTCGAACACGTTGCCGTTGATGACGGCATCGGCCAGCGGCGTGCCGGCGGACGAAGGCGCCAGCGCGTTGACGCGGACGATCTTGCTGATGATGTTCGGATAGCGACTGTCGTAGGTCGGGTTGGACATCATCCAGCGGATCACGTTGCCACCGTTGGAGTGGGTGATCACGATCAGGCGGGTGATGCCCTTGCTGCTGATGAAGTTGCTCAGCTGGCCGGCCAGGCAGCCGGCGGCGCGGCTGTCCCACATGTACTGGGTGAAGTCGCAGTTGATGACGACGTAGTTGCCGGTGTTCGCCAGGCCCTGGCGGACCGAATCGACCATGGCCGGTTGCCAGTAGTCCTGGTACGCGTTGGTCTGGGATCCCGTTCCATGGACGAAGGCCACGCCGGTATTGGCGGACGCGCACGGTGCCGCGGCGGCCAGAAGCAGGCCGCAAAGCAGATGACGCATGTTCATTCCCCTTGAACTGCAGCGGCTGTGCCGTCGGCGTCGCCGCGGAAAGTCCTGCTCTGCGCCGGGCCCAGCGACGCATCGCGGGCGAGCATACCCATACGTATCGGTATGTCATGCGGCGTTGCCGCATTCGGCGCTGCCGGCGTCACAGCTTGGGAAGCCGGGTCGAGCGCCTAGAACTCCAGGTCCAGCGCCGCGCAGAGGTAGTCGACGAAGGGGCCGAGCGCCGCGATGTCGCCTTCCAGGGTCTTGCGCAGCCGGGGCCCGGTCATGGTCGCGTCGTCGATCGGCCGGAACGCGGCGAAGTTGCGCCGACGCAGGTCGTCGGCGCATTCGAAGTCGGCCGGGAAGCCGCGCGGCATCCGCGTCAGCATCTCGTCGTCGTCGAGGGCGAAGCGCTTGCGGAACGCGGTGCCGTGCGCGGCCGCCTTCCAGCTGCCCGGGTTGTCGACGATGAAGTGACGGATGCGCCGCAACGTCTCCGGCTGCGGATGCCACACGCCGGCAGCGACGAAACAGTTGCCCGGCTGCAGGTGCAGGTAGAACGCCGGCGCTTCCACCTGCTTGCTGCGCGCATGGAACAGGCGTGCGCCCTGCCAGTTCTTGTACGGCGTCTTGTCGTTGGCGAAGCGCGTATCGCGGTGGATCCGGAACAGCGAGCCGCCGTTGCCCTTGGGTTCGGAGCGGTAGTGCTCGCTGACTTCACGCAGGCCCGGCTGCAGGTCGGCCAACAGCCGCTGGAACGGCTCGCGCACGTGCGCCTCGTAGTCGGCCTTGTGCGCCAGGAACCACTCGCGCTCGTTGTGGCGGGCGAGCCCGCGCAGGAACTTGAAGCCGGCGTCGGAGAAGTAGGTGCTCATGGCGCCAGTCTACGTGCGCTCAGGCCAGGCCGGCCTCGACCTCGTGGCCCCATGCTTCCAACTGGTCGAGCAGCACCTGCTTGCCGCCATCGGCGGCATGGGCGAGCCGCAACGCCGCGATCTCGGCGCGGAAGGTATCGAAGCTGTATTCGGACAGCCCGCGTTCGTCACGCAGGCGCGAGCGGCGGTAGTCGTTCCACAGCGCCCGTTCGCTCACCGACAGCGTGTCCGGCCAGTTGCGCGCGCGGTAGCGGAACAGCAGTTCCGGCAGGCGCGGATCGCGGAAACCGAAGCCCTTCATGCCCAATGCCTGCGGCGGCGTGGCGCGCACTTCGGCGAACACGCGCTTGTCGCCGTCGCCGATGAAGCCGTCGTACAGCGAGGCGTCCGCGTCGGCGCGCGCGCGTTCGCGCTCGGACGAATAGACCTGGCGGACTTTCTCGGCCAGCGCCGGGCCCGCTTCGCGCAGGATCGCGGCGCGCTCCGCCACGACCTGCGGATCGATCATCAGGCGGGTGAAGTCGGCCGCGCGCAGGTGGTCCCAGGCCACGAGGGCCGGGCAGCGGTTGAGGTGGATTTCCTTGAGCGCGATGCGCTCCTCGCCTTCGGGCAGGTCGGCGATCGGTGTGTAAAGCCGGTCGGCGATCTGCTCGGGCGACATCCGCAGCAGGGCGGCCGGGTCCTGGCCCAGGTCGAACACGATCACCCGGTTGTCGATGCGCGGATGCCGCGCCAACGGCAGTACGGGCGCGGAGCACAGCCGGCTGGCAGGGAAGCGCTGCGAGACGTGCAGCAACGGCGTCATCGCCACCACGTCGACCAGACTCGCGACAAAACGCTTGTCGCGCAGCTTCAGGGCGTAGTCCCACAGCCGGGGCTGTGTCTGTTTCAACTTGCGCGCGAGGCCGATCAGGGCGCGCACGTCGGAGAGCGCCTCGTGCGCGTCGCCGATGCGCACGTCGTTGGCGTGCGCCAGGTGTTCGAGCTTGAACGACGTCGCGCCGTCCTCGCGTTGCGGCCAGGCCAGGCCGTCGGGACGCAGCGCATGCGCCAAGCGCAGCACGTCCAGCAGGTCCCAGCGGCTATTGCCGCCGCGCCATTCGCGCTCGTACGCGTCGTAGAAATTGCGGAACAGGCCGTAGCGGACGAACTCGTCGTCGAAGCGCAGCGAGTTGTAGCCCAGCGTGCAGGTCTCGGGCCGCGCCATCTCGTCGAAGATCAGCGAGAAGGCCTGCGCCTCGTTCATGCCGTCACGCAGCGCGGCCTGCGGCGCGATGCCGGTGATCAGCGTGGCGATGGGCGAAGGCAGCAGGTCGTCGGCCGGGCGTACGAAGATGCTGATCGGCTCGTCGACCTCGTTGAGGTCGGCGTCGGTGCGGATCGCGGCGAACTGCGCGATGCGAGTGGTGCGCGGATCGGCACCAAAGGTCTCGAGGTCGTAGAACAGGAAGCTGGCGGGCATCGGGGAATCGTTCACTCACGTAGCCCGGGTAAGCGCAGCGCACCCGGGATGGCAGTCTGATCGTCCCCGGGTGCGCTGCGCTTACCCGGGCTACGGCTCTGTTCTGGTTCCTGATTGGAAAGCAGATCCCTCACTGCATTCGGGATGACGCCCCTGGAGCGCGATTGAGGGTCCGTGGATGCGGCTTCGTACCGCATCCCGGTTTCATGCGGTGAGACGGTTCACGCCTCCGTGGGCAGCGGCGCCAGGCGCTCGTGCACCAATGCGTCGACCGCATCCCAATCCAGGGTCTCCAGCGAGGCGTGGCCACGGGTGGCCTCGACCAGCAGTTCGCGCTGGCGCTGGCCACGCTCGAAGGCCACCGCGTAAGGCAGCCGGCGGAAAGTCACCATCGCGTAGCGCGGCACGAAGCGGTCGGGGTGGCGTTCGGCGAGCCGGCGTTCGAGCGCGCGCTGGAGCAGGTAATCGTCGTCGTCGACGCGGTCGCGCATCTCCAGGTAGTTCTCCAGCGCCATCTGCTGGATCGCGCGTGCGTTGGGCAGGCGTTCGCTCTGGAAGGCCGCGAACGCGGCGGCGCGATCGGCGTTGCGTTCCAGGTGCTCGGCCAGTGCGACGCAGTCCTCGAAGGCGCAGTTCATGCCCTGGCCATGGAACGGCACCATCGCGTGCGCCGCATCGCCCAGCAGGACCGCGCGGTCGTCGATGTGCCAGTTGTCGAGGTACAGCGTCGCCAGCAGGCCGGCCGGGTTCTGCTCGAAGTCACGCTCCAGCTGCGGGATCAGCGGCAGCGCGTCGGCGAAGTCGCGCTCGAACAAGGCGCGCGCATCGGCGCCGTTCTTCACCGTCTCGAAGCTCGGATCGCCCCCGTTGGGGAGGAACAGGGTGACGGTGAAGGTGTGCTCGTCGTTCGGCAGGGCGATGCACATGTAGCGGCCGCGCGGCCAGATGTGCAGGGCGTTGGGTTCGATGCTGAAACCACCGTCGGCGGCCGGCGGGATTTCCAGTTCCTTGTACGAATGGCCGAGGAACTCGGTGCGCTCGCCCAGGTCGCGCTCGCGCAGCATCGCCGCCCGCAGGGCGGAACCGGCGCCATCGGCACCGACCAGCGATTCGAAGGCGACCTCGTGCTCGCTGCCATCGCGATCGTCCTTGAAGCGGGCGGTGCGGTTGGCGAAGTCGACGCCGGCCAGGCCGCGATGGAAGTGCAGTCGCGCGCCGGCCTGCTGCGCGATGTCGAGCAGGATCAGGTTGAGCTCGCCGCGGTGCACCGACCAGATGACCTCGCTGTCGTCCTTGCCGTAGCGCTGCAGGTCGGTGCGGCCGTCGAGGAAGTGCACCATGCGGCCACGCATCATCACGGCCTGCGCCATCACCTCGTCGTCGCCACCGGCCAAGCGCAGGGCATGGCGGCCGCGTTCGGCGAGCGCGAGGTTGATCGAGCGCCCGCCCGCGTAACCCTGCACGCGCGGATCGCCGCGCTTCTCGTACACATCCACCGACCAGCCGCGCTGCGCCAGCAGCGTGGCGAGCAGGGCGCCTGCGAGGCCCGCGCCGACGATGGTGATGTGACGGTGCTCAGCCATTTCGCCGGCTCTCATGGGTCCAGTTCTCCACGGCCTGCGCGAAGCGCAGCACGTCGTTGTGGGTGTTGTAGAGCGGGGCGGGGGAGATGCGGATCACGTCGGGCTCGCGCCAGTCACCTAGCACGCCGTTGGCGGCGAGGTATTCGAACAGGGCGCGACCACGCTCGCGACCACCGACGACGCGCAGCGACAGCTGGCAGCCGCGCCGCACCGGATCGCCCGGGGTGACGATCTGCAGCGTGTCGCCCAGGCGCGCGTGGATCAGCTTTTCCAGGTAGCCGGTCAGCCGGCGCGAACGCTCGCGCAGGGACTGCATGCCGACGCGGTCGTACAGTTCCAGCGATGCGCGCAGCGGCGCCAGGCCGAGGATCGGCGGATTGCTCAGTTGCCAGCCCTCCGCGCCCGGCGTGGGCACGAACTGCGGGCCCATGCGGAAACGCGTCGATACGTCGTGCCCCCACCAGCCGGCGAAGCGCGGCCGGTCGGTGTCGGCGTGGCGCTCGTGCACGAAGCAGCCGGCGACGGCGCCCGGGCCTGAGTTCATGTACTTGTAGTGGCACCACACGGCGAAATCGACGCCGCTGTCGTGCAACTCCAGTTGCAAGTTGCCGACGCCGTGGGCGAGGTCGAAGCCGCACACCGCGCCCTGTGCATGCGCGAGGCGCACGATTTCCTTCAGGTCGAAGGCCTGCCCGGTGCGGTATTGCACGCCCGGCCACAGCACCAGCGCAAGGCGACGCCCGTGCTGCGCGATCGCGCGCTCGATCGCTCCCATCGAGATGGTGCCATTGGCCTCGTCGGCCTCGATCTCGATCAGGTCGGCTTCCGGGTCGAAGCCGTGGAAACGCAGCTGCGAGGCCACGGCATGGCGATCCGACGGGAACGCGCCGGCTTCGATCAGGATCGCCGGGCGCTCGCGCGTGGGCCGGTAGAAACTGACCATCATCAGGTGCAGGTTCACCGTCAGCGTGTTCATCGCCACGACTTCCGATGGCTTTGCGCCGACCACGCGCGCCAGCGGTTCGCGTACCAGTTCATGGTAGGGCATCCACTGCGCGTTGCCGGTGAAGTGGCCTTCCACGGCTTCCGCGGCCCACTTGTCCAGCACTTCCTCGACATGCGCGCGCGCGCCGCGCGGCTGCAGGCCGAGCGAGTTGCCGACGAAGTAGGCCTGCTCGTGGCCGTCGTGCTTAGGGATCAGGAATTCGCCGCGCAGTCGGGTGAGCGGATCGGCGGCGTCGAGCGCATCGGCGTGCGCGAAGGAAAACAGTTCGGTGGTCATTTCTGTTTCACGCAAGCGTGCTTATGCAAAGCGGGATTTCGGGAGGCCCAGCCATTCCAGCGCGGTGCCGTGGTACAGGCGCGCCTGGTCGGCCTCGCTCAGCTGCAGCGCTTCGATGCCGGCGCCCGGCGTCTGCTCGCCGAGCGGGAAGGGGTAGTCGGTGCCGAGCATCACCCGCGACACGTCGCAGGTGTCGAGCAGGTAACGCAACGCGCGCGGGTCGGCGACCCAGGAGTCGAAGTAGAAACGCTCCAGGTAATCGCGCGGGTTGCGCGGATTGTCGGTGGCGACCAGGTCCGGGCGCATGTTGAAGCCGTGCTCGATGCGGCCGATGGTGTAGGGGAAGCTGCCGCCGCCGTGGGCAAGGCAGATCTTCAGTTTCGGCAGCCGCTCCAGCACGCCGCCGAAGATCAGGCAGCATGCGGCGCGCGACTGCTCGGCGGGCATGCCCACCAGCCACGGCAGCCAGTACTTCGGCATCGACGGCGTGCCCATCATGTCCCACGGGTGCACGAGGATCGCCGCGCCCAGTTCGCTGGCGGCCTGGAAGAACTCGAACAGTTCGGGCGCGTCGAGGTTCCAGTCGTTGATGTGCGAACCGATCTGCACGCCCTGCAGGCCGAGCTGGTCCATGCAGCGTTCCAGCTCCTGCACCGCCAGCCGCGGCGACTGCAGCGGCACCGTGCCGATGCCGGCGTAGTGGCGCGGATAGTCGCGGCAGGTTTCGGCCATGTGGTCGTTGAGCGCCTGGTGCAGCTCCAGCGCGTGCTGCGGCTTGGCCCAGTAGCTGAACATCACCGGCACGGTGCTGATCACCTGCACCTGCACGCCGAAGCGAGCGTAGTCGTCGATGCGCTCCTGCGCGTCCCAGGTCTTGGACCAGATCTCGCGGAAGAACTTGCCGTCCTTGTAGATGCGATGGCGACCGTCGTCGGTGTGGTGGATGACGGGAAACCGGTCGTCGCCGTACTTGCGCGCCAGGTCGGGCCAGTCGCGCGGGAGGTAGTGGGCGTGGGTGTCGATTTTCAGCATGGTTGTTCCACTGCGGTCATCCCGATCGGAGAAGCGAGAAGCAGGTCCTCGCTGCGCTCGGGATGACAGCTTTCATGTATCGGCCATCACGTACTTCGTTGGCGCCGGATTGAGGTGGCCGCAGCTGCGACAGGTCCGGTGTTCGCGCGAGGAATAGAAGCGGTCGAATACGGCGGGGAAATCGGTTTCGATGTTCTGCAGCGGGAAGAACTCTTCGTAGAGCTTTTCGTTGCACTGTTCGCAGAACCACAGCAGTCCGTCGAGCTCGTGCGGCAGGCGCTTGCGCTCGATCACCAGGCCGATCGAGTCGGGCATGCGCTGCGGCGAGTGCGGGACGCGTGGCGGCAGCAGGAAGGTTTCGCCGGCCTTGATCGGGATGTCGCGGACGGCGCCATCCTCCTGGATGCGCAGCACCATCTCGCCTTCGAGCTGGTAGAACCACTCCGCGCCCTCGTCCCAGTGGTAGTCGGTGCGCTGGTTCGGGCCGCCCACGACCATCACGATGAAGTCGCCGACGTAGATGCACTTGTTGCCCACCGGCGGCTTGAGCAGGTGGCGGTGTTCCTCGATCCAGGCTTGCAGGTTCAACGGGGCGGGCAGCATGGCGTCAGTCCTTGCCGCGGTCGGCCGGGACCACGGCGGTGCATTTGAGTTCGATCGCGATCGGCGTCGGCAGCGCGGTGATGCCCAGCGTGGTGCGGCACGGTGCGGTGTCGATGTCCGGGAAATGTTCGGCCCAGATCGCGTTGTAGGTCTTGAAGTCGCGCGCCATGTCGGTGAGGTAGACGGTCACGTCGACCAGGTCCTCCCAGCGCGCGCCGCTGGCTTCCAGCACGGCGCGGACGTTGGCGAACACCGAATGCGTCTGCGCGGCGATGTCGTAGCTGCGCAGGCGGCCATCGGCGAAGTAATCGTTGCCGGGAATGCCATTCGTGGCCGGATCGCGCGGGCCGATGCCCGACAGGAACAGCAGGTTGCCGACGCGGCGGGCATGCGGATAGGTGCCGACCGGCTTCGGTGCGGTGCTGGCCTTGATCACGTCGCTCATGCGGCGGAGTCCTCGTTGCGGGGGCGCAGGCGCGACACCGCGTGTTCGTAGGCGGAGGTGAATTCCTCGGTGGAGCTCGCATCCATGCCGAGCTCGCGCACGCGACCATCGAGCAGGCTGTACACCCAGCCGTGCACGGAGAGCTGCTGGCCGCGCGCCCAGGCGTCCTGGACGATGGTAGTGAGGCAGACGTTCGCGGCCTGTTCGATCGCGTTGAGTTCGCACAGGCGCGCGTGGCGCAGCGATTCCAGGTCGATGCCGTCGAGCAGCGGAGCGTGCTTGAGCGCGACGTCGCCGACGTGGCGGATCCAGTTGTCCGCGAGGCCGACGCGCGTGCCGGTCAGGGCGGCATGCACGCCACCGCAGCCGTAATGGCCGACGACCAGGATGTGTTCGACCTTGAGTACGTCCACTGCGAACTGGATCACCGACAGGCAGTTCAGGTCGGTATGCACCATCACGTTGGCGATGTTGCGATGGACGAAGACTTCGCCCGGGGCGAGGCCGAGGATCTGGTTCGCCGGCACGCGCGAATCGGAGCAGCCGATCCACAGGTATTTCGGTGCCTGCTGCTGCGAGAGGCGCTTGAAGAAACCGGGATCCTCGCGGCGTACGCCGTCGGCCCATTCGCGGTTGTTGCGCAACAGTTCGTCGAGGGTGCTCATCGCGGCGCGACTCCCGTGGGCGCGGCGCCGATGGCGATGCCCACGTTCTTGGGTTCGGTGAAGAAACGCATCGCTTCCATGCCGCCTTCGCGGCCGAGGCCGGACGCACCGGTGCCGCCGAAGGGCGTACGCAGGTCGCGCATCAGCCAGGTGTTGATCCAGACCATGCCCGTGCGCAGTTGCGCGGCGACGCGGTGCGCGCGGTCGAGGTCGCGCGTCCACACCGAAGCGGCGAGGCCGTAGTCGCCGGTGTTGGCCAGCTGCACCGCTTCGTCATCGGAGTCGAAGGCTTGCAGCGTGACCACCGGGCCGAAGATCTCGTCGCGGTTGCTGGCGCAGTCGGGGCCGAGGCCTTCGATCACCGTCGGCGCGACGAACCAGCCGGGGCGGTCCAGCGCGTTGCCGCCGCACAGCACGTGCCCGCCTTCGTCGCGCGCGCGGGCGAGGGCGGCGGTGACCTTGTCGAAGTGTGCCTGCGATACCAGCGGGCCGAGGTTGTTGTCCTCGTCGATGGGATCGCCGACGCGCAGTCCGAGCGCGCGCTCGACCAGCGCGTCGCGGAATTCGCTGTAGATGCGGCGTTCCACCAGGATGCGCGAACCGCACAGGCAGATCTGGCCGCTGTTCTGGAAGGCGGAACGCACGATCGTGTCGAGCTGTGCGCGCCAGTCGCCGTCGGCGAACACCAGGGTCGGGTTCTTGCCGCCCAGTTCCAGCGACACCTTTTTCAGCAACGGCGCGGCGAGCGTGGCGATGCGCTTGCCCACCGCGGTGCTGCCGGTGAAGGAAATCGCCTTGACCTGCGCGTGCGTCACCAGCGGTTCGCCGATCTCGGGGCCCAGGCCGTGCACGATGTTGAGCACGCCCTTGGGGAAGCCGATCTGCGCCGCGACCTCAGCCAGCATCGTCGCCGTGACCGGCGTGACCTCCGAAGGCTTGGCGACCACGGTGTTGCCGGCGGCCAGCGCCGGCGCGATCTTCCACGTGAACAGGTACAGCGGCAGGTTCCACGGCGAGATCGTCGCCACCACGCCCAGCGGTGCACGCAGGGTGTAGTTCAGCCCGGCCTGGCCATGGTGCGACTCGCTGGCGAACTGCGTCGCCGCGTGGGCGAAGAAACGCAGGTTGGAGATCGCGCGCGGAATCTCGATCTCACGCGCAAGCCGGATGGGTTTTCCGCCATCGCGCGACTCGGCATGGGCGAAGTCGTCCAGCCGCGCCTCCACGGCGTCGGCCAGTTTCTCCAGCCAGCGCGCGCGCTCGGTGGTGGGCAGCGACGACCAACCCGGCAACGCCTGCTGTGCGGCGGCGATGGCGGCTTCGACATCGCGTGCGTCGCCACGCGCGACTTCGGCAAAGGGGCGGGCGGTTGCCGGGTCGAATACCTCGAGCCAGCGACCGTTGGCCGCTTCGCGGGATTCGCCGTCGATCCAATGAGTCAGACGCATCCGCCAAGCTTAACCGGCGAGGCGTCCATACGGCACCTCATGGTGCGGATGGCGGCGTGGGCGGAACGGTTTGCGGATCGTGGTACTCGAGGCCGACCTGGCCCGTGGTCACGCGGGCGACGCGCGCGTCGACGATGACGACCGCCGCATCCTCGCCCTGGTGGAAGAACAGGCGGACGAGGTCATCGGGCACGAGTTCGAAACCCGCCGGCCGGAAGATGCTGCAGCCGCCTACCGACAGGTCGATCAGGCGCGCGAACCAGGCGCTGTCGTGGCGCAGCACCATGATCCGCGACGCGTAGGGTACGCGGTCGGTGCTGCGGCGTTCGTCCTGGATGACTGCGTTCATGCCGATGGTCCTGGCCGCCGAATCAGAGCGAGCGGGTGCGACCGCCGTCCACGGGCAGGTTGATGCCGGTGATGTACGACGCCGCGGGCGAGCACAGGAAGGCGATCGCCGCGGCGGTTTCCTCCGGCCTGGCGAAGCGGGCCATCGGGATTTCCGCTGCCATCTTCGCGTACACGGTGTCGCGGTCCTGGCCGGTCTTCGCCATCGTCGATTCGATGATCTGTTCGATGCGCGGCGTTTCGGTCGAGCCGGGCAGCACGTTGTTGACGGTGATGCCCTTCGCCGCGACTTCGGTCGCCAGCGTCTTGGCCCAGCTCGCCACGGCCCAGCGCGTGGTGTTGGAGACGCCCAGTCCGCGCAGCGGCTCCTTCACAGAAGTCGAGATGACGTTGACGATGCGGCCGTAACCGTCGCGTTCCATGCCGGGCAGCACGGCTTCTGCGAGCACGTGGTTGGCGAGCAGGTGCTGGCGGTAGGCGGCTTCGAAAGCGGGAATCTCGGCGCCGCGCACGGGGCCCGGCGGCGGGCCGCCGCTGTTGTTGACGAGGATGTGCACGGGCTTGCCCGCGCACAGCGCCTCGACCTGCGCGCGCAGGCGCTCGAGATCCGCGGTATCGGCGGCGATCCAGCCGTGCACCTGCGTGGTACGCGGGCGCGGCAGCTGCGAAGCGACGTCCTGCAGCACGTCGGCGCGGCGGGCAAGCAGCGTGATGTCGGCGCCCAGTTCCGCCAGCGCCTTGGCCGTCGCCAGGCCGATGCCCTGGCTGGCGCCGCAGACGAGCGCGTGTTTGCCGTTGAGGTCGAGATCCATGCTCAGTTTTCCGTGGGCGTGCGGGCGCGCATCAGCGCGGCGATGTCCCGGCTATCGTCGCGCGCCTGCTGTTCGAGTTGGTCGGCGACCGCGCTGCGATTGGCGGCCGGATGGTTCTGGTTGAGCTTGAACTTCAGCACCGCGTCATCGACGTGGAAGCGGAAGCCGACGATGCCGCGCAGCTGCACGCGATGGTCGGGTCGTTCGAATTCGAAACGCCAGGCGTGGCCGGCGCGGGCTTCGTGCTGCTGGCTGAGCTCGTCGACGATCGCGGCGAGCGCGGCCTCGTCGTCGAAGGTTTCCAGCGTGCCGCCCAGATGCGCGACCGCGTAGTTCCAGGTCGGCACGCGCGCCTCGGCTTCCTTGTCGGGATACCACGAGGGCGAAACGTAGGCGTGCGGGCCGTGCACGATCGCGGTGGCGGGGCCGGCGTGCCTCGCCTGCGGGTTGGGGCGCGCCCAGTGGCCGCGCAGTTCGATGCGGTCGCCGTCGCGCCGGTACAGCACCGGCAGGTGGTTCACCACCGGCGCGCCGTCGCGCACGGTGATCAGGGTGATGAAGTTGTCGCGTTCGATCAACGCATCCAGCGCCGCCAGGTCGGTTTCGACGAACGCCGCGGGCCGGTACATGCGTCAGTTCCGCGCGGGCAGCTTCTGGATCATCAGGCCGCGCAGTACTTCGTCGTCGTCGGCCTGCGGCGGCACCAGTTCTTCCAGGATGAAGCCGCGTTCGGCGGCGTCATCGGCATCGAGGCCGTCGAGGGCGACGAATTCGGCATCCATCAGGGCCGCGCGCGCCGTGTCCTCGCTGTCGTAGGGCAGGGTGGCGCCGTCGCTGTCGAAGACCTCGGCGGTGCCGGCTTCGCGCACCCGCAGGCGCGCCCACACCAGCGTGCGGCCGAGCGTGGCCAGCCACCATTCGTCGTGCGCGTGTTCGGAAGGGTTCATGCGGAAACCACCGTAGACAGGGCCCACAGCAGTCCGGCGAGGACCAGGGCGATGATGATCGTCAGCAGCGACGTCCGCGCCGGCGAGGCCAGGCCGGTGAGGTTGCGGTCGTTCGCGGCGATGTAGCCGCGACGCAGCAGCCAACCCAGGGCAGTGGGGTTGAGGAAGGCGCCCGGGCCGAGCCGGGCACCGATCTCCGGATGCCGGTCGCGGATATGCACCAGCGACAGCGGCCAGAAGATCATGAAGGCGCACGCACCGGTGATGGCGGCAGCGACGAAAACCAGGGCGAAGAACAGGATCATTTCTTACTCGTCATCCCGGCGCATGCCGGGATCCAGCTTTTAGAGGCGGCGTCGGATGGGAAACGTGACTTCGTGGCATGCGCCGCGAGGGAAGCCGAGGAGCGCCGCCAGTCCGCGCATCTTCCATCAGAAGTCGGCGTTGCCCGGCGCGCGCGGGTACGGAATCGCGTCGCGGATGTTGCTCAGGCCGCACACGTACACCACCAGGCGCTCGAAGCCGAGGCCGAAGCCGGCGTGCGGCACCGTGCCGTAGCGGCGGAAGTCGCGGTACCAGCCGTAATGCGCCGGATCCAGGCCGAACTGCGCCATGCGCGCGTCGAGCAGGTCCAGGCGTTCCTCGCGCTGCGAACCGCCGATGATCTCGCCGATGCCCGGGGCCAGCACGTCCATCGCCGCAACGGTCTTGCCGTCGTCGTTGAGGCGCATGTAGAAGGCCTTGATGTGCTCGGGGTAGTTCATCACCACCACCGGGCGGCCGACGTGTTCCTCGGTCAGCCAGCGTTCGTGCTCGGTCTGCAGGTCCAGGCCCCATTCGACCGGGAACTCGAACTTCTTGTTCGACTTCTGCAGCAGCTTGATCGCATCGGTGTAGTCGATGCGCTCGAACGGCGCGTTGATGAAGGACTCCAGGCGGGTAATTGCGTCGGGCTGCACGCGCTCGGCGATGAAGGCCATGTCGTCCATGCGCTCGTTCAGCACGGCGCGGAACATGTACTTCAGGAACGCCTCGGCGACATTCGCGTCCTCGTGGAGGTCGGCGAAGGCGATTTCCGGCTCGATCATCCAGAACTCGGCCAGGTGGCGCGTGGTGTTGCTGTTCTCGGCGCGGAAGGTCGGGCCGAAGGTGTAGACCTTGCTCAGCGCCAGGCAGTAGCCCTCGACGTTGAGCTGGCCGGACACCGACAGGAAGGTTTCCTTGCCGAAGAAGTCGCGGCTGAAGTCGACCTCGCCCTGGCCGTTGCGCGGCAGGTTGGCCATGTCCAGCGTGGAGACGCGGAACATCTGCCCGGCGCCTTCGGCATCGGAGGTGGTGATGATCGGCGTGGAGATCCAGTAGAAGCCCTGCTCGTGGAAGAAGCGGTGCGCGGCCTTGGCCAGGCAGTCGCGGATGCGCGTCACCGCGCCGAACAGGTTGGTGCGCGGGCGCAGGTGGGCGAATTCGCGCAGGTATTCCAGCGAATGCTGCTTGGGCTGCATCGGGTAGGTCAGCGGATCCTCGACCCAACCGACGACTTCCAGTTTCGATGCCTGGATCTCGAACGCCTGGCCCTGGCCCTGCGACTGCACCAGCGTGCCGGTGGCGATGACGGCGCAGCCGGTGGTGAGGTGCTTGATCTCGGATTCGTAGTTGGGCAGGAGGGCGGGCGCGACGACCTGGATCGGCGCGAAGCAGGAGCCGTCGCTGACATTGACGAAGCTGAGCCCGGCCTTGGAGTCGCGGCGGGTGCGCACCCAACCACGGACCGTGACTTCACCGCCGGCGGGCAGCTTGCCCGCGAGCGCATGTTCGACGCTGACCACCGTCATGCCTTGAATCCTGGCCGCCACGGGCCGATATGGGGAAAGGCGGCAGTTTAACCGCCCGCGTACGCCCGCGTACGCCCATGAACCATGCGCAACCGCGGCTTCCCGTTGGCTGATTGCGGCGACGCACCGAACCGCACCGCCTATAATTCCTGCACCACTCCGGAGTCCCGCATGGCCGTCACCCTCGCCCCCGCCGCTCTCGCCCGCGTCCAGCGTTATCTCGCCGAGACGCCCGACGCGATCGGCCTGCGCTTCGGCGTGACCCGCACGGGTTGCTCGGGCTGGCAGCACTTCGCCGACCTGGCCAAGGACCAGCGCGAAGGCGACACCGTGTTCGAACAGGATGGCGTGCGCACCTATGTCGATGCGGTAAGCCTGCCGCTCGTGGACGGCACCGAGATCGACCTGATCAAGCAGCGCCTGGGCGAGCAGTTCGTGTTCCGCAACCCCAACGCCAGTGCCGAATGCGGCTGCGGCGAGAGCTTCACCACGGAAGCCGACCGCGCGGCCTGATCGCGGTCGTCCCGCCCAACCTTCGACAGGGGGAGGGCGCAAGTCGCCAAGCTAGACTCCGGGGCCTACGCACCGGGAGCCTCCCATGTTCCGAAACCTTGCCGCGGCCGCGGCGATGCTGGTCGCCTGCGCCATGCCCGCGCAGGCCCAATCCGCCGATGCCGTGCGTGCACTGCACCAGCTCTTCGACGAGGAATGGGAGCGCGGCCTGCGCGAGAACCCGGTCAACGCCAGCTACCAGGGCGATACGCGCTACAACGATCGCTGGTCCGATGCCAGCCTTGCCGCCATCGCGGCCAGCCAGGCGGCCGACCGTGCCGCCCTGGCGCGCATCCGCGCCATCGATCGCAATGCGCTGTCGCCGGCCGAGCAGCTGAACTACGACACCTTCCTGTGGCTGCAGGAGAAATCGGTCGAGGGCCAGAAGTTCCGCACCTACCTGCAGCCGATCAGCCACCAGGGCGGCGTACAGACCCTCGACGGCGTGGCCGAAGTGCTGCCGTTCGCGACTTCCAAGGATTACCGCGATTGGCTCAAGCGCATGGACGCCGTGCCGGTGGAGGTCGAGCAGACCATCGTCCTGATGCGCGAAGGCGTGAAGGCGGGCAACCTGCCGCCCAAGGTGCTGATGCAGCGCGTACCGCGGCAGATCGCCGCGCAGATCGTCGAAGATCCGGCGCAAAGCCCGTTCTACCGACCCTTCCAGAAATTCCGCGATGGCGTGCCCGAGGCCGACCGCGCCGGGTTGCAGGCCGACGCCCAACGCATCATCCGCACACGCATCGTGCCGGCGTATCGCGCGCTCCAGGCCTATTTCAACGACGAATACCTGCCGAAGGCGCGCGACTCGATCGCGGCGACCGACCTGCCCGATGGCAAGGCGTACTACGACTACCTCGCGGGCTACTACACGACGACTGGCCTGACCGCCGAGCAGATCCATGCGCTCGGCCTGAAGGAAGTGGCGCGCATCCGCGCACAGATGGAGAAGATCAAGGCGGAAGTCGGCTTCAAGGGCTCGCTGGCCGAGTTCTTCGACTTCCTGCGCACCGACCCGCGCTTCTTCGACAAGACCCCGCAGGCGCTGCTCACCCACTACCGCGAGGTCGCCAAGCGCATCGATCCCGAGCTGGTGAAGGCGTTCCGGACCATCCCGCGCCAGCCCTACGGCGTGCGCCCGATCCCGGACAACCTCGCGCCGGACACCACCACCGCGTACTACCAGCCGGGGGCCTCCGACGGCAGCCGCGCCGGCTTCTATTACGTGAACCTGTACAAGCCCGAAGTGCGCCCGACCTGGGAAATGATGCCGCTGTCGCTGCACGAGGCGGTGCCGGGCCACCACTTCCAGTTCGCGCGTTCGCTGGAATTGCCGGATGCGCCGATGTTCCGCCGCACCGCCTACTTCGTCGCCTACAGCGAGGGCTGGGGCCTGTATGCCGAACAGTTGGGCTTCGACATGGGGCTGTACGACGATCCCTACGACCGGATGGGCCAGCTGGCCTATGAGATGTGGCGCGCGGTGCGGCTGGTGGTCGACACCGGCATGCACGCCAAGGGCTGGAGCCGCGAGCAGGCGATCGCCTACTTCAAGGACAACGCCCCCAAGACCGACCAGGACATCGTCAACGAGATCGACCGTTACATCGGCACCCCGGGCCAGGCGCTGGCCTACAAGATCGGCCAGCTGAAGATTTCCGAGCTGCGGGCGCGGGCCAAGGCCCGGCTGGGCGAGGGCTTCGATGTGCGCGAGTTCAACGACGAGGTCCTGGCTACCGGCTCGGTGCCGTTGCAGGCGCTGGAGCGGCATATCGACGCCTGGATCGCGGGGAGGCAGGGGCAGGGCGGGCCCCCCTGACCCGCAATCGGGGCGTATCAGGCGTTAGGGGCGCTGGATTCGCGGATTCGACGGGCAGGGCCCGCCCTGCGCTTGCGGCCCGGTTTGCACCTAAGCCATTGACCCTGCCATAATTTCCGGCTCCCGCGGCTCCGGCCGTGGGGGACCTTGCTCCACCGCGGCCATCCCGGCCGCCGGGGGGCTGCCCGGGCCGCTCCAGCGCCCGGCATCCACAAGGAAACAACCAATGCGTCATTACGAAGTCGTGTTCCTGGTCCATCCGGACCAGAGCGAGCAGGTGCCGGCCATGATCGAGCGCTACAAGTCGCTCATCGAAGCCGGCAACGGCAAGGTCCACCGTCTCGAAGACTGGGGCCGCCGCCAGCTGGCCTATCCGATCGAGAACCTGGTCAAGGCCCACTACGTCCTGCTCAACATCGAGTGCACCCAGAGCGTTCTGAACGAGCTGGTCGACGGTTTCCGCTTCAACGACGCGGTGCTGCGCCACCTGGTCATGAAGCGCGACGCGGCCGACACCGAGCAGTCCCTGATCATGAAGTTCAAGGACGAGAAGGGCGACAAGCCCGAACGTCGCCGCCGTGACGACGAGAGCGACAGCGCCGTCGGCAGCGCCGATTCCGCCGAAGCCGAAGCCGCCTAAGGAGCACTGACATGTCCAAGTTTTTCCGTCGCCGCAAGTTCTGCAAGTTCACGGCCGAAGGCGTCAAGGAGATCGATTACAAGGATCTCAACACCCTGCGCCAGTACCTCACCGAGACCGGCAAGATCGTGCCGAGCCGCGTGACCGGCACCAAGTCGAAGTACCAGCGCCAGCTGGCAACGGCCGTCAAGCGCGCCCGTTTCCTGGCCCTGATCCCGTACACCGACAACCACAACGCGTAATTACGCGCTGTCATCCCGAGCGCAGCGGGGGACCTGCTTTGACGGCAGGTTCCTCACGTTGTTCGGAATGACGGCAAAACCGTCCATTCGGACAGCCCCAGTTGCGGCGCAAGTCGCCGCTAACGAATACGGAGCAACACCATGCAACTGATCCTCCTGCAGAACGTCACCAACCTCGGCAAGCTCGGCGACAAGGTCAACGTCAAGCCGGGTTACGGCCGCAACTTCCTGGTCCCGCAGGGCAAGGCCGTGCCGGCCACCGCCGCGAACCTGGCCGATTTCGAAGCCAAGCGCGCCGAGTACGAAGCCAAGGCCAAGGCCCAGCTGGACGGCGCCGAAGGCCGCAAGGCCGCGCTGGAAGGCGTTGAAGTCACCCTCACCGCCAATGCCTCGACCGAAGGCAAGCTGTACGGCTCGATCAGCCCGCGCGACATCGCCGAAGCGCTGACCAAGCACGGCCACAAGGTCGAGAAGTCGGAAGTGGTGCTGGGCGAAGGCCCGCTGCGCCGCACCGGCGAGCACGAAGTCGTGGTGCACCTGCACGCCGACATCAATGCCACCGTCAAGGTGATCGTGGTCGGCGAAGTCGCCTAAACCGCGTAAAGCGTGACCCGAAGCGGGCGCCCACCGGGCGCCCGTTTCTTTTTCCGGCCAATTTTCCAACGCATCGCCGCCGCTCGTCGGCAACCATCGGCCTGACCGCTGCTGGCATGGCTTGTGGTCTCACTCTCTGCGATGCCCACCGGTTATCCACAGAGTTGTCTGCAACGCATCGCGAACGGGGCGACTAGGATGACCGGCCAGCTGCATCCTTACTTACAAGAAGCGGACCGCCACGACGGTTCGACCAGGGGAGTTACCGCACCGATGAGCGCACGCCAGGGAACGCGCCCCGATTCCGCCTTCCAGACCCGCCGCGACAAGAACATCGAGCAGCTGCGCGTCCCGCCGCAATCGATCGAGGCCGAGCAGGCCGTGCTCGGCGGCCTGATGCTCGCGCCGGATGCATGGGATCGCGTCGCCGACCGCATCACCGACGCCGACTTCTACCGTCGCGACCACCAGCTGATCTATCGCGCCATCCGCGAACTGGCCGAGAAGAACCGCCCCTACGACGCGGTGACGCTGGGCGAGTGGTTCGACTCGATGGGCATGAGCGAACAGGTCGCCGGCGGTGCGTACCTGATCGAGCTGGCCAGCAGCACGCCGTCGGCGGCGAACATCGTCGCCTACGCCGACATCGTGCGCGACAAGGCGATCCTGCGTCAGCTGATCGACGTCGGCACCGAGATCGTCAACAACGGCTTCCAGCCCGAGGGCCGCGACAGCGGCGAGATCCTCGAGGACGCCGAGCGCCAGGTGCTCGCCATTGCCCAGGCCAATTCCGAGGGCAAGACCGACTTCACCCCGGTGACCAAGGCGCTGGCGGAAGCCTTCGACGTCCTGCAGACCCGTTACGCCAATGGCGACGGCGTCACCGGATTGTCGACCGGCTACACCGAGCTGGACATGATGACCGCCGGCCTGCAGAAGACCGACCTGATCATCCTCGCTGCGCGTCCGGCCATGGGCAAGACCACGCTGGCGTTGAACATGGCCGAATACGCCGCGTTCCGCAGCAAGCTGCCGGTCGCGGTGTTCTCGATGGAAATGTCGGCCAGCCAGCTGGCGATGCGCCTGATCTCCTCGGTCGGCCGCGTCAACGCCCAACGCCTGCGTACCGGCCAACTCGAGGACGAGGACTGGAGTCGCGTCACCAGCGCGATCCGCCAGTTGCGCGAAGCCAAGATCTTCATCGACGACGAACCGGGCATGTCGCCGGTCAAGCTGGCCGCCAAGGCGCGCCGCCTCAAGCGCGAGCACGGCCTGGGCCTGATCGTGATCGACTACCTGCAGCTGATGGCGGTGCCCGGCAACAGCGAAAACCGCGCGACGGAAATCTCGGAGATCTCGCGTTCGCTCAAGGGCCTGGCCAAGGAGCTGCAGGTGCCAGTGATCGCGCTGTCGCAGCTCAACCGCTCGCTGGAGACGCGTACCGACAAGCGCCCGGTGATGGCCGACCTGCGCGAATCGGGCGCCATCGAGCAGGACGCGGACATGATCATGTTCATCTACCGCGACGACTACTACAACAAGGAAAACTCGCCGGACAAGGGCCTGGCCGAAGTCATCATCGGCAAGCAGCGTAGCGGTCCCACCGGTTCGCTCAAGCTGAAGTTCTTCGGCGAGTACACCCGCTTCGACAACCTCTCGCACGATTCGGTCGGCAGCTTCGAATAACTGGCTGCCTATCCCGATGCATGGAGGCAGCCGATGGTCGACGGTGCGGTCGTGAAGCGGTTCGCGTGGATTCCGATCCTGCTCACAGGCGTCCTGTTCGTGGGAGTCCTGCTGGCGCCACCGTCACACGCGCATTCGCCGGTGACGTCCGGCCTGATCTATGAGGCCTACCTCGATCTGCCGCAGGTCAGGAAGGCGCATGAAGTCAGCGCGCTGGACGACGAACTCGCCGACTACATCCTCGATCCGGGCACGTCCTACGATGAAGCCGCCGCGGTCATCAATGCGCTGGGGCGGACCCTCGACAACCACCTGCTCCTGCTGCAGCGCCTGAAGAAGACCGATCCGCACGGTTACCAGCGCTTCCGCGCCGGCAAGGGCTCCTCGCGCGTGCTGTTCGCGGTGGGCTACATGTGGGCGACGGACGAGTACTACGACACGCGCCGCGCCGAACTCCTGCTCGCGCAGGCCGAGCGGCAGTCGCCGGAATTCTTCGTCATCTCGCTGGTGCATGCGCTGGTGATCGCACAGTCGAAGGAGGAATCGGAGTGGTGCGAGATCTTCCGCAAGCCACGCGACACCATCGCGCGCTATCCCAACGGCCTGGAGATGCGGCGTGCGGCGGTGCAGTCCGTGCTGGACTACACCGACACCTACGCGGAGAGCTGCGGCGGGTACGCGGTCTAGGCCGGCGCGCCAACGCCTGCTGGCGTTGCGATGCCGCGCGAGAACCGCGTCGCCTCGCACAACTGCGTGCGTGCCGTTGGTCGCGCGGCGGGGCCGCACAGGACGCATAGAATGAGCGGGTCCCCCGTTCCCATCGCCCAGCCAGAGCGCCAATGCACCATCCGACCGGCGTAATGCCGCCCGCCGTCAGCGAGCGCCCGACCCGCATCCGGGTCCAGCTCGAGCACCTGACGTTCAACCTCCGCAACATCCGCAGCCACGTCGGCGTGCCGGTGATGGCCATCGTCAAGGCCAACGCCTACGGCCACGGGCTGGTGCCGGTGGCGCTGCACCTGCAGGCGCAGGGCGTCGAGCAGCTAGGCGTGGCGTTCGTGGAGGAGGGCATCGCCCTGCGCCAGGCCGGGGTCACCGTGCCCATCCTGGTGCTGGGCGGGATCTTCGGCCCGCAGGTGGCGCAGTTCATCACCCACGATCTGGAAATCACCGTCTCCTCGCTCGACAAGCTGCGCCAGGCCGAAGCCGCGGCGGAAGCCGTCGGGCGCAAGGCGGTGATCCACCTGAAGGTCGACACCGGCATGGAGCGCATCGGCGTCCACAGCTATTCGGCCAAGCCCTTCATCGAGGCCGCGCTCGCGTCGCGCTGGTGCGTGGTGAAGGGCATCTACTCGCATCTGGCCTGCGCGGACGATCCGGCATCGCCGATGACGCTGTTGCAGCTGGAGCGTTTCCTCGAGGCCTGCGCGCACATCGAGCGCGCGGGCGCGCCGATGCCGATCCGCCACCTCGCCAACTCCGGTGGCGTGCTGCATTTCCCGCAGACCCACCTCGACATGGTCCGGCCGGGCATCGTGCTGTACGGCGTGCTGCCCGATCCGGCGGCCCGCGCCACCGTCGCGGTGAAGCCCGCGCTGTCGCTGGTTTCGAAGGTGGTCTACTTCAAGGTGGTGAAGGCCGGCAATCCGGTCAGCTACGGCGCGACCTGGGCGCCGTCGCACGACACGCGCGTGGTGACGGTGCCGATCGGCTACGGCGATGGCTTCCCGCGTGCGCTGTCGTCGCGTGGCGATGTACTGGTCCGTGGCCAGCGCTATCCGATCGTGGGGCGCATCTGCATGGACCAGTTCATGGTCGACATCGACCACGACAGCGCCTGGAACGAGGACGAGGTGGTGCTGATCGGCGCCCAGGGCGGCGAACGCATCACCGCCGAAGCGGTGGCCCAGGCCGCCGGCACCATTCCCTACGAGATCCTGGTCGGGCTCAACGACCGCATCCCGCGCGAGTACGTCAGCGTCGAACCGTGATGCCAGGGAGCGCCCCAAGCGCAGCGCAGACGTGCGCGGCTGGACCATCGCGTTGACGCTGTTCGCGCCTGCGTGATTCACTCGCTTGCAGGCGAGAGGAGAAGCGCATGGCGGCACGAGTGCACAAGGGCAGCGTCAAGGACCCGGCCGTCAAGGAGCGCGGTGCGAAGGAGCGCGCCGTAAAGGATCGTGCGAAGCGCATCCGTGCGTCCCGGCGCGAGCCGATGGCCAAGGTGGACACCGCCTGGTTGCGCATGGACCAGCCGACCAATCCGATGATGATCACCGGCGTGCTGATGTTCGCCGAGCCGATGTCGGTGGCCGACCTGCGGCGCGTGATCCGCCAGCGCTGGCTGGCGTACCGCCGCTTCCAGCAGAAGGCGGTCGACACCGCCGCGGGCGCGTTCTGGCAGACCGACAACGACCTCGACCTGGACTGGCATGTGCAACTGACCGCGTTGCCGGGGCGGGGCGGCAAGCGTGCGCTGGAACGCTTCGTCAGCCAGCTCGCCTCCACGCCGCTCGATACCGGGCGGCCCCTGTGGCAGTTCCATCTGGTCGAACGCTACGACGGCGGTTCGGCACTGATCGCACGTATCCACCACAGTTACGCCGACGGCATCGCGCTGGTGCAGGTGCTGCTGTCGCTGACCGACACCACCCGCGAGCCGGCCAAGGGCAGCGACCTGCAGCAGGCCTGGCTGAAGCAGGACGGCGCCGACGTCGCGCGCCGCGTCGGCGCGGCCGAGCGCTACATGAAGCTGGGCACCCGGGTCGTCGAGAAGGGCATGGAGATGTACCGCGATCCGACGCTCGCCGCGGTGCTGGCGAAGGAGGGCGGCGAGATCGGGCGCGAACTGCTGCACGCCGTGACCCTTCCGGACGATCCGCCTTCGTTGCTACGCGGGAAGCTTGGCGTCAGCAAGCGCGTGGCCTGGGCCGAGCCGCTCGACCTGGAGGAGGTGAAGGCAGTCGGCCGCGCCTGCGAATGCACGGTCAACGATGTGCTCATGGCGACGGCAGCCGGTGCGCTGCGCCAGTACATGATGGAGCGCGGCGACCACGTGGACGGGATGACGCTGCGCGCAACGGTACCGGTCAACCTGCGTCCGCTCGAACACGCCAAGAAGCTGGGCAACCATTTCGGCCTGGTGTTCCTCGAGTTGCCGGTCGGCGAGGACAATCCGATCCGGCGGGTGGAACGCGTCGCCGAGAGCATGAACAACCTGAAGAATTCTCGGCAAGCTATTGTTTCTTATGGCTTGTTGGCGGCGCTCGGAATGGCGCCCACCGCGGTCCAAGGCCTCGCCCTGGACCTCTTCAGCCGCAAGGCGACGGTCGTGGCGACCAACGTCCCCGGTCCGCCGCAGACGCTTTACATGGCGGGCTGCGCCCTGCGCGAAATGATGTTCTGGGTGCCGCAGACCGGCTCGATCGGCGTCGGCATTTCCATCCTCAGCTACAACGGCCGGGTGCATTTCGGCCTGATCGCCGATGCCAAGCTGATTCCCGATCCGGACAGCGTCATCCAGCGCTTCGGCAGCGAATTCGAGAAACTCCTGTACCTGTCGCTGATGAGCAACTGGGATGCGCGGCTGGACGGTCCCTCCGCCGACGCGCTGTTGCCGGAAGACACGCGCCGGGTGATCGAGTTCATCGCGGGGTAGGCCATCGCCGCGCTGCGGCGCCTGAGCGCTGCTTCACCCGACCCCAACGCCCCCGCGATTAGCGTTCATCCCTGTTCATGTAGGTGCTGGCATCGTTCCGCGCCGCATGACCCCACCAGGAGGAAGGAATGAATACCCGAACCAAACTGATTGCAGCCGCCGTGCTGACTTCGCTGCTTGCCGCCTGCGCGACCACGCAGGGCGGCTACTACGGCAGCCAGCCGTCCCAGGAGCCGCAGCCCCAGGGTGAGCAGGCGGGCATGAGCAAGACCAAGAAGGGCGCCCTGATCGGCGCGGCGGTCGGCGCCGTGGCCGGCCTGCTCAGCGGCGACGATGCGACCGAACGCCGCCAGCGCGCCCTGGTCGGCGCGGGCGTCGGCGGCCTGACCGGTGGTGCCATCGGCAACTACCAGGACCGCCAGGAGCGCGCGTTGCGCGAGCGCATGGCCGGCACCGGTGTCGGCGTGGTCCGCAATGGCGACAACATCACCCTGAACATGCCGGGCAGCATCACGTTCGCGTTCAACGATGCCAGCCTGCAGTCGCAGTTCTACCCGGTGCTCGACGACGTGGCCCGCACGCTGACCGAGTACAACCAGACCGTGGTTGAAGTCGCCGGCCATACCGACAGCGTCGGCGGCGATGCGTACAACCAGGAACTGTCGGTGCGCCGCGCCAATTCCGTGGCTGCCTACCTGCAGAGCCATGGCGTGATGCAGCAGCGCCTGATCACCGTCGGCGCCGGCGAATCACGTCCGGTCGCGAGCAACGACAGCGAAGCGGGTCGCGCGCAGAACCGTCGCGTCGAGATCACCCTGGTGCCGGTGCGCAGCTGATCGACGCTCGCAAGGTGTCATCCAACGGGGCGGGAAAACCGCCCCGTTTTTTTGGGTCTCCCCATTCCGGCCCCCGCACGGATACCGATGCTGGGAAACAGGTTCAGCACCGCCAGGGCCTGGCGTGACAACCCTCGCGCCGCACACAGCTGAACCTTTCCGGCGTGCGCCCCGGACGCAGAGCTTGTGATCGACGCCCGCGCACCTATACTGGTGCCGTCAGCGTTTCGCTGTCCCCGGGGGTGCACTGGCTTCGACGGGGGTTGCAAAGTCGCTTGGCGCATGCCGAGGGGGTAGCTTTCCTCGTAAATCCAGCTGCAAAACTCTAGTTGCCAACGACGACAACTACGCTCTCGCCGCTTAAGGCGTAAGCCCCGAAACTGCTTGTGTCCGTGTTCGCAGCGTAGGGTCACTATCACGGAATCGCTGGAAGCGGCTGCCTGTCAGCTCCCGGCTAACCTAAAACAGGCTGGTTCCCGGATGCGCTTCGCGCACCGTGCTGTCCGGGGACGAGATCCAACGGTGAGCTAAGCATGTAGTGCCGGGGATGGAGTGCCTTCGGACGGGGGTTCAATTCCCCCCACCTCCACCATATCTAGATGCCGGGATATCCCGGTGCAGCACAGAACCCCTGAGAAATCAGGGGTTTTTTATTGCCACTTGTCACGCCGCATAACGACGGAAATCGGAAGACACGCAATTTTGGCGGTACGGATGGCGGTAATGGTGCCCTGGGGCTGGCTGGCGCCAAAACGGGCCTGGCGAATTTCACCACCCTCCAAAGGGCGCCGCTGCCATGGAGCGGCACCGCGTGGTCGCGATGGCCAACATCCGGCGAGTCGGTGGAGAAGCTGGCCGATCCATGCAGGCCGAATTAGCGCAACGTAGCCTGGCGGGGTGCCCGCCGGGGCGTGCTCTGGAATGGGATTGACGAAGCTTCAAAGCAAGTGATTGGCGTCGCGTCGGCTTAAGCGCATTGAAATGGCTGCCGCATAACCTCCCGATCAACGTTGATTTGCTAAGGAGTAGCCTAACCCTGTCCCACGCAGCGGCGCCGAGGTGGACATGCAGGATTCGGCGGTTTGCATCATCCGCGGGTACGCACTCATGGCGTTGACGATGGCGTTGTTAACGCTCGCGTCTTGCCGATCGATGCCAGCGCGAGAGCCTAAATTATCGACCACCTGCTCCGACTGGGCTGCGTGTCGGGAGGGGGCGATTGCGTCGGCGGAGAGCGTGGGTCGCGCGCGAGGGCGCGAACAGATCCAACAGGCGTGGCTGGCATGCGCCGTGTACGCCCAGCTCGCCGCGCTCCGCGCAACCGAAGCCGCGGCCACGCGTTCCGCTTCATCGCTGTCCCAGCGATGCACCGATCAGCTGCTGTTTTCCGTGCTGGCCGAGCAGCCCAGCGGCTGGTCGCCCGGGCGACGACGGATGGGTGGCGTTCCGGTCGATGTCGAGTTTCGAGGACTGTCCGAGTATCTGCATCCGCCCTTGCGGATTGCCTTGGCGCGAACGGTCCAGATTCCTGCCGACTATGGGGTGGAGCAGAAGAACGCGGGCTTCGGCGTGCCAGTGGTGTTGCTTTCGCCCCGCTGCACCGATCGGCCGCCCTGCGAACTGTTGCCGCCCGAAGGCGTCTTCCGTGCCGCCACTGCCTGGGTCGAGGTTGATGACGCGGGCGACAGCGTACCTCGCCTGGTGATCGCCAACCCCTTTGCAATACACAGCATCAAGGTGGGCGATCAGGCCTTGCCGATGGCTAGGAACATGATGGCTGCGTATGCCCTTGGCACCCGCACGTCCAAGTTGCCACGACTGGCCATCTGGGGCTTGTTGGGCGGCCATGAAATTGGACGCCGCGCGGGCGTCTACCTGCTTGACGACTACGATCCGAACAAGCGCCCCCTCGTGATGATCCATGGCCTGGGAAGCAGCCCGCTGATCTGGGCGCGACTGTCCAACGCGGTGTGGGCGTCGAATGAACTGAGCTCCCGCTATCAGGTTTGGCACATCGTTTACCAGACCAATGCGCCCACGCTCGTCAGTCGCTATCGGATTCAGGGGTATCTGGACAAGGCATGGAAGGTGCTCGACCCCGAGCACGACGACCCCGCACGACAGGGAATCGTGCTGGTCGGTCACAGCATGGGGGGGCTCGTGGCACGAATGCTTTGCGAGGACAGTGGCGACGTCTTGTGGAATGCCGCCTTCCATAAACCACCGTCGATGATGGAGGCCGAACACGAAGACATCGCGGCGGTGCAACAGGTCTTCGTGTTCCGCCCCTATCCCGGGGTGCGCAAGGCCATTTTCCTCGCCACGCCGCATCGGGGGAGCCCCAGTGCGAAACGCTGGTTTGGCCGCCTGGCACGACTGCTCGTTGGGCGCCGGACACCGGAGCTGCAGTCGCTGCGTCGCCTGGCTCGTGCAGATCCATCGGCGGTTCGTTCGGAGCTGCGCCACGCATATGGGCGGGCCGCCATCAACAGCATCTCGACGTTGCGGGTTTCGCAACCAGTGCGCCGCGCCGGTGAATCGCTCATGCCTGCCGCAGGCATCAGCTACCACACCATCGCGGGCTCGCTACGTCGCCATAACCCACCTGGCGATGGAGTGGTGCCTCTGGACAGTGCGAAGCTCGATGGCGCGACCTCGACCTTGATCATCGATTCCGGTCACGAGATATACAAGGACCCACGCGCCGTTGCGGAGGTCGTCAGAATCCTCGAAGAGGATGCGACTGGAAACTAACGGCAAGAATGGTTCTGCCATCTAGGGCGTTGCTGAAGCTTGCTTTCAAGGTCTTAGCGATGGCCTTCTTTTTGCCATTGTGATGCAAGGTCCGAGGCGTCCTGTCCTTCCTTTAGCGGATGTTTGCTGAGGTATTGGCTTATGGCGCCGGCGATTTTCTCTTTGCCGCCCGCATTGTCGAGCTGCTCCTTCAGCGCTTCGGCGATGGCTCCGCTCTTGCCGCTGCTCACAAGGGCGGCAATCTCAGGCCGGCCTTCCAATAGCTCGCGGATGCCTTTGGAACTTTCGGGCGGGTTGGTATTGGTGACAACGGGGGTCTTCGTGCCTTCCTCGACCTGCTCGGCATGGGCGGGGGAAAAGATCGCGAAAGCCAGGGATGCGAGGGCTAGATAGCGCAGGGTGTTCATGGTGGTTCCTGGGTCAAAAATATGGACGGAAGTGGGCTGGCAGTTGCGGGGGCTCATTTCCATTCCGCGGGACTGCTGCGATCGGCCGACCCGTAGGAGCATGTCGCCGAAGATCGCCAAGGGGCGAGGCATTCATGCTTCCAGGATGGCCGTGACACCAAGACCACCGGCGGCACAAACGGAGACCAGGGCCCGCGCCGGCTTTCCGGTCCGGTTGCGATGAAGCATCAGCTGCTTGGCCATGCTGCCCAGGATCCGTGCGCCGGTTGCCGCAAAGGGATGTCCAAGCCCCACCGAACCACCGCGCACGTTGAGCTTGCTCCGATCAATGCGGCCGAGCGCTTGCGTCAGCCCGAGTCGTTCGCGACAGTAGTCCGCGTCTTCCCAAGCCTTCAGCGTGCAAAGCACCTGGCCTGCGAAGGCTTCATGGATGTCGTAATAGTCGAAGTCCTGCAGGCTCAGCCCATTGCGCTCGAGCAGGCGCGGAACGGCATAGGCCGGTGCCATCAGAAGTCCTTCCGCGTTCGGGCCGGCGTACTCCACGGCAGCGGTTTCCGCATCGACCAGCCATGCCTGCGGGCGAATGCCATGCAGATCGGCCCATTCGGTCGAGGCCAGCAGGATCGCAGCGGCGCCATCAGTCAGTGGTGTGGAATTCCCCGCGGTGAGGGAGCCATGCCCGCTGGTCTTGTCGAAGGCCGGCTTGAGCCTGGCGAGCTTTTCCATGGAAGAGTCGGCGCGCAGGTTGTTGTCGCGCTGCAGGCCACGGAACGGAACAACGAGATCGTCGTAGAAGCCCTCGTCATACGCCGCAATGGCGTTGCGGTGGCTGGCTAGCGCCAATTCATCCTGCGCTTCGCGGGTGATGCCCCATTGCTTGACCATCAACTCGCAGTGCTCGCCCATCGACAGGCCGGTGCGTCGCTCGTTGACGTTGGGAACGGACGGACGAAACATCGCAGGCCGGAAACCGGCGAGAATGCGCAGACGCTCGCTGCCTGTCTTTGCGCGGTTGAGGGCGAGGATCAACTGACGATAACTTTCGCTCAGCGCCACCGGCGCATCCGAGGACGAATCGACGCCTCCCGCGATGCCGACCTCGATCTGCCCCATGCCGATCTTGTTGCCGACCAGGATGGCGGTCTCGACCGACGTCGCGCAGGCCTGCTGCACGTCATAGGCCGGCGTCTGGGGCGCCAACTGGCTCGCCAGCACGGCTTCGCGCGTCAGGTTGAAATCGCGGGTGTGTTTGAGGACGGCGCCGGCTGCGACCTCGCCGAGTCGCTGCCCTTCCAGGTTGAAGCGCTTTACCAAGGCATCGAGGGTGGCCGTCAGCATCTCCAGGTTGGTCGCACGCGTGTATGCGGTGTTCTGGCGGGCGAAGGGAATGCGCTGGCCACCGAGGATGGCAACGGGGCGACGTGTGTTCATCGGGAGACCTCAATCGAAGTGGCGGAGGAGGTGGTGGCCGGAATCCGGCGGCTCGCGTCGATGTCGACCCGTGCCGTTGCCGACATTCCTGGACGCAGGTGGTCGAGTTGAGACTGGTTGTCGAGCAGGGCAATGCGTACCGGCACGCGCTGGACTACGCGGGTGAAATTACCGGTCGCGTTGTCCGGTGGCAGCAGGGCGAACTGCGCGCCGCTGGCGGGAGACAGGCTGTCGAGCCGTCCGTGGAAAGTGGCTCCGGGAACCGCGTCGATGCCGATCTCGACGGTGTCACCGGCCTGCATTCCTTTGAGTTGCGTTTCTTTGAAATTCGCGACGACCCAGAGCTCGCGCGGAACCAGTGCGATCAATTGTGCACCGGTCTTGACGAACTGGCCCACGCGCGCGGCCCGCTCGCTCACCCGGCCCCCGACCGGGGCGCGGACGACGGTGCTTTCGACATCGAGCTCCGCCAGCGTCACGGTGGCTTCCGCGGCAAGGATGTCCGCGCGCAGCTGCGGACGCTGGCTCTCCAGGACCGCGATTCGCTGCCGGGCAGCAGCGGAATTCGCCAGCATTTCGGTCACTCGAGCCGCCGCGACCTGAGCCGACGACGCCAGCTGGTCGAATTGCGATGCTGCGATCAGCTGTTCGCCCGCGAGCTTCTCGGCGCGCACCGCGTCGCGTGCCGAACGCGCCGCCTCGGTCGTTGCTTCGCCGGCGGCAGCATCGGCCTGGCGGATGACTGCGCGCTGGAGGGATATCTGCGCATCAAGATTGCCTATCGCCGCCCGGCGCGTTGCCAATGCGGCCTGTGTCTGCGCGAGGCGGGCGCGATAATCGCGGTCGTCGATGCGGAACAGGATGTCCCCCGCGGCGACCTGCTGGTTGTCCCGGACAGGCACATCGACGATATAGCCCGACACCTTGGGGCTGATCTGGGTGATGTCGCCGCGAACGTACGCGTTATCGGTGTAATGCGAATCCCAGGCCTGGACGATGCCGCCCGGGGCGATGAGGCCGCCGGCAGCGGCGGTGGCGCCGATGGCGGCGAGCACGCCGGCGATGGAAGCGGAACGGAGTTTCATGACGTTTCTCCGGAGCGGGAACGGGTGAGGGGAGGGCTGCGACCCAGCAGCGCGACACCGAGCGTGGCGAGCAACAGGACGCCGGCGAGGATGGCGAACGCATCGTTGACAGCGAGCACCCACGCCTCGCGACGCACGGCGGCCGTGACCTGCGCGACGGCGCGCGCGGTCGCAAGGGTGTCGTCGCCGATGCGATCGGCGAACCGGCTGGTCAGTGCCGACAGGCGATCGGCCTGCAACGGGTTGAGCCAGGAGACATGCTCGACGAGCACGCTGGAGTGGAACTTCTCGCGTTCGGTCGTGAAGTCCGAGAGCAGGCCCACGCCCAGGGCGGTACCGCCCACGGTCGTCATGTTGAACGCGATCGTGGCGGTCGGCCCGTCCTCGGGTTTCAGGGAGGCGCCGCCGACGATCAGGGCGGGAATCAGGAACAGCATCTGGCCGGCGCCCAGCAACACGAGGCTGGCGTGTAGTTGTGCTGCGCCGGTCTGGCTGGTCGCCAGCGATGCCAGCCAGAGGCCCAGGCTGCCTGCCAAAAGACCCAGGCCCATCACCCACCGGCCGTCCAGGCGATGCATCAGGTGCCACGCGAGCGGGAACGCGGCTACTTGCGACAGCAGTAGCCACCCGGTGGCATGCGAGGTCTGCAGCGGGCGAGCGGACTGCGTCAGCGCCAGCAACAAGGGAATCAGGTACACCGTGGCGGCGAAGGTCGCACGGAAGATCAGGTTGAGCGCGATCGGAATCCCGAAGCGACGCTGGAGAAGGGTTTGTACATTGATGACGCGAAGCGGCGAGCGGCGATGCGCGATCGCGAAGCCAGTCCACGCTCCGATGCTGAGGCTGGTCGTCCAGGCGATAAGTTCGCTTTCGAACCAGAAACGCCGCGTTCCTTGTGAAATGGCCACCACCATGCTGCTCGTCGCGACCGCAAGCAACGTGGCCGCGATCCAGTCGGTCCTGAATTCGGCGAGGTTCAGCGGACTTTCCGGCAGCCAGCGGCGAGCGGCCAGTATCAACGCTGCGGCCGCGAGCATTTGCGCGAGGAAAAGCGCACGCCAACCGAATGCGGCTTCGATCGGTGCCGAAAGCACGGGCCCGGCATTGACGGATACAAGTAGGGTGAACGCCAGCAGTGCCAGGCCTAAAGGCAGGCGCGGGCCGCTCCAGGTACGAAAGAGCGCCACGAAGGCGATTGGCCCGAACGCGCCGCCCGCGAGACCTTGCAACGCCCGCAGGAAGAGAAGCGGAGCCAATGAAGTAGCGAGGGCGCATGCCCATGCACTCGCACCGAAGACGGCAGCGCTCACCAGGAAGAACCGCCGCAGCCCGAAGGTCCGGGCGAGTAGCGGCGAGGCGACGAAGGCGAAGAAGTTGGCGGCGGTGTAGACCGTGGTCGCCCACGAAGCCTCATCCGAAGACGCGCCAAGGCTGCCTTGGATGTCAGCCAGGTTCGTGCCTACGAACTGTGCGCTCGCATTGGCCACGAAGCTCCCGATCAGCGCGATGAGGACAATCGGCCCGGTGCGCGCAGCGGAAGCGGGTGGAGCGACGGTGGCCGCCGTGATGCTCATGCGGCACTCCGCTCAGACGCATGCGGACGCCAGCGAAGCCCGGCAGCGACGAGTGCCGCGCCCACCAGGAACTGCAGATGGAACCACGCGCTCCAGTCGGTCGCCGGCAGCGCAATGCCGCCGTGCTCCGCAAAATGCATGTCTGGCACCTGCGACTGGAGGTTTGCCAGCAACGCGCCGAGCAGCCCCAGGGACAGTACGACGCGCGCGATCGACGGGACGTCCGCGACCTGGTTCGTGGTGAGGATGGCGTTCATGGCAACGTTTGGACTCGGTCTGAACCGGCCAGCACGGAGGTTGTCCGCGCTGGCCGGATGGCTTAACCGGTGAGGCCCGTGGTGTAGCGTGGCGCGGGAGTGGCGAGCGAAAGCTTCGGTGCCAATGCGCGACGGGCACCTTCGAACGCATCCCATTCGGCTTGGTCGGGCAGCGAGGGAATGGTCACGACTTCACCGTTCGCGAGACCGGACAATGCCGCATCGACCATGTCCTCGGCGGACATCACGATTTCCCGCGGCAGGTGTTCTACCGGCGTGCCGGCATGGTCCCAGAACGCGGTGGCGGTCGCGCCGGGGAGCACGGCCTGGACGCGAACACCCTTGTCGGCGAGTTCGTGTTGGAGCGACTGCGAAAAGGCGAGGACGTAGGCCTTGCTGCCTCCGTACACCCCGTTCAGCATTTCTGGCGCGATCGCCACGATCGAGGCAATGTTGACGATGGTGCCGGTGCCGCGTGCTACGAACGCCGGCGCGGCGGCATATGCCAGGCGCGTAAGCACGTTCACGTTGAGCGTGATCATGCGCTCCATCTCGTCGACGTTGGAGATCAGCAGCGGAGCGGTCGCGCCGATGCCGGCGTTGTTCACGAGCAGGGTGATGCTGGCATCGCTGCGCAGCACGGCCTCGACCATGGACAGATCGGACGGATTCGCCAGGTCGACGGCAAGCGTCTCGACGGAGCGGCCGGTGCGGGTCGTGAGGTCTTCAGCGAGTTCGCGCAGTTTTTCGGCGCGCCGGGCCACCAGGATGAGGTCATAACCCGAACGGGCGAGGCGGTCGGCATACACGGCACCGATACCCGAAGATGCGCCGGTAATGAGGGCCGTTCCCCTGTGGACGGTGGTGTTCATTTGTCTTGGTTCCGTGGTCGGCGGATGCCGGGTTCGGAACGAAATGTAGACCCGCTTGATTGTGGCTTAAATGTCGTATATACCTCATTTCAGGACATGCCCAGGGAGGCCGCCATGCTCACCGTCGGCTTCGCCCTGCCTCCCGGCTTCCAGATAATGGGGTTGGCACCGGTATCGGCCTTCGAACTCGCCAACATCGTCGCTGGCGAGACCCTCTATTGCATCCGACTGCTGTCGGAGCACGGCGGCGCCGTGGCCAATTCCTTCGGTGTCCCCCTGGAAACACGCCCGTTGCAGCGTCAGCGTTTGGACACGCTGATCGTCGCGGGATTGCTGAGTCCCGCGCCGACATCGACGGGTTTGCTCAAGCAGATTCGCAAAAGCGCGGGGGTCAGCCGTCGTATCGCCTCGGTGTGCACCGGTGCATTCTTGCTGGGTGAAGCGGGTCTTCTCGACGGGCGCCGCGTCACTACGCACTGGTTCTACGCACGAGAGCTGCAAAAACAGTTTCCCGACGCACATGTCGAGGACGACCGCATATTCATCATCGACGGAAACGTGTGGACCTCGGCCGGAATGAGTGCCGGCGTCGATCTCGCGCTGGGCATGATCGAAAAGGATTTTGGCGTGGATCTATCGCGTGGCGTCGCACGGCAGCTCGTCGTACATCACCGCCGAGCCGGCGGTCAGTCCCAGCATTCTGCGCTGCTGGAGCTGGATCCGAAATCCGATCGTATCCAGAGCGCATTGGCCTACGCGCGAAAGAACTTGAGGTTGCCGCTGACGGTCGAAACGCTGGCGGAGGCCGCGCACCTGAGTCCGCGGCAGTTCAGTCGTGCGTTTCGCTCTGAAACGGGGCAGTCGCCCGCCAAGGCCGTCGAACAATTGCGTGTGGAGGCCGCGCGCGTGATGATCGAGCAAAGCCGTAACACCATGGACGAAGTGGCTGTCGAGACCGGATTCGCCGACCCGGAGCGCATGCGACGCGCATTCCTGCGCGCGTTCGGTGAGCCTCCCCAGGTCATTCGTCGCAATGCGCGACGATCGGCAGTTTGAGTCCGTCGCAATAGGGTCGCTCCATCGGCATCGCTGGCATTCTTTCTGCATGCCGGCGATTTTGGCTGTACGTGGCCGGCGGAGCGCATAGCATGGATGCGTACGTGGATCAGTCCATGGGCCTGCCAGGTCGCGCTTCATGAAGCAGCGTTTTCTCCAGACGCTTGGTGTGTCATTGCCGATTCTGCAGGCGCCGATGGCGGGCATTTCGTCGCCTGCGATGGCGGCGGCAGTCTCGGCAGCCGGAGGGCTCGGTGCCTTGGCGATAGGGGCCATGGGGGTGGCGCAGGCGCGCGATGCGATTGGAGCGTTCAAGCGAGCGTGTGCCCGGCCGCTCAACGTCAATGTGTTCGTGCATCGTGCGCCGGTGGCCTGTGCGAGCAGGGAAGTGCGGTGGCTGGATCATCTTCGGCCGGAGTTCGAGCGCTGGCGGGCGCGGCCGCCTGAAGCATTGCGCTCGCCGTACGTCTCTTTTCTCCATGATGCGGCAATGTGCGCGATGCTCGTCGAGGAGCGTCCTCGCGTCGTGAGCTTCCATTTTGGCTTGCCGGATCAGAGCCAGATCGAGGCGTTGCGGTCGAGTGGCATCGTGCTGATCGCAACTGCAACGAATCTCGCGGAAGCGCAGGCGATCGAACGCGCTGGCCTCGACGCCATCGTTGCGCAAGGCGTCGAAGCTGGCGGGCATCGCGGTGTTTTCGATCCTGACGCGGACGATCTGCAGCTCGGAATCATGGCGCTGACGCGCCTGCTGGCACAGAACGTGTCGCTTCCAATTATCGCCGCGGGCGGAATAATGGATGGGGCCGGAATCGCCGCGGCACTCGCCCTAGGTGCATGCGCGGCACAGCTGGGCACTGCGTTCGTCGCCACCGACGAATCGCTCGCGGATGCCGCATACCGCGAGCGACTGCTGGGTTCGGATGCCTGCAATACCGTCATCACGCGCGCCATTTCCGGTCGGCCTGCACGCGGACTCCCGAACGATTTCACCCGCTTGGGCGCGACCATTGCCGACGCCGATATCCCCGACTATCCGCTCGCGTATCACGCGGGCAAGGCATTGCATGCCGCTGCAATGGCGGCGGGTTACAGCGGCTACGGCGCCCACTGGGCCGGGCAGGGCGCGCCGCTCGCTCGGACGATGTCCGCGGGCAGTCTCGTACGAACCCTTGCCCATGAAATGATGGAAGCGTGCGACGATGTCTGCGTCGCAAACCGACAGGGCGAGCTCGGCTGAGGAACGGATGGATCGCATCGAGGCCATGAAGATCTTCATCGCGGCACTGGATGAGGGTAGCCTCGCCGGCGCGAGTCGTCGCACCGGCCGCTCACCAGCGGCGGTGAGTCGTGCAATCGCATATCTCGAAGCGCACGTCGGCGTTCCCTTGCTGCACCGGACCACGCGATCGAGCAAGTTGAGCGAAGCTGGCGAGCGTTATGCCGCCGCATGTCGCCGCGTTCTTAACGAGCTGGAGGAAGCCGATAGACAGGCCGCCGGTGAGCGCTCGGTTCCGCGCGGCACCCTGACGCTAACGGCCACTGTATTCGCCGGCGTGGAATTGCTTCGTCCGATTGTCGATGCCTTCATCGAGGAATACCCCACGGTGCATGTCCGCATGCATCTGCTGGAGCGCCCGGTCAACCTGGTTGACGAGGGGATCGATGTCGCCTTGCGCATTGCCAACTTGGCCGATTCGACACTCGTGGCGCAGTCGGTCGGTGAGGTGCGACGAATCGTCGTGGCCTCGCCGCGATACCTGGCCACGCACCCTCGCATCAACGACATCGCGGATCTCGCGAAACATAGCATCGTCACGAGCGAGCATATGGGCGTGGACGCCTGGAGCTTTCCTCCGGTGGAAGGCAGCACGATTCCCCGTTCGGTCTCGCTCACGCCACGGATGGTGGTCAACAGCGTGCGCGCGGTGATCGCCTCCGTGGTCGAGGGGCACGGCGTCGCGCGCCTGTTGTCCTACCATGTCGCGTCGGAGCTCGAACGCGATGCATTGCGTGTCGTGCTGGCCGGTGCGCAGCCGCCGCCCATCCCGGTGCATCTGGTGACGCCGTACGGGCGGTTGTCCGTGCCAAAGGTGCGGGCCTTCGTCGACTTCGCGTTGCCACGCCTACGGGCGGCCTTCGCGCGTCAGCCGGGATAGCCTCCCCGGCCGATTGTTTCGTTTCGCGGAAGGATGTCTGCCTGACGCGTTGGATTCGCAGGCGCCGCGTGGACGCCTAGATTGCGGGTTGTCGAAAGGAATCACCTCCGACACTCCCCCAACTCAGAGTCCGACACCATGAACACCTCCCGCAAAGTCGCCATCGTCACTGGTGCCTCCCAAGGCATCGGCGCCGGCGTCGTCCACTCCCTCCGTGACCGCGGCTACCGCGTTGTCGCCAATTCCCGCAACATCAAAGCGAGCAACGATCCGGACGTCCTTACCGTCGCCGGCGATATCGCCGATCCCGCCGTTGCCAAGCGCATCGTCTCGGAGGCTCTGGCGCAATTTGGTCGCATCGACACCCTGGTCAACAACGCCGGCGTCTTCACAGCCAAGCCCTTCACGCAGCTCACCGAAGACGACTACTCGCTCAACATCTCCGTAAACCTGGACGGTTTCTTCAACATCACCCAGGCCGCCATTGCCGAGATGGAAAAGCAGGGCAGTGGCCACGTCGTTACCATCACGACGAGTCTCACCGACCACGCGATCGAAGGCGTACCGTCAGTGCTTGCTTCCCTTACCAAGGGTGGCCTCAACGCCGCGACTAAGTCGCTCGCCATCGAGTACGCCAAGCGCGGTATCCGCGTTAACGCGGTGTCGCCAGGCGTGATCAAGACCCCGCTTCACCCGCCGGAAACGCATGAATGGCTGGCCGCGCTTCATCCGGTCGCCCGCTTGGGTGATATCGCGGACATCGTGCAGGCGGTTGTATTCCTCGAGTCCGCCGGCTTCGTGACAGGCGAGATCCTGCACGTCGATGGTGGCCAGAGCGCCGGCCACTGACGCATACCCGCATACGCCATCCACCAGGAGAATGCCATGCCTATGGTAACGATCCAGGTAACTCGCGAAGGCACGACGCCCGATCGCGACGCACCGACCAACGAAGAGAAGGCCGAGCTCATCAAGGGCGTAAGCGAGCTGCTTTTGAAAGTATTGAACAAGCCGCTCGACTCCACCTTCGTCATCATCGAAGAAGTCCCGCTTGAGAACTGGGGTTGGGGCGGTCTGCCCGTGCCCGAACTCCGACGACGACTTGCTGCCGGCCAATCCTGACGTCCCAGCATTCTTTCCTTTCCATTGCATCGCGTCGCCGTCCTCATGGCGGCGACGCGGGAGATGTTCGCCATGAAAATGCATCTGCTAACCGCCGCGGTACTGGTCGCAGGTCTTGCGACGTCCGGAGCAGGGTTGGCGGCCGATCCGGCCGCACAGGCCGATTCCACCGAAGCGCGCCGTGTCGACAAGAAGACGGACCAGTTCCGGCTGCAACGCATCACCCCGGGATACTGGCGCGTCACGATCGACAACCCGCCGTTCAATATCTACGGACCGCGTGCCATGCCGCAACTCAATGCGGTGATCACGCAGATCGAACAGGACCCGGACGTGCGCGTGGTCGTGTTCGACAGCGCGGTTCCCGGCTTCTTCCTGACGCACTACGACTTCGTGCCTCCGCTCGAAGAATCGACCGAAATGCCCGCAGGGACGACGGGTCTTCCGCCGCTGCCCGACATGCTCGTGCGCCTGAGCCGCGCGCCAGTCGTTTCGATCGTTTCGATCCGCGGCCGAGCCACCGGCGTCGGCAGCGAGCTCGCACTGGCCAGCGACATGCGCTTCGCCAGCCGGGAAAAGGCCGTGTTGTCACAGTGGGAGATCGGGGCAGGACTCGTGCCCGGTGGCGGCCCCATGGCCCGCTTGCCACGCCTGATGGGTCGTGGCCGCGCATTGGAAGTCCTGCTCAGCGGCAACGATATCGACGGTGAACTTGCCGAACGTTATGGCTATGTCAACCGTGCATTGCCCGATGCGCAACTCGACGCCTTCGTCGACAAACTCGCACGCAGAATCTCGACGTTCGACAAGCGCGCCATCGCCGACATCAAGGGCCTGGTCAACGCCAACAGCCTGCCGAGCAATGAAGAGATCGGCAAGGAATGGGACGCCTTCATCGGATCGGTCGGGCGTCCGTCCACGCAACAGCGCATCGGTCGGTTGATGGAGTTCGGGTTGCAGACCAATCGCGAAGTCGAAGTGCACTTGCCCGATTACACCGTGAAGTCGGGCACACCGGAAAAGTGAGGAAAAAATGAACCTCTCCAACAACATCGCGCCCATCGAGAAGGAGCTGTTCACGGCGCACACGCATATCACGGGTGGCCGTCACGACGGTGCCGGTCGCTCCGATGATGGTCAGCTCGACGTGAAGCTCAGCATGCCAGGTAGTGGAAAGCCAGGAACGAATCCGGAGCAGCTTTTCGGCGTGGGTTATGCCGCCTGTTTCCTTGGTGCGCTTGGAGTCGCGGCGAGCAAGCGCAAGCTGCGCCTGCCCGACGACACGGCCATAGATGCCGATGTCACGCTTGGCACCATAGCCGACGGCAACTATCAGATCGCCGTGAAGCTCCGAGTCGACCTTCCGGGTCTCGACGATGCGCTGAAGCGAGAACTCGTCGAGGAAGGCCACAAGACTTGTCCGTACTCGCGTGCCACGCGCGGCAACATCGACGTGCAGATCTCGATCGCGTGACCGCGCATACCAGGAGAACCCCCATGCGACATATCCTTCATATTCTTGCGACGGCCATGCTCACGGCCGGCCTGTCCCTGTTCGCCGCCGCGGACGTGGCCGCACAGGCGAACAGTAACCGGGTCGACGCGGCCGACGCACCGTATCCCGGCATGCCTGCGATTCCGGCAATCGGCGATCGCACCGCCCGGTACATGGACATTCCTGAAGCTGCGAAGGGGCCGGACGTCGATCCCGCGAAGGGATACCGGCTGCAGGACTTCGGCGGCGGCTTGTACATGATCACCGACAATGTCTACCAGTCGATGTTCCTGGTTTACGACAAGGGCGTCGTAGTAGTCGACGCGCCACCCTTGTACGCGGCGAAGATCCAGCAGGGCATCGCGGAAGTAACCGACAAGCCGATCACCCATCTAATCTACAGCCATGCGCACAAGGACCACATCGGTGGCGCGAAGGCCATTGGCGGCAATCCGGTCATCATCGCTCATGCCGAAACCGCCCGTTTGCTGAAGCGCGCGGCCGACCCGGACCGTCCCGTGCCATCGGTTACCTTCCAGGACAAGTACACGCTCAATGTCGGCGGCAAGAAGCTGGAGCTTTCCTATTTCGGAAACGCGCACGAGCCCGGCAATATCTATATCCGGGCGCCGGAGCAGAAGGTGCTCATGGTCGTTGACGTGATCTTCCCCGGCTGGATGCCGTGGCGGCGTTTCGCGGTCGCGCAGGACGTGCCTGCGGTGTTTGCCCAGGTCGAAGACATCCGCAAGATGAAGGGCTGGGACACCCTGGTCGGTGGTCACGTTGCGCGTACCGGTACCCGAGCCGACGTCGACGTCCAAGCCGAGTTCTATGCCGACCTCAAGAAGGCCGCCGGCGGCGCGCTCGCGACGACCAAGCTGGGCGAGGGGATGGACCCGAAGGACCAGACCAACCCTTGGGCGCTGTTCGACAACTACATCGATCGCGTCGCGCTCCAGTGCGTCAATACGCTTACGCCGAAATGGGCCACGCGCCTTGGCGGCTACGACGCGTGGATCTGGGACCAGTGCTTCGCGATGGAGCAGAGCATGCGGATCGAGGAAGGTTGATTCGTAACAGACTGTATCCAGGCCCGTGTTGCACACACGGGCTTGCGATTCAGGCGAACCGCGACACACCTGCAGTACAGGCCACGGCGATCCTGCGCAACATCGAAGTCACGCAGGATCCGTCATGTTGGATTACGCACTTGCCGCCGTCGCCGGCATCGCGACGATCGCCTCGCCGTGCATCTTGCCGGTGCTTCCGATCGTGCTTGCGACCACCGCCGGCCGTAGCCGTATCGAGCCGCTCCTCATCATCATCGGCTTCGTCCTTTCGTTCGCGCTGGGTGGAATCCTCATCGGCGCGATGGCGTCGAGTTCGGGCGAAGCGCAGCAGGCTATCCGCACAGCTTCCATAGTCGTGCTCCTCGTTGCAGGTCTTGGCTGTGTGTGGGCGACGCCGTTCGAATGGCTGGCGGCCCGCACGCAACACCTGCTCGCCGTGCTCCGCCCCAACCGTGCGCCCTCGCGCTTGCCGCAGGGAAAGGCCAACGCACTCATCGTCGGTGCCTCGCTGGGTGTCGCGTGGACACCATGCGCCGGGCCCGTGTTGACCGCCGTGTTGGCACTGGCGGCCAGTGCGCAAGCGCCGGGTGAGGCGACAGCGCTGCTCGGCCTCTATGCGCTGGGCGCAGGTGTTCCCATGCTGGCCATCGCGTACGGCGGGCACTGGGTGTCTTCGCGCCTGTCCTTCTTCAATCGCCGAGCCGACCTGTTCCGCAAGGTCTTCGGCGTGGTCGCCATCGGCGTGGCCGCGCTGCAACTCCTCCACTGCGACACCACGCTGATCGCGTGGGCGACCCAGTGGCTCCCTGTCATCTCCACCGGACTGTAATTCCATGATCAAGCAGATTTCCGCCGCCCTTCTGGCGTGCCTCGCCGCCACCTCCTGCATGGCTGACAACCAGCAAGAACCCATCCTTCCCAACAAGGCCTCGTCATCTTCGCCGCCCATGGCGCCGGAGTTCACTGGCATCAATCACTGGATCAACAGCCCTCCGCTGACGATGCAATCGCTACGCGGCAAGGTGGTGCTGGTCGAGTTCTGGACGTACGACTGCATCAACTGCATCCATGTCATACCGCACGTTAGGCAATTGCACGAGCGGTATGCCCCGCAAGGGCTCGTCGTGGTGGGCGTACACACCCCCGAATTCGGCCACGAGCGCGTCCTCGCCAACGTCCGCGGCGCCGTGCAGCGCTACGGGATCCGCTATCCGGTCGCGCAGGACAACAGCTACAAGACCTGGAACGCGTACGGGAATCGCTATTGGCCCGCGCAGTACCTGATCGATCGTCAGGGTCGCGTCGTCTATTCACATTTCGGCGAGGGCGGGTACGAGCAGACCGAAGCACGCGTTCGTGCGCTCCTCCGGGAGTGAGGTTCAGCCCTTTGTAACGGTTTGTATCGCGCGAAGCGACGGACATGCTCGTGGACAAAAAGCACGGCGATGGGACACATCCGAGATACCGCACAACGGTGAAATAGCGTCACCGAAACACTCGCTCCTTAGGAATTTCAAGATGTCCACCAATACCATCACTGCAGCGCACACGGCGCTTATCTCCCGTCTCGAGCGGGCAGGGAACTGGGCAGCTCCAGTCGGCCTCCGCGCCATCCTCGCCTGGGAATTCTTCGAGGCCGGATGGGAAAAGCTGCATGGCGACAACTGGTTCGCAGATCTCGCCGACAAGTTCCTCTTTCCGTTCTCGTTGCTCAGCCCGAACGTCAACTGGGCGATGGCGACATGGATCGAACTGGTCGGTGCGGTCGCGATACTCATCGGATTCGGCACACGCTATGCGGCATTCGCGCTGTTCCTGTTGACGATCGTCGCGATCCATGCCGTGCACCTGCCCGCCCATTGGTCGAGCTTCGCCGAACTCTGGCAGGGCTATGCGATCACCAACCAGGGCTTTGGCAACTACAAGCTGCCGCTGCTGTTCCTGCTCATGCTCGCGCCGCTGATCTTCAAGGGCGCAGGACACCTCAGCCTCGATTACCTCATTTCAAATGCGCGCCGCAATCGCGGCGCAACCCCTGCGGCATAGCCGCATATTTCCCCCGGAGTAAATGCAATGAACCGCGATAACAACACCCGCAACAAGACCGCCGGCATGCTCGGCATCGCACTCGCCGGCATGATCCTGTCCGGCACCGCCTTTGCCGTGCAGCCGCTCGCACAGGGATACATGGTCACCGCCAGCCATGCCGGCGAAGAAGGCAAGTGCGGCGAGGGCAAGTGCGGCGCGACCGAGGCCAAGCCCGCCCAGGCCGCAGCCGTGACGAAGGCCGCCGAAGGCAAGTGCGGTGAAGGCAAGTGCGGCGACGCCCGCTTCGCCCAGACCGACACCGACGACGACGGTCGCGTCTCGAAGGCCGAGTTCCTCGCAGTCGTGCCGAACGGCGACGCCTACTTTGCCCAGATCGACAAGAGCCGCGACGGCTACATCAGCGAGAAGGAAGCCTATGACAACGTCAAGCGCGCCTTCGAATCCAATGGCAAGTCGATCCCGGCCGGCCTGTTCGCAAACTACGCCAAGTAAGACGATCAAGGCATTAGTGCTTCGTAGTTCCCCTGGCGCCCTCTCGGCTCTCTCATTCTCTCTCACGAGAGGGCGCCCATCCTTTTGAAGGAATTCGTCATGCGCACCATCGGTTCTACAACTTCCGCTGGCCTGGGACTGCGTCGCGGTCTGCTGCCGCAGTTGCTCGCCATGAAGGATGGCGCGGTCGATTTCCTGGAAGTCGCACCGGACAACTGGATCGGCGTGGGCGGGCAATTCGGCGAGCAGCTGACGCAGTTGTCGGCCCGCTTCCCGATCACCGCGCACGGCCTGTCGCTATCGCTTGGCGGGGCTGAGCCGCTGGATATGGAGTTGCTTCGCCGCACGCGCGAATTCAACGACCGTTTCGACGTCGCGCTGTACAGCGAACACCTGAGCTATACGTCCGACGAAGGGCAGCTGTACGACCTGATGCCCATTCCCTTCACCGAAGAGGCGATCCGTCACGTCGCCTCGCGCATCCGCCAAGTGCAGGACGTGCTGGGCCGTCGCATCGCGGTGGAGAACGTTTCCTACTACGCCGCGCCGTACCAGGCGTTGGCCGAGGTCGACTTCATCAGCGCCGTGCTGAGCGAAGCCGACACCGACCTGCTGCTGGACGTCAACAATCTGTACGTCAATTCCATCAACCACGGCTACGACGCCGAAGACTTCCTCGCGCGCCTGCCTGCCGGCCGAGTCACCCAGTACCACATCGCCGGTCACTACGACGAAGACATCGACCTGAAGGTCGATACCCACGGCGCGCCGGTGAAGCCGGACGTGTGGGCGCTGCTGGCCAGCGCGTACCGCCGCTTCGGCGTGCGTCCGACGTTGCTGGAACGCGACTTCAATTTCCCACCCTTGAAGGAGCTCCTGGAAGAGACCGGGCGCATCCGAATGATGCAGGCGGCCTATGCCGACCGTGCACGACTGCTGGAGCAGAGCCGTGCAGCCTGACATCGCCACCCTGCGGGAACAGCAGTTCACCCTCGCGCGCCACCTGCGCGATCCGGACGCCCATGCGCCGCCTCCGGGCATCGAGCCGCGCCGGTTGCGCGTGTACCGCGAGCTGTTCTTCAACAATATCGACAGCCTGCTCGCAAGCGGCTTCCCGGTCATTCGCGAAACCCTGGGCGATAAACGCTGGAAAGAGCTAGTGCAGGCATTCTATGGCGGATATCGCAGCCTTACGCCGCTGTTCACACAGATCGCCTCGGAGTTCGTCGACTTCCTCGAAACGCATGCCAACACGTTGGGCATGCCGCCGTGGGCAACCGAACTGGCGCACTACGAGTGGGTGGAGCAGGCGCTGTTCGTCAGCGATGCGCAGCCGCCGGCGCACGATCCGGACGGCGACCTGCTGCTTGGTGTGCCGATTCTATCGCCGCTCGCGATGCCGCTGATCTATCGCTGGCCGGTAGCCGAGATTGGACCGGCGAACATTCCGGATGAACCGCCCGCCGAGTGGACCACGCTGCTCGTGCATCGCGACGCCGGGCACCAGGTCCGCTTCGCCCGCATTGCGCCGTTGGCGTACTACTTGCTGGCCTCGTTACAGACAACGCAACGCACCGGCCGCGAACACCTCGCCGCGCTGGCCGCGGATACGGGCATCGATCCGACGCAGATGCAGGCGAACGGTCTCGAACTGCTGCGGCAGCTGAATTCCCAAGGCGTTGTCCTTGGCACATTGGCGGTAGACCAGAGATAGGCACGCCAAGTACGCAACTCCCTTGTCGATGCATCGTCGCCGTACCTTCCGGTCGGCAGGCGGTTGCAGCAATAAAAGCGCAAGTAGGCGCAAACCCGTAGTACCCGCAAGACAACATTTCCTCCCCCAAAGCACCGGAGTCACTGTCATGAGCAAGTCCGTTGAAACCATCCTCTACACCGCCCACACCCACGTCACCGGCGGCCGCACCGGCGCCGGAAAATCCAGCGATGGCGCGCTCGACGTCAAGCTTGGAACGCCGGGCACCAACCAGCCGGGTACCAATCCGGAGCAACTGTTTGGCGTCGGCTACTCGGCCTGTTTCATCGGCGCGATCCAGTTGGCCGCCGCCGCCCGCAAGGTCCGGCTGCCGGAGGATGCCTCCGTCGATGCCGAAGTTTCGTTGGGCAAGACCGGCGCCGGCGATTACCAGCTGGCCGTGAAGTTGAACGTGAACCTGCCTGGCCTGGACGAGGACCTGAAGCGCGAGCTGGTCGAAGTCGCCCATCAGACCTGCCCGTACTCGCGCATGACCCGCGGCAACGTGGATGTCGAGCTGGCGGTCGCCTGAGCCCTGGCCCCGAGGTGCTGGCCCAAGACCTGCGTCATCCGGTGTTCCCCGATGCACGTCTGAGGCGGCAATAGCGCTGTCACGACCAGGGAACGGTCGTGGCAGGCAGTACAGAGAAAGAGCGACGGATCCCGCAATTGCCGTCCCAATACACTGTCCGCGCCTGACCGCGCTGGCGAATGCATAATCCCCGGGCGAAAGCGCTCCGCGGTTTCCCCACCTGCCGAAGAATCGCATGGAACACGTAGATCACATTCTGATCGTCGACGACGACCGCGAGATCCGGCAAATGGTCGCTGACTATCTGCAGAAGAACGGACTGCGCGCAACCGGTGTCGGCGACGGCCGCGAGATGCGTGCGGTGCTGGACACTGGCTCCGTGGATCTCATCGTTCTCGACGTGATGATGCCAGGCGAGGACGGGCTGACGATTGCGCGCAACCTGCGCACCAGCAAGCACCGCACTATCCCCGTGGTGATGCTTACGGCACGCGACGACCCTACCGATCGCATTCTCGGGCTGGAAATGGGCGCGGACGACTACGTAGTCAAGCCCTTCGCGGCGCGAGAGCTGCTGGCGCGAATCAAGGCCGTCATCCGCCGCACGCGCATGCTGCCTCCCAATCTCCAGGTGACCGAGGCCAGTCGCTTGCTGGCCTTCGGCCAATGGCGCCTGGACACGACCGCGCGACACCTGCTCGCACCCGACGACACGATCGTGGCGCTCAGCGGCGCGGAGTTCCGCCTGCTTCGCGTGTTTCTCGACCACCCCAATCGCGTCCTGAACCGGGATCAGTTGCTCAATCTCACGCAGGGCCGCGATGCCGAAATGTTCGAGCGGTCCATCGACCTGCTAGTGAGTCGCCTGCGCCAGCGACTGCAGGACGACGCACGCGATCAGTCGTACATCAAGACCGTGCGTAGCGAAGGCTATGTTTTCAGTATGCCAGTTACGCTGGTGGGTGAGGGCGAGTGAGAACGTTCGGTGCAGCCCGCTGGCTACCGCGCACTATCGCCGCTCGGCTGTCACTGATTCTTTTCGGTGGCCTGCTCATCGCGCATGGACTGTCGTTTTCGCTGCTTTTCTACGAGCGCTATGAAGCCGCTCGTTCGATGTTGATGAGTAACGTGGAGCAGGATGTCGTCGTGGCGGTGAACATGCTCGACCGGCTCTTGCCTGCAGAACGCGCTGAAATGTTGCCGTTGCTGCGGCGACGCACGTTCTACTACCGCTTGGATGCGGGCGAGGGCGGGCCGCCGTTGGCCGATCCCAATGGGCGCGATGTGGCACAGCGCATCGGGATGAGCTTGGGCCCGCACTATCCGCTGACGACAAATGCGGTGCGCGGCGATCCCGGAAGGTTCGAGATACATGCCATCCTGCGGGATGGCACTGCCGTTACCGTCGACGTCCGCCCGTCGGTAATGCCCATCGCACGTTGGTTGCCGTATGTCCTGGCCGCGCAATTGGCGCTACTGCTGCTCTGTACATTGGCGGCGGTTCGATTGGCGACGCGACCGCTTGAGCGCTTGGCGAATGCCGCCCAGTCGCTGCGTCCGACAGGCGATGGCGAACGCCTGAAGCCTGGTGGCCCGAAGGAGGTCGCGAATGCCGTCGATGCCTTCAATGCCATGCAGGACAGAATTGCCCGCTATATGCGCGAGCGCCTGCATATTCTCGCGTCGATCTCGCATGACCTGCAGACCCCAATCACGCGCATGAGCCTGCGCGTCGAGTCGATGGAAGGCGCTCCGGAGCGCGACAAGTTGCTCGACGACCTCGGCCAGATGCAACACCTGGTGCGCGAAGGCATCGCCTATGCCCGCAGCGCGCACGGCGGCGAGGAGCCTCTTGTGAGGCTGGACATGGATGCGTTCCTTGAAAGTCTGGTGGCCGATTACCGCGACATCGGCAAGCCTGTTTCGTTTGCGGGCCGTTCCGGCGCGCAGGCAAACACACGATTGCATGCGCTGCGGCGAATCGTCGCGAATCTGATCGACAACGCGCTCAAGTATGCCGGCGAGGCCGAGGTGCTTGTGGAGATCGGCGCCACGAGGCAGGTTCTCATTACCGTGCGCGATCACGGCCCCGGAATTCCGGATAACGAACTCGCCAACGTCCTGGAACCCTTCTATCGGCTTGAGGCATCGCGCAACCGCGATACCGGCGGTACCGGACTTGGGTTGGCGATAGCGCAGCAACTCGCCGATGCCATCGGCGCGGCGCTGTCGCTTCGCAACCGCGATGGCGGGGGGCTGGATGCAGTCGTCCAACTCCCCGCTGATGCGCGTTGAACCCAGTGCCCCGGCCTCGGACAACGATGGGCCGTGTGATACCCGCTTCGGGCATGCCCACAACCCTGGGCGGCAATCGACCCTCGGCAGCCTTTCCCTGCCGCGTTCAATCGCCAGTGCGGTCGGAGTGCCTCTATGGCGCTTTCACGTAAGTCGTCCCCGTCGGGCCGACTCCGGTGATCTGCAACACCACGGCCGTATCGCCGGTACGGGCGAAATGTGCCTCACCCGGAGGTTCGGTGTAGAAGCTGCCGGGCGGTAGCGCCTTTAGCGCGTGCTCGTCGAACTTCGTGCCGTAGCCGAAGTACCACGTTCCGGAAATGACCGTCGCCACGCGATCGTCCGGATGGTCGTGCGCGGCGATGCGGGTGTGGGCCGGGACGGTGAGCAGGATCGTGTAGAGGCCTTTACCCGATGGCTTCCCTTTCAGTACCCGGGTCTCGAGTCCGGCGACGCCGGATGTGCCGGCGCTCGCGCTGGTGGGAGCCAGTTGGGCATATTCCTGCGGAGTAAGCCGGGCGGCACCGGATGGATCGTTTGTCGCAGCTGCAGTGATGGCAGCAGAGCAGAATGCGACGCTCACTACGATGGCGGGAAGGATTCTGGCGGACATGTTCGACTCCTGTGTATCGAAGGAAGGGAGTGCGCGATTGCCGGCACATCTCGATTCATCGTGGGCAATCGCGCCTTGTTTCCCCAGTACCCAACCGGCGCTACTTGTTGAGGAATGCAACGAGCGCGGGAATGGTCTGCTCCGGGGCTTCCTCCATCAGCCAATGCCCCGAGCCCTTGACGATGACGCCTTCGACATTGGTGTCCACCAGCTTGCCCTGGTCGATCAGGAACTGGCCGGAGGCCTTTTCGCCAGCGATCACGAGCATCGGCATGGTCAGCTTGGTCTGGGCGAAGCCCGCGAAGTCCTTGGCATCCTGCTCGAAATTGCGGAAGTACTCGAAGCCGGCCCGCATGCCGCCGGGCTTGCCGTATTCGGCCGCGTAGAACTGGCGGTCCGCTTCGGGAATCGAATGCGTGCGATCGGCGGCAAAGTCGTTCCAGAAGTGCTCGAAGTAGATGCGCTCGCGGCCCTCGACCAGCTTCAGCGGTACTTCGCCGTAGAAGTGGAAATGCCACAGGTCACGCAGCAACCAGACCTTGGTCCAGTCGCCCACGCCCGGCAGGAAGGCATCCATCAGTACGATGCTCTCCACTTCATTCGGGTATTGCGCCGCGTAGGCATAGGCGACCATCAGGCCGATGTCGTGGCCGACGATCTTGACCTTGCGATAGCCCAGCTTCTGCACCAGCGCATGGACGTCCTGGGCCAGGGTCTTCTTGTCGTAGCCGCCGTCCGGCTTGGACGACGAGCCGGCGCCGCGAAGATCCGGTGCGATCACCGTGCGCCGGTCGCTGAGCTGCGAGATCAGCGGTAGCCACATGTGGCTGGTTTCGGCATAGCCGTGCAGGAGCACGACTGGTGTTTCCTTGCCCTTGCCGGCCTGCAGGTAGTGCAGGTTGACGCCGTTGACGTCGGCGGTGTGGCTCTGGATGGCCGCCTTATCCGCGGCGTGGGCGTGAGACTGCATCACCAACGCCATCAGCAGGGCGGCCGCAGCCAGTTGGAAAGGACGAAGCAAGGTATTCATGACGTTCTCCTTGGGGGAATTTGCCGCACAACCGAAGGCCCGATGGGAACAGCTACGTGATCAGGGGCAGGCTTCGGCCGGCGACGGGGGCGGGAATCGCCGCTCAGAGCTGGCTCATGCCGCCGTCGGCGATGATCTCGGTGCCGACGATGTAGGCGGACTCGGGCGCGGACAGGTGCAACACGGTGGCGGCGATCTCTTCTGCAGTACCGAAGCGGCCCAGCGGGATCTGGCTCTGGATCTGCGCGGCCGTGGCTTCGAGCGTGGCTGCATCGAGGCCGAGCTTCCCGTAGATCGGAGTCGCGACCGGGCCCGGGCTCAATACGTTGACACGCACACCACGCGGCAGCAGCTCGGCCGACAGCGTCTTCGCCAGTGAAATGACGGCAGCCTTGCTCGCCGCATAGACCGACGTGTTGGGCATGCCGATGCGGGCATTGATGGAACCGTTGATCACGATCGACGCACCCGGGTTGAGCAGCGGCAACAGGGCCTGGACCTGGAAATACGGGCCCTTGATGTTGGTGTCGAAGATCTGGTCCCACAGCGCCTCGTCCACGTCCGGGAAGGCGGCGAATTTCGCGGCACCGGCGTTGATGAAGAGGGCGTCCAGGCGCAGGTCCTTGGCGGTCAGCGCCGCCGCTAGCGATTTCGCGTCGGCGATGCTGCCGGCATCGCTGCGTAGTGCGACGATGTTGTTGCCCAGGGTGGCCTTGGCCTGCTCCAGCGCCGCAGCATCCCGGCCAGTGATGACCACGCGCGCACCTTCTGCGGCGAACGCCCTGGCGGCGGCCAGGCCGATGCCGCTGCTGCCGCCGGTGACGAGAACGGTCTTGTTGGTAAAGCGGTTCATGGTGATTTCCTTCGATGCCAGCAAGTTGCTGTGAGTGCATGCTGGCGCGGCACATGCGATTTGCCGTGCCATAATCACGACGAACTCGTTCGAAGGCGTCGAACATGTTGTCAGCCGACGAATTGGCCCTGCTGGAGGCCATCCGCGAGAGCGGAAGCCTGTCCCGTGCGGCCGCCCGACTGGGCAAGGCTCCGTCTACCGTGTCGCATGCCGCGCGGCAGCTCGAGGCGCGCTTCGATGCGTTGTTGTTCGATCGACGCCGTTACCGTTTGCAGCTCACCCCGGCCGGGCACTTGCTGGCACAAGAGGCCGCGCGGCTCCTCCTGGACGTTTCGCGGCTCACGCAGCGCGTCAAACAGGTGGCAGGAGGTTGGGAAGATCGCCTCTGGATCGTCACCGATGAGATCCTGGAATTCGAAACGCTGGTGCCGGTCATCCGCGCGTTCGACGCCCTGCAGTCCGGCGTCACGCTGCGCATTACGCACGAAGTCCTGACCGGCACATGGGATGCGCTGCGCGACGGCCGCGCGGATCTGGTGGTGGGCGCCACCAACGAGCCGCCGGTGATTCCCGGACTGCGCTGGGACGAATTGGGCGTGATGGATTGGGTCTTTGCGGTGTCGCCCAGCCATCCTTTGGCCAAGGCCGAGGAGCCGCTGGACAGGGCGACCGTTATCCAGCACAGGGCCATCGTCGTGGCCGACACCTCACGACGAGTGGATGTCCGGGGCTATGGAGTGCTCGGCGGGCAACCTTCGCTGGCCGTGCCGAGCATGCGCGCCAAGATCCAGGCGCAATGCGAGGGGTTGGGCATAGGCTGGCTACCGCGTGATCGCGTCGCGGGGCTGTTGAAACGTGGCGCTCTGATAGAGAAGGCAATGGCCGATCCGCGCGAGCCCAACCAGCTCTTCGTTGCCTGGCGCGGCGACCACCAGGGGCGCGCATTGGAGTGGTGGTTGGCGCAGTTGAAGAACAAGCGGCTGGCAACGCGTCTGGTCCGGGGCATCGAAGTCGCCGTTGCCACGTAACCGCTTCGCGAACATCCGGTTTTGGTCGGGGCGGTCGCTGCCATTACGCCGATCACGATCGTCCGACCTCGACTTATTCCGTTGAAAGACTGAGCCGCTCGTGGACGCGACGAACTTCATTCGGTTTTTGCGGAGTCTCGTGTTGAACTGTTTTAGACAGAAGATTTGGCACGTTTCTTGGGTTAATTCCGCATCAGTGCTCGGGTCCTTGGCGCAGGATCATTGCGCAGTTCTTCTTGCCACGTGCATAACAGAACCTGCTGTAAAAGCTTTTGATCTCCCGTTCATGGCGAAGCTGTATTCGCCTGATCGGAGGTTGGATTCGTTACTTTTCTGTCATTTCGTTTCAAGGATTTGATCGCTACTTGATCACCATCAGGAGAACTCTCGTGAAGATTCTCATGGTTCTTACATCGCACGACACTCTCGGAAATACCGGTGAGAAGACAGGCTTCTGGCTGGAGGAGTTCGCGTCTCCCTATTACGTTTTCACCGATGCGGGCGCGGAGGTTACGGTTGTCTCGCCCAAGGGCGGGCAGCCACCGATCGACCCCAAGAGCGACGATCCGGCCAACCAGACGCCGGCACAAATACGATTCAGTGGCGACAGGGGCGCGCAGGCCATTCTCGCCAATACCCGGCGCCTGGACTCGGTATCCGCGGACGACTACGACACCGTGTTCTATCCCGGTGGCCACGGCCCTATGTGGGATCTGGCGGAGGACCAGAGCTCGATCAAGCTGATCGAGAGTTTTTACGATGCCGGCAAGCCGGTTGCCGCGGTGTGCCATGCCCCAGCGGTGTTGCATCACGTCCAGTACAAGGGCGAGCCAATCGTCAAGGGGAAGCGAGTGACGGGCTTTACCAATTCGGAGGAGGAAGCGGTGCAGCTGACGAATGTCGTTCCCTTCCTTGTCGAAGATGAGCTCAAGCGTCTTGGCGGTCGGTTCGAGAAGGTCGACGACTGGCAGAGCCTCGCGATCGTCGATGGCAATCTGATCACGGGACAGAACCCCGCCTCCTCGGAGGCAACCGCCAAGGCATTACTGGGAGTCCTGCACTGACGGATGTTCCTGACGCCGACCTGCAGGCAGCGCCGGTAGTTCCCCGACCGATGTGACCGATCGGGAGGGGCGAATCCTGCCATCCGTTGCTTACTTTCCTACCCTCACATGGCCATCGCAATGAACATCGAATCTGTAGCCAAACGCCTGGTCGAGTTGTGCCGCGCCGGGCAGTACGAACAGGCGCAGCGCGAACTTTATGCACAGGACGCCGTCAGTATCGAACCACCGTGGGCCCCTTCGGGGTCGCTCGGCAATGCCAAGGGTCTGCCGGCCATCTTCGAGAAGAGCCGCAAGTTCGCAGAGGGCGTCGAGGCAGTCCATAGCGCCGGCTGCAGCGATCCGGTGATCGCGGGCGACTGGTTCAGTGTCGCGATGACCCTGGATGCGACCTTCAAGGGCATGGGCCGCTCGCAGATCAACGAAATCTGCGTGTACCGCGTCCGCGACGGCAAGGTCGTGCACGAGCAGTTCTTTTACGGCGCGGAGACGTAAGGCCGCTTGGCGCGGATCCCTGCGGTACATGCCTCGCCCTGATTCGCCGGTCTCCCGGCCACACCCCGTTCATGGGGTGTGGCGCTGCAGTGGCCGCCGACTGGCCGTTAGACGCGCGACGGCTATTTGACCGCAATGGGCTGCGGCTCAGCGTCTGGCAAAAGGCCATGTCCCAATTCAAGCGGTTTCGCGGTGCGCCACGGCCCGGAGTCACTCCAGTCGCAAGTGACTCAGGTCGATCGACACCATCAGCAGATCACGCACCGGATGCAGGTCGGGCCCGCGCAGATACACCCGGCGCCGGCTCGGGAATTTCAGCCCATCCACCTCGACGATGTCGTGGACGTATTGCACGGCGTCGAAGCCACCGGCGACGTCGACACGGTAGTCATGCCTGCGCAGCAGGAAGTCGGGGCCGAAATAGAAATCCTGTTGCGTGCTATGGCTGGCGATGTGGCCCGGAAAGCTCACTCGCAGCCCGCGCCATGTTTCATCGCCTTCGTTCCAGGGGGCGATCTCTTCGGCCTCGAAACCCGGCATGGCCAAGGCGAATGGCGCGGACAGATAGGTCCACATCGCGTATCCACTGAAGTAGGCGCGGTGAAGTGGATCCCAGGGCGTGTTCATGCCGTGGCCTTCGAACGCCGCTCTCGGGTCCAGGCGTTCCCGAACCACCTCGCCGTCGACGGTTTCGATGGCAACGCGATCAGCGGTGAAGGCGGTTCGCCACTCCGGCTTGCCAAAGGGGGCGACCGAAGCACGCTCCTCGTGTAGCGAGACCCGGACCGTCCGGGGCGTAGGATCCTGGTGCAGTCCCTTCAGGGGCCAGAATCCGCCGCCTGTAACGATCGTGGCGGAAAGCGCCTCGTGCCGCTTCCAGCGAGTCAGCCCGCCATGGGCATCGATGACATCGGCCAGGAGGGCATTCATGGCGAACCTCCGATGATCCGGATTGCAGCCGGTGAGCCCTGGCTGCGTGCTTCGAGTTGGACGAAAAGTGGCGTGTGATGGATGTTCATGAAGCTTCCTCGGGGAATAGCGGCAAGCACGCTCGTTCGGTGAGTGGCCTGTAATTCGAGGCTACTCGCGTCGATGGGACCCAAGAAAGAACGCGTGGAGAAAGTCAGTCTTCCAGGCCGTGGAAGAGTTGGATCCGGCCAGGATCGCGTCTTGTATCGGTCCGTATCTGCGCCCCAGCCGACACGCTTCCAGACAAAAAACACGACGGCCAGACACCTGCGCGATACCGAGCACGCGCGGAATGCCGCCTCGAGGAATGCGCATGTCGCGCCTTCCCGACCTTACCCACTGGAGCTACATCAATGTCCCGCAATAACCGCAACTCCACCGTCGCCGCGCTCGGCGTCGCCCTCGCCGGCATGGTCATCGCCGGTTCCTCGTTCGCCATGCAACCGCTCGCCCAGGGCTACGCGGTGGCCGCAGCCAAGGTCGCGCCGGAAGGCAAGTGCGGCGAAGGCAAGTGTGGCGACGCGAAGTTCAATGCCATCGACACCGACGACGACGCCCGCGTTTCGCTTGCCGAGTTCCTCGCCGTCGCACCCGGCCAGAACGCCCTGTTCGCCACGAAGGACACCAACCACGACGGCTACATCTCGGAGCTCGAGTCGTACAAGTCGATCAAGGGCATCTATGAGTCCAACGGCCGCAAGGTGCCGGCGGGCCTGTTCTCGAAGCACCCGAGCAAGTAAGGCGTGTTGCAGTCCAATGCGTTCCTGAATCCGGGACGCATGGGCGAACCACTGGCCACTTCGGTCGCCGGTCGCTCTGCGAGGCCCCAATGCCCCGGCTGCGGGGCCTCGCTTCAAGCGGCGTTGATCAGGAGTCTGTTCTCCGCCTGAGCGCGGTCAATGGCCTCGTTGCACCCCCCGCAGTCAGGAGTACCATCCGCGCATGCTCCGGCGTGCCCGCCACCGCCTTCGGATCGCCTTCCTGGTAATCGCCTGCCTGCTGTTCCAGCAGACGGCGCTGGCCGCTTACCTGTGCCCGATGGAGCAGATGCCCGCCGAAACCAAGGCGATGACCGGGCATTGCGCCGAGATGGGCATGGCGCAGACGCAGGACAATCCGGCGCTGTGCGAGAAGCATTGCAGCCCGGACCACTCGGTCGCGGCCGACGCCGTGAAGTTGACCGTTCCGCCCCTGGCCTTGCCGCCACCGATGCTTGCGCTGATCGAAGTGCAGCCGTCCTGGCAGGGTGCCATCCAGTCCGATGTGCCGGTCGCCCGATCCGATCCGCCGCCGCGGCTACGTTTCTGCAGTCTCCTGATCTAGCCCACGAAGCGACCTAGCGAATCCGCGCCGGCGCCGATGCGTCGCGTGCGTTGTCCTGTTCGTTTCGGAGGCGTCATGAATTCCCGACTCAATCGTTTTCGCTGGGCGTGCAAGTGCGCGCTCTCCAGCACTCTGTGCGTGGCCGTGATTGCCGCGCCCCTGGCGGCATGGGCCGCCTCTTCCGGGCTGACGTTGCCCGAGGCGCTGCGCCTCGCGAGCGAACGAGCCCCGATGCTTGCAGCGCGCCAGGCCGGGGTCTCGGCTGCGCGAGAAGAAGCCGCGCGTGCTGGCGCATTGCCGGATCCGACGCTGTCGGTCGGCATCGAGAACCTGCCTGTGACCGGAAGCGACGCCTTCGACGCGCGCGTCGACGACATGACCATGAAGACGATTGGCCTGCGGCAGGAGCTTCCGTCGCGGGCGAAGCGCACTGCACGCCGAGCCTTCGCCGATCGCCAGATCGACGAGGCGAGCGCGCAGGCCGATGCCGAGGCGCTGACCGTGCGGCGCGCCACCGCCGAAGCCTGGATCGCGGTCTGGACGGCGCGGCGCGAGCTGTTCGCACTGCAGCAGCTGCGTGAGCAGGCTGCCTTGGCCGTCAAGGTGTCCAAGGCGCGCGTGGCCGGTGGAGGTGAAGCGGTCAGCGACGCGCTCGCCACGCAGGCGGCGCTATTGGAGCTGGACAATCGCATCGAGGCTGCGCGTGCGGAGCAGGCGTCCGCGGAGGCAGGGCTGGCGCGCTGGTTGGGCGATGCGTCCATCGAGGTGAGCGACGTCGCCCCCAACTTCGACACGCTACCCACGCCGGAAGCGCAGTTGCTGGCCTCGGTCGATCGCGTCGCGCCGCTGTTGCCGGCGACCGCGCAGGTGGAAACCGCTGCGGCTGCAATCGTCGTGGCCCGCGCCGACAAACGCCCCGACTGGAGCATCGGTGCCAAGTACGGCCAACGTTCCGGCCAACGCAGCGACATGATCACGTTCGAAGTCGGCATCGGCCTGCCTTTGTTCAGTCGCAACCGGCAGGACCGTGGCGTGGCGGCGCGTGAAGCGGAATACCAGGCCGCGCTGGCCACGCGCGAGGATCTGCGCCGGCAGGAAGCGGCGCGCGTTCGCGCCGATATGGCCCGATGGGAAGGGCTCAAGCGCCAGGTCGCCTTGCACGAAGACTCGCTGCTGCCGCTCGCGCAGGACCGCAGTGCGACCGCGCTGGCCGCCTACCGCGCCGGCGGCGACCTGCAGCCGTGGCTCAACGCCCGCCGCGACGAACTCGATGTCCACCTGGCCCACGCCGAACACCTCGGCGAACTGGGCCGTGCCTGGGCCGCGTTGGCCTTCCTGCTGCCGACGGAGAAGCAACCGTGACCCGTGCTCCTCGTTTCATCGCCATCGCATTCGGCGGGATCGCCCTGCTGGGCGCGGTGGGCCTTGGCTACTGGTGGGGCCACTCCCGCGGCGGTACGTCGATGCCTGCAGCCGGCGCGCCCGACGCGCGCCAGGCGTTGTACTGGTACGACCCGATGGTGCCCGACCAGCATTTCGACAAGCCGGGCAAGTCGCCTTTCATGGAAATGCAGCTGGTGCCGAAGTACGCCGGCGAGGCGCGCACCGGTGGCGTTGCCATTGCCCCGGATGTACGCCAGAACGTCGGCATTCGCACCGTCGAGGTGAAGCGCGGCCAACTGCAGAGCGCGGTCCGCGTGCCTGGCGTCATAGCTTGGGACCTGCGCCAGGAACGCGTCGTCAGTGCGCGCGTCGACGCCATCGTCGAGCGGCTGCACGTCCGCGCGCCCTTCGAATCGGTCCGCGCCGGACAACCGCTGGCGAGCCTGATCGCGCCCAGTTGGAACACCGCCATCGCCGAGGCGAGTGCGTTGGGCAGCGCCCGCTCCTCCAGCGGGCGCGAATTGCGGTCCGCCGCCAACGCGCGGCTGCGCGCGCTGGGATTGCCCGCGGGCAGCGGTACCGGTAGCGGTCGTATCACGTTGACGTCGCCCGTGGCCGGCGTGGTCAGCGAGATCGGCGCGCGTGAAGGGCAGGCGGTTCCGATGGGCACGCTGTTGTTCCGCATCAACGGCACGCGCACCGTCTGGCTGGAAGCCGCGATCCCGCAGAGCACCAGCGCCGGCATCCAGGCAGGAACGCCGGTGAGCGCCACCGTCGATGCCCGGCCCGGCGCAACCTTCCACGGTCGCGTGGAGGCCCTGTTGCCGCAGGTGGATGCGGCCAGCCGCGCGCAGCGGGCGCGCATCGTGCTCGACAACCCTGATGGCGCACTCGCGCCCGGCATGTTCGCGCAGGTCGCCCTGCAACCTGCGGCAGGCGTGGCGCACGTGCTGGTGCCGACGGATGCGCTGATCGGTGCCGGAACACAGGCGCGGGTGATCGTGCTCGACGCCGACGACAGCTTCCGCCCGGTGCGCGTGCAAACCGGACGCAGTGGCGAGGGCATGACCGAGATCCTCGCCGGCTTGCAGGGCGGCGAACGGGTCGTGGCTTCGGGCCAGTTCCTGATCGACTCGGAGGCCAGCCTCTCCGGCGCGCTCGAACGCCTCAACGTAGATGCTGCGGAGGCCTCCACCGACGACGAAGCGAAGCTGCCCAGCGACGTCATGCCCGGCATGCCGGGCATGAGCCGGCCGGCCGCATCGCCGCCCACGGCGTCGCATCGGGAGCCGCCAGCCGCGGCGCCCACGATTGCGCCGCCCGCGAGCACAGCCCCGACCGCGCCGAAACCGCGGCAGTGCCGCGTGCTCTATTGGTACGACCCGATGGTGCCGGACCGGCATTTCGACCAGCCGGGCAAATCGCCTTTCATGGAGATGCAGCTGGTGCCGAAGTTCGCGCCCGGCGCCGATCCGGCGTGCACGGTCCGCGACGTGGAAGCTGCGGAGGCGCAATCATGATCGCGCGCATCATCCACGCTTCCATCGCCAACCGTGTGTTCGTGCTGGTGGCGGCCATCGCGCTGGCCATCGCCGGCATCTGGTCGGTCGCCCGGACGCCGCTCGATGCCTTGCCCGACCTTTCCGACACCCAGGTCATCATCCGCACCGAATGGCCCGGTCAGACGCCGCGCATCATCGAGGACCAGGTCACCTATCCATTGACCACCACGATGCTGTCGGTGCCCGGGGTCAAGGCAGTGCGCGGCTTCTCGTTCTTCGGCGACTCGTTCGTCTACGTGCTGTTCGACGACAAGACCGATCTGTACTGGGCACGCTCGCGCGTGCTCGAGTACCTGAGCCAGGTACGCGATCGCTTGCCGGCACAGGTCAGCCCGTCGATCGGACCCGACGCCACCGGCCTGGGCTGGATCTACGAATACGCGCTTGTCGATCGCACGGGAAAGCACGACCTCGGCCAGCTGCGCGCGCTCCAGGACTGGTTCCTGCGCTATGACCTGAAGACCGTGCCGGACGTCGCCGAAGTCGCGAGCATCGGCGGCATGGTGCAGGCGTGGCAGGTCGTGCCGGATCCGCAGGCGTTGGCGGCGCGGGGTATCACGATCAACCAGCTGGTGGCCGCGATCCAGGCCGCCAACGGCGCCACCGGCGGCTCGGTGATCGAGCAGGGCGAAGCCGAGTTCATCGTGCGCAGCGAGGGCTACCTGCGCTCGCGCGACGACTTCGAGCGCGTGCCCGTCACGACCGGTGCCGACGGCGTACCGGTCCTGCTGCGGGACGTGGCGTCGGTGCAGCGTGGACCCACGCTGCGCCGCGGCATCGCCGAGCTCGACGGCGAGGGCGAAGTCGCCGGCGGCGTGATCATCCTGCGCTCGGGCAAGAGCGCGCTGGCCGCGATCGAGGCGGTAAAGGCCAGGCTGGCGGACCTGAAGGCGAGCCTGCCCCCGGGCGTGGAGATTGTGCCGACCTACGACCGCTCCGAGCTGATCCGCGAAGCGGTGCGCAACCTCACCCACAAGCTCGGCGAGGAGTTCCTCGTCGTCGCGCTGGTCTGCGCGCTGTTCCTGTGGCACGTGCGCTCCTCCCTGGTGGCGGTGATCACCTTGCCCCTGGGGGTGCTCGCAGCCTTCATCGTGATGCACTACCAGGGCATCACCGCGAACCTGCTGTCGCTGGGCGGCATCGCCATCGCCATCGGCGCGATGGTCGACGCGGCCGTGGTGATGATCGAGAACGCGCACAAGCATCTGGAGCAGTTTCGCGAGGAACGCGGACGGGAGCCGGACGGTGGCGAGCGCTGGCAGCTGATGGCGGATTCGGCCAGCGAAGTCGGCCCGGCGCTGTTCGTCAGCCTGCTGGTGATCACGCTGTCGTTCGTGCCGGTGTTCGCCCTGCAGGCGCAGGAAGGGCGGCTGTTCTCGCCCCTGGCCTACACCAAGACCTACGCGATGGCGGCGGCGGCCGGTCTGGCGATCACGCTGATCCCGGTGCTGATGGGCTACCTGATCCGCGGCCACATCCGTTCCGAACAGGACAATCCGCTCAACCGCGCGCTGATCGCGCTGTACCGTCCGCTGCTGGATGCGGTGCTGCGCTTCCCGCGGGCGACGCTGGGGTTGGCCGGCGTCGCGCTGCTGCTGAGCGCGATCCCGCTGCTGCGCCTGGGCAGCGAATTCATGCCGCCGCTGGACGAGGGGCCGTTGTTGTACATGCCCTCCGCGCTGCCCGGGCTGTCGGCCGGCAAGGCGAGCCAGTTGCTGCAGTTGACCGACCGCATGCTCAAGACGGTGCCCGAGGTGGACCACGTCTTCGGCAAGGCCGGCCGGGCGGAGACCGCCACCGATCCTGCGCCGCTGGAGATGTTCGAGACCACGGTGACCTTCAAGCCGCGCAGCCAATGGCGGCCGGGCATGACGCCCGCGAAGCTGCGCGAGGAACTCGACCGCGCGGTGAAGGTCCCGGGTCTGACCAATCTGTTCGTTCCGCCGATCCGCAATCGCATCGACATGCTGGCGACGGGCATCAAGAGTCCGATCGGCATCAAGGTGAGTGGCCCGGATATCGCGGTGCTGGCGCGACTGAGCGATCGCATCGAACAGGTGGCGCGCACGGTGCCCGGCGTGAGCTCGGCGCTGGCCGAACGCATCGCCGGCGGGCGCTACCTCGACGTGAAGGTGAAGCCCGACGTCGCGGCGCGTTACGGCTTGAGCCAGGCCGACGTGCAGCGGTTGATCGCGACGGTCGTCGGCGGTGAGCCGGTCGCGGAAACCATCCAGGCGCGCGAACGCTACCCCGTGGTCGTGCGCTACCCGCGCGCGTTGCGCGATTCGCCGGCCGTTCTGGCCCAGTTGCCGCTGCTCGCGCCCAATGGCGTGCAACTGACCCTGGGTCAGGTGGCCGATCTCGGTGTCAGCGAGGGGCCGCCGATGCTGCGCAGCGACAACGCGCGCCTGAGCAATTACGTGTACGTCGACGTCGCCGGCCGCGATCTCGGCTCGGTGGTCGCCGACCTGCAACGCGCGGTCGCCCGGCAGGTACCGCTCCCCGCGGGCTACGCCGTGGGCTGGTCGGGACAGTACGAGTACCTCAAGCGTGCCAGCGAGCGTCTGCGCATCGTCGTGCCGGCCACGCTGGCGATCATCTTCGGCCTGATCTACCTGGTGTTCCGCCGCGCATCGGAGGCCGCGATCATCATGCTCAGCCTGCCGCTCGCGCTGGTGGGCGGCCTGTGGCTGATCTGGGCGATGGGCCACGCGGTGTCGGTGGCCACGCTGATCGGCTTCATCGCCCTGGCGGGCGTCGCCGCCGAGTTCGGCATCATCATGCTGTTGTACCTGCGCCAGGCCTGGGAGCGGCAGCTCGCCGCCCATCCGAACGCGGGCGAGGCCGAACTGGATGCCGCCATCCGCGAAGGCGCGGTGCAGCGGGTACGGCCGAAAGCCATGACCGTGGCGGTGATCCTGGCCGGCCTGCTTCCGATCATGATCGGCGGCGGCGCCGGGTCCGAGGTGATGCAGCGCATCGCGGCGCCCATGGTCGGCGGCATGCTCAGTGCGCCGCTGCTGTCGATGCTGGTCATCCCGGCGGCCTACCGGTTGCTGCAGAGGCATCGGCTTGCCCGGTCCACTGGCGTCCTTGGGGTGCGGACTGCCAAACCTCCACCTGGCTGATTTGAAGGCCCGTGAGTGGCCTAGCCAATTGCTGCATCGGAATAGGCCATCCCCAGTCACTTCACGAAACGGCCCGCTTCGGCGGGCTTTTTCGTGCGCGACCGCAAGCCGCGTGGCGGCACGGGACTTGTATGCTTGGCCGATGGGGACCCCCGAGCCCGATACTTCGGAACGCGCCGCCTCCGGCCTGATGCCCCGCGGCAGTTACCTGCTGGCGCTGCTGGTGCTGGCGGGGTCGCTGATCCTGGTGCTGCTGGCCTGGTACTACGCGCGCGAGCGCGAGTTGCGCGCCGCGCAGGCGCGGTTCGAGGCGCATACCGCGGAGATCGCCGATCGCCTCGACCAGCGGTTGGCGTACTACGAACTGGTGGCCCGCGGCGGCACCGCGTTGTTCGCATCGATGGCGCGACCCACCCCGCAGCAGTGGGCGGACTACGTCGGCAGCATGAGCCTCCACCCGCGCTTTCCCGCGGTGAAGGGGCTCGGCTTCGTCGGCTACGTCAGCAGCAATCGCCTCGATGACCTGCAGATCGAATGGCGCGAATCCGGCTACGGGCAGCTCAACGTACGGCCGCACGGCATGCGCGCGCGCTATGCGCCGATCCTGTACCTGGAGCCGCGCACGGTCGAGAACGTGGCGGTCGTCGGCCTGGACCTGTTCGAAACTCCCGCCGGCAAAGAAGCCCTGCAATCGGCCCTGGAAACAGGGACGGCTCGCCTGAGCAGTCCCGCATCGGGCGACGACGGCGCGCTGATGCTGTTCATACCGGTGTATCGCGCCGGGGATCGCCCGCGGACGGCGGCGGCGCGCGAACTGTCGATGCAGGGCTGGGTGTATCTGCCGTTCGACATCGGCCGTCACGTCGATGCCAGCCTGGGAAGCGAGTACGGGGAGCTGGGGCTGCGCATCTTCGACGTCGGCCAGGGCGACCGCCTCGTGTTTGCACGAAAGGCTGCGGACCCAGACGCGCTGTTCCACCACCAGGCGACGCTGGACGTGTACGGACGCCGCTGGCGGCTCGAATTCGATTCGCCGCCAGAAGCGGTGGCGGCGCCGCGCCTGAAGGGCCTGGAGAACATGCTGGCGCTGGGGTTGTTTGCCAGCCTGCTCATGTACGGCATCGCCTGGTCGCTGGCGCGCACGGAAGACCGCGCCAACGTGATCGCGCGCAGGATGACCGAGGACTACCGGCGCAGCGAGCAGCGCTTCCGCAGTTCGATGACGTACTCGGCGATCGGCAAGGCGCTGCTCGACAGCGAAGGACGCATCGTGGAAGCTAACCCCGCGTTGGGCCGCATCGTCGGAAGCACGGTGGAATCACTGGTGGGGCGTACGTTCGAGTCGCTGTTCGAGGAGGGCGATTTCTCCCAGCACGACGACGGCGTGACCGATGCCGACGGCGTGCATCGCGTCACCCGGCACCTCCGGCGCGAAGGCGACCTGCCGCGGCAGGCGCAGCTGACCTTCGCGCCGGTCCACGGCAAGGTGGGGCAGGACATCACCGGACTGGTGCAGGTCGAAGACGTCACCGAACGCGTGCGCGCACAGGCGCGCGTGCAGGCACTGAACCGTACGCTCGAGGCGCGCGTGGCCATGCGCACGCGCGAGCTCAGCCAGGCCAACCAGGAACTGGAGGCGTTCGCCTACAGCGTGTCGCACGACCTGCGTGCGCCGCTGCGCTCGATCGACGGCTTCAGCCGGGTGCTCATCGAGCGTTACGAGCACCAGCTCGACGAAGGCGGTCGCGACTACCTGCGGCGCGTGCGCAAGGCCGCGATGCGCATGGGCGAACTGATCGACGCCATCCTGCAGATCTCGCGCCTGGGACGCGCGGCGTTGCAGCGCGAATCGGTCGACCTCAGCCGCATGGCCCTGGAGGTCGTCGACGAACTGCGTGCGGGCGATCCCGGTCGCGAGCTCGCCGTGCGGGTCATGCCCGGACTCGCGGCGGTGGGCGATGCCGCGTTGCTGCGCAACCTGCTGGGCAACCTGCTGGGCAATGCGTGGAAGTTCACCCGCGGCCGCGAGCAGGCCATGATCGAATTCGGCGCGGTCGACCTGCCGGGGGACGAAACCGAGTTCTACGTCCGCGACAACGGCGCCGGCTTCGCGCAGGTCTACGTCGACAAGCTGTTCCGGCCGTTCCAGCGCCTGCACCAGCAGGAGGAGTTCAGCGGCCACGGCATCGGCCTGGCGTCGGTCAGGCGGATCGTCGAGCGGCACGGTGGGCGCATCCGTGCCGAGGGGCGCGAGGGCGAGGGCGCGGTGTTCTACTTCACCTTGCCCGAGGCAGGCGAGCCTGCGGCCATGCAGTCACCGGCACCGCCGGCCTGACTGCAGGTGCAGCCTGACGTTGGCGCGGCCGGTTACGCGTCCTTGTTGTGCCGGCGCATCGCCCGCTGCTTCTCGCGGGCCCAGTCGCGCTCCTTGCTGGCTTCGCGCTTGTCGTGGGTCTGCTTGCCCTTGGCGAGCGCGACTTCGGCCTTGACCTTGTTGCCCTTCCAGTACAGCGCGGTGAGCACGACGGTGTAGCCCTCGCGCTGCACGCGACCGATCAGCCGGTCGATCTCGCGCCGGTGCAGCAGCAGCTTGCGGGTGCGGCGGTCCTCGGTGACCACGTGTGTCGACGCGGAGATCAGCGGGGTGATCTGCGAGCCGTACAGGAACATCTCGCCCTCGCGGATCATCGCGTAGGCGTCGACGATGTTGGCGCGACCGGCGCGGATCGCCTTGAGCTCCCAGCCCTGCAGGACCAGGCCGGCCTCGAAGCGTTCTTCCAGGTGGTACTCGTGGCGGGAGCGCTTGTTCAGCGCGATGGTTTTCACCGCCTCGCCGCCGCCCTTGGCCGCCTTTCCTTTATCCTTCCCGGTCTTGTTGCTGGAATTCTTTGCCATCGCGCCATTGTCACACGCTGGCGGCGCGCTGGCACCGACCGGAACGCACTGCCCAAGCCGATGCCCACGATCCGCCGTTCCGCCCTCGTCGAGCATTCGGCCGCGCGCATGTTCGCGCTGGTCAACGACGTGGCCGCCTATCCGCGCCGCTTCGACTGGTGCGAAGCCGCGCAGGTGCTCGAAGCCGACGACGAACACATGCTGGCCCGGCTCGACCTCGGGCTGGGGGCGCTGCGCACCTGGTTCACGACGCACAACACGCTGAAGGCGCCGCACCACATCGACCTGAAGCTGGTGGACGGGCCGTTCCGCAAGCTGACGGGGCGCTGGGAATTCCATTCCCTCGACGAATCCGCGTGCAAGGTCACGCTCACCCTCGACTTCGAACCGACGGTGAAGCTGCTGGGACCGGCGCTGGCGGTCGGATTCCAGAGCCTGGCCGACCGCATGGTCGACGACTTCGTGCGCATCGCCGATTCGGCGGACGCGGATTCGGCCAACGCCGATTCGGGCGCGGTGCCGTGAAAGTCGAGCTGGTGCGGGCCTGGCCGCGCCGCTTCGAGCGGATCAACCTGGAGCTGCCGGCGGATGCCAGCGTGCGTGCCGCGGTCGCGATGGCGGGGTGGGGCGATGATCCCGAAGTCGTCGGCTATGCCGTGTTCGGTCAACGCATCGACGCGGACGCCGCCTTGCACGATGGCGATCGCGTGGAGCTGCTGCGGCCGCTGCAGGCCGATCCCAAGGACGCGCGCCGGCAACGCGTCGAGGAACGCCGGCGCTTGCCGAAGAAATAATCACGGCATGGTGGAAGCGCGGAAACAAAAAAGCGGAGCCTTCGCTCCGCTTTTTTCGTCTTGCTGCCAACGCTGGCTCAGCGGCGGCGCTTCTTGTCCTTGTCCTTGGCCAGGTTGCGGCCGAACTGTCGCGGCGCGGCGCGGGCCAGTTCCTCGTCCTGCTCCGGGAAGTAATCGCCTTCCCAGCGGGCGAGGGTGTCGTTCTCGAAATGCAGGGTGAGGTTCTTGATCTCGGTGCGGCCGATGCGGCCCACGCGCTGGGTGGCGGTGTAGTCCCAGCGATCCTGGTGGAAGGGGTCCGCGATCGAAGGCGTGCCCAGCAACACCAGCACCTGCTGCCTGCTCATGCCGGCCTGCAGCTGGTCGACGTTGGTCTTTTCCAGCAGGTTGCCCTGGTAGATCGGCTGCTTGTAGAGGATGCCGCAACCCGCGGTGGACAGGGCGACGATGAGGACCAGCAGGAGCTTGCGCATCGGGTTCTTCGCGACAGCGGGCAGTAGAATCAGGGGCCGATGATACACTGAAGCCATCGTCACGCAGCCCGGACGATGACGTGTTCATACGCCGTTCCGGCCCGATGATCGCCGGCGACGCCAGCGATCCCGCGCCACGATCGCGGCCGGCGCAACGACCAGGAAAGCCATGGAATCCGAAGACCTTCGCAATGCCGGCCTCAAGGTGACCCATCCGCGCCTGCGGATCCTGGGATTGCTGGAACAGGCCAAGCCGCGGCACATGACCGCCGAGGACATCTACCGCAACCTGCTCGAGCACGGCGAGGATATCGGCCTGGCCACGGTCTACCGGGTGCTGACGCAGTTCGAGGCCGCGGGGCTCGTGCTGAAGCACAACTTCGAAGCCGGCCAGTCGGTCTACGAGCTGGACCGCGGGCACCACCACGACCACATGGTCGACATCGATACCGGCAAGATCACCGAGTTCGAAAGCGCCGAGATCGAGGAACTGCAACGCAAGATCGCCGCGCAGCACGGCTACGAGATCGAAGAGCACTCGCTGGTGCTCTATGTGCGGAAGAAGGCGCCGCGGTAGACCATCCGCCACGAAACCGATGAACGCGCCGCAGCGCGCGGCGTCATCGAATCGCCGGCCTTCGGCAACTACTCCACATCCGCCAGCAACCGCTTCGCCGCTGCCCGCGCTTCGCGGGTCATCTCCACGCCACCGAGCATGCGCGCCAGTTCTTCCTCGCGCTGCTTCGCGTCGAGCGACTGCACCGCGCTCTGGGTAACGCCTTCGCTCGCCGCCTTGCTGACGCGGTAGTGCGCGTGTCCCTGCGCGGCGACCTGCGGCTGGTGGGTCACGCACAGGACCTGGCGCGAGGCGCCCAGGGCGCGCAGCTTCTGCCCGACGATTTCGGCGACGCCACCGCCGATGCCCGAATCGACCTCGTCGAACACCATCGTCGGCACGGCATCCAGGCCCAGCGCGGCGACTTCGATGGCCAGCGAGATGCGCGACAGCTCGCCGCCCGAGGCGACCTTGCGCAGCGGCCGCGGCGGCTGGCCCAGATTCGCGGCGACCAGGAACTCGGCGCGCTCGGCGCCCTGCGGGTCGGGGCGTTCGCTGTCGTTCGGCTCCAAGGCGATCTCGAAGCGGCCGCCGCCCATGCCGAGTTCGCCGATCAGCGCGGTGGTGTCCTTCGACAGGGCCTCGGCCGCGGTGCGGCGCCGCGCGCCCAGCGCGTCGGCGGCCGTGCGCCAGTGCGCGTGGGCCCCGGCGATCTCTGCGTCGAGTTGCTGCAGGCGTTCGTCGGCGCCACGCAGGCGCTCGAGTTCTTCCGCGATCGAATCGCGTTGGCCGGCGAGTTGTTCGGCCGGCACGCGGTGCTTGCGCGACAGCTCGTGGATGCGGCCGATGCGGCGTTCCAGCGATGCGAACGCGTCCGGGTCCACGTCGAGGTCGCCGCGGACGCGGTCGAGCAGGACGAGCGCCTCGTCGATCTGGATGGCAGCCTCGTCGAGCATGGCACCGATGTCGTTGAGGCGCGGTTCGTGCTCGGCCACGCGCTGCAATTCGCCGCGGACGTGGTGCAGGGCGCGGGTCAGCGACGGGCCTTCGTCGCCACCCAGCTGGGCGAAGGCGCTGTCGCAGGCCGCGATCAGTCCCGCCGCATGGGCGTGACGCCGGTGGTCGGCGTGCAGCTTCGCCAACGAATCGGCATCCAGCGTTTCCCGGTCCAGCTCGGCGAACTGGTGTTCGAGCCAGCTGATGCGGTCGGAGACATCGCCCTGCGCGAGTAGGGTGGCGCGCTCCTGGGTCAGCTCGCTCCATGCCCGGGCGGCACCGGCGACGGCGGCCAGCTCATGCTCGGTGCGGCCGTAGGCGTCCAGCAGGGCCAACTGGCTGGCGCGTGCGAGCAAGGCCTGGTGTTCGTGCTGGCCGTGGATCTCCACCAGCAGGCCCGCGAGTTCGGCCAACTGGGTGACTGTCGCCGGGCGGCCGTTGATCCAGGCGCGCGAACCGCCATCGGCGCGGATAACGCGACGTATTTGACAGGTAAACCACTGGCAGGCCAGGTCGCCGTCGCCTTCGTCGAGTTCGTTCTCGCGCAGCCAGGCCAGCGCCGGCGAGGCGTCGTCGAGGGCGAACTGCGCGGTGAGTTCCGCGCGTTCGGCGCCGTGCCGGACCACGCCGCTGTCGGCGCGCAGGCCGGACAGCAGGCCGAGCGCATCGACCAGCAGCGACTTGCCCGCGCCGGTTTCGCCGGAAATGACGGTGAGGCCGCGGCCGAAATCCAGCTCGGCGCTGCGGACGACGGCGAAATCCTTGATGGCGAGGTGGGCGAGCATGGGCGGATTGTAAGCGGCGACAGTTGCGGAAGAAGGCGGGCAGGTCAGGCCTCCTTTCATATCCGCGCTGCGTCTCACAAACCGAAACAGGTGTCCGGCCACGGCTTGCGCCGGCCGGGTAGCGGCTTTATATCCCCTGCATGAGCCGCCATCCCTCCGATCTCGCCAGCCTCGATCCGCGCGCGCGGCATCTGCTGCGCACGCTGATCGGCCGCTACATCCAGAGCGGCGAGCCGGTCGGGTCGCAGACCCTGGCCCGGCATGCCGGCCTGGACGTGAGCGCGGCGACCATCCGCAACATCCTGTCGGACCTGGAGGAAATCGGCCTGCTGAGCGCGCCGCACACCTCCGCCGGTCGCATCCCGACGGCACAGGGGTACCGGCTGTTCGTCGATTCGCTGCTGCAGGTCCGGCCCTTGCCCGAGGGCGAAATCGCCAAGCTGCGCAGCGAGCTGCCCAGCGGCTCGGGCACCCAGGCGCTGCTGGACAGCGCCTCCGAGCTGCTCTCGGCGATGACCCACTTCGTCGGCGTGGTGAGCGTGCCGCGGCGCGAGCAGTTCGCCTTCCGCCGCATCGAATTCGTGCCGCTGGACGCGCAGCGGGTGCTGGCGATCCTGGTGTTCGCCGACAACGAGGTGCAGAACCGGATCATCCAGACCCGGCGCCCGTACGACGCCAGCGAGCTGGAACGGGTCGCCAACTACCTCAATGCGCATTTTGCCGGCCGCACGCTGCCGGACATCCGCGCCCACCTGTTGCACGAACTGCGCAACGCCCGCGACGAGATGGGAGCCCTGCTGGCCCGCTCGGTGGAGCTGGCCGAGCAGGTCCTGGCGCCCAGTCACGACGACATGGTGCTGGCCGGGCAGACCAGGCTGATGGGCGTGCAGGAGCTGTCCGACCTCGACCGCCTGCGCGACCTGTTCGACGCCTTCGCCCGCAAGCGCGAGATCCTGCAATTGCTCGAGCGCACCGTCCGCGCACCCGGGGTACGCATCTTCATCGGCGAAGAGACCGGCCTGGCCCCGCTGGAAGGCATGTCGCTGGTCACCGCGCCGTATGCGGCCGGGGGCAGGGTGCTGGGGGTGCTGGGCGTGATCGGTCCCAGCCGCATGGCCTACGACCGCGTGATTCCCGTGGTCCAGGCGGCCGCCGAGGCGCTGGGCGCGGCCATCCACCCCAGCGCGCCCGACGCCATCCCCTGACGCCCGCGCCCCTGATGGGGCGTCGTCCGCGGATGAAGGCGGGCGCTTGAATCGGTCCGAGCCCGGCCCCATTGCAGCCGGGTGCGCACTTCGCGCAAGGCCAGACCACGCTCACGATGACGACCGAACCGATGCCCGACGCCACCGGCGAGAATTCCGCCGCAACTTCCGACACCACCGCCGCCAACTCCGTATCGGAGCTCGAGACGCTGCAAGCCGAAATGAACCGCTTGCGCGAAGAGTCGCTGCGCGAACGCGCCGAACTCGAGAACCAGCGCAAGCGCCTGGCCCGCGACATCGAGACCGCGCGCAAGTTCGCCAACGAGCGCCTGCTCGGCGACCTGCTGCCGGTGATCGACAGCCTCGAGGCCGGCCTCTCGGTCAAGGCCGACACCGCGCAGCACCTGCGCGAAGGCATGGAGCTGACGCTGCGGCAGCTGCTCAAGGTCGCCACCGACAACGGCCTGGTCGCCGTGGACCCGGTGGGCCAGCCCTTCAACCCGGAACACCACCAGGCCATGAGCATGGTCGATGGCGACGGCCACGCGCCGGGCCACGTCGTGCAGGTCTACCAGAAGGGCTGGCTGCTGAACGAGCGGCTGCTGCGCCCGGCACTGGTGACCGTCAGCAAGCACGACTGAACGCGGAGCGCGCCCGAACCCTTGAACCGGGCAAAGCGATCCCCCAGATAGCGCACATCAGCGGTCGCGTACCGCCATAACGAACAGATTCGCGAGAGGAACCACCAATGGCAAAGATCATCGGCATCGACCTGGGCACCACGAATTCGTGCGTTGCGGTCATGGAAGGCGGCAAGGCCCGCGTCATCGAGAACGCCGAAGGCGACCGCACCACGCCTTCGATCGTCGCGTTCACCAAGGACGGCGAAGTGCTGGTCGGCGCCTCGGCCAAGCGCCAGGCCGTCACCAACCCCAAGAACACCTTCTACGCGGTGAAGCGCCTGATCGGCCGCAAGTTCACCGACGCCGAAGTGCAGAAGGACATCGGCCTGGTCCCGTACAAGATCACCCAGCACGACAACGGCGACGCGTGGGTGGAGACCGCCGACGGCAAGAAGATGGCGCCGCAGCAGATCTCCGCCGAAGTGCTGGCCAAGATGAAGAAGACGGCCGAAGCCTACCTGGGCGAAACCGTCACCGAAGCCGTCATCACCGTGCCGGCCTACTTCAACGACAGCCAGCGCCAGGCGACCAAGGACGCCGGCAAGATCGCCGGCCTCGACGTCAAGCGCATCATCAACGAGCCGACCGCAGCCGCGCTGGCCTACGGCATGGACAAGAAGGGCGGCGACCGCAAGGTGGCCGTGTACGACCTCGGCGGCGGCACCTTCGACGTGTCGATCATCGAGATCGCTTCCGTCGACGGCGAAATGCAGGTCGAAGTGCTGTCGACCAACGGCGACACCTTCCTGGGCGGCGAAGACTTCGACAAGCGCGTCATCGACTACCTCGTCGAAGAGTTCAACAAGGACCAGGGCATCGACCTGCGCAAGGACCACCTGGCCCTGCAGCGCCTGAAGGACGCGGCCGAGCGCGCCAAGATCGAGCTCTCCTCCGCGCAGCAGACCGAAGTGAACCTGCCGTACGTCACCGCCGATGCGAGCGGCCCCAAGCACCTCAACATCAAGCTGACGCGCGCCAAGCTCGAAGCCCTGGTCGAGGACCTGGTCAAGAAGACCATCGAACCCTGCCGCATCGCGCTGAACGATGCCGGCCTGCGCGCCAGCGAGATCTCGGAAGTGATCCTCGTCGGCGGCCAGACCCGCATGCCGAAGGTGCAGCAGGCCGTCACCGACTTCTTCGGCAAGGAGCCGCGCAAGGACGTCAACCCGGATGAAGCCGTGGCCGTCGGCGCCGCGATCCAGGGCGGCGTGCTGCAGGGCGACGTCAAGGACGTGCTGCTGCTCGACGTGACCCCGCTGTCGCTGGGCATCGAGACCCTGGGCGGCGTGTTCACCAAGATCATCGAGAAGAACACCACGGTGCCGACCAAGGCGTCGCAGACCTTCTCGACCGCCGAGGACAACCAGTCCGCCGTGACCGTGCACGTGCTGCAGGGCGAGCGCGAACAGGCCCGCTACAACAAGTCGCTGGCCCGCTTCGACCTGTCCGGCATCGAGCCGGCGCCGCGCGGCATGCCGCAGGTGGAAGTCTCGTTCGACATCGACGCCAACGGCATCGTCCACGTGACTGCCAAGGACAAGAAGACCGGCAAGGAACAGAAGGTCGAGATCAAGGCCGGTTCCGGCCTGTCCGAGGACGAGATCAACAAGATGGTGCAGGACGCCGAGGCGCACCGCGAAGAGGACAAGAAGTTCCACGAACTGGTGCAGGCCCGCAACCACGCCGACGGCCTGATCCACGCTGCGCGCAGCGCGATCAAGGACAACGGCGACAAGGTGCCGGGCGACGTGATCGGTCGCGCCGAGGGCGCGATCGCCGAACTCGAGACCGCGATGCGCGGCGACGACAAGGCGCAGATCGAGGCCAAGTCGAAGGTGCTGGAGGAAGCCGCGCAGTCGCTGTTCGCCGCCGCTTCCGCCGGCCAGCCGGGTCCGGACATGGGTGCCGGCGCGGCCGGTGGCCCGTCCTCGGACGACGTGGTCGACGCCGAGTTCACCGAGGTCAAGGACGACAAGAAGTCCTGAGGCCGACGCGATAGGCGATAGGTCATACGACGGGCAGGCCCAGGCCTGCCCGTCGGTGTTTGGAAGCACTGGGGAACGACGGCAGCACCGATGAGCAAGCGCGATTACTACGAAGTCCTGGGCGTGGCCCGCGACGCCAGCGACGAAGACCTGAAGAAGGCCTACCGTCGCTGCGCGATGAAGTACCACCCGGACCGCAATCCGGGCGACCACGCCGCCGAGGCCTCGTTCAAGGAGTGCAAGGAGGCTTACGAAGTGCTCTCCGAGGGCTCCAAGCGCCGCATGTACGACCAGCACGGCCATGCCGCGTTCGAACACGGCATGGGTGGCGGCGGTGGCGGTGCCGGCGCGTATGCCGACATGGGCGACATCTTCGGTGACATCTTCGGCAATATCTTCGGGGGCGGCGCCGGCGCGCGCGGCCCGCGTCGCGGTGCCGACATCGGCTACGTGATGGAGCTGTCGCTGGAAGAAGCGGTGGGCGGGGTCGAGAAGCAGATCGAGATTCCCACGCTCGACGAATGCGACAGCTGCAAGGGCACGGGTTCGGCCGACGGCAAGCTCGAGAACTGCGGCACCTGCCATGGGCACGGCCAGGTGCGCTTCCAGCGCGGCATCTTCTCCATGCAGCAGACCTGTCCGCATTGCGGCGGCCGCGGCAAGACCATCACCAGTCCCTGCGGCGATTGCCATGGGCAGGGTCGCGTGGAACGCACCAAGCACCTGCAGGTCAAGGTGCCGGCCGGCGTCGACAACGGCGACCGCATCCGCCTGGCGGGCGAGGGCGAAGCGGGGCCGGCGGGAGCGCCGCCGGGCGATCTCTACGTGGAGATCCGCGTGCGCCCGCACGAGATCTTCGAGCGCGACGGCGACGACCTGCATTGCGACGTGCCGATCCGCATTTCCCAGGCCGCGCTGGGCGACATCGTGCGGGTGCCCACCCTCGACGGCGAAGTCGAGCTGCGCATTCCTTCCGAGACCCAGACCGGCAAGCAGTTCCGCCTGCGCGACCGCGGCGTGAAGTCGGTGCGCAGCCGCGCGCCGGGCGACCTGTATTGCCGTGTAGTGGTGGAGACGCCGGTGAACCTCACCGCGGAGCAGCGCGAGCTGCTGGAGAAGTTCGAAACGACCTTCGTCGGCGACGGGGCGCGCAAGCATTCCCCGCGCTCGTCGACGTTCATCGATGGCGTCAAGGGCTTCTGGGACCGGATGACTTCGTAAGCGGCACGGCATGTGCCACGCAAGCGGCCCCGTTGGGGCCGTTTGCATTTGGCGTGGACGAATCCGACGACGACACTCCGGTGAGCGCGACCTGCTGGGCAGGAAGCGTGCGAGCGGTTAGCCTGCGCGCATGAATACCCCTGTCCGCATCATCATCCACGGCGCATCGGGCCGCATGGGCCAGGCATTGCTGCGGCTCGCAGGCGAACGCCCGGAGATCCAGGTCGTGGCCGCCGTGTCGCGCAAGGTGGCAGCGCGCGTGGTCGATGGCGTGCCGCAATTCGCATCGAGCGAGCTGGGCGGCGTGCCCGAATTCGACGCCGCCATTGATTTCAGCCTGCCCGAAGCCTTCGACGCCGTCCTCGCGACCTGTCGTTCGCGCCGTGCCGCGCTCGTGTCCGGCACGACCGGGCTGTCCGCGTCGCAGCAGGAGGAATTGCATGCGGCGGCGACCGAGATTCCGGTGCTGTGGTCGGCGAACTTCAGCCTCGGCGTCGCCGTGCTCAGCGATCTGGTGGAGCGGGCCGCGGCGGCCTTGTCGGGCTGGGACTGCGACATCGTCGAGTCCCACCACGTCCACAAGAAGGACGCGCCGTCCGGCACCGCGCTCGCCCTGGGCGCGTCGGCGGAGCGGGGCGGGGCGGCGCCGCGCTACGCGTCGCTGCGCGCGGGCGACATCGTCGGCGAGCACCTGGTCCAGTTCGCCTCGCTGGGCGAACGGATCGAACTGGTCCACCGCGCCACCAACCGCGACATCTTCGCCCGCGGCGCGCTGCATGCCGCGTCGCGACTGGCGGGGCGGGCGCCCGGCGAATACCGGCTGCGCGATCTGCTCGGCTGACGGGGGCTGTGGAATGTGACGCATCGCACGTTCCGCAGCTCGACTCCTGCGTCGACGGAGCGTGAAGATCCGCTTCATGAACTGCGTCACCTCGCCGTTTGAGCGGGTCGCTAGGATGGCGACTGAACCGGGGGACAACGCATGACAATGCAAGGAGATTCATTCCCGGCAGGAAGCCGCGATCCACAGTTGCTGCTCACCGCCATGCAGCGCATCAGCCAGGAGCAGTTGGGCCTGGCGCTCGAGCGCATCCTGCGCCGTGCCGACGACTACCTGTTCGACAGCAGCAGCAATGGCGCCGGTGCGGAACTCACCGCGCTGCGCGACCTCCGCCGCGCCCGTGCGCAGATCGCGCAACGTTTCGACCAGTCGCTCGCGGCCGGCTTCCGCAAGCTGCAGGAAGCGCCGATGGCGACGCGCGCCGTCGATGCCTCCTCGCTGAGCCTGGTGTCGGATGAAGCGCTCGAAGAGCAGCTCGCCACCGAACAGGTGATCGACGTGCTCGGCCGGTACCACGCGCCGGCGCTGGAGTTGCTCGACAAGCGCCTGGCCGCGCTGACCGAGCGCCCGATGCTGGCCGCCCGCGACAACCCGGTGGGGCCCAAATTCCTCGCCGACGCGCTCGGCGGCTCGCTTGCCGCACTCGACGTCAGCACCGCCGTCCGCGTCGTCGTCTACAAGTTCTTCGAGCGCGAACTCTCCACCGCGCTCGCGCCGTTGTACGACCGGCTCAATTCCGGCCTGGTCTCGGCGGGCATCCTGCCGCACATCAAGCCGACCAAGCGTGCCGAACCGCTGCCGCAGCCCACCCAGCCGGGCGAAGCGCAGGGCGTCGCCGACCCGGCGACGGTGGCCGTGGCGAGTGCCGTCGCCAGCCAGTTCGGCATGACCGGGGCGGGCGACCAGGCGATGTTCTCCAGCCTGCTCGGCCTGCTGCAGACCTGGCGCCAGGCCATGCATCCCAACCGCGACACCGAGGGCGGCGTCAGCATGAGCACCTCGGACGTGATGAACGTGCTCTCGCTGCTGCAGCGGGAGCCGCCGCGCCCGGAAGTCCAGGGGCCGTCCGACTCGCGCATTCCGCTGGCCGAACAGCTGCGCCGCGACCTGCTCTCCGCGGCGCGCCGCATGGGCATGGGCGGCGACAACATCAGCCTGTCGAACGTGGACGAGGATGCCGTCGACCTCGTCGGCATGCTGTTCGACGTGATGCTGGACGAGCGCCATTTCGAAGCCGACGTGCGCGGCAAGATCAATCGCCTGCTGGTGCCGTATATCAAGGTCGCGGTCAAGGACCGCCGCCTGTTCCTGTACAAGGCGCACCCGGCCCGCCGCCTGCTCAATGCGGTGGCCGAGGCCAGCGAAGGCAATCGCGGCGAAAGCCCGCAGGAACGCGAACTCATGGCCCGCGTCGATACGATCATCGACCGCCTCGTGGCCGAGTTCAACGAAGACATCGCCATCTTCGAAACGCTCGAGCAGGAACTGCGGTCGTTCATGGAGCAGCACCGCAAGCGCATCGAAGTCACCGAGCGTCGCGCGGCGGAAGCGCAGCGCGGCAAGGAGCGGCTCGAACAGGCCCGCGAGAGCGTGTCGGTGGACCTCGCGATCAGCCGCGATACGCGCGAGCTGCCGCCGGCGTTCGATGCCTTCATCAACCAGTACACCGCGCACCACCTCACCCAGATCGTGCTGCGCGAAGGCAAGGATTCGCCGAAGTTCGCCGACGCCGTCAACGCACTGACGGCGCTGATGGTGAGCTTCGATCATGCCGAGCTGGGCGTGCCGGTCGACCGCCTGCCGGAAATGCCGCGGGGCACGCTGCTGGCGATCCTGGAGAGCTCCGGCATCCAGGGGCACGCGGCCGACGAGGTCATCGCCAGCCTGCAGCGGACCCTGCAGCGCGTGTCGGCGGGAGAGAACGTCGATGCGATCGCCGAGCCGCTTCCGGTCTCGCCCGTGGCGGCGGCTCCGGAACCGCCAGCCGATCCTTCCGAGCTGCGGGTCGTGGCCGGCAAGGACGGGCTGGATTTCGATCCGGACATGGCCGAACGGATGCGGGCGCTCGAAGTCGGCACCTGGCTGCAGCTGACCAGCGAAAGCGGCCGGGTCGAGCCCGCCAAGGTCTCCTGGATCAGCCCGATCTCCTCCCGCCTGCTGTTCGTGAACCGGCGCGGCATCCGCGTGCTGGTGGCCTCCGCCGAGGAACTGGCGGCGATGGCCCGGCTGGGGCGCGTGCAGTTGCGTGAAGCCGAGACGGCGTTCGACGACGCGATCCACCAGGTCATGGGCAAGCTGAAGGCGACCCTCGCGCCCACTGCGGCCGCGGCGCCTGCCGCCGGGTCGGCTTCCGAAAGCGCCACCGCCTGAAAAGCGCCTTCGCCTGAAGCCGCAAGGACGAGCCGCTGGCGCGAAATTCGCGCTGGCGTATCGGTGCCTGCGCCGCTACAATTCTCGCTCGCCTGAACCCCATCCGTCGGACCGGTACTGACCCGAGTCCGCGGTTTGCTGCAACCTGCGTTTGGCCAAGCCGCCAGATTCGGGACTGCCAGCCCGGGATCAGTCCCCCAAGCTGCCAAGGCGATCCCCGTGACCCAACCCGCAATCCTTGCGCTCGAAGACGGCACCATCTTCGAGGGCATTTCCGCAGGCGCGCCCGGCCTTTCGGTCGGCGAGGTGGTGTTCAACACCGCCATCACCGGCTACCAGGAGATCCTCACCGATCCCTCCTATGCCCGCCAGATCGTCACCCTGACGTACCCGCACGTCGGCAACACCGGCATGACCGACCAGGACGACGAGGCCGGCCAGGTCTGGGCCTCCGGCCTGATCGTGCGCAACGTGCCGCGCCGCCCGAGCAACTGGCGCAGCCAGGTCTCGATGCCCGAGTGGCTGGCCAAGCGCGGCATCGTCGCCATCTCAGACATCGACACCCGCAAGCTGACCCGCCTGCTGCGCGACACCGGCGCCCAGAACGGCGCGCTGATGGCCGGCGAGATCGACGTGGCCAAGGCGCTGGAAGCCGCGCGCAAGTTCCCCGGCCTCAAGGGCATGGACCTGGCGAAGGTCGTCACCACGACCAGCGCCTACGAATGGCGTGACGGCCAGCTCGACCTCGACAACAACGTGTTCGTGCAGGCCGAGCCGAAGCACCACGTCGTCGCCTACGACTTCGGCGTCAAGCACAACATCCTGCGCATGCTCGCCGAGCGCGGCTGCCGCGTCAGCGTGGTGCCGGCGCAGACGCCCGCCGCCGACGTGCTGGCGATGAATCCGGATGGCGTGTTCCTGTCCAACGGTCCCGGCGATCCGGAACCGTGCGACTACGCGATCGCCGCGATCAAGGAATTCGTCGACAAGAAGATCCCGACCTTCGGCATCTGCCTCGGCCACCAGCTGCTCGGCCTCGCCAGCGGTGCGAAGACGATGAAGATGAAGTTTGGCCATCACGGCGCGAATCACCCGGTGCAGGACCTGACCGGCGGTCGCGTGATGATCACCTCGCAGAACCACGGCTTCGCGGTCGATGAAACGACGTTGCCCGCCAACGTGCGCGTGACCCACCGCTCGCTGTTCGATGGCAGCAACCAGGGCATCGAACTCACCGACGCGCCGGCCTTCAGCTTCCAGGGTCATCCTGAAGCGAGCCCCGGTCCGCACGACGTGGGCCCGCTGTTCGATCGCTTCGTCGCTTCGATGCAACAGGCGAAGTGAAGGCCGTAGTCGCCAAGCCGACCCGCAAGCGCCTCTGGCGCAAGTTGTTCGTTGTTGCGGTGCTGCTTGGTGTCTATCCCGCGTTCGTGCTGACGGCGACCTACGCGCACTGGTTCCAGGCCGACCTGCCGGGTGGTCGCAACGGTCCCGCCGATGCGTACCGTCACTCGCTCGCCAGCGCGATCGTCGCCTACACCCTGTCGCCGCGCTGCGTGGACTGGGTGACGGCGGTGATGGAGCGGGGCGGGAAAGGGAGCCCCTCGCGTGCGATGGATGCGCACAACAACCGGCTCGGCGCGCGCATCGGCGCGACCGCCGACAGCTGGAATGCAATGCAGCAGGCCGTGCTTGCTGCCGTGAAGAACGGCGCGATCGATGCCCGATCGCCCGACCAGATCACCTGGCTCGCGCCCCGCGCGTGGCAGGACCGACTTTACTGAGGAAGCCATGCCCAAGCGCACCGACATCAAGACCGTAATGATCATCGGCGCCGGTCCTATCGTGATCGGCCAGGCCTGCGAGTTCGACTACTCCGGCGCCCAGGCATGCAAGGCCCTGCGTGACGAGGGCTACCGCGTGGTGCTGGTCAACAGCAACCCGGCGACGATCATGACCGACCCGAACATGGCCGACGCCGTGTACATCGAGCCGATCAACTGGCAGACGGTCGAGAAGATCATCGCCAAGGAAAAGCCGGACGCGCTGCTGCCGACCATGGGCGGCCAGACGGCTCTTAACTGCGCACTCGATCTCGCCGACAACGGCGTGCTGGAGAAATACAACGTCGAACTGATCGGCGCTTCGCGCGACGCTATCCGCATGGCCGAAGACCGCGAGCTGTTCCGCGTCGCGATGAAGGAAATCGGCCTGGAGTGCCCGAAGGCCGAAGTCGCGCACACGCTGGAGGAAGCGCTCGATATCCAGACCCGCGTGGGCTACCCGACCATCATCCGCCCGTCGTTCACCCTCGGCGGCAGCGGCGGCGGCATCGCCTACAACCGCGAAGAGCTGATCGAGATCGTCAACCGCGGCCTCGAGCTGTCGCCGACCACCGAAGTGCTGGTCGAGGAATCGGTGCTGGGCTGGAAGGAATTCGAGATGGAAGTGGTCCGCGACAAGGCGGACAACTGCATCATCGTCTGCTCGATCGAGAACTTCGACGCGATGGGTGTGCACACCGGCGACTCGATCACCGTCGCCCCGGCGCAGACCCTGACCGACAAGGAATACCAGCGCCTGCGCGATGCTTCGATCGCAGTGCTGCGCAAGATCGGCGTCGACACTGGCGGTTCCAACGTGCAGTTCGGCATCAATGCCAAGAACGGCCGCGTCGTCGTCATCGAAATGAATCCGCGCGTGTCGCGTTCGTCGGCGCTGGCCTCGAAAGCCACCGGCTTCCCGATCGCCAAGATCGCGGCGAAGCTGGCCGTCGGCTACACGCTGGACGAGCTGCGCAACGAGATCACCGGCGGCAAGACCCCGGCGTCGTTCGAGCCGACCATCGACTACGTCGTCACCAAGATCCCGCGCTTCGCGTTCGAGAAGTTCCCCCAGGCCGACGCGCGCCTGACCACGCAGATGAAGTCGGTGGGCGAGGTGATGGCGATGGGCCGCACCTTCCAGGAGTCGCTGCAGAAGGCCCTGCGCGGCCTGGAAACCGGCAAGGTCGGTCTCGACCCCACCGGTCTGGATCTGGCCAGCCAGGACGGTCTAGCGACGCTCAAGCGTGAGCTGAAGGAGCCGGGCCCGGAGCGCATGTTCCACATCGGCGATGCCTTCCGCGCCGGCATGAGCGTCGAGGACGTGCATGCGCTGTCGTTCGTCGATCCGTGGTTCCTCGACCAGATCGAGGAAATCATCGCGACCGAGAAGGAAGTCGCCGCCGACGGCCTGGGTTCGCTCGATACCAAGCGCATGCGCGCGCTCAAGCGCATGGGCTTCTCCGACGCACGCCTGGCCCAGCTCACCGGCACCGACGAAACCGCCGTGCGCACGCTGCGCCGCGCGCTCAAGGTGCGTCCGGTATACAAGCGCGTCGACTCCTGCGCAGCCGAATTCGCGACCAGCACGGCCTACCTGTATTCGACCTACGAGGACGAGTGCGAGGCGCAGCCGACCGACCGCAACAAGATCATCGTGCTCGGCGGCGGTCCCAACCGCATCGGCCAGGGCATCGAGTTCGACTACTGCTGCGTGCATGCCGCGCTCGCCCTGCGCGAAGACGGCTATGAAACCATCATGGTCAACTGCAACCCGGAGACCGTGTCGACCGACTACGACACCTCCGACCGCCTGTACTTCGAGCCGCTGACGCTCGAAGACGTGCTGGAAATCGCCGACCTCGAGAAGCCCAAGGGCGTGATCGTGCAGTACGGTGGCCAGACCCCGCTCAAGCTGGCGCGCGCGCTCGAAGCCAACGGTGTGCCGATCATCGGCACGTCGCCGGATTCGATCGACCTGGCCGAAGACCGCGAGCGCTTCCAGAAGCTGGTGCAAGACCTGGGCCTGGCCCAGCCGCTCAACCGCACGGCACGCAATCCGGAAGAGGCGCTGCTGCTGGCCTCGCAGATCGGCTACCCGCTGGTCGTGCGCCCGAGCTACGTGCTCGGCGGTCGCGCGATGGAAGTCGTCCATTCCGACGCCGATCTGACCCGTTACATCCGCGATGCGGTGAAGGTGTCGAACGACTCGCCGGTGCTGCTCGACCGCTTCCTCGACAACGCCGTGGAATGCGACGTCGACGTGATCGCCGACAAGGACGGCAACGTGCTGATCGGCGGCGTGATGGAGCACATCGAGGAAGCCGGCGTGCATTCGGGCGACTCCTCGTGCTCGTTGCCCCCGTACTCGTTGTCGAAGGAAGTGCAGGAAAAGCTGCGCGCCCAGGTCGTGGCGCTGGCCAAGGCGCTCAACGTCGTCGGTCTGATGAACACCCAGTTCGCCGTCACCTTCGACGAGCAGGGCAACGACACCGTCTACCTGATCGAAGTGAACCCGCGCGCTTCGCGTACCGTGCCGTTCGTGTCCAAGGCCACGGGCATGGCGCTGGCGAAGATCGCGGCGCGCTGCATGGTCGGCCAGACCCTGGCGGAGCAGGGCGCCACCAAGGAAATCATTCCGGACTACTACTCGGTCAAGGAAGCGATCTTCCCGTTCGCCAAGTTCCAGGGCGTGGATCCGATCCTCGGCCCGGAAATGCGTTCGACCGGCGAAGTCATGGGCGTGGGCCGCAACTTCGGCGCGGCGATGGCGCGCGCGCAGGAAGCCGGCGGCATCAAGGCACTGCCGGCGACCGGCAAGGTCTTCATCTCCGTGCGCGATCCGGACAAGCAGCGCGTGCTGCCGGTGGCGCAGGACCTGGTCAAGCGCGGCTACACGCTGGTGGCGACCGAAGGCACCCACGCGTTCCTGACCCAGCAAGGGCTGGTGTGCGAACGCATCAACAAGGTGGCCGAAGGCCGTCCGCACGTCGTCGACCTGATCAAGAACGGCGAGCTGGTCTACATCGTCAACACCACCGAGGGCCGCCAGGCCATCAACGACTCGTTCTCGATCCGTCGCGAAGCCCTGCAGCAGCGCGTGACCTACTCGACCACGGTGTCGGGTGCGCGAGCGCTGGTGAATTCGCTCGACTACCGCGGCACCGGTCCGGTCTGGTCGTTGCAGGAACTTCACGCGGAAGTGAACGGCGCTGCTTGAGATTCCGCGCGTCATCCCGGAATGCCGGGATGACGCGTCGGGCGATCTGAGACAGAATCGGCTTCATCAAGGCCGCAGGACGTGCGGCCGGCATTGGACAAGAAGAAATGCGAGCTCCCATCACCATGAAAGGCGCGCAACGCCTGCGCACCGAACTGGACGAACTCAAGTCGGTCAAGCGCCCGGCCGTGATCGCCGCGATCGCCGAAGCGCGTGCGCACGGCGACCTCAAGGAAAACGCCGAGTACCACGCCGCCCGCGAGCAGCAGGGCTTCATCGAAGGCCGCATCAAGCAGCTGGAAGCCGAACTGTCGCATGCGCAGGTGATCGATGTGTCGTCGCTCAATGCCGGCTCGCGCGTCGTGTTCGGCGCCACCGTCGAGCTGGCCGATGCCGACACCGACGAAGAGAAGACCTACCAGATCGTGGGTGACCTGGAGGCCGACATCAAGCAGGGCCTGATCGCGATCTCCTCGCCGGTGGCGCGTGCGCTTATCGGCAAGCACGAGGGCGACACGATCACGATCGAGGCGCCCGGCGGCACCCGCGAATACGAAATCGTCGGCGTCAGCTACCAGGGCTGATCGCGCCATGGCCTCGGCAACCCTGCTGTTGCCGCCGCGCGAGCGCTTCGGCGGCCAGCGCCTCACCGCCGACGTGGCCAAGGCATTGGGCCGCGCCGATCGCGAGACGGTCGGCGGCGAGCAGCGCGCACGCGTGTTCGACATCCTTCCGCGTGGCTGGCCGGTCGCGGCGGTCACGCGGCAGCGCGATGCGGGCGATGCACCGCTCGGCGCCTGGCTTCGCGCCGATCCCGCGTACGTACGCCCCGACATCAACGGCGCCCGGCTGCTGGCCTGGGGCGAGGCGCTGGCGCTGAGCCGCGAGGAAACAAGCGAGCTGCTGCGCCCGCTGCGGCCGTTGTTCGGCGATACGGGTTTTCCGATCGATGCACCGACGCCGTCGCGCTGGTACCTGCGCTTGCCGCGCGAGGCGCGGCTGCCGACGTTCACCGGTCCAGACGAAGCCTTGGGCGCGGACCTGTTCGAACACCTGCCGGATGGCCCGGAAGGTCGGCGCTGGCGCTCGTTGCTGAGCGAGGCGCAGGTCGTGCTGCACAATCATCCGGTCAACGCGCAGCGTGCGGCAGCGGGCAAGCCGCCGGTGAATTCGCTGTGGTTCTGGGGCGCCGGCGTGCTGCCGGACCACGTCACCACGCGCTGCACCGCCATCCTCAGTGATGACGACGCGTTCCAGGCCTTCGCCGCAATGGCGAACGCGGACAGCCTGCCGCTGCCGTCGCAATGGGGCATGGGCGCCGGTGACCGGCTGTTCGACCTGCGCCACGTGCGCGACCTCGCCCCGCTGCAATCGCAATGGCTCGAACCGTTGCTGCGCGACCTGCGATCGGGCGTACTCGAAAGCGCCGCCCTGGATTTCGCCGACGGCGTGCGCTTCACGTTGCGCGCCAGCCAACGCTGGCGTTTCTGGCGCCGCCCCCTGCGCGCGATCGCCGCATGAAGGCCGCACCGCGACTGGTTCGACGCGCGTCGGCCGATGTCTCGGCCTGGCCCGACAACTTCCCGGCGCTGCTGGCACGGCTGTATGCCGCCCGTGGCGCCACCGGCATGGAACAGGCGCAGCCGAAGCTCGCCAGCCTGCTTCCGCCCGACCTGCTCGATGGCATGGACGGTGCGGTCGCGTTGCTGTCCGAAGCCATGGCGGCCGATCGCCACATCGTCGTCGTCGGCGACTTCGACTGCGATGGCGCGACGGCCTGCGCGGTCGGCGTGCGCGGCCTGCGCCTGCTCGGGGCCCGGCACGTGTCCTACGCCGTGCCCAACCGGATCGTGCATGGCTACGGCCTGTCGCCATCGCTGGTGGAAGAACTCGCAGCGCTCAAGCCCGACCTGCTGGTCACCGTCGACCACGGCATCGCCTGCCACGCCGGTATCGAAGCGGCGAAGCAGCGCGGCTGGAAAGTGCTCGTCACTGACCACCACCTGCCGGGCGAGTCGTTGCCGCCCGCCGACGTGATCGTCGACCCCAACCAGCGCGGCGACCGCTTCCCCAGCAAGGCGCTCGCCGGCGTCGGCGTCATGTTCTACGTGCTGCTCGCCTTGCGCCGGCACCTGCGCGAGGCGGGGCACTTCGCCGACGCGGTTCCGGACCTTACGCAACTGCTCGACCTGGTGGCGGTCGGCACCGTCGCCGACCTGGTCCCGCTGGACACGAACAATCGCGCCCTCGTGGGCGCCGGCCTGCGTCGGCTGCGCGCGGGGCAGGGCTGCGCGGGCTTGCGCGCCCTGATCGAGGTTTCGCAACGCGATGCCTCGCGCCTGACCGCGGCCGACATCGGCTACGCGGTCGGGCCACGCATCAACGCCGCGGGTCGCCTCGAGGACATGGCGTTGGGCATCGAGTGCCTGCTGGTCGATGACCTCCCGCGCGCACGCGATATCGCGACTACGCTCAACGAGATCAACGGCGAGCGTCGCGCGGTCCAGCAGCAGATGACCGACGAGGCGGAACGCGCGCTCGCCGTCGTGTCGCTGGATGACACCGCGGCGAATCGCAGCGCGTTCTGCTTCTACGACGATCAATGGCATCCGGGCGTGGTCGGACTGGTGGCGTCGAAGATGAAGGAGCGCCTGCATCGCCCGGTCATCGCCTTCGCGCCGGCCGAGCCCGGCAGCGACCGCCTGCGCGGCTCGGCGCGCTCGATCGCCGGCTTCCACATGCGCGATGCGCTTGCCGACGTCGCCGCGCGTCACCCCGGCCTGATCGAGCGGTTCGGTGGCCACGCCATGGCGGCCGGTTTGTCGTTGCCGGCGGCGTCGTTGCCGGCGTTCGAGCGCGCGTTCGCGCAATGTGCGGAGCGCTGGCTCACTCCGGAGCTGCTCGAGGCCGAAGTCGTCAGCGACGGCGAACTGCAATCGGGCGAGTTGAACCGCCGCCACGCCGAACTGCTGCGCGACGCGGGTCCCTGGGGGCAGGGCTTCCCCGAGCCCCAGTTCGACGGCGAGTTCGAAGTGCTGGGCACGCGCGTGCTCGGCGAACGGCACCTGAAATTGGAGCTGGGGCACGCCGGGCTGCGCCTCAATGCCATCCATTTCGGCGGCTGGGAGGGCGTGGCGCCGCGCGGGCGCGTGCGCATCGCCTATCGGCTGGAGCCCGACGACTACCGTGGCGGCGACGCGGTGCAGCTCGTCGTGGTCCATCGCGAGCCCGCGTAGGGCGGGCCCTGGCCCGCCGTTCGAGGCGCTCAGTGCGTGCACATCCTCGCGAACCATAGCGGCGGGTCGAGACCCGCCCTACAATTCCCGGTCTTTCGCAGCAAGCCTTCGCACCATGATCGAGCTCAATCCCGTCCGCCAGCGCATCGCCGACCTCCGTGGCCGGCTGGATTCGCTTAGGGGGTATCTTTGACTACGACCACAAGGTCGAACGTCTCGAAGAAGTGAACCGGGAGCTGGAAAGCCCCGACATCTGGAACAACGCCGAATACGCGCAGACCCTGGGCCGCGAACGCTCGCAGCTCGAGAAGGTCGTGAACGGCATCCGCGACCTCACCGACGGCCTCGTCGGCGGCCACGAGCTGCTGGAGCTGGCCGAGATGGAGGACGACGAAAGCACCGCGCTTGCGGTCGTCGACGACGTCGAGCGCTACGCCAAGGACGTCGAGAAGCTGGAATTCCAGCGCATGTTCTCCGGCAAGATGGATTCGTCCAATGCCTTCGTCGACATCCAGGCGGGCGCCGGCGGCACCGAAGCCCAGGATTGGGCCGAAATCCTGCTGCGCATGTACCTGCGCTGGTGCGAGTCGCGCGGCTGGAAGACCGAGCTGATGGAAGCCAGCGGCGGCGACGTTGCCGGCATCAAGTCGGCCACGCTGCGCGTCGAGGGCGACTTCGCCTACGGCTGGCTCAAGACCGAGACCGGCGTGCACCGCCTGGTGCGCAAGTCGCCGTTCGACTCCGACAACCGCCGCCACACCAGCTTCACCTCGGTGTTCGTGTCGCCGGAAGTCGACGACAACATCGACATCGAGATCAACCCGGCCGATCTGCGCACCGACGTGTACCGCTCCTCGGGCGCCGGCGGCCAGCACGTCAACAAGACCGAGTCGGCGGTGCGTATCACCCACATCCCGAGCGGTATTGTCGTGGCCTGCCAGACCGGCCGCAGCCAGCACCAGAACCGCGACAATGCGATGAAGATGCTCGCCGCCAAGCTGTACGAGCTGGAAATCCAGAAGCGCAACGCCGAGCGCGATGCGGTGGAAGCCACCAAGTCCGACATCGGCTGGGGCAGCCAGATCCGCAACTACGTGCTCGACCAGAGCCGCATCAAGGACCTGCGCACCGGCATCGAACGCAGCGACACGCAGAAGGTGCTCGACGGCGACCTCGACGAGTTCGTCGAAGCCAGCCTCAAGGCCGGCCTGGAAGCCGGCTCGAAACGGACTGACGCGGCGTAAGCTGCGTCATCCCGCCCATCCGCCACAACGCCGTTCCCACGACGAACGACCACGCAACCCACAGCGCGAACATCCATGACCGACACGCCCGCCGCCCCGACGCCCGCCGACGAGAACTTCCTGATCGCCGAACGTCGCGCGAAACTCGCGGCCCTGCGCGGGCAGGGCGTGGCGTTCCCCAACGACTTCCGCCGCGCCGACTATGCCGGGGACTTGCAGGCGCGGTACGAGGACGCCGACAAGTGGACCGCCGAGGCGCTGGAGGGCGACGCCCCGCGCGTCGTCGTCGCCGGCCGCATCCTGCTCAAGCGGGTGATGGGCAAGGCCAGCTTCGTGCAGATCCAGGACGAGTCCGGACGCATCCAGCTGTTCCTGCAGGCCAACAACCTCGGCGACACCTACGAGGCGTTCAAGGGCTGGGACGCCGGCGACATCGTCGGTGCCGAAGGCGTACTGACCCGCACCAAGACCGGCGAACTGTCGGTGCGCGCCGATCGCCTGCGCCTACTGACCAAGTCGCTGCGTCCGTTGCCGGACAAGTTCCATGGCCTGGCCGACGTGGAGCAGCGCTACCGCCAGCGCTACGTCGACCTGATCGTCTCGCCGGAATCGCGCGAGGTCTTCGTCAAGCGTTCGCGCATCATCCGCGCCATGCGCGCGTGGCTCGACTCGCGGCGCTTCCTCGAAGTCGAGACGCCGATGATGCATTACATCCCCGGCGGCGCCGCGGCCAAACCGTTCGTCACCCACCACAACGCGCTCGACCTGCAGTTGTTCCTGCGCGTGGCGCCCGAGCTGTACCTCAAGCGCCTGACCGTCGGCGGCCTCGAGCGCGTCTACGAGATCAACCGCAACTTCCGCAACGAGGGCGTGTCCACGCGCCACAACCCGGAATTCACCATGCTCGAGCTGTACGAGGCCTACGCCACGTACAACGAGATCATGGACCTGACCGAGAACCTGATCCGCGACGTTGCCCGTGAAGTGCTTGGCACCACGGTGATGGAGTGGGACGGCGCGACCATCGACGTGGGCCCTGCCTTCCGCCGCTGGCGCCTGGACGAAGCGGTGCGCGAGAAGAACCCGGAGATCAGCGTCGCCGATTGCCGCGACCGCGCCGCGCTCGCCGCCCATTGCGCGCGCCTGCACATTCCGGTGAAGCCCGGTTACGGCTGGGGCAAGCTGCTGCTGGAGATCTTCGAGAAGACGGTCGAAGGCAAGCTGGAGCAGCCGACCTTCATCACCCACTATCCGGTCGAAGTCTCGCCGCTGGCGCGCGAGAGCGATGCCGAGAAGGGCATCACCGACCGCTTCGAGCTGTTCGTCAACGGCAAGGAGCTGGCCAACGGCTTCTCCGAGCTGAACGATCCGGAGGACCAGGCGGCGCGCTTCCAGGCCCAGGTCGAGGCGAAGGAGGGCGGCGACGACGAGGCCATGCACTTCGACGCGGACTACATCCGTGCCCTGGAAGTCGGCTTGCCCCCCACCGGTGGGCTGGGCATCGGCATCGATCGCCTGGTGATGCTGATGACCGGCTCGGCCTCGATCCGCGACGTGCTGCTGTTCCCGTACATGCGCCCCGAAGCCTGAGTTGCGAAACCCTGACAGGCCCTTGACGCGGAATCCGGCATGAATCCAGCCGTCCCGGGCCATTGCGCAGCGCCGGTTGAGCCGCGTTATGCTCCGCGCAACAGCCAGGGATGCGGCGCCGGCCACAAGAGGGAAAATGCGTGGATGTCGTAATAGTCGATGACCAGACTTCGGCGCGGACCATGCTGCGCCACATCATCGAAGACATTGCCTCCGAGTTGCGGGTGCACGACTTCGGCGAACCCGCCGCGGCGCTGGATTGGTGCGAAGCCAACCAGCCGGACCTGCTCCTGCTCGACTACCGCATGCCCGGCATCGATGGCCTGGAATTCGCCCGCCGTTTCCGCCGCGCACCGCTGCACCGCGACATCCCCATCATCCTGGTCACCGTGGTGGGCGACGAACCCATCCGCCAGGCCGCGCTCGACGCCGGCGTCATCGACTTCCTGGTGAAGCCGGTGCGCCCGCGCGAATTGCGCGCCCGCTGCCGCAACCTGCTGCAGCTGCGCCAGCAGTCGGAGAACGTGAAGCAGCGCGCCATGTCGCTGGAACAGCGCCTGCTGGCGAGCATGCACGAGGTGGAGGAGCGCGAACGCGAGACCCTGCACCGGCTCGCGCGCGCCATCGAGTACCGCGATGCCGGCACCAGTGCCTGGCTCGAGCGCATGTCGCACGTGGCCGGGCTGATCGCCGAGCAGATGGGGCTGTCCGAGGACGAAGCCCGCATGGTCGAGATGGCCGCGCCCCTGCACGACGTGGGCAAGATCGCGATTCCCGATTCGGTGCTGCTCAAGCCCGGTCCGCTGACCGAGGACGAGGTCGCGGTCATGCGCCAGCACCCGCGCATCGGCCACGAACTCCTCAGCGGCAGCCAGAACCGCTTCATCCAGACCGGCGCCGTGATCGCGCTGCGCCACCACGAACGCTACGATGGCTCGGGCTACCCGGACGGGCTGGTGGGCGATGAGATCCCGCTGGAGGCACGGATCGTCGCGGTCGCCGACGTGTTCGACGCCCTGATTTCCCCGCGCCCCTACAAAGAGGCCTGGGACCTGGACGCGGCGCTGGGCTACCTGTTCTCCCAGCGCGGCCGGCACTTTGACCCGCGCTGCGTGGATGCCCTGATGCGCAGCCGCGAACGGCTCGAAGACATTTGCCAGCGCTATTCCCGAATATCACGGCGTCCCGGCACGGAGTAGGTCGATGTCCCACCTCCTGCAATCGCTGAAGGAACGCCTGTCCGGGCGCCCGGACAGCGAACACGCGCAGGACATCATCCGCATCGTCATCACCGCGCTGTTCACCGCCTACCTGGGCTGGCGGTTCCTGTTCCTCGACAGCGACGACACCCTGCGCCAGACCTGGCTGATCCTGGTCGGCGAGCTCGCGGTGGCCGTGGGCCTGCTGGTGGCGATCGTGCTGCAACCCGGCAGTTCCGCGCTGCGTCGCTGGATCGGGATGCTCACCGATTACACGGCGATGGGCTGGATCATGTGCATCCAGGGCGAGCCGGCTTCGCCGCTCTACGCCGTGTACCTGTGGGTCACCATCGGCAACGGCATGCGTTACGGCCACCGCTACCTGCGTGCGGCCACGGCGCTGGCGTCGGTGTCGTTCTTCGCCGTGATCCAGCTCTCCTCGTACTGGAAGGGCAATCCGTACCTGTCCTGGGGCCTGTTGCTGGGGCTGGCGGCGGTGCCGCTGTACTTCGATTCGCTGCTGCGTCAGTTGACCAGTGCCGTCGACGAGGCGCGCCGCGCCAACGAGGCCAAGAGCCGTTTCCTCGCCAACATGAGCCACGAATTCCGCACGCCGCTCAACGGCCTGGCGGGCATGTCGGAAGTGCTGGCGGCCACGCGCCTGGACACCGAGCAGCGCGAGGCCGTGAACACCATCCAGGCCTCCACCCGCAGCCTGTTGGCGCTGGTCGAGGACGTGCTGGACATCTCGGCGATCGAGGCGGGCAAGCTCAAGCTCGACCTGCGCGAATTCCAGGTGCGGGACGCCATCACCAACATCGGCCTGATCCTGCTGCCGCAGGCGCGTGCCAAGCAGCTCAGCTACCAGGCCGACGTCGCCAAGGACGTGCCCGAGGGCGTGATCGGCGACGCCGGGCACCTGCGCCAGGTGCTGATCAACCTCATCGGCAACGCGGTGAAATTCACCGACCAGGGCTCGGTGAAGCTGCAGGTCGAAGTGGTCACGCGCACGGCCGAGCAGATCCGGCTGCGGTTCACCGTCAGCGACACCGGCATCGGTATTCCCGAGTCGATGCGGCAACGCCTGTTCGAGGCCTTCGAGCAGGCCGACGCCGGGCTGGCGCGCCGCTACGGCGGCACCGGGCTGGGGACCACCATCGCCAAGGGCCTGACCGAGGCCATGGGCGGCAGCATCGGTTTCGAGAGCGCCGAACAGCGCGGCACCCGGTTCTGGGTCGAGTTGCCGTTCGGCCTCCCGCCCGTGGTCGCCCCGGCCGTGGCGCCGGGTGCTGCAGCCGGCGAGGGCGGGGAGGCCACCGGCCAGTCGAAGAACATCATCTCGTTCGGCGATCCCTTCCTGCGCCACCGGGCGCGCGTGCGCAGCCTGGCGATCCTGATCGCCGACGACCATGCCGCCAACCGCACGGTCCTGCAGCGCCTGCTGGAGAAGGCGGGGCATCGCATCACCAGCGTCGACGGCGGCGAAGCGGTGCTGGAGGCGGTTGCCGCGTTCGACTACGACGCGGTGATCTGCGACCTGCACATGCCCGATGTCAGCGGCCTCGACCTGCTGCGGCAGATGCGGGTGATGCAGGCGGGCAGCCCGAACCGGACGCCGTTGCTGATCCTCAGCGCGGACGTGACGCCGGAATCGATCCAGGCCTGCCAGCAGGCCGGGGCGCGCGCGTTCCTGTCCAAGCCGGTGTCCACCACTCGCTTGCTCGATGCGCTGGCGGAGATCGCCACCAACGGTCGCCTGGCCGCGCCGCTGATCGCCGTGCGCGACGAGGAACCGCGCATCGACGGCGGCATCTTCGACAGTTCGGTGCTGGACGAACTCGATGCGCTCGGCATGGGCGAGGGCTTCGAGCGCGAATTCATCGGGCAGTGCCTGCGCGACGCGGACGGATGCCTGGCCGGGCTCACCAGCGCGGGCGAAGCGAAGGATTGGGAGCGCCAGCGCGAGCAGGCGCACGCGCTCAAGGGCGTGGCGAGCAACCTCGGCCTGATCCGGTTGGCGGCCGCGGGCGGCGAACTGATGCGGTTGCCGGACTGGCAGCTCGGCAACGAATGGCGGCGCCGGCGCGACGATATCGACGGCATGCTGCAGCAGGGGCGTGCGGCGCTGGAAGCCCGCCAGCGCGAGCGCCGGCAACGCGACAGCGGCCAGGCGGACTAGCCCCAAGTAAGCCGCCCCTTCGAGGCCTGCCAATGGGCAGGCCCAAGCCCGGCGCCTATGGCCGGGCCCGATTCCCCTTCGGCTTTTCCCCTGCCGATCAGGCCATGGCAGTGCTGCTGCGGCGGGTCTGCGCGCGGACCAGGCGATCCATGGTCCGAAGCGACTTGTCCCCCAGCTGCAGTGCCGTGTCGACCCAGATTTCGGTGATCCGCATCATCTCTTCCAGCGACACCGCCTGGGCGAAGCCGCGCACCTGGTGCATCGCGGCGCGGGCATGCGGGATGCGGCGGTTGGCGCGGATGACGTCTTCGACCGCGGCAATGCCTTCGCCGCGCGGAACGAGCACGTCGACCAGACCCTTCTGGTACATCTCCTCGCTGGTGTAGACGTTGCCCTCGAGCATCAGCTTCTCGGCCTGGTGCGGCGGGATCCGCTTGCACAGGAACGAATAGGCACCCATGCCCGGGAACAGGTCGAACAGCACCTCTGGCAGCCCCATCAGCGCGCCTTCCTCGGCCACGATGGTATGGCAGCTCAATGCCGCCTCGAAGCCGCCGCCGAGTGCATCGCCCTGTACCAGCGCGATGCTGTGCGCCCCGGCACCCAAGCCGTCGTGGAACGCGTGGACGCCACGCACGCACTGGCGCGCGTAGTCGAGCAGGCCTTGGCGGTCGCCGGCGCGGATGAGACGGCAGAACAGTTCGAGATCGCCGCCGAGGTTGAACGCGTCCCCGTCCGAAGCCAGCACGACATGCGGCACGGAGTCGGTGGTCGCGCGGGCGCGCAGCCGGCCGCCCAGGCTTCGCTGGTAGTCGAGGATGTCGTCGACCAGCTGGCGGGCGAAGCAGGCGCGCTGTCCGGGGACGGCATCGGCGTGCATGTGGCACCAGTAGACATCGCGTCCAGGCTCTTCGATCACGCGCAGGGTGTGACCGGTGTCGGGACGTGGGAACGGGTGAACGGCTGACATGGCGAATCCTCCGAAGGGGTGCCGTCCGGGGCCGGTCGCGTCTATGGACGGCAATGGGGTTGGTGAATTGCGTCCGACGGCGGATTCTATGCGCCTAAAACGAAGCGCCCGCAAGGCCTAGGCCTTGCGGGCGCCGGTATCGCCAGATTCGGTGCAGTTCAGGCCTTGGTCGGCGCGTCCCGCAGTTCACGGCGCAGGATCTTGCCGACGTTCGTCTTCGGCAGCTCGGTGCGGAATTCGACGTACTTGGGATGCTTGTAGCCGGTGAGGTTCTCGCGCGCGTGCGCCTTCACTTGTTCGGCGGTGAGGGCAGGGTCCTTCTTCACGATCACGACCTTCACCGCTTCGCCCGACTTCTCGTCCGGCACGCCCACCGCGGCGACTTCCAGCACGCCCGGCATCATCGCGATCACGTCCTCGACCTCGTTCGGATACACGTTGAAGCCCGACACCAGGATCATGTCCTTCTTGCGGTCGACGATGTAGAAATAACCCTTGTCGTCCATCTTCGCCATGTCGCCGGTGTGCAGCCAGCCGTCGCCGTCGAGGACCTTGGCGGTTTCTTCCGGGCGCTGCCAATAGCCCTTCATGACCTGCGGGCCCTTGATGCACAGCTCACCGACTTCGCCGGTGGCGAGCATGCGGCCGTCCTCGTCCTTCACGCAGGCCTGGGTCGACGGAATCGGCAGGCCGATGGCGCCGTTGTAGGCCTTCAGGTCCATCGGGTTGATGCAGGCGGCGGGCGAGGTCTCGGTAAGGCCGTACGCCTCCACCAGGGTGACGCCGGTGGCCTGCTTCCAGCGGTCGGCCACGGCGCGCTGCACCGCCATGCCGCCACCGAGGGTGAGGTGCAGGCGGGAGAAGTCCACCTGGTCGAAACCGGGCGTGTTGAGCAGGCCGTTGAACAGCGTGTTGACGCCGGTGATCGCGGTGAACGGGACCTTCTTCAGTTCCTTGACGAAGCCCGGCATGTCGCGCGGGTTGGTGATCATGTAGTTCAGGCCACCGAACTTCATGAAGACCAGGCAGTTCGCCGTCAACGCGAAGATGTGGTACAGCGGCAACGCGGTGATGATGACTTCTTCGCCGAGCTTCACGTTGGTGCCGACCCACGCGGCCGCCTGCTGCATGTTGGCGACGAGGTTGCGATGGGTGAGCATCGCGCCCTTGGACACGCCGGTGGTGCCGCCGGTGTACTGCAGGAAGGCGATGTCGTCCGCGGCGATCTGCACCGCCGGCAACGACTTGAGCTGGCCGATGACCAGCGTGTCGCGGAAACGCACGGCGCCGGGAATCTCGTAGTCCGGCACCATCTTCTTCACGTGGCGCAGCACGAAGTTGACGATCGCACCCTTCGGGAAGCCGAGCATGTCGCCCAGGCCGGTGGCGATCACCTGCTTCACCGGCGTATCGGCGATCACTTCCTGGACGGTGTGGCCGAAGTTGTCGAGGACCACGAGCGCAGTCGAGCCCGAATCGACGAGCTGGTGCTTGAGCTCGCGGGCGGTGTACATCGGATTGACGTTGACCACGGTCAGGCCAGCGCGCAGCGTGCCGAAAATGGCGATCGGGTACTGCAGGCAGTTGGGCATCATGATCGCGACGCGATCGCCCTTCTTGAGGCCCAGCTCGCCCAGCAGGTAGGCGGCGAACTGCTTGCTGAGGCGGTCGATCTCGCCGTAGGTCAGCACCTTGCCCAGGTTGGCGAAGGCGGGGCGGTCGCGATACGTGTCGATGGCTTTCTCGAGTACCGAGACCACGGACGGAAATTCGTTGACATCGATTTCCGCCGGCACGCCTTGCGGGTACTCGGCCAGCCACGGACGTTCATTGCTCATCGCGATCCCCTTTGTCGCGCCCGTCCGAATTGCGCTTGTTTGAATCGCGCCTGTTCGAATTGGCTTGCTGTCTGCAGTTGTCAGTGCGCCGACGGCCTGCGAATGCGCCGCCGTACGGTCGTTCCGGTCGATTGGAGCATAGGCACTATGGGCTGGCAAGGCAGGTGCGGGAGGGCGCGGCGCTGCCGTACGCTGGGTCTCATATTCGAGACGGAGGCCACATGGCCAAGGCGATGCGCGCGGGGGTTCGAGTGGCGTTGTGCCTGCTTTTCATGGCGCTGGCGGCGTGTGCGCGCACGCCGCCAGAGGCCAGGTTGCGCGAAACCGTATCCGGCCTGCAGGCAGCGATCGAAGGGCGCGACGTGTCGGCGTTGCGCGAGGTGATGGCGGAGGATTTCGTCGGCCCGGACGGCCTGGACCGCGACGGCGCACGCCGTATGGCGCAGGGGGCGTTCCTGCGCTACCGCGACGTGGGCGTGACGATCGGGCCGCTGGAGGTCGAGTTGCGCGCGGAGCAGGCCACCGTGCGCTTCACCGCGGCGTTGACCGGCGGCAGCGGCGCGCTGCCGGACAGTGGTCAGGTCTACGACGTCGAAACCGGCTGGCGCGAAGTGGACGGCGACTGGCGCCTGGTCAATGCGAGCTGGAAACCGAGGCTCTGAGAAAGACGCTAGTTGGACGCCCTCGGTGTAGCGAGGGCGCCTTGCATCGGTTCCGAAGCCGTTACGCGGCCTTCCGCGCCGCCAGTTGCCGCAGCACGTAATGCAGGATGCCACCGTGGTGGGCGAAGCGGCGCGACCACGCGGCATTGCCGCGTGCGCTGCTGAGCGCCCTCGCGTATAGCGAGGGCGGGCTTCTGCTCGCTCCGAAGCGGTTACGCGGCCTTCCGCGCCGCCAGCTGCCGCAGCACGTAATGCAGGATGCCGCCGTGGCGGAAGTACTCGACTTCCTTCGGCGTCAGCAGCAGCACCTTCGCCTCGAAGCGGATCTCGCGACCGTCCGGCTTGCGCGCCGTGACCGTCGCCGTCTTCGATGCGCCGTCGGCGAGCCCCGTGATGTCGATGGTTTCCGAGCCGTCCAGCCCCAGCTTCTGCGCGTTCTGGCCGTCGCCGAAGGCCAGCGGCAGCACGCCCATGCCGACCAGGTTGGAGCGGTGGATGCGCTCGAAGCTCTCGGCGACCACGGCCTTCACGCCCAGCAGGTTCGTGCCCTTGGCCGCCCAGTCGCGCGAGGAGCCGGTGCCGTACTCCTTGCCGGCGAACACCACCAGCGGCACGCCGTCGGCCCGGTAGCGCATGGCGGCGTCGTAGATCGACAGCTTCTCGGTCGCACCGTGCGCGCCGTGGTAGAGCGTGTTGCCGCCTTCCTCGCCGCCGAGCATCAGGTTCTTGATGCGGATGTTGGCGAAGGTGCCGCGCACCATCACGTCGTCGTTGCCGCGGCGCGAGCCATAGCTGTTGAAGTCGGCCGGCTGCACGCCGCGCTCGATCAGGTAGCGGCCCGCGGGCGAGTCCTTCTTGATGTTGCCTGCCGGCGAGATGTGGTCGGTGGTGATCGAGTCACCGAACAGGCCCATCACGCGCGCGCCATGCACGTCGTCGATCGTGCCGACCTGCATGGTCATGTTGTCGAAGTAGGGCGGGTTCTTGATGTAGGTCGACGCAGCGTCCCACCGGAAGGATTCGCCTTCAGGCGAGGCGATCTGGTTCCAGCGCGAATCGCCCTTGAACACGTCGGCGTAGTTCTGCGCGAACAGCTCCGGACCGACCGTCGCGGAAATCACGTCGCCGATTTCCTTGTTGCTTGGCCAGATGTCGCGCAGGAAGACATCCTTGCCGTCGGCCGTGTGGCCGATCGGATCGTTGGTGAGATCGATATCGACCGTGCCCGCCAGCGCGTAGGCCACCACCAGCGGCGGCGACGCGAGGTAGTTCATCTTCACCTCGGGATGCACGCGGCCCTCGAAGTTGCGGTTGCCCGACAGCACCGACGCCACGACGAGTTCGTTCTCCGCGATGCCCTTGGACACTTCGTCCGGCAGCGGGCCGGAGTTGCCGATGCAGGTGGTGCAGCCGTAGCCGACCACGTAGAAGCCGAGCTTTTCCAGGTCGGCGAGCACGCCGGCCTTCTTCAGGTAGTCGGTCACCACCAGCGAGCCCGGGCCGAGCGAGGTCTTTACCCACGGCTTCGCCTTCAAGCCCAGCTTCACCGCGTTGCGCGCGAGCAGCCCCGCGCCGAGCATCACCGCCGGGTTCGAGGTGTTGGTGCACGAGGTGATCGCCGCGATCACCACCGAGCCGTCGTGCAGGTCGGCGTCCTGGTCCTTGATGCGGATCTTCGACTTGGGCTTCGCCGCGAGGTGCTCGGCCTGCGGCTGGTCGCCGCCTTCGCCGATCAGGCGTTCGACCGATTCGCGGCGCGGCTTGCGGTTGGCGGTCAGGCCTTCGAGGTTGACGAGGAAGTTGTCCTGCACCGCCTCCAGCAGCACGCGGTCCTGTGGGCGCTTGGGGCCGGCCAGCGACGGCTTGACGTCGCCGAGGTCGAGTTCGAGCGTCGCGGAGTAATTAGCGTGCGGCGAGCCGGGTTCGTGCCACAGACCCTGCACCTTGGCATAGGCCTCGACCAGTGCGATCTGTTCGTTGCTGCGGCCGGAAAGGCGCAGGTAGTTCAGCGCCTCGGCATCGATGGGGAAGATGCCGCAGGTCGCACCGTATTCGGGCGCCATGTTGGCGATGGTGGCGCGATCGGCCAGCGGCAAGTGCTGCAGGCCGTCGCCGTAGAACTCGACGAACTTGCCGACCACGCCCAGCGCACGCAGCATCTGGGTGACGGTGAGCACGAGATCGGTTGCGGTCGTGCCTTCCGGCAACCTGCCGGTGAGCTTGAAGCCGACCACCTGCGGAATCAGCATCGACGAGGGCTGGCCCAGCATCGCCGCCTCAGCTTCGATGCCGCCCACGCCCCAGCCGAGCACGCCGATGCCGTTGATCATGGTGGTGTGCGAGTCGGTGCCGAAGACGGTGTCGGGGAACGCCTGCAGTGCGCCGTCGACCTCACGTTCCATCACCACGCGCGCCAGGTTCTCCAGGTTAACCTGGTGCACGATGCCGGTGTTCGGCGGCACCACCTTGAAGTTCTGCAGCGCTTTCTGGCCCCAGCGCAGGAAGCTGTAACGCTCCTTGTTGCGCTCGAACTCGATCTTGCCGTTGAGCTCCAGCGCGTCGGCGCGGCCGAACACGTCGACCTGCACCGAGTGGTCGATCACCAGTTCCGACGGAATCAGCGGGTTGATCTGCTTCGCACTGCCGCCGAGTTTCGCCACCGCGTCGCGCATCGCCGCCAGGTCGACCACACAGGGCACGCCGGTGAAGTCCTGCAACACCACGCGCGCCGGCATGAAGGCGATCTCGGTATCCGGTTCCTTCTTCGCATCCCACTGCGCGACGGCTTCGATGTGTTCCTTGCCGACCGTCATGCCGCCGTCTTCGTGGCGCAACAGGTTCTCGAGCAGGATCTTCATCGAGTACGGCAGCTTCGACAGGTCGAAGCGCTTCCCGAGCTCGGGCAGGCTGAAGTAGGTGTAGGACTTGCCGTTGACCGCGAGCTGGGCGCGGGTGGCGAAGGAGTCGAACGACATGAGGGGGCTCCTTGTTCTGGTGCGGCTGGCGAGGTGGGGCGCCTCTGGGGCTGGCACGCCTGCCGCAGGACGGGGCCGTACGGCATGACGCGACGATTATGAACATGTCGGAGCGGTTCAGGCGCAGGCCGTGTGAATAGTTTGGCCGCAGTGTTTCAGAATGTCACGCAAAGCATTGTTATTAAAGAAAATAATTCAAAAATGTGACGTGTGTGACTGGCGCCAAGCGCCGCCGAAACGCCGGTCGCAGTTCGGCGCTCCGGCGTTTGAGTATGAATCGACAGGTATGTAAAATTCATGCATACCGAACGGGAGCCAGTCCATGGAAGCCACCGTCGCCGAACGAGGGCAGATCACCCTGCCCAAGGCAGTGCGTGACGCGCTGGGCCTGACCAAGGGCACGCTGCTCAAGGTGGAACTGGAAGGCAACCGCATCGTCCTGCGCAAGAGCGTGGACGACGCCGTGTCCCGCGCACGCGGCCGCTTCAGGCTCGATGGCTTCGACTCCACCGACCAGGCGATGCGGGCGATCCGCGCGCCGGGCGAACCGGGCCAACCCGAAGAACCGGGTGAGGCGTGAGCGGCACCACGATCGCCATCGACGCCTCGGTGCTGATCGACCTGCTGGCCGACGGCCCGCAGGCCGACGCCGCCGAAGCGTGCCTGCGCCAATCCCTGAGCAACGGCCCCGTAGTGATCTGCGATGTCGCCCTGGCCGAAGTCTGCAGCGCGCTGCATGACGGCGCCGAGGCGTTGGCGGTGCTGGAGGAAATGAGCATCCGCTTCAGTTCCATCGAATCCAAGTCGGCGCTGCGCGCGGGTGAGATGCAGCGCCGTTACCGCCAGCGGGGCGGGGCACAGGCGCGGACGCTGCCGGACTTCCTGGTCGGTGCGCACGCACTGCTGCAGTGCGACGGCCTGATTACCCGCGACGACGCCTTCTACAAACAGTATTTCAAGGGACTCAAGCTGATCGTTCCGACTGCTTGAGTACCCGGCTTTGACCAGAAAACCTTTTCAACACCGCCACACATGGAGTTCCTGATGCTTGCTGCTTACCGCCAACACGTCGCCGAACGCGCCGCGCTGGGCATTCCGCCCCTGCCGCTGACCGCGCAACAGACCGCCGACGTCATCGAACTTCTGAAGAACCCGCCGGCTGGCGAAGAACAGTTCCTGCTGGACCTGATCACCAACCGCGTCCCGGCCGGCGTCGATGACGCCGCCAAGGTCAAGGCCTCGTACCTGGCTGCCGTCGCGTTCGGCACCGAGAAGAACGCGCTGATCTCGCGCGAGCGCGCCACCGAACTGCTGGGCACAATGCTCGGCGGCTACAACATCCATCCGCTGGTCGAACTGCTGGACGACGCCCAGGTCGGCGCCGTCGCCGCGAACGCGCTCAAGCACACGCTGCTGATGTTCGACGCCTTCCACGACGTGCAGGAAAAGGCCGAGAAGGGCAACGCCAACGCCAAGGCCGTGCTGCAGAGCTGGGCCGATGCCGAATGGTTCACCAGCAAGCCGGAAGTCCCGGCCAGCATGACCATCACCGTCTTCAAGGTGACCGGCGAAACCAACACCGACGACCTGTCGCCGGCCCCCGATGCCACCACGCGTCCGGACATCCCGCTGCACGCGCTGGCGATGCTGAAGAACGCCCGTGACGGCATCACCCCGGAAGAAGACGGCAAGCGCGGTCCGGTCGCCTTCATCGAATCGCTGAAGGACAAGGGCCACCTGGTGGCTTACGTCGGCGACGTCGTGGGTACCGGTTCCAGCCGCAAGTCCGCCACCAACTCGGTGCTGTGGTTCACCGGCGAAGACATTCCGTTCATTCCGAACAAGCGCTTCGGCGGCGTGTGCCTGGGTTCGAAGATCGCGCCGATCTTCTACAACACCATGGAAGACGCCGGCGCGCTGCCGATCGAACTCGACGTGTCGCAGATGAACATGGGCGACATGGTCGAGCTGCGTCCGTACGACGGCAAGGCGATCAAGGACGGCCAGGTCATCGCCGAGTTCGCGGTGAAGTCCGACGTGCTGTTCGACGAAGTGCGTGCCGGTGGCCGCATTCCGTTGATCGTCGGCCGCGGCCTCACCGCGAAGGCGCGTGAAGCGCTGGGCCTGCCGGCATCAACGCTGTTCCGCCTGCCGCAGAATCCGGCCGACACCGGCAAGGGTTATTCGCTGGCGCAGAAGATGGTCGGCCGCGCCTGCGGTCTGGCCGAAGGCCAGGGCATCCGTCCGGGCACCTACTGCGAACCGAAGATGACCTCGGTGGGCTCGCAGGACACCACCGGTCCGATGACGCGCGACGAACTGAAGGACCTGGCGTGCCTGGGCTTCTCGGCCGACCTCGTCATGCAGTCGTTCTGCCACACCGCCGCCTACCCGAAGCCGGTCGACGTCAAGACGCACCACGAGCTGCCGGCCTTCATCAGCAATCGCGGCGGCATCGCGCTGCGCCCGGGCGACGGCGTGATCCACAGCTGGCTCAACCGCATGCTGCTGCCCGACACGGTCGGCACCGGCGGCGACTCGCACACGCGTTTCCCGGTGGGTATCTCGTTCCCGGCCGGTTCGGGCCTGGTCGCGTTCGCCGCGGCCACCGGCGTGATGCCGCTGGACATGCCGGAATCGGTGCTCGTCCGCTTCAAGGGCGAAATGCAGCCGGGCGTCACCCTGCGTGACCTCGTCAACGCGATCCCGCTGGCCGCGATCAAGCAGGGCCTGCTGACCGTCGCCAAGCAGGGCAAGAAGAACATCTTCTCCGGCCGCATCCTCGAGATCGAAGGCCTGCCGCAGCTGAAGGTGGAGCAGGCGTTCGAGCTGTCCGACGCTTCGGCCGAACGTTCGGCCGCCGGTTGCACGGTGCATTTGGACAAGGCGCCGATCATCGAATACATCAACAGCAACATCACGCTGCTGAAGTGGATGATCGCCGAAGGCTACGCCGATCCGCGCTCGCTGCAGCGTCGCATCAAGGCGATGGAAGCGTGGCTGGCCAACCCGCAGCTGCTGGAAGGCGATGCGGATGCCGAGTACGCCGCGGTCATCGACATCGACCTCAACGAAATCGTCGAGCCGATCCTCGCCTGCCCGAACGATCCGGACGACGTGAAGACGCTGTCCGACGTGGCCGGCGCCAAGATCGATGAAGTGTTCATCGGCTCGTGCATGACCAACATCGGCCACTTCCGCGCGGCTGCGAAGCTGCTGGAAGGCAAGCGCGACATCCCGACCCGCCTGTGGGTCGCACCGCCGACCAAGATGGATGCCTCGGAGCTGACGAAGGAAGGCCATTACGGCACCTTCGGCACCGCCGGTGCGCGCATGGAAATGCCGGGCTGCTCGCTGTGCATGGGCAACCAGGCGCAGGCGCGTGAGGGTGCGACGGTGTTCTCGACCTCGACCCGCAACTTCCCGAACCGCCTGGGCCGCAACACCAACGTGTACCTGGGTTCGGCGGAACTCGCCGCGATCTGCTCGCGCCTGGGACGCATCCCGACCCGCGAGGAGTACATGGCGGACATCGGCGTCATCAACACCCAGGGTGCCGAGATCTACCGCTACATGAACTTCGACCAGATCGAGGAATACCGCGAAGTGGCGGACAAGGTCGCTGCGGCCTGATCGGCGCAACGGCTGCATGAAGAAAAGCCCCGGCATGCCGGGGCTTTTTCTTTGCGTCGCGAGGGCGCGAATCGAGGGGCGTGGCGCGGCGTCAGGCCAGCAACTCGTCCACCACATGCCCCATCGCCCGCTTGCGCAGCAGGAAGTCCCACAGGCTGCCGCCCAACTGTCGCCACAGCACCGCCGAGCGCACGGCCGACAGCAGCACGGCGCGCACCTCGGCCACGACGGCGGCCTGCCCGAGGTAGTGCGGGTTGCCCTGCACGAGGACGCGCGGGCGCAGGTGGCTGAGCGTGTCCGCGTACAGCAATCCCAGCGCCGTGAGCACGTCGGGGTGCGACGCGCCCAGGCGCTGCGCGGCTTCGTCCAGCGCACGGATGCCGGTGAGCACGCGTTCGACCATGTCCTCGTCGCGGACGAAGCGGCGTTCGAGCTGGATCACCGCGAGCGCAAGGCGCGGCAGTTGTTCGTCGGGCATCGCGCCGTTGAAGTAGTCGCGCAGCAGCATCAGGCCGGTGCGGACCGCGCGCTCACCGCCGTAGACGTCCGCGGCATCGGTGGCGTCGATGCGGAACACCGAATCGAGCGCCGTCACCAGCACGTCCGCGTGGGCCTGCCCGGTATCGGCGATGCGCCGTACCTGTGCCAGCGCCTGTACCAGCCCGGCGAGGGCGAGCATGCGGTCGGACATCGGATCGAGACGGTCGGTCATGCAGCGTGTTCCCGGAGGCGCTGTTCCAGCGCGGCGTCGGTGGAGGCGATCACGGCGCCGCCGAGGCAGACATCGCCGTCGTAGAGCACGAGGGATTGCCCGGGGGTGACCGCGCGTTGCGGTTCGGAGAAATGGACGTCCATCGTGCCGTCGTCGCGCACGATCACTTCGCACGCCTGGTCCGGCTGGCGGTAGCGCGTCTGCGCGTGGCACTGGAAACGCGGGGAGGGCGGGGCGCCGGCGATCCAGTGCGCGGCTTCCGAGCGCAACGCGCGCGAGTACAGGTACGGGCTGTCCACGCCCTGGTCGACGTACAGCACGTTGCTCGCCACGTCCTTGCCGACCACGTACCAGGGCGCCGGCTCGAAGCCGCGCACGCCGCCGATGTTCAGTCCTTCGCGCTGTCCGAGCGTGAAGTAGAAGACGCCGGCGTGCTCGCCGAGGCTATGGCCTTCGGGCGTGCGCATCTCGCCGGTGCGGGCGGGCAGGTAGCGGGCGAGGAATTCGCGGAAGTCGCGCTCGCCGATGAAGCAGATGCCGGTGGAATCCTTCTTGGCGTGGGTCTGCAGGCCGGCGTCGCGGGCGATGGCGCGTACGTCGCTCTTAAGAATCTCGCCGAGCGGGAAGCGGGTCGCCGACAACTGCTTCTGGCCGAGCTGATGCAGGAAGTAGCTCTGGTCCTTGCTGCGGTCGGCGGCCTTCAGCAGCCGGGCCTGGCCGCCCTCGTGCGCGACGCGCGCGTAATGGCCGGTCGCGATGTATTCCGCGCCCAGCTCGTGCGCCGCGTCGAGGAAATACTTGAACTTGATTTCGCGGTTGCACAGCACGTCCGGGTTCGGCGTGCGGCCCGCGGCGTATTCGGCGAGGAAGTGCGCGAACACCCCGTCCCAGTATTCGCGGGAGAAGTCGCGGAAGTGCACGGGGATGCCTAGGCGGCCGCAGACCGCGACGGCGTCGCGGCGGTCGTCCTCGGCGCGGCAGTCGCCGCTGCCGTCGTCGGCCCAGTTCTGCATGAAAAGGCCGGCGATCGGTTCGCCGGCGTCGCGCAGGCGCAGGGCGGCTACGGACGAATCCACGCCACCCGACATGCCCACGATGGTGCGTGCCGTGCTCATTCCAGGTGCTGCAGGATTTCCAGGGGCTGGCGCCGGCCGGCGAGGAAGTCAGACACCACCCGCCACACCAGCGGGCTGCGGTGGCGCGCGGCTTCCGCCTGCAGTTCGCCGGGCGTGAGCCACAGCGCCCGGACGATGCCCTCATCGAGCGGGCGGCCGGGGTGATGGCGGAGCGGTTCGGCGGCGAAGGCGAAGCGCAGGTAGTGACGCCCCGTCTCCGGCGCCTTCCACTGGTAGGCGCCGACGAAGGCGGTCAGGCGCACGTCCCAGCCGGTTTCCTCCAGCGTCTCGCGCAGGGCGGCGGCGACCAGGCTTTCGTCGGGTTCGAGGTGTCCCGCCGGCTGGTTGAGCACCAGGCGGCCACTGGCCGTCTCTTCCACCATGAGCAGGCGGCCGTCGTCGACCACGACCGTCGCAACGGTCACGTCGGGTTGCCAGAAGCGGCCTTGGCGGTAGGTCATCGGGTCAGGTTCGCGGGGTTGGCGTCATGGGCGTCGGGCAGGCCTGCCATGCGCTCAGAACTCGTCCTTGCCGGGCGTCAGCTCCTGCTCCATCTCGTCGGCGGAGCGCAGGGCGGCCTCGACGGCGTCATCGAGTTCGGCAGCCGTCGCGTCGGCACGCAGCTTGACCACGAACACCGCGTAACGGCCCTGCTTGGCCCAGCTCCCCAGCTTGCTCTCGTGCGACGCCTCGAGCAGGCGGTTGGCGACCTTGGCCGGGAATTCGTCGCTCGTCGCCAGGTAGGCGGGCGACCAGATCTCGCGCACCTGGTGCGCGCCGTAGGTTTCCACCGGCGAGCGTACGAACACGAGCTGGCTGCGACCGTCGTCCTTCTCGTCCAGGCCGAAGGTCAGGCGGAAGTCGCCTTCCTCGTCCACGTCGTACTTGTATTCCAGCCGGTCCAGGAGCTGCCTCACCGAGGCGTCGCCCGACGGGGTGGCCGCTTTCGCCGGTTCGGCCGCGTTGACGATGGAAGAACCGGCGAGAAACAGCAGCGTGGCAGCGGCAAATGTACGCATCGGGTGTCCGGGGCAGGTCGAGGCCTGCCATTGTGCGGGCGGCGCGCGGAGGCGTCCATCGAACCGCTGGCGGGTGCCATTTCCTATAATTCACCCATGACGAAGAGGACCGAACACGAACACAGCCATGGCGTCATGGTCGAAACCGGCAAGCCGGAAGTCGCCCGCCCGCCGCTGTATTCCGTGCTGCTGCTGAACGACGACTACACCCCGATGGACTTCGTGGTGGAGGTGCTGATGCGCTTTTTCTCCTTCAATGCGGAAAAAGCGACCCAGATCATGCTGCACGTGCATACCCGGGGCCGCGGTGTTTGCGGCGTCTTCACCCGCGAAGTTGCCGAATCCAAAGTGGCGCAGGTGAACGAATATTCAAGGCTCAACCAGCACCCCTTGCTCTGCACGATGGAAAAGGCCTAAAACAAACCGGAAGGACGTTGTACCGGATGTGCTGAGAGCATTGTGCTGAAGAGTGCCACGCAGCGTTCCGAAAGCCTGAGGGGGCTGGCATGGAAATGGCCAGTTGCTGTCCCCAGATAGGGTTGCAGCAAGATTTTCGGCAAACGTTTTCCGGAGGCTATCGCCCCATGTTCAGCAAGGACCTCGAATACAGCATCGGCCAGTGCTACAAGCGCGCCCGCGAGGCGCGCCATGAGTTCATGACGGTCGAGCACCTGTTGCTTGCGTTGCTCGACAACCCGTCGGCCGAAGCCGTACTGAAAGCGTGCCACGCGGACTTCCCGCGGCTGCGCACCGACCTCGAGCAGGCCATTTCCACGTCGGTCGCGCGGCTCGCCGACGACGATGGGCGGGACACCCAGCCGACGCTCGGGTTCCAGCGCGTGCTGCAGCGCGCCGTCTACCACGTCCAGTCCTCGGGCAAGAAGGAAGTCACCGGCGCCAACGTGCTGGTGGCGATCTTTGGCGAGAAGGACTCGCACGCCGTCTATTTCCTCAACCAGCAGGACATCGCACGCCTGGATGTCGTCAATTACCTCTCCCACGGCATCGCCAAGCAGGGCGGCGACGAGTCGTCCCCGCAGCCGGACGAAGGTGATGCGCGCCAGGGCGAGGCCGGCGAGGGCGAGGTCAAGGGCGATGCCCTGGCCGAGTTCGCGGTCAACCTCAACCAGCTGGCCCGCGAGGGCCGGATTGACCCGCTGGTGGGACGCGTCAACGAAGTCGAGCGCACGATCCAGGTCCTGTGCCGCCGTCGCAAGAACAATCCGCTCTACGTCGGCGAGGCCGGCGTAGGCAAGACCGCGATCGCCGAAGGCCTGGCCAAGCGCATCGTCGACGGCGACGTGCCGGAGGTGCTGGCCGACGCGACGATCTATTCGCTCGACCTGGGCGCGCTGGTCGCCGGCACCAAGTACCGCGGCGACTTCGAGAAGCGCCTGAAGGCCGTGCTCGCGCAGCTGAAGAAACTGCCCGACACCATCCTCTTCATCGACGAGATCCACACGATCATCGGCGCCGGTTCCGCCTCGGGCGGCACCATGGATGCGTCCAACCTGATCAAGCCGGCGCTGGCGTCGGGCGAGCTGCGCTGCATCGGCTCGACCACGTTCCAGGAATACCGCGGCATCTTCGAGAAGGACCGGGCGCTGGCCCGCCGCTTCCAGAAGATCGACATCGTCGAACCGACGGTGGGCGAGACCGTGGAAATCCTGCAGGGCCTCAAGCCCCGCTACGAACAGCACCACGGCGTCACCTACGCCGACGAAGCGCTGCAGGCCGCGGTCGACCTTTCCGTGAAGCACCTGGGCGACCGGCTGCTGCCGGACAAGGCCATCGACGTGATCGACGAAGCCGGTGCCCGCCAGCGCCTGCTGCCGGACGACCAGCGCAAGACGCTGATCGACACCGAGGAAATCGAAACCATCGTTGCCAAGATGGCGCGTATCCCGACCAAGCAGGTGTCGGCGTCGGACAAGGACGTGCTCAGGAACCTCGAGCGCAACCTGAAGATGGTGATCTTCGGCCAGGATCCGGCGATCGATACCCTGACCTCGGCGATCAAGCTCGCCCGCTCGGGCCTGGGCAATCCGGACAAGCCGATCGGCAACTTCCTCTTCGCCGGTCCCACCGGCGTGGGCAAGACCGAGGTGACCAAGCAGCTCGCGCTGCAGCTGGGCATCGAGCTGGTCCGCTTCGACATGTCCGAATACATGGAGCCGCATTCGGTCAGCCGCCTGATCGGCGCGCCCCCGGGTTACGTCGGCTTCGACCAGGGCGGTCTGCTGACCGAGAAGATCGTCAAGACGCCGCACTGCGTGCTGCTGCTGGACGAGGTGGAAAAGGCGCATCCGGACATCTTCAACATCCTGTTGCAGGTCATGGATCGCGGCATCCTCACCGATACCAACGGCCGCGAAGCCAACTTCAAGAACGTGGTGCTGGTGATGACGACCAATGCCGGCGCGGCCCAGGCCTCGCGGCGCTCGATCGGGTTCACCCGCCAGGACCATTCGACCGATGCGATGGAAGTGATCCGTCGCGCCTTCAGCCCGGAGTTCCGCAACCGCCTCGACGCGGTGGTGCAGTTCCAGGCGCTGGGCTTCGAACACATCCTGCGCGTGGTCGACAAGTTCCTGATCGAACTAGAAGCCCAGCTGCACGAGAAGAACGTGACGCTGACGGCGACGCCGACCGCCCGCGACTGGCTGGCCCAGCATGGCTTCGACCCGCTGATGGGCGCACGGCCGATGGCCCGCGTGATCCAGGACAAGATCAAGCGCCCGCTGGCGGACGAACTGCTGTTCGGCAAGCTGGTGGGCGGTGGTCGCGTCACCATCGACGTCCGCGACGAAGAGCTGGTCGTCGAAGCGCAGCCCGAGCCGGAGAAGCTGTTGCCGGTCACGGTGTGATCGCGGACTTCCGCAACAGACAAAAGGCGGCCGATGGCCGCCTTTTTGTTGTCCGCGTTGCTGGCGGCGTGTCCCCGCGTCAGCGACGTCGCTGGTAGCGCAGGTAGGTGGCCTCGTCGATCACTTCGGCCCGGGTCGCCTTGCACTTGCCGGTATTGGTTTCGATCTGGGTATCGCGCGGGCAGATGCGTCCCGACTGCGATTCCGCCTGCAATTCGAAGCTGGTGGCCAGGGAGAGTTTGTCGCAGCGGTCGGCCTGGAGCCGGTAATAGGTATCGCCGTCGCGGACCAGCACGTACTGGTTGCCGAAGCGCGAAATCTGCTGGTTGCCGCTGAGCGTGGCGCACTCCTGGATGGCCTGCGCCGGTGCGGCGAAGGCGGTTCCGGCGCAAAGGGAGGTGAGTGCGAGCGCCGCGATGCGAAATGCTGCGTTCATGGGCAGTCCTTGGGTCGGCCCGGGATCGGGCCGAAGCAAGGTAGGGCGCCGATGCGGCCGCCGAATCTGGAGGAGGTCAGCCTGACGACCGGCACCGTGCACCAAGTCATGGCTGTGTGACAGGAACGAAAAAGGCGGCCAGTGGCCGCCTTTTTGTCGATCGGATCCCGCGCTTCGCCCGGGATGACGCCGTTGGCGTCACTTCATGCGGTAGGTGATGCGACCCTTGGTCAGGTCGTACGGGGTCATTTCGACCTTCACCTTGTCGCCGGTCAGGATGCGGATGTAGTTCTTGCGCATGCGGCCGGAGATGTGGGCAATGATCTCGTGGCCGTTCTCGAGGCGCACGCGGAACATGGTGTTCGGAAGGGTTTCCGCCACCGTGCCCTCGAATTCGATCACATCGTCTTTTGCCATGAAGTTTCCAGTTGACTCTGGGAGGCGGGCGCAAGCGCGCCGCGAAGCCGGGCATTCTGCCACAAAAGCCGGCGTGATGTCGGGCCGGGTTGCCGGTTCAGTCGTGACCGGCTGGCGCCAGTTCAGCAGCGCCCAGCGTGCCGAAGCGTTCGGTCCACGCGCCGGCGGGTGCCGCCAAGGAATCCGCTGTCAGCTCCGCGACGGTGGCCAGGAAACGCGCCCGTGGCCAACGTTCGGCGCCCATCGACAGCAGGTGGTCGTTCTCGACCTGCGCATCCAGCAGCGGCCAGTTCCACTCCCGCATCCGCTGGGCGAGGGCGCCAAGGGCGACCTTGGAGCCACCCGACTCGGCGCTGTACATGCTCTCGCCGAAGAACATCCGGCCGATCGCCACGCCGTACAGCCCACCGACCAGGCGGTCGCCGGCGAATACCTCGATCGAGTGCGCATGGCCGAGCTCGTGCAGCTCGCGATAGGCCTCGATCATCTCGTCGGTGATCCAGGTGCCGCGCTGGCCTGCGCGCGGCATCCGCGCGCAGGCATCGATGACCCCGTCGAACGCCGTGTCGGCACGGACCTGCCAATCGCTGTGGCGCAGCCAGCGCCGGAATCGCGAGGACAGCCGCACGCCGTCGCTGCGGAACACGGTGCGCGGGTCGGGGCACCACCACAGGATCGGCTGGTCTTCCGAGTACCAGGGGAAAATGCCGTGGCGGTAGGCGTTGAGCAGGCGTTGGGGGGTCAGATCGCCGCCGATCGCCAGCAGCCCGTCCGGATGGCGCAGTGCGGTCTGCCCGGGCGGGAAGGGCGCCTCCGGGTCGGCCGGCAATGCAGGCAAGCGGATCGACATCGCCGCATCATCCCTCAGGCAGGCGGCAGGAAGCGAGACCGCCGTCAGCCGCGCCGGAACGGAGAGTGCGTGGCGAGCGTGGCGGCATAGCGCTGCACGGATGCCGTCTCCTGCCCGCACCAGTCGCGCAGGGCTTCACGGAAGGCTTCGTCGGCGACCCAGTGGCGGCTGTGCACGAAGGCCGGCAGGAAGCCGCGCGCCAGCTTGTGCTCGCCCTGCGCGCCGGGTTCGAAGCGGGTGAGGCCCTCGCGCAGGCAGTACTCGATGCCCTGGTAGTAGCAGGCCTCGAAATGCAGGCCGGGGACGTGCTCACTCGCGCCCCAGTAGCGGCCATGAAGCGTATCGCCGCCGCGCAGGCACAACGCCCCGGCGATCGTTTCGCCATCCCGTTCGGCGAGCAGCAGCAGCAAGGCGCGCGGCATCGCCGTGGCCAGGTGCTGCAGGAACGGCAGTGTCAGCGCCGGATGATTCCCGTATTCGGCGAACGTCCGCCGGTAGAAACCATGCATCGTCGCCAGGTCGGCAGCGCTCGCCTCGTCGCCGTGGACATGGCGGAAGCGCACGCCGGCGCGCGCCACCTTGGTGCGCTCCTGGCGGATGTTCTTGCGATGCTTGTGGTCGAACGCGGCGAGGAAATCGTCGAAGTCCCGCCACCCGGCGTCGTTGCGCCAGTGGTACTGGACGTCGGTGCGGGCCAGCCAGTCCGCGTCGAATGCATCCGCCGGTTCGGCATGGAAGTTGATATGCGCCGAGGAATAGCCTTGCTCACCGCACAGGGTCCGCATGGCCTGCAGCAGGGCGCGGCGATGCGCCGCGTCGGTCGCCAGCAGGCGCGGCCCGGTCACGGGCGAGTAGGGCACGGCGCACAACCACTTCGGGAAGTAGTCCTGCCCGTAGCGCGCGTACGCGTGCGCCCAGGCGTGGTCGAACACGAACTCGCCGTGCGAATTGTCCTTGGCGTAGCCGGGGGCGGCGGCCACCAGTTCATCGCCTTCCCACAAGGTCAGGTGGCGGGGTGTCCATCCCCACTCCGCGCGTAGGCAACCGTATTGTTCGAGCCCGGCGAGGAAGGTGTGACGGACGAAAGGGTTGCTGCCGTCATGGAGTGCATCCCACTGCGCCCCATCCACGCTGGAAAGGTCGGACAGTACGCGGGGATGCAACGCCGTCACTGCGCGAACGGATCCTTTTCCGGGCGCCAGAGCGAAAGGTCCTGTGGCAGTACGAGCGGCAGGCCGCGGCCATCGCGGCAGGGCACGCCAACCTGCGGCACGAGCTCGACAACACGCTGCAGCACGGTGGTCAGCTTCCCGGCATCGGCTGTGTCGTTCGTGGACAGGACCTCAACCGTCGCGGGGCAGGTGTGCACGGTCAGGCGGATATTGACCTCTTCCGCCGAGCGTCGGCGGGCGAACTCCTGCCAGTGGTGGGGCAGGCGCTGCGCCAGCAGTTCGGCGAGCGTTTCGTTGTAAGCGTAGGCCGACTGTTGCTCGGCCTCAGGCAAGCCTTCCAGCGATGCCTGCGCCTTGAATTCGTCGAACGTCGTGAAGGTAATGATGCGCGCCTGACTCCGGACCGCATCCAGCAGTTCGAAAGCCTGCAGATGGCTCTGCGACAGGCCCCAGCCCATCGCAGCATGGATCGCCAGCAGCGTATTACCTTGGCGGTCGTTCTCCTCGGCACCTTCACGCAGGTAATCCGCGGCCATGTGCAGGCGATCGTCGCCCAGGCTGCCTTCGACCATCTGGCACAGCGTCCACCAGATGCCGAGCTGGCGCTTCGATTGCAGCTTGCCCTGTGCGGCGGAGGCGAGATTTCCCTCATACGCCACCAGCACCGCGTGGTGGATGTCGCGCGGATTGTCCAGTCGCCTGCGCTGCCCGCCGTTGAGGCTTTGCTTCCATGCCGACAGCGTCGCCGGGTCGCGGCAAAAGATGCCTCCTGCGACGGCATCGCTGGCGGCGAGCGCCAGCAACGTCGCAACTAGCAAAGCGGCGATCCGTGACACCGCTATCAACCTTCCTTGTCCAGGAACTTCTCCGCATCCAGCGCCGCCATGCAGCCGAAGCCGGCCGACGTGATCGCCTGGCGGTAGACCTGGTCGGCCACGTCGCCGGCGGCGAACACGCCGGGGATGTTGGTGGCGGTGGCTTCGCCGCCCAGGCCGGTGCGGATGGTGATGTAGCCGTTCTTCATGTCGATCTGGCCCTCGAACAGCGTCGTGTTCGGGGTGTGGCCGATGGCGACGAACAGGCCGTGGATGGCAAGGTCGCGCGACGAACCGTCCTGCACCGACGTCACCCGCAGGCCGGTCACTCCGGCATCGTTGCCGAGCACTTCGTCGACGACGTGGTGCCACACCGGTTCGATCTTGCCGGCCTGGATCTTGGCCTGCAGCTTGTCCTGCATGATCTTCTCGGCGCGCAGCGTGTCGCGGCGATGCACCAGGTAGACCTTGCGGGCGATGTTGGACAGGTACAGCGCTTCCTCGACCGCGGTGTTGCCGCCGCCGATCACCGCCACGTCCTGTTCCTTGTAGAAGAAGCCGTCGCAGGTCGCGCAGGCCGACACGCCGCGCCCCTTGAACGCCTCTTCCGAGGGCAGGCCGAGGTACTTGGCCGTGGCGCCGGTGGAGATGATCAGGGCGTCGCAGGTGTACTCGCCGCTGTCGCCGATCAGCTTGAACGGGCGGCGCGACAGGTCGGCGGTGTGGATGTGGTCGAACACGACTTCGGTATCGAAGCGCTCGGCGTGCGCCTGCATGCGCGCCATCAGGTCCGGGCCCATCAGGCCGTGGGCATCGCCCGGCCAGTTGTCGACTTCCGTCGTCGTCATCAGCTGGCCGCCCATCTGCAGGCCGGTGATCACCAGCGGCTTGAGGTTCGCGCGCGCCGCGTAGACGGCGGCGGTCCAGCCCGCGGGACCGGAGCCGAGGATGATCAGGCGGGAATGCTTGGATGGAGTCATGTCTGTTCGCGAAGTTGGACGCGCGTCGGGCGCAGGAGGCCACGGGGCCTTGGGACGCAATAGAGTGGCGGTGGCTCCAGGGCATTACAAGGCGAAGCCGCGGCATCGCAGTGTTGCGCGCGGCGATGCGGCCTGCGATGCAGAGCGGGATGATCCATTGCAACGCAGGCGGGGCGGAATGGCGCCGGATGCCACGCGCCCAAGGCCGGGGCGGCTGCCTGACCGAGACCGGTTCCCGCTATGCTCGTGGCGCCCGCCGCACGCAGGCGGGACCCGCCGAAGTTATTCCCCGGTGCCGGTTTTTCCCGTATCTTCAACGACTAACAGAATCTAGCTCAGGCAGAACCTCACTGTGGCGCAAGCCCCCGCAGCAACCCGCAAGAAGGCGAAGGCGGAAAACTCTGGCAAGGAGCGCGCACCGCCGTCGCCGCGTCGCCAGAGGCTCATGCGCGATATCGCGCTGATCCTGATCGCGCCGTTGCTGCTGTACCTGATGGCGAGCCTGTTCACCTATTCGTCGACCGACCCCGGGCTCACGCATTCCGGAAGCCTGACCGCACCGCTCCACAACGTGGGTGGGCTGGTGGGCGCGCAAGTTGCGGACGGCCTGTTGTTCCTCACCGGCTATGTCGCCTTCATTCTTCCGATCATGCTCGGCTTCATCGCCTGGATCGCCCTGTTCGGCATGGATGCGGACGGTGATGGTGATGCGGACCTCGGCCCGGCGCTGCGCCTGGTCGGCATCGTCGGGTTCCTGGTCTCGGCGACCGGCCTCCTGCACCTGCGTGCCGTGGGCCCCGACTATTTCCCCGCCGGCGCCGGCGGCATCCTCGGCAGCCTGGTCGGCAGTTCCCTGCTCAAGGGGTTCGGCCCGATGGGGGCGAACCTGTTCACCCTGGCCCTGTTCCTGATCTCGGTGACGCTGGCCACCGGGCTGTCCTGGCTGACGGTCATGGACAAGCTGGGGCAGTGGACGCTTGCGCTGGGGCCGTTGCTCGGCAAGCTGTTCCGCCGCGGTAGCCAGCAGGCGACCGAATGGCAACAGACGCGCGCCTTCCGCGAGGAGCGCGAGGAAGCACGCAAGGTCGATACCCAACTGCGCGCCAAGCGCGAGCCGGTGAAGATCGAACCGCCGCCGGCACCGGTGGTGGAGAAGAGCGAGCGCGCCAAGCGCGAGACGCAGATCCCGCTGTTCCATACCGGCGATGGCACCGGCATCCCGCCGCTCGCGCTGCTGGACGATCCCAAGCCGCAGCCGAAGGGTTACAGCGAGGAAACGCTGGAAACCCTCTCGCGCCAGATCGAATTCAAGCTCAAGGACTTCCGCATCGATGCGCAGGTGGTCGGCGCCTATCCGGGCCCGGTCATCACCCGCTTCGAACTGGAGCCCGCGCCGGGCATCAAGGTCAGCCAGATCAGCACGCTCGACAAGGACATCGCGCGCGGCTTGTCGGTGAAGTCGGTGCGCGTGGTCGACGTGATCCCCGGCAAGTCGGTGATCGGCCTGGAAACGCCGAACACCTCGCGCGAGATGATCTTCCTCTCCGAGCTGCTGCGTTCGAAGGAATACGACAAGTCCACCAGCCCGCTCACCCTGGCGCTGGGCAAGGACATCGCCGGCCGCCCGACCGTTGCCGACCTCGCGCGCATGCCGCACCTGCTGGTCGCCGGCACCACCGGTTCGGGCAAGTCGGTTGCGGTCAACGCGATGGTGCTGTCGCTGTTGTACAAGGCGTCCGCCAAGGACCTGCGGATGCTGATGATCGACCCGAAGATGCTGGAACTCAGCGTCTACCAGGGCATCCCGCACCTGCTGGCGCCGGTCGTGACCGACATGAAGGAGGCCGCCAACGGCCTGCGCTGGTGCGTGGCCGAGATGGAGCGCCGCTACAAGCTGATGTCGGCCGTGGGCGTGCGCAACCTGGCCGGCTTCAACAAGAAGGTGAAGGACGCCATCGACGCGGGCCAACCGATGATGGATCCGCTGTTCAAGCCGAACGCCGAGCTGGGCGAGGCGCCGCGTCCGCTGGAAACGCTGCCGTTCATCGTCATCTTCATCGACGAATTCGCCGACATGATGATGATCGTCGGCAAGAAGGTGGAGGAGCTCATCGCCCGCCTGGCGCAGAAGGCTCGCGCCGCCGGCATCCACCTGATCCTCGCCACGCAGCGTCCGTCGGTCGATGTCATCACCGGCCTGATCAAGGCCAACATCCCCACGCGCATTGCCTTCCAGGTGTCGAGCAAGATCGACTCGCGCACCATCCTCGACCAGTCCGGCGCGGAAACGCTGCTCGGCCACGGCGACATGCTGTACCTGCCGCCGGGCACCGCCTTGCCGGAACGCGTGCACGGCGCCTTCGTCAGCGACGAGGAAGTGCACCGCGTCGTCGAACACCTCAAGCAGATCGGCGGCGGCCCGGATTACATCGAAGGCGTGCTGGACGAAGTGCAGACGCTGGGCGATGGCGTGGTCGTCGGCGCCACCGGCCTGCCGGAAAGCGGCGGTGGCGCGGGCGACGAATCCGATCCGCTCTACGACGAGGCCGTGCGCATCGTCACCGAGACGCGCCGTGCCTCCATCTCCGGCGTGCAGCGCCGGCTGAAGATCGGCTACAACCGCGCCGCGCGCCTGATCGAGGCGATGGAAGCGGCCGGCGTGGTGACGCCGCCCGAACACAACGGCGATCGCAGCGTGCTGGCGCCGCCGCCACCGAAGTAATCGAGTCGCGCGACAACTGAACCGACGTCCGGCTCCAAGCCAGCGCCTGCGCCGGTCATCCCGTCTCGTTCAGTTTCCTCGCGCCAGACTCTCCCCCAGGTTTTCCCGGAGTCGTCCATGAACCGAATCTTCAAGTTCGCGTTGACCGCCACGCTTGCGGCGGCCGTTGTTCCCGGCGCCGCGTTCGCCGGTGCACGCGATGACCTTGCCACGTTCACCAAGGGCCTGAAGGGCCTCGACGGCCAGTTCGCCCAGCAGGTGTTCGATGCCAAGGGCAAGCTCAAGGAGAGCTCCAGCGGCAAGGTCGCCTTGTCCGCGCCGCGCCTGTTCCGCTGGGAATACGTGAAGCCGTACCCGCAACTGATCGTCGCCGACGGCAAGACCGTGTGGGTCCACGACCCGGACCTGCAGCAGGTCAGCAAGCGTCCGCAGGGCGCCGAGGAACAGAACAGTCCGCTGTCCGCACTGATCGACCCGGGCAAGCTGGACGCGCAGTTCGTGGTGAAGGAAGACGGCGCCACCGGCGGCCTGGAATGGCTGGTGCTCGCGCCCAAGGGCAACGCGGCCGATGCGAGTTTTCGTACCGCGCGCCTGGGATTCGGCAAGACCGGCCTGGTGAAGATGCAGGTGGTCGACATGCTGGGCCAGCGCACCGAAATCAGCTTCAGCGGCTGGAAGCGCAATCCGTCGTTCCCGGCGAACACCTTCCGCTACACACCGCCCAAGGGCGTAGACGTCATCGGCGAGGGGTGAGGGCTGCATGCGCTGCCCTATCGGCAGCGCATGCAGCCCGAACGCCCGGCCATGGATGGCCGGGCAGGACGATCCGAAGCCGACACGGTCGCGCCATGGATGGCATCGGTTGAGCCATGACGAAACGGGATTGCGCTGCCTTATCGGCAGCGCATGCGGCCCCGAACGCCCGGCCATGGGTGAGTGCAAGGCGCTCGCGAGGCATGCCTCGCGCCATGCGCGAACGTCCCACGCGCTGCGCGGGGCCGGCCAGCCGGGCCGGACGATCCGAAGGCGGGGCAGTCGCGTCATGGACGGCATCAGCAAAGATGCCGTGGCACGAGAGTTCAGCCGGCGCCCTACAATTGCGCCATGCCCCGTCGCACCTCCCCGCCGGCCGAAGCCGCCGACCTGCTGACCGCCGATTCGGACCACCTGCGCCCCTTGGCCGAGCGCATGCGGCCGCGCGCGCTCGATGAAATGGTCGGCCAGCGCCGGCTGCTCTCGGCGAAGAGCGCGCTGCGCAAGGGCATCGAGTCCGGCCACGTGCACTCGATGATCCTGTGGGGACCGCCGGGCTGCGGCAAGACCACGCTGGCGCTGCTCCTGGCGCAATACGCCAATGCGGAGTTCCAGGCGATTTCCGCGGTGCTCTCCGGCCTGCCGCAGGTGCGCGAAGTGCTGGCCGAAGCCGCCGCGCGCTTCGCCGCGGGACGCCGGACGGTGCTCTTCGTCGACGAGGTGCACCGCTTCAACAAGGTGCAACAGGATGCGTTCCTGCCGCACATCGAACGCGGCACGATCATCTTCATCGGCGCGACCACCGAGAACCCGTCGTTCGAGCTCAATTCCGCGTTGCTGTCGCGCTGCCGCGTGCATGTCATGGAAGCCGTGTCGGCGGACGACATCGCGGTGGCGCTCAAGCGCGCGCTGCTCGACGGCGAGCGCGGCCTGGGCGATCGCAACCTGCAGGTCGGCGACGAACTGCTGCAGCTGATTGCCACCGCCGCCGACGGCGACGTGCGTCGCGGCCTGACCTTCCTGGAGATCGCCGCGGACCTCGCGGGCGAGGAGGGCGCGATCACCGAAGCGACGCTGGAGCAGGTGCTCGCCGATCGCACCCGCCGTTTCGACAAGGGCGGCGAGCAGTTCTACGACCAGATCTCGGCGCTGCACAAGAGCGTCCGCAGCTCCAATCCCGATGCCGCGCTGTACTGGCTTGCGCGCATGTTCGACGGCGGCGCCGATCCCAGCTACCTGGCGCGACGGCTGACACGCATGGCGATCGAAGACATCGGCCTGGCCGATCCCCGCGCACTGCAGATGGCGATCCACGCCTGGGACACCTACGACCGCCTCGGCAGCCCGGAGGGCGAACTGGCGCTGGCGCAACTGACCATCTACCTCGCCACGACCGCGAAATCGAATGCGGCGTACGCGGCCTTCAATGCGGCGCGCGCCGACGTGCGCGAATACGGAACGCAGGAAGTGCCGCTGCATATCCGCAATGCGCCCACGCGCCTGATGAAGCAGCTCGGTTACGGCAAGGGCTACCAGTACGATCACGACGTGGACGGCGGCATCGCGCTGGACCAGACCGGCTTTCCCGATGCGATGGGCGAGCGGGTCTATTACGAACCGGTCGAGCGCGGCCTGGAAATCCGCTTGAAGGAAAAGCTCGATGCGCTGCGGGCTGCACGCGAAGCCGCACGCGGCCGGCGCTGATCGCGGTGGCGTTGCCGGCATCGCCGGTATTGGGCAATCTCGATTGAAACCCGGGCGACAGGAAGGCCGATGAGTCTCTGGTTCCAGCAGTTGTGGCTCGTGATGCTCGGCGGTGCACTCGGCGCCGCGGGGCGCTACTGGCTGGGCGGCGTGATGCTGCGTCAGCTGGGCGCCGGTTTTCCATGGGGCACGCTTGCCGCGAACCTGCTCGGCGCCTTCGCCGGCGGTTTCCTGGCGGTGTGGCTCGAAGGCCGCGGCGCCTCGGCCCTGTACTGGCGGGCCTTCCTCGTCGTCGGCCTGCTCGGTGGCTTCACCACGTATTCGGCGCTGATGATCGAATGCCTGCTGTACTCGCGCTCGTCGCGCAGCGAACTGGCAATCGTGTACCTGCTGCTGACCTTGTTCCTCGGCCTGCTGCTGGTCTGGGGCGGTGCGCGACTGGGGCACATGCTGCGGCCCTGAACGGCATCGGCTGCCGCTCAGCTCGCCGCTTCGTCCAGCATCGACGTTCGGGTTCGTTACGGCCCAGGCGTGTGCGCGCGTCGCCGATCGCACATGAGACGCCGCGAACCGCCGGTCCGTGGAGCGGGCGTCGTCGCCCGCTCCGGCCAGGCTCATTCGCTGCGGTCGTAGGAGAACTGGATGCCGGCGGTGCCGCCGGTTTCGATGAAGAGGTTCATGAAGGCCGGCACGGTTTCCTGGCGCTTCCAGTCGCGCTGCAGTTCGCAGAACAGCTGCGGCACGCTGATCATCTTCCCGCCCGCCTGCTCGATGCGGCGCAGCGCGGCTTCGTGCGCGGCGAGGGAAGTGCCGCCGACCGCATCCGCCACGACGTAGACCTCATAGCCTTCCTTGAGCGCATCCAGTGCCGGGAAGGTGAGGCAGGCCTCTGTCCACAGCGCGGTCATGATCAGCTTCCTGCGGCCGGTGTCTTCCACGGCCTTGCGGAATTCCACGTCTTCCCAGGAATTGATGGTGGTGCGGTCGTAGGTCGGGATCTTGTCCAGCGCCTTGCGCACCTGCGGGATCGGCGGCTTGTTGAGGCCGGTCTTCACGTTGACGGTGGAATGCACGATGGGCAGGCCATAGGCCACGGCCGCCTTCGCGGTGCCGACGATGTTGTTCACCAGCAATTGGCGATCCATCGAGGCGATGGAATTCACCTGCACGGGCTGGTAGTCGATGATGATGAAAGCGGAGTTCTGCGGCGTCAGCAGATGGTCGCTCTTCGGGTCGCGGATGGGTTCACTGGCCATGCGTTTCTCCTGCGTTGAGGGAGGACATTGGAGCGAAATGGCCCGGCGATCGCGTTGCCGCTGATGTTGGGCGACGGTGGAAGACAAGCGCGGCAGCGGAAAAAACCGCCACGCATGCAGCTTCGGAGCTGTACCGACTTGAATAGGGTGCGCACCCGGATCGGGGAATCCCCCGATCCGGTTAGTTGCCTGCGGGATATCCGGCTCGTGTGAAGGCGTTCGCCTGTTGCCCACCTGACTTCCGGCGCACCTGGCACTGGCGCCCGGAGCCGAGCGCCGCAAACCGATCCTCGCCTAGCGCGCCGCCTGCCGCGCGAAGTCCGCAAACCCGGCGAGGAATCCCTGCAGCTGCGCGAGCACGGCCGGATCGCGGATTTCGCCATCCGCACCGACCAACTGGCCCACCCGCGACACCATCAGGCGCCCGCCGGCCCAGTGGCGCACGCCCAGCGTGCGCAGCACCGGCAACCAGGCGTTCTGCGCGAGCACGGTGCCGAAGCCGCCCGGCGATGCGCCGATCACGGCGAAGGGACGGTCGCCGAACACGCGGCCGATGTCGGACGCCGGTCGCGAGACCCAGTCGACCGCGTTCTTGAAAACGCCGGGGATGCCGTTGTTGTATTCGGGCGTCACCAGCAACACGCCGTCGGCCGTCGCTATCTGCTCCTTGAGCGTGGCGACGGCCGCTGGCATGCCTTGCGCGTGCTCGAGGTCGCCGTCGTAGAGCGGGATCCCGTGCAGGGTGGCGAGCTGCACATCGAAATCGCTGCCCGCCGTGGCCGCCTGCGCCGCACGCAGCAGCGCGGTATTGAAGGAGCCGCGACGCAGGCTGCCGGAAATGCCGAGGATGGTGGTCATGCCTTTCCCTTGCCCATGCGCGCGTCGAGGCTGAGCGGACCGGCGCCATGCACCAGTGCCAGCAACATGCCACCGGCGATGCCGACGTTCTTGAAGAACTGGATGAACTGCATCTGGTCACCGATGTTGCGGTGGAACAGCAACGCCGACGCTAGCGCGAAGCCGGCCATTGCGAACGCCACAAGCCGCGTCTTGAAGCCGGCGATCAGGGCGAGCGAGCCGCCCACTTCCAGCAGGATGACCAGCGGCAACAGCATGCCGGGCACGCCCTGCGACTCCATGTAGCCCTGCGTGCCCGCGTAGTCGGACAGCTTGCCGATGCCGGACAGCAGGAAGAGCAGGGCAAGGCCGACGCGGCCCAGCAATTCGATGATCGGACTCAGCTTGTGCATGGCAGTGCTCCGGGGTTGGGTGGATGACGCATCAGGGACGACGTTCGCGCGCGGGCAACGCGCGGCTGACTTCGGCGGAGCGCGACGCGGTGCGTTCGACGGCCGGCCGTTGCGCGCAGGGGCCGCCCTCGGCCGATGGCGAGGCGGTGCAGAGGGCTTCGAGATTGCTCATGGCCGGGCCTCGGGTTGGCTGGCGATCGGGCGGGTGGGTGGGTTCGAAGCTACGGTTGGCCGGCCCCTGCATCGAGCGACCAACACGGCCACGGTAACCGAAGTGAAGGTCGGCTTCGCGCCTGCCACCAGCAGACGGCCGCCCGTTGACCCGGGGCGCGACACCCGGCGCCTTGGCGCCGGATGTCCTCGATGCCGATGCTGCCGTCAGCTGCGCTGCGAATCGAGCTGCTCGTGGTTCTTCTCGACGTCCTGCGCCTTCATGTAGCTCTCGATGAGCAGCTGGTAGTTCGGGAAGATCTGGGTGTAGACCTCGGCCCAGGCCATCGCATCTTCGCGGTGCCAGGTCTTCTGCAGTTCCGAGGCGACGGCGGCGGTGTCCATCGGCACCACGCCAGCCTGCACGACGCGGGCCAGGGAGATCTCCTGCGCCATCTTCGAGTACGTGCCCGAGGCATCGACGACCGCGAACACCTTGTAGCCGTCGTAGACGGCGGCGATTGCGGGGAATGCCATGCACACGCTGGTGATGGTGCCGGCGATGATCAGCGTCTTGCGCCCGGTCGCCTTCACCGCCGCGACGAAGTCGGGGTTGTCCCAGGCATTGATTTCACCCCTGCGCGCGACGTACTGCGCATGCGGCGCGTTCTGGTGGACCTCCGGGATCAGCGGGCCGTTCGGGCCCTGCGGCACGGACGCGGTGGTGATCACCGGGATCTTGCTCAGCGTGGCCATCTTCGCCAGTGCGGCGACGTGTTTGCGCAGCGCCGGCATCGGCATGTCCTGCACCACCTGGAACAGGCCGCTCTGGTGGTCGATCAGCAGCATCACCGCATCGTCGGGATCGATGACGGGGCGGGCGCCGTTGAAGTTGGCAACGTTGCTGGAAGCGTTCATCTGCAATGTCCTCGTGGGTTCTTTGAACGGCGAGCCCAGGGGAGGGCGCGGTTGCCTCGATCGAGCGCGCAGTCCGTCGAAGTGACGAAGACGATAGAAGTGGGACGATTGCGCCGGTAGTTAGCGGGATTTACCCTCACAGTCCCATTTGAGGAACGACGCGCGCCCAATGCAGGACCTCAACGACCTCTACTACTTCGTCCAGGTGGTCGAACACGGCGGCTTCGCGCCCGCGGGCCGGGCGCTGGGGATGCCGAAGTCGAAGCTGAGCCGGCGCATCGCGCTGCTGGAGGAACGCCTCGGCGTGCGCCTGATCATGCGCTCCACGCGCCACTTCTCGGTGACCGAAATTGGGCAGACGTTCTTCTCGCACTGCCGCGCGATGCTGGTGGAAGCGGAAGCGGCGCAGGAGGCCATCGAAGTCACGCGCACCGAGCCGCGCGGCGTGATCCGGGTGACCTGTCCGGTGATGCTGCTGGACGCGAGCGTGGGCGACATGATCGCCGCGTTCCTGCGCGACTACCCGCGCGTCGATCTCCACCTGGAAGCGACCAACCGGCGCGTGGACGTCATCGGCGAAGGCATCGACGTCGCCATCCGCGTGCGGCCGCCACCGCTGCAGGACAGCGACCTGGTGATGCGCTCGCTGGCCGAACGCAGCCAGTGCCTGGTCGCAAGCCCGGCGCTGCTCGAGCAGGCCGGCACCCCGGACGTGCCCGCGGACCTGACGCACATGCCGAGCATGGACCTGGGCGTGCCGCAGAACGAGCATGTGTGGAACTTGTTCGGCCCGGACGGCGCGCACGCCTCCATCCACCACCGGCCGCGCCTGATCACGCGCGGCATGCTCACACTGCGCACCGCGGCCCTGGATGGCGTGGGCGTGGTGCAGCTGCCGCTGATGATCGTCCGCGACCACCTGGCGCGTGGCGAACTGGTGCACGTGCTGCCGCAATGGGCGCCGCGGCGGGAGATCATCCACGCGGTATTCGCGTCCCGGCGCGGCCTGCTGCCGTCGGTGCGCACGTTCATCGACTATCTGGCCGAGCGCTTCCAGGAACTGCAGGAAGACTAGGCGCCGGTAGATCCGGCTTCACGTCATGCACTTCACGCAACGCGGGCTAATAACTTTCCGACGAGGACAGTGCCGTGATCGAAATCATCCTGCTGTGGGGCAAGAGCGACTACGCGATCGAGCACTGGGCGGAAGCGCCCGAGCTGGTCGAGTACAACGGCGTGGCGTTCTCACGCCGCGCCGGCCCACGCGACACGGTCGAAACCAGCCACGAACCGGTGGCGGTCTATGCGGCCGACGAGCTGACCGAAGAAGAATTCCAGGACCTGTTCTACCTGCTGCAGCCGAAGATTCCCGCGCTCGGCTTGAAGTTCTCCTGACGCGGCTGCACCGACCGGCACCGGTGCCAGCGCGGCTCGGCGCGGGTCGGCGCAGGACAGGACGCGCGGGCCGCAAGCGGCGCGATCAGAACTTGCGCAACAGGCCCTTCAACAGCTTCTTGCCGGTGCTTTCCTTGGGTTTCTCGCCCTCGCGCGTCGCCGGATCGGCATTGCCGGTGTCCATGCCGGACAGGTCCATGCCCAGCATCGCCGAGGCGGTGGACTTGGTGCGGACGCGTACGTTCCATTCCGGATTCCACGGCTGCTTCGGATCGGCCGGCTTTGGCGGCCACGCGATGTTGGTCTCCGGGCCGTAGGCGATCATCTGCAGGAACGCACCGCCGCCTTCGCTGCCTTCGCCCGGCGCGGTGTAGATGCCCTTGGGAATCGTGCAGCGCGTGGTGGCGGTCGGCAGCAGCACCTTCTCCTTCAACCAGCGATCGATGTACGAACCGGTCAGGTAATCGACCAGGCCCTGGCCGGCGTCCGGCACTTCGGAACTGCTCCAGATCACCACGTCCTTGCCGCGCGTGCCCATCGCGTGCAGGAAGTAGGCGCGCGCGCGTTCCACCGGCTGCCAGCTCCAGGTCTGGCCCTCCGCCAGCGTGCCGGCGCTGGCGAGGTCGATCTTCGGCATGAAGTCGGCGTTCTGCTGCAAGTCGAACTTCAGCGACGCCGGCACGCCGGCGCCGGTGATCTGGTGCGCACCGACCAGCGAGGCACCGTCGGACGCGCGCTTGCGCGTCTTCGCGTTGGGCCACAACGCGTAGGAGGGATCGGGGTCGATGCCGCGATCGGGCGCATAGCGGCCGCGCTGCGGGTCACCGCTGAACTGCACCTTGCCGTCCTTCGCGCTCATGCTGAACACCTTGGGCTGGCCGGCGCGCACCGTCGCCCCGCAGCCCCAGTAGAACAGCATGCGCATCTCGCCTTCCGGCAGCTTGTATTCACCGGTCGGGTTCGAGCCCCGCGGTTCGCGCGTTGGTGGCAGCAACGGCAGCGACTTGCCCAGTCCGAGCCCAGCGGGAATCTGCTGCTCGGCTTCGGCACCCGGGTTGAGGCTGTTGCGCAGGGCGATGTCGAAGTACTTGCCACTCATCTGCAGGTGGCGCGTATCCGGGTACCGCAGCGGCCCCGAGCCGGCGCCCATCATTCCCGCGGCGAAGCGACCGAAGCCGCCCATGTCCGGCATGCCCGCCATGTGGTGGGTGGCCACGTCCATCCAGACCTGCGTCTTCGGCCCGGCGGGCGCGGCGGCGCTGCCGGAGGTGGCGACGACGAGGACGGCGATCGGCGCGAGGGCCAGGGCGGGGGAGCGGGGCGACGGCTTCTTCATGGCGATAGTCCAGGGGGTTCCCTGTTCCTATCCGCAGAAAGGCCCGCCGACAGGCCACGCGCTCCGACAGCTGGTGGCTCCCGGGCGCGTGGTCCCGGCGATCAGGCGCTCGCAACCCGGGTGATGCGGACCGGCACCGACTTGTAGGAGGGCGTGCCGCTGGCCTTGTCGATGTAGTCCAGCGGCACCAGGCAGCTGCCCTCCGGGTAGTACGCCGCCACCGAGCCGCGGGCGATCTTGTAGCTGATGGCGATGACGTTGCCGAGCGTGCGCTGCTGGCCCTGCGCGAACGCGGTATCGACCCGGATCTTGTCGCCCTGTCCGATGCCGAGTTCGGCCATGTCGTCCTCGTTCATGAACACCACGTCGCGCCGCCCGAACACGCCGCGGTAGCGATCGTCGAGGCTGTAGATGGTGGTGTTGTACTGGTCGTGGCTGCGGATCGTCGCCAGCTTCATGATCGTCGGATCGGTGAAGCTGGGGTCTTCCTCCAGGCCGGTGAAGCGCAGGAACTCGGCCTTGCCCGATGGCGTGTTCCACACGCGCTCGGTCGGCGGCAACGGCAGGCGGAAGCCGCCCGGCGTGCGGATGCGCTCGTTGTACTTCTCGAATTCGGGGAACACCGACTCGATGGCGTCGCGGATGATGTCGTAGTCGGCGATCATGTTCATCCACGGCACGCGACTGTTCGGCAGCGTGGCCGTGGCCAGGCCGGCGACGATCGCGGGCTCCGAGCGCAGGTATTCGGACGCCGGCGTCAGCTTGCCGCGCGAGGCATGCACCATCGACATCGAATCCTCCACCGTCACCGCCTGCGGCCCGGTCGCCTGGATGTCGCGTTCGGTGCGGCCCAGGCAAGGCAGGAGGAAGGAGTGCTTGGCGGTGAGCAGGTGCGTGCGATTGAGCTTGGTCGCGATGTTGACCAGGAGGTCGAGTTTCCGCATCGCGGGGAAACACGCCTCGGCGTCGGGCAGGGCGACGGCAAGGTTGCCGCCCAGGCAGATAAGCGCCGTGGAGCGCCCGTCGATGATGGCCTGCATGGCCGCCACCGCGTCGTGGCCGTGGCCGCTGGGCGGCTTGAAGCCGAAGCGCTGCTCGATGCGTTCGAGCATGTCCGCCTTCGGTTTCTCGGTGATGCCGACGCTGCGGTCGCCCTGCACGTTGGAGTGGCCGCGCAGCGGGCAGATGCCGGCGCCGGGCTTGCCGAAGTTGCCGCGCAGCATCAGCAGGTTGGCGATCTGCTGCACGTTCTGCGTACCGGTGCTGTGCTGGGTCACGCCCATGCCGTAGCTGACGATGGTCGCGTTCGACTTCGCGTAAGCCTCGGCGACGTTGCGCAACGCGTCCTCGGGCAGGCCGGAGACGGCCACGATCGCGGGCCAACCGGCGGCGCGCAGGTCGGCGGCGAATGCGTCGAACCCGTTGGTGTGGCCCTTGATGAATTCGTGGTCCAGCACCTGCGAGCCGGGCCCGCTCAACGCGTCCATTTCCAGCAGCGCCTTCATGATGCCCTTGAGCGCCGCGGCATCGCCGCCGATCCTGGGTTGCAGGTAGGTCGAGGCGATCTCGGTCGCGCCGAAGGTCGCCATCTCGATCGCATCCTGCGGATCGGCGAAGCGTTCCAGGGCGCGCTCGCGCAACGGATTCAGCACGATGATGGGAACGCCGCGATGCACGATCTCGTGCAGGGTGCCCATCATCCGCGGGTGGTTGGTGCCCGGGTTGTGGCCGATGGCGATGAGCAGCTCGCATTGGTCGAAGTCGTCCAGCGACACCGTGCCCTTGCCGATGCCGATCGACTCGGGCAGGCCGACGCTGGTGGCCTCGTGGCACATGTTCGAGCAGTCGGGGAAGTTGTTGGTGCCGTATTCGCGGGCGAAGATCTGGTACAGGAACGCCGCCTCGTTGGAGGCGCGGCCCGAGGTGTAGAACTCCACCGCGTCCGGGTTCGGCTGGGCGCGCAGGATCTCGCCGATGCGGGTGAGGGCATCGTCCCAGTCGATCGCTTCGTAGATGTCCTTGTCGGGGTTGTAGACCATGGGGTTCGTCACCCGCCCCTGGTCCTCCAGTTCGTAGTCGCTCCACTTCAGCAGCGAGGTAACGGTGTTGGCCGCGAAGAACTCCGGCGGCACGCGTTTCTTGGTCGCCTCCCAGGTGACGGCCTTGGCGCCGTTCTCGCAGAACTGGAACGTCGAGGTGTGCTTGCGGTCGGGCCACGCGCAACCCGGGCAGTCGAAGCCTTCGGGTTTGTTGGTGCGCAGCAGCGTTATCGCCGCTTCGGGCGCCTGCATCTGTTCGGCCACCGCGCGGGCGGTGGCACGCAACGCACCCCAGCCGCCGGCGGGCGCGGTGTACGGGCGGATTCCGGGAATCTCTTTCTCAGCCATGACACACCTCGTGGTGGCAGGGTGCTGCGGTAAGAGTCATCGGCGCCGAGCGGCGCGAGAGGCAGGACCGGTGATGGAGCCGGTACCGGAAGATTCTAATCACGTGCAGGGCCGCCGGGGGCTCCGTGCAGTCCAACTTCAGCGTGGGGCAGTTGAAGGGCAGGAGGCCCGCCCGTTGTTAAGCAGTGCTAACAATTTCGCGCGTGGCGCTCCACTTCTTTCACCTCACCCGGTGAGGGGGCAGGGGAATCGAACCCTTGCGCATTGCGGCACCGCACCGGTTTTTCGCAGGCCGGGTTACGATTGCGTGCCGTTGTCGCATGGGACTATGTTGCGCACTTGAGTGCGGCTAGTGCGGTGCTTCGGTTTCGTCGGTTCTTGTTCGCATGACTGCCCAGGGCGGTCGTGACGATAGCCACAGAGAGAAGCCATGCCTGACCTGGATGCCATCTTCCTTGCACGGTTGCAGTTCGCCTTCACCGTGTCCGTCCACATCATCTTTCCCGCGATCAGCATCGGACTGGCGGGGTTCCTGGCCGTGCTCGAGGGCATGTGGCTGAAGACCCGGGACGAGGTCTACAAGGAGATGTACTTCTTCTGGTCGAAGGTCTTCGCGGTCGGCTTCGGCATGGGCGTGGTGTCGGGCGTGGTGATGGCGTACGAGTTCGGCACCAACTGGAGCGGGTTCTCCAGCGTCGCCGGCTCGATCACCGGCCCCTTGCTGACGTACGAAGTGCTGACGGCGTTCTTCCTTGAAGCCGGCTTCCTCGGCGTCATGCTGTTCGGCTGGGGGCGCGTGGGCGAGCGCGGGCACTACTTCGCCACGGTGATGGTCGCCGTGGGCACGTTGATCTCGACGTTCTGGATCCTCGCGTCCAACAGCTTCATGCACACGCCGCAGGGCTTCGCCATCGAGAACGGGAAGATCATCCCGGTCGACTGGTGGCAGGTGATCTTCAACCCGTCGTTCCCCTATCGCCTCGTGCACATGACCATCGCCGCGTACATCGTGGCCGCGTTGCTGGTGGCGGCCTGCGCGGCGTACCACCTCCTGAAGGGACGTCGCGACCTCGCCGTCAAGCGCAGCTTCTCGATGGCGCTGTGGATGCTGCTGCTGCTTGCGCCGATCCAGGTCCTCGTCGGCGACGCGCACGGCCTCAATACGCGCGAGCACCAGCCGGCCAAGATCGCGGCCATCGAAGGGCTCTGGGAAACCGAGCGCGGCGGAACCGCGCTCAACCTGCTGGGCTGGCCCGACATGGAGGCCGAGGAAACCAAGTATGCGGTGAAGGTGCCGCACCTGGGCAGCCTGATCCTCACCCACAGCTGGGACGGCGAGATCGTCGGGCTGAAGAGTTTCCCGCCCGAGGACCGGCCGTACTCGCCGCTGATCTTCTGGACGTTCCGCATCATGGTCGGCATGGGCATGCTGATGCTGCTGATGTCGCTGTCCGGGCTGCTGTTGCGCAGGGGAGGGCGCCTGTACGAGTCGCGATGGTTCCAGACGTTCGCGCTCTACATGGGGCCGTCCGGCCTGATCGCCCTGCTCGCCGGCTGGATCACCACCGAGGTGGGCCGCCAGCCGTGGACCGTGTACGGCATCCTGCGCACCGTCGACTCGGCGTCGCCGCTCGACGTGCAGCAGGTGGGCACGTCGCTGTTGACCTTCGTGATCGTCTACATCCTGGTGTTCGGGCTGGGCATCTACTACATGCTCAAGTTGATGAAGAAGGGGCCTGCGGCCGGCGGTGGTGCGCACACGCCGCGGCCGGCGCTGCATCCTGCGCTGGAGAGCAACCCGATGTACCGCCCCGAAGATCCCATCGACAGGTAACCACCATGGCCATCGACCTTCCCGTCATCTGGGCCGCGATCATCGCGCTGGGGTTGTTCCTGTACGTGATGCTCGATGGTTTCGACCTCGGCATCGGCCTGCTGTTTCCGTTCTTCGAGAAGAGCAGCGATCGCGAAGTCATGCTCAACACGGTGGCGCCGGTCTGGGATGGCAACGAGACGTTCCTGGTCCTGGGCGGGGCAGGGCTCTACGCCGCCTTCCCGGTCGCGTATGCGACGCTGCTTCCGGCCAACTACCTGCCGATCGTGCTGATGCTGGCGGGCCTGATCTTCCGCGGCGCCGCGTTCGAGCTGCGCGCCAAGGCGACACGCACCCGGCATCTGTGGGACCTCGCATTCATCGCCGGCTCGGTGCAGGCGACGTTCTGCCAGGGCGTGATCCTGGGCTCGCTGCTGCAGGGCATCGAAATCGTGGACGGGCGCTTCGTGGGCGGCAGCTTCGACTGGCTGTCGCCGTTCAGCGTGTTCTGCGGACTGGGCCTGCTGGTGACGTATGCGACGCTGGGCTGCGGCTGGCTGATCATCAAGACCGACGGCAACCTGCAGGAAAGCATGTACGCCTTGATGAAACCGATCAGCGCCGTGCTCCTGGTCACCATCCTGGTCGTGAGCGGATGGACGGTACTCGGGCAACCGGCGGTGGCGCAGCGCTGGTTCGGCGAGCACCTGTTCTACTTCCTGCCGGTCCCGCTCGCGGTGCTGGCGAGCGTGTGGGGCATCCATCGCGCGGTCAACCTGCGCATCGAGCGCGGGCCTTTCATCCTCGCACTGGTCCTGCTCTTCCTCGGCTACAGCGGCCTGATCATCAGCATCTGGCCCAACATCGTTCCGCCATCGCTGACGATCTGGAACGCGTCCTCGAATCCCTCCAGCCAGCTGTTCGCCCTGGTCGGGACGGTGATCATCCTGCCCATCATCCTGGTCTACAGCTTCATGCAGTACCGGGTGTTCCGCGGCAAGGTCCGCGAAGGCGATGGGTACCACCACTGATGAATCGCCAGGACGAGCCCCCGAAGCAACGATCGCGCCTGCACAAGACGAAGTGGTTCGTGTTGCTATGGGCCGGTGGCGTACTGGCCACGTTGCTGGTCGCCGGCGTGTTCAAGCTGCTGATGCTGGGTGCCGTGAAGCAGTGGTAGCCGCATGGCGATTCGGGATTGCACCGGTGATCTCCCATGATCGTACGCCCGCGTAACGCGACCTCGATATTCACGCTGCTGTTTGCCCTCAAGGGCTCGATCATCCCGGTGATATGGCCGCGCGTGCTCTACACGATGCTGCTGTCGCTGGCGGTCGTGGCCACCGACCTGCGTGGCCTGGTCATCCACTTCTCGATCGATCCGGCCATGTTGACCCTGCTCGGGTTGACCCTGGCGATATTCCTCGGGTTCCGCAACAGCGTGGCCTACCAGCGCTGGTGGGAAGGCCGCACGCTCTGGGGCGATCTGATCATCGCCAGCCGCAACCTGGCCCGGCAGACGCAGGCTTTCATGCCATCGCTGGACCCCGATCCCCGCAAGCAGCTGGTGCACGACGTCATCGGGTTCTCGCACGCATTGCGGCACCACCTGCGCGATAGCGCGCCGGATTCAGATCTGCAGCGTTGGCTGGCGCCCGGCGTGTATGCCGCTGCGATGGCATCCCCGAACCGGCCCAATGCGGTGCTGGGCGCGATCGGGGAAACGTACGCACAAGCCGCGCGTGCCACCGGACTCGACGGGATGCTGTCCGCGGCCATCGATCGCGAGCTGTGCCAGTTGTCCCACGTGATGGGCGCATGCGAACGCATCAAGACCACGCCGATTCCCTTCGCGTACATCCTGCTCCTGCACCGCACCGTGCTGGTGTACTGCTTCATGCTGCCGTTCTGTTTGATCGATCCCCTGGGGTGGTTGACGCCGATCGCGGTCGGCATCCTCGCCTATACCTTCTTCGGCCTGGATGCCATCGGCGAGCAGATCGAAGGGCCGTTCGACACGTTGCCCAACGACCTGCCACTCGACGCGCTGTGCCGCACCATCGAGATCAACCTGCTTAGCCTGTTGGGCGAGACCGATCTGCCCCAGCCCCTGGAACCGGTGGAGTACGTGCTCTCGTAAGCGCAGTACGTGGAAGCCGGGTGCGCCGGCTCAACCGCCGGAGAGAAACACCGACGCTTCGGCCGTCAGCCCCAGGAAGGTGAGCGTCTCCTGGAAGTACAGCCGCACGGTGGTGGCCGAATGATCCTGATAGCCGATGCACAGGTCCTGGCCGAGGTGCATTTCGAAGTCGCCGCCGCGGGTGGAGAGCACGACGCCGCCTTTGATCGCCGGAGCCCAGATGACATCGGCATCGAGGAGGGCACGGATGTCCTTGAGGACCGGATAGGCCTCGGCCGATGCCCCGCTCAGTCGGGTGTACGCCTCGTCGCCCAACAGGAGCACGTACGGGCCGTTGACTCCGGCCTCGCGCAAACGACTGACCGCGCGTGCCACGGCAGCCGGATACTGCTGCACGTCCGACGGCAGCGCGATGGTGTCATTGCTGGTCGAGCCACGAATCCCGGGAATGCCCGCTTGGGCGTAGCCCTCGATCACGATCCGATCCTCGGCGAACGCAATCGTGCGCGCGGCCTCCTTCAGCGGTTGCAGGTCAGGATCGTTCGCGCCGCGCTCGACCGCATCGATGGCGTCGCGGGACAGCTCGAAGGGAACACGCAGCTGCACCAGTGCCTTGACCACGTGTTGCATCGACGACACGCCATCGCGGGGCGATTCCAGCCGCATCAGGTAGCCGGTGCCCACGGCCGCGAAGTCGGCACCCTTGGGCCCGACCACGTCCACGACCCGACGCGCGGCCAGGTGGCGCTTGAGCGTCCTGGCGGCCTCGTCCTCGATCTGCTGCCACGCACCAGCGGAGATCGGCGCAAGCTCTCTATGCAGGTTGTTCATTGCTCGGTCTCTTTCAGGGAACCAATTCCGAGGGAACCATCCGGGGGCGAAAGGTGATTCGAACGTTCCGGATCGCTCCCGCCGTCGACAATGGGAGCGGCCAGGAAATCGGCGGATGGGGCGAAGAACAGCGTTCCGGTGATCGCCGTGCTGAAGTCCAGGAGCCGATCGTAGTTCCCGGGCGGATTCCCGATGAACATGTTCGTCAGCATCTTCTCGATCCGGTGCGGCGACCGCGCATAACCGATGAAGTAGGTGCCGTACTCGCCCTTGCCGGCATCGCCGAAGGACATGTTGTCGCGCAGGATCTCCAGCTGGCGGCCGTCCTCGATGATGCTGGTCAGCGCGTTGTGCGCGCATGACGGCTTCACGGCGTCGTCCAGTTCGATGTTCGACAGCTTGGTCCTGCCGATGATCTTTTCCTGTTCCGACTCGGGCAGGGCATTCCACGCGCGCAGGTCGTGCAGGTACTTCTGCACCATCACGTAGCTTCCGCCGGAGAAGCCCGCATCTTCATCACCGACCAGGGTGGCTTCCGCCGCGGCCTCGTCGGTCGGATTCTCGGTGCCGTCCACGAATCCGATCAGGTCGCGGCTGTCGAAGTAGCCGAACCCATGGACCTCGTCGGCGCTGGCGACGCTGTCGCCGAGCCGCTCCATGACATGGGTGGCCAGCTCGAAACACAGATCCATGCGCGTGGCGCGGATGTGGAACAGGACATCACCAGGCGTGGAGACGGCGCGGTGGCGTCCCTCGATCTCGCGAAACGTGTGGAGGTCCCTGGGGCGGGGCGCGCCGAAGATCCGGTCCCAGGCATCGGAACCGAACGCCATCACGCAGGAGAGCGTTCCTTCCGGAATCCGCGAGCCGACCGCGCGCACGAGCGACGCCATTTCGCCGCACAGGTCGCGGCAGGGCGCGACATTCCGCGGGCCCGGTTTCAGGGTGATGACCAGGAAGATGGCGGCATTCGTCAACTTGGCGTCGACTTGCTGGGCTGCACAGGACTGCACGTTGACTCCCGGGAAGGCAGGGTGATCAATCTGTCGAATGCGTTCGGCCAGTGCAAGCCGTTGGCTGCGCGAGCGTACGCTCTGGCACGAGTGTTGCTTGGTCGAGTATTGCCTAGTGTCGTTCTTCCAGCCGTTGTTGCAGACGAGGCATCAGCAATGAAGGAATTGGCGTCGGATGCTGGACGGGCCGGGACCAATAATGCGTCCAAACGCTCCGTCCATGCCGCGTTGGCCGGGAACGTCGCCGTTGCGATCACCAAGCTGGTGGCTGCCGTCGTTACCGGCAGCTCGGCGATGTTCAGCGAGGCCGTGCACTCGTTCGTCGATACCGGCAACGAAATCCTGCTGCTTTACGGCTACCGCCAATCCGCGCAGCGGCCCAACCAGGTGCATCCCTTCGGGTACGGCCGGGAACTCTATTTCTGGAGTTTCATCGTCGCACTGCTGCTGTTCGCGGTCGGTGCCGGCGTGTCGATCTACCAGGGCATCCACCACGTGCTGTCGCCGCAGCCGATCGAACGTGTTGCCGTCACCTATGCAGTGCTGGCGCTCTCGTTCCTGTTCGAGGGCGCCTCGTGGATCGTCGGCTGGAAGGCGTTTTCGCGCGCGAGGGGAGGGCTCGGATTCTGGATGGCCTTCCGTCGCAGCAAGGACCCACCGGCTTTCATGGTGCTGTTCGAGGACACCGCGGCGCTGGTCGGCATCCTGGTCGCGGCCACGGGCATCTTCCTGGCCGATACCTTCGCCATGCCGGTGCTGGACGGCGTGGCGTCCATCCTGATCGGCCTGGTCCTCGCGGTAACGGCGGTCCTGCTGGCGATGGAGAGCAAGAGCCTGCTCATCGGTGAGCGCGCATCGCCGGAGCTGGTCGCCGCGATCTGCGAAGTGGCCCGGCAGGAACCGGGCGTGGCTTTCGTCGGTAGCGCACTGACGGCCCAGCTCGCTCCAAATCAGGCCCTGGTCGGCTTGAGCATCCAGTTCGACGACAAGCTGATGGCCGCGGACGTCGAAGCCTGCGTGGCGTCGATCGAGAGGAAGGTCAAGAACCTCCATCCGGACGTGGTTGCGCTGTTCGTCAAACCGCAGACCTCCAGCCAGTTCCAGGAGGCAGTAAGGCTGCGGTTCGGCGGCGATGCAGATGGACCCGCGACCCGCACGCCGCCATAGCGACCAGAGGGGCGTCTTGGCCACAGCGAGGCTTGGCAGGAGCAACCGATGAGCAGGCCCCGGGCGATCGGCGAGGGCTTCGCGGCAGAAACTATTGGCCCAATGGCTCGATAGCTAATTTCGCATAATGCCTATTATGTAATCAACCCGGCGCCGTCGGTCCCAGCGGGTTGCCGCGCCCCGGACCTGCGGGCCGCCCGCTGACGCGCGCTCGGCAGCTCCGCCCTGTCCCGCTCGTAGCCATTGGGGTTCAACGACTGCCAATGCCACGCGTCACGGCACATGGCGTCGACGTCGTGGCGCGCTCGCCAACCGAGCACGCGCTGGGCGCGCGTCGGATCGGCGTAGACCCGGGCAACGTCACCGGGCCTGCGGTCGACTATTTCATACGGAATGCGGCGGCCGGAGGCTTTCTCGAAGGCACGGACCAGTTGCAGCACGCTGATCCCGCGACCCGTGCCGAGGTTGACGGTCAGGTTCGTGTCTTCGCGCATCAGGAAGCGCAGCGCGTCGACATGCGCCTGGGCGAGATCGGTGACGTGGATGTAATCGCGGATCCCGGTGCCGTCGGGCGTCGGATAGTCGCCGCCGAAGATGTTCAGCTTGTCGCGCCGCCCGGTGGCGACCTGGCAGATGAACGGCATCAGGTTGTTGGGGATCCCGCCTGGATCCTCGCCGATCAGACCCGATGCATGCGCGCCGACCGGATTGAAGTAGCGCAGGTTCGCCGCGCGGAACCTGTGCGAAGCGCTGCACAGATCCGCAATCAGCTGTTCCATCACCAGCTTGGTCCGGCCATAGGGATTGGTGACTTCCAGGCGGGCGTTCTCGTCGACGGGCACGCGCTCGGGATCCCCGTAGACCGTAGCGGACGAGCTGAATACGAGCCGATCCACGCCCGCGTGCTCCATCGCCTGGAGCAGGTTGACCGTACCGCTGATGTTGTTGTCGAAGTAGGCCAACGGCTGCGTGCAGGACTCGCCGACGGCCTTGAGTGCGGCGAAATGCATCACCGCGGCGAAGTCGTATCGCGAGAACAGGCGCCGCAGCGCCGTCTTGCTGCGCAGGTCGACGCGTTCACACTCCACTGGCGCGCCGATGATGCGTTGCAGCCGCAGCAGCACGCGCGGGGAACTGTTGGAGAAGTTGTCCGCGATGACGATCCGGTAGCCCTGCTCCGCCAAGGCAACGCAGGCGTGGCTGCCGATGTAGCCGGCGCCGCCGCATACCAGGATCGACATGGATGTTTGGCCCGACATGCACGCCCGCCATTGCAGCCCCTTGGTTCTGGGAACAACGCCGAAACCTGTCGCTACCGTCCACCGTGCGCGCGAATGTTTTCTTCACACCCTGCCTGCCCCCGCCTGTCCGCGTTGGCACGTAATTGGCGTTTGCCTGTGCACCGATGCCGCCAAAGCGCGCATCCCGACCCGGAAGTCGACCCCAGGGGAGGTCCCACTTGGCAAGCAATGCACCTTTGGCTGCGCTCGACGATGTGCGCGTCGCGATCATCGGCCTGGGCTACGTCGGCCTGCCCCTGGCGGTGGCGTTCGGGAAGAAGTTCAGCACCGTGGGCTTCGACATCGACGCCTCGCGCGTGGCGGAACTGAAGGCCCACCATGACCACACCCGCGAGGTCACCAGCAACGACCTGCGTGAAGCGGCCTTGCTGGAATTCAGCAGTGATCCGGCGGCGCTTGCAGGCGTCGACGTGTTCATCGTCACCGTGCCGACGCCGATCGACGAATACAAGCGCCCCGACCTGCGCCCGCTGGAATCGGCGAGCCGCACGGTCGGCCGCGCGATCCGCCGCGGCGGCGTCGTGGTCTACGAATCCACCGTGTATCCCGGCGCGACCGAGGAGATCTGTATCCCGATCGTGGAGCGCGAATCCGGGCTCGTGTTCAACCAGGACTTCTATGCCGGCTACAGCCCCGAGCGGATCAACCCGGGCGATCCGCACCATCGCCTGGAAACCATCCGCAAGGTGACGTCCGGTTCGACGCCCGAGGTCGCTGAGTTCGTCGACGGACTGTACGCAAGCATCATCACCGCCGGCACGCACAAGGCGTCCAGCATCCGCGTGGCCGAAGCCGCGAAGGTGATCGAGAACATCCAGCGCGACGTGAACATCGCGCTGATCAACGAGCTGGCGCTGATCTTCCACCGCCTCGAGATCGATACCCACGAGGTACTCGAAGCCGCCGGAACGAAGTGGAATTTCCTGCCGTTCCGCCCGGGACTGGTCGGTGGCCACTGCATCGGCGTGGATCCCTACTACCTCACCCACAAGGCGCAGCAGATCGGTTACCACCCGGACATGATCCTCGCCGGGCGCCGCATCAACGACAGCATGGGCAGCCACGTGGCGCGCCGCGTCGTGAAGCTGATGCGCCGGCGCAACCAGGACATGACGAAGTCGCGCGTGCTGATCCTGGGTCTGGCGTTCAAGGAGAACTGCCCGGACCTGCGCAACACCAAGGTGATCGACATCGTGCGCGAACTGCGCTGCTACAACGCCGAGGTCGACGTGCACGACCCCTGGGTGAACGCCGAGCACGCGCACGAAGAATACGGCGTCCACATGGTGGCCGAGCCACAGCCGGGCCGTTACAGCGCCGTGGTGCTGGCGGTGGCGCACGGCGAATTCGTGTCGATGGGCGCCGAGCGGATCCGCGCCTACGGCATGCCGGATGCGGTGCTGTTCGACGTGAAGCGTGCCCTGCCCCGCGCCAGCGTCGACGGGTGCCTGTAGCGATGCGCGTCCTGGTCACCGGCGCGGCGGGGTTCATCGGCTCGAAGCTGAGCGAGGTACTGCTCGCACGTGGCGATGAAGTGCTCGGTTTCGACAATCTCAATGCCTATTACGACCCGCGGCTGAAGCAGGCGCGGCTGGACCGCCTGCTGCCGCACGCGAACTTCCGCTTCATGCGTGGCGCACTGGAGGACAGCATCGCGCTGGGCGAAGCGTTCGCCTCGTTCCAGCCGCAGCGCGTGGTCAACCTCGCGGCCCAGGCCGGTGTGCGTTATTCGCTGGAGAACCCGCGCTCATACGTCGACAGCAACGTGGTCGGTTTCCTCAACGTGCTCGAGGCCTGCCGCCACGGCGACGTGGAACACCTCGTGTATGCCTCGTCCAGCTCGGTGTACGGCGCCAACCGCAAGTTGCCGTTCTCGGTCGACGACAACGTCGACCATCCGGTGAGCATGTACGCCGCGACCAAGAAGGCCAACGAGCTGATGGCGCACACCTACAGCCACCTGTTCGGCGTGCCGACGACGGGGCTGCGGTTCTTTACGGTCTACGGCCCGTGGGGGCGCCCGGACATGGCGCTGTTCCTGTTCACGCGGAAGATCCTGGCCGGCGAGCCGATCGACATCTTCAACCACGGCCGCCACAGCCGCGATTTCACCTATGTCGACGACATCGTCGAAGGCGTGGTGCGCACGCTCGATAACGCGCCAGCCCCGGACGCGGCGATCACGCCGTCGGCAGGCACCTCGAACGCGCCCTATCGCGTCTACAACATCGGCAACGACCAGCCGGTCGAGCTGCTGCGCTACGTCGAAGTGCTGGAGCAATGCCTGGGCCGGAAGGCTGAACGGCGCCTGCTGCCGATGCAGCCCGGCGACGTGCCCGACACCTGGGCGGATGTCGATGCCCTGCGACGGGACGTGGGTTATTCACCCTCCACGCCGGTGGAAGTCGGCGTGGCGCGTTTCGTCGCCTGGTACCGCGAATACCACCGGGTCTGAGCCACCAACGGCCCGAGGCGTAATGGCCGGGTGCCAAGGCACTCGGCGTTGTTCAAATGGGGTCTATTGGAGAATCGCCATGCGCGCTGCATCTGCCCTTCGGGCTTTCTGCCTGTCCCTTCTGCTTGCCGGATGCGCCAGCTCGGGGAACCTTACTTCGGGGGCTCCGCCCGCTCCCGCGCCCGCCGACGACTATCTGATCGGCGTCGACGACATGGTGCAAGTGTCGGTCTGGCGCAATCCGGAACTCAGCATCACCGCGCCCGTCCGCCCGGACGGCAAGCTTTCGGTACCGCTGGTCGGCGATGTCGTCGCCGGGGGTCGCACGCCGGATGCCGTGGCCAAGGACGTGCAGGACAAGCTGGGCGCGTACGTGCGTGACGCGCAGGTCACGGTGATCCTCACCGAGCTGCGCAGCCACGAATACCTGTCGCGCGTGCGGGTCACCGGCGCCGTTCGGCAGCCGGTGTCGATTCCGTATCGCCAGGGCATGACGGTGCTCGATGCGGTGCTCGCCGCAGGCGGCGTCACCGAATTCGCTTCACCCGATCGCTCCAGCCTGCACCGCAAGTCGGGCAACAGCGCACAGGCGTACGAAGTGCAGCTCGACCACATCCTCAAGAATGGCGATCTCAGCACCAACTACAAGGTTGCGCCGGGCGACGTCATCACCGTGCCGGAGCGCGTCCTGTGAACAGTTCCTACCGGCAGATGAGCCTGCCAGGGCCGGCGCCGGATCGCCTGCCCACGCTTTCGCTGCTCGAAGTCGCGCGCAAGGAATTCCGCCGCTACATCCTCCCGCTGGCGACGATCTTCGCGGGCATCGCCTTCCTGTTCCTCGCCTGGGGATTGGTGAATCCGCCGACCTACCAGTCGTCGGCCACGGTGCTGGTGCAGGACAACGCCGCCATCACGCCGTTGATGGAAGGCCGCACGGCGGCGCCGAACGATGCATCGCGCGCGGTGATTTCGCGCGACGTGCTGTTCGGCAGCCGCGTGATGGACGAAGTGCTGCGCGCGGGCGGTTGGCTGAAGGAAGACCTCAGCCCGATCGAGAAAGAGAAGCTCATCAACAGCATCATCGACCGCACCGAAGTGGCGATCTCCGAACGCACGCCCGTGCGCTCGTCGGATCCGAAGCTGAGCCTGGTCAAGATCACCTACTCCGATTCGGATGCCAAGCGCGCCCATGCCGTCACCAAGCGCTATTCCGAAGCACTGATCGAGCAGGTCCTGGATTCGCGCGCTCACGCCAGCAAGTCGGCGTACCAGTTCATCGATGCGCAGGTCGACCAGTACCAGAAGGCGCTAGCCGACGCCGACCGCAAGCTGAAGCAGTACCGCAGCGAGAATCCCGACGCGATGCCCGGGGTGGATGCCGATGTCGCGGCGCGCATCGCTGAACTGCGCCGGTCCGCGGACAACGCCAGCATGGACCTGGCGGACGTCGGTGCGCAGGAACACCAGCTGATGGGCATGCTGTCGCGCGAGAGCCAGGTCACCACGATCTCGCGTTCGACCCAGACCAATGCGCAACTTGCCGGCCTGCAGGCGGAATACGACCGTCTCCTGCTGAGCTATACCGACCAGCATCCGGACGTGGTGCGCGTGCGCAACCAGATCCGCGAGGTGCAGGGCCAGCTGCGCAGCGGCCGCGCCACCGGCAGCGTGATGCCCGGTGCGACGCCCACCATGAATCCGGTCTACGAGCAGCTGCGCAACCAGCTTGCGGATACGCGCCGACAGGGCGCGGCCGCGGCATCGCGCGTCGCCAGCGCGCAAGCCCTGCTGCGACAGGAATACGAGCGCAGTCGCAAGGTCATGGAATCCGGTGGCGAAGCGACCGCGTTGACCCGGGCACAGGAAGTCAACCGGGAAATGTACGAAGACCTGCTCAAGCGCCGCGAGAATGCGCGCGTGTCCATGAGCCTGGACGCGGATGGCCGCAGCCTCGGTTTCCAGATCCAGGAACCGGCCTCGGTCCCGCTGCTTCCCACCGGCCTGCGCCTGGCGCATTTCGCCGCGACCGGTCTGGCCCTGGCGATCTTCGTACCGCTCCTGCTGCTGTCGCTGCTGGTCAAGCACGATCCGCGCGTGCGCGTGCCGCTGCAGATCGAGCGCGACGCCGGCTTGCCGGTGCTCGTGGCCATTCCGCCGCACATGACGCGCGAACAGACCGAACTGCGCGCCCGGCAATTCCGGCTTGGATCTGCCCTGCTTATTTCCGTTCCGGTGATCTACGGCGTCGTCATGATGCTGAAGGTGGTGGATGTCCTATGAACGACTTCAACCAATCCACGGCCGAGGCCCTGGCCAAGATGGCGGCTCTCGAACATCGCAGCGTCGTCCGCCGCAGCGAGTCGACCTCGCTGACGCCGGCGCAGCTCGCCGAACGCTCGATCATTCCCTACCTCGACGGTGCCAACCGCCAACTGGTGGATTCGTTCCGCGACCTGCGCACGCGCCTGCTGGCGATCTCGAACGACAACTTCATCACCCTGGTCGTTCCGGTCAGCAAGGGTTGCGGCGGCAGTTTCGTGGCGCGCAACCTCGCGCTGTCGGTGACCTTCGACCAGTCGAAGACGGCGTTGCTGATCGACTGCAACCTGCACAGCCCCTCCCAGCACGTGTCGATGAAGATCGACACGGCTCGCGGCGGCCTGGTCAACTACCTTGAGGATCCCGAGTCCGAAGTGGACCCGATGATCTACGGCACCGGGATCCCGCGCCTGAAGCTGATCCCGGCCGGTAAATCGACCTACGGCGACGTCGAGTCCGAGCACTTCACCTCGTTCCGCATGCGCCTGCTGCTCGATTCCCTGCGCAGCAGCTATTCGGACCGCTACATCTTCCTCGATGGCCCGCCCGCCCTGGGCTCGCCCGATGCGCGGATCCTGTCCGAGCTCGCCGACGTCGTCGTGCTGGTGGCCGGCTACGGCCGCAATACGCCGGCCGACATCGCGGCGGCCGCTGGCAGCTTCGACCCGCGCAAGTTCGCTGGCGTGGTCTTCAATGAAAACGCCTGAGCGCGCCGGCCGCCCTGCCCTCGCCCGGCGCATGCGCCCGGCGATCCTGCCGCTGGCGCTGTCCGCCGTCCTGGCGACCGGGAATGCCTGGGCGGCGCGCCTGGACTACCAGCTCGAATTGACCGGGCTGCACAGCGACAACATCAACCTCAGCGAGAACAACCAGGCGACGGAGAGCACACTGATCCCATCGCTGATGTTCGACTTCCGCGAGGAAGGGGCATCGCTCGAAGTCCGCGCCCGCGGCGAGATCGAGCGTCGCTATTACTCGGACGACCGGTTCGACGACGAGACCCGCAGCCGCTTTGCCGGCCAGCTCAACTGGTCGGTGTTTCCCCAGCGCATGCACATCGTGCTCGAGGATTACCTGAGCGAGGAATCGCTCAATTTCCGCGATGGCCGCTACCCCGGCAACCTGCAGCAGGTGAACATCTTCCTGGGCGGCCCCAGCTTTTATGCGCGTTTCAACGACGCCACGCGCCTGCAACTCGACGTTCGCGCGGCCGATACCTACGCCGAAGTTGCGGAAGGGTTCGACAGCAAGCGCTACAGCGCGGCCGCGGTGCTGCAGCACGACATCAACGAAACCTCGAACGCATCGCTCCACCTTGGCTCGACGCGGGTGGACTTCGACGATGGGGAAGCCGCGACCGACTACACGCGCCACGATGGTTTCGTGCGTTACGAGGGCAGGTTCCGCGACGTCGATTACCAGCTGGACCTGGGCCGTTCCCGCCTGAACCGCAACGCGGCCGATGACGTCTCCACGACGATCGCCCGGGCGCAGGCGCAATGGCAGATCAACCGGGAGAGCCGCCTGCGCATCCGCGCACGCCATCATTTCGCCGACGAAGTGCAGGACCTCATCGTTCGCCTGGGTGACCCGGACGAGGCGCTGGTGCCCGAACTCGTGGACTCCTCGTCGACCCTGGTCAGTGGCGGCGTCTATCGCCAGCGGGATGTTGAGCTCGACTACCGCTTCAGCGGAGAGCGCTTCACCTTCCGGGTGCGCCCGCGGGACCGCCAATTCCGCTACCTGGAGAACGTTAACGCCAATCGCACCGAACGGGGCGCGCTCGTCCAGGTGACGTACCGCCTGAATCCATTGACCTCACTGGTGTTCAACGGCACGGTGCGCAAACGTGACTTCGTCAGCGGCGAGGAAGACCGCGACCACGTCTATTCCATCGGCATCGAGCAGCAACGCACTCGGCATTGGGGCTGGCGTGCGGAGGCGCTGAGGAACCGGCGCACGTCCAACCAGCCCGATCCGGAGTACACCGAGAACGCGGTCCTGCTGTCCGTCTGGTGGAAGCGCTGAACACGGAGCTGCTGGGATGTACGAGATTCTGCTCTGGGGTGCGATCCTGCTGCTGGCCTACATCTACGTCGGGTACCCGGTGCTGGCGATCGTGCTGGCCCGGTTGAACCCGCGTCCCATCGCCAAGGCGGAGCTGCAGCCCAGCGTCACCGTGGTCATTGCCGCCTACAACGAAGAGAAACACATCGCTCAGAAGATCCGGAACGTCCTCGAACTGGATTATCCGAAGGACCGGATCGGCGTCATCGTCGCATCGGATGCCTCCAGCGATGCCACCGACCGGATCGTCCTGGAATGCGGCCTGCCGAACGCGCGCCTGCTGCGCGTAGCGGGCCGTTTGGGCAAGACCGCCTGCCAGAACGCCGCGGCGGAAGCGGCCGACGGCGAGATCCTGCTGTTCACGGACGCCACCACGCAGATCGAGCCGCATGCGCTGCGCGCGATGGTCGCCAACTTCAACGACCCCTCCGTGGGCTGCGTCGCCGGGCGCCTGGCCTATGTGGCGCAACGCGATGAAGCCACCAGCCACGGCGGCACCTCGTACTGGAACTACGAGATCATGCTGCGCATGGCCGAGAGTTCGCTTGGCTCGCTGATCGGCGTTTCCGGCTGCCTGTATGCCATCCGCCGCGACGCGTATCGCGACATCCCGCCCGGCCTGATCAGCGATTTCGTCACTGCCATGGTGGTGCGCGAACAGGGGTTGCGCACCGTGCTCGAACCCGAGGCCGTGTGCTACGAGGACACGCTCGACCGGCCCGATCGCGAGCTGTCCATGCGCGTGCGCGTGGGCGTGCGCAGCCTGGTCGCGCTCGCCGCGCAGAAGCGCTTCCTGGATCCGCTCCGCTTCGGCGCGTTCGCCTGGCAGCTGTGGTCGCACAAACTGCTGCGCTACCTGTCGCCGGTGTTCTGGATGATCGCGCTGGCCGCGAACATCGCACTCGCATTGCAAGGGCGTTACGGGTGGATGCTGCTCATGCAGCTGGCGCTGCTGGTGGCGGGCCTCGTCGGCTTCACGCCGTTGCGCGAACGCGGCAACTCGCGACTGCTCGCACAGCCCTACTACTTCCTGCTCACCAATCTTGCGTCCGCGGTCAGCCTGTTCCGATTCCTGCGAGGGGAACGCATGGTGACCTGGACGCCGCTGCGCTAGGAGCCTACGTGTCCGCCCCCACTGCCCTGCTCCGCTCCCCAGACCTGGCTGCATCGGCGAAGCCCGACGGCATTGCGGCGGCGGTCACGGACAGTCGCACGACCCAGCCGGTGCGGCGCGTTCTGTATGTGCTCTCGCAATTTCCCAGCCTCTCCGAGACGTTCATCCTGCGCGAGATACAGGCGCTGATCGAACGCGGCGTGGACGTGCGGATCCTGTCGCTGAAGGTCCCCGGTGAGGCGATGGTGCAACCGCAGGCCGCGGCCATGGTCCATCGTGTGCTGTATCCCGCGGGTCGATTCCGTTCGTTTTTCGCGGCATGCGCAACGGTGCTTCGCCGCCCCTGGGTCACGCTGGGATTCCTGGCGACGATGGCGTGGGAGCTGTGGCGCCGGCCCGTCGCTCTCGCCAAGAGCCTGGCAGCCCTCTTCCTCGCGTTGGGGCGCATCAATGACATCCGCGCGTTCGGCCCGCAGTTGCTGCACGCGCCGTGGGCGACGTATCCGGCGACCGTGGCCTGGCTGCTTTCGCGCCTGCTCGACCGTCCCTTCAGCTTCACCAGCCGCGCCCACGACATCTTCATCGAAGACCACATGATGGCGCGCAAGCTGAAGGATGCTGCGCTGGCGGTCACCATCACCGAATACAACCGGCGCTACATGGCGCGCTGGATGCCGGCGCCGGCGGCGATCCCGGTGCACGTGATCCATTCATCGCTCAACCTGCCCGAACTGCCTTACGTGCGCGCGGGACGCCAGCCGCGGAAGCTGCTGTCGGTGGGGCGGTTGGTACCGATGAAGGGGTTCGACGTCCTGCTCCCGGCCCTGGCGCAACTGCGCGCCCGTGGCGTGGAGCTGGACTGCACGGTGATCGGCGAAGGCCCGGAGCGCGCACGGCTGGAGCGCTTGCGCCACGAACTCGGACTGGATGCCGTCGTGGCCTTCCCCGGCGCGATGCCGCAGGCCGAAGTGGTGCGCCACATGAGCGAAGCCGCGCTGATGGTCCTGCCCTGCGTGGTTGCGCCCAATGGCCAGTCCGACGGCATCCCCAATGTCCTGATGGAGTCGATGGCCACCGGCCTGCCGGTCGTAAGCACGCGGATATCGGGTATTCCCGAACTGGTCGAAGACGGCGCGAATGGCCGCCTCGTTGCCGCTGGCGATGTGGAAGCGCTCGCCGCGGCGATCGAGGCGTTGCTGCAGGACCCGGATGCCTGCGAGACCTTTGCCCAGGCCGGGCGGCGAAAGGTGGAACGCGATTTCGACGTAAGCATCGAAGCAGGTCGCCTGCTCGAACATTTCGGGAGCGCGTGTCGTGCCTGAGCGCAAGCGCATCCTGATCGTGATCGACAGCATGGAAGTGGCCGGCAGCCAGCGCCAGGTCCAGCACCTGCTGGCCGGACTCGATCGGCAGCGCTGGGAACCGGAACTGGCCTTCTTCCGCACCGATTCGTTCCTGGCCCAGGCCGTGCGCGACAGCGGCATTCCCGTGCACTACCTGCCCAAGCGCCGGCGCATGGACCTGCGCTTCCTGCTCGACTACGCACGGTTGCTGCGCGAGCGGGATTACGCACTGGTGCACGCCTACTCGCTCACCGCGGAGCTGTGGACGCTGCCGGCGCAAATCCTCGCGCGGCGACGCCCGGTACTGGTCGCCTCCGAACGCAGCTCGCAACGGCGCGACCGTCCGGCCTGGTACTGGTGGTTGAAGCGTCTCGTGCTGGGCCGCAGCGCGGCGGTGATCGCCAACTCCAGCGCCGGCGCGCAATCCACGGCAAGCCGGACGGGCATGCCCGATGCGCTGTTCACCACCATCGTCAACGACGTCGACCTGCCCGAACCCCTGGATGCGCCGACGCGCACTGCGGTCCGTGAATCGATCGGTGCGCCGGAAGGGCGCCTGTTGGGGTTGTTCGTGGGCCGCCTGGCGCCGGTCAAGAACCTGCCCTGCCTGATCCGCGCATTGGCGCAGCTCGCGTCCGCGCAACGCCCGTGGATCGCGCTGGCCGGCAACGGGCCACTCACCGGATCGCTGCAGGACCTGGCGCAGGAATGCGGCGTGGCCGCGGACGTGACCTTCCTCGGCGAACGCGCTGATGCAACCCGGCTGATGCTGGCCGCCGATTTCCTCGTGCTGCCCTCCCACATGGAAGGCCTGTCGAATGCGTTGCTCGAAGCAATGGCGGCGCGTTGCCCGGTCATCGCATCCGCCGTGGGCGGCAGTGTCGAACTGATCGACGACGGCCGCACCGGATTGCTGTTCCCGAGCGACGACGCGGCGGCCCTTGCAGTGGCGATGGCGCGCCTGTCCGATCCGTCGCTGCGCGATGCGTTGCTGCGTGCCGCACGAACCTACGTCGAGAAACACCACAGCCAGGCGGCACTGGTGGCGGCAACGTCAGCGGTCTACGAGCGCTGCCTGCGCGCGATGCCGGCAGGTGCGCAGGTATTCGCCCATGGAGCGGGAAAATGAACGCGCCTACTGCACAGACGGGACCGATCCGATGCGCCTGATCTACGCCATTCCGATCATCCTGTTGCCGAACACGGCGCACCTGCCGTCGGACGTCAGCGTCGGCATCTCGTTCGCCCTGCTGCTGCTGGCAATGCTGCTGGGCGACCGGGAGCCAGCGTACCTGGCCAAGCGCGGTTACCTGTTCGCACCGCTGATGGCGCTGTTCGTCGCCATGTTCATCGGCTTCGTCGCCGCGCAATGGCACGACGTTTCCCGCCTGGATCGCGACCTGCGCGAAGGCAAGGTCGCCCTGCTCTATCCGTTCCTCTATCTCGCCTACCTCCACTGCGGTCTCGACCTGAAACGCACGCGCCAGCTGATCGTGCTGCTCCTGCTGGTCGCGGTCGGCGCGGGAGTGGAAGCTCTGCTGCAGGCGCTCAGCTTCGACCTGGGTACGTTCTCGGAAACGCAGCGCGTCACCGGTCCGTTCGGCGACATCAAGATGGCCAACCGGGCCGGCGTGTTCTTCGCGATGTTCCTGCCGGTACTGGTCGCTCTGGTGCTGCAGCCCAAGCAGAAGAAGAACGTAAGGGTTGCGGCCGCGGCGGGCAGCCTGGTACTGGTCCTCGCCATCCTGTTCACGTTCTCACGGCAGTCCTACCTGATCGCCCTGTTCGCGATCATGGTGCTGCTGGTTTGGCGCAGCATCCCCATGGCCGTGCTTGCCGCGGTATTGCTGGCAGTGGCGACTCTTACGGTCGTGCCGAAGAGCGTCGTGGAGCGCGTGCAACAGACGGAGGAGGCCGATGGCTCCGGCTCGATGGTGCTCGACCCCAGCACGCAGAGCCGCTTCACGATCTGGCAGGGCACGCTGGACATGCTGCGCGACCATCCCAACGGGGTCGGCCTGGGGCGCTTCAACGACCACATCGGCACGTACACCAACTACGCCGGCAAAGATGCGCACAACGGTTTCCTGTTGACTCTGGCCGAGTGCGGTCCGCTGGGCCTGCTCGCGCTGCTGTGGGTGTTCTGGCGACTGTGGCGGCTGTCCCGGTGGCTGCGACGCTCGCCGAACGGGCTGCAACCGGAGGATCGTGCACTGGAGCGTGGCTTCACCCTGGCGGTCGTATCGATGGCGCTGGGCAACATGTACGGCAGCCCGTTCTTCGACAGCCTGATCATGGCCAACTTCTGGATCCTGTGCGGTCTGATGGAGCGTTACGGCAACATCAAGGCGCATGCCGTGCAGGTGGTGACGCAGAGCAAGGAACGTCGCGTCATCCAGCCGTTCGGCCAGCGGTTCCCATTGGCGACTCGCGTGTTCCCGGGCCTGGCCAGGATCCGGGATGCGCGGCGCTGAGTTCGCCACGCAGAGGTAGCCCCATGAGGCGCGTCGCGGCAATCGGATGCGCCCTCGCCTGCTGCGGGCTGCTCGCCGCGGAACAACGGGCCTCGAGCAACCGCTGTCCAGCGACGCAACTCGCGGCATCCGCCATTCCGGTTGCAATGGCTGCATCGCGCAGCGCAACCACCTACTACGTGCGGACGGACGGCGGCGATGCACGCCAATGCACCGGGCGTGCCGACGCGTCTTATCCCGGTTCGGGGGATGCACGCGACTGCGCGTGGGCCAGTCCAATGATCGCGCTACCCGCTTCGGGCGCAGCACGAATGAGCGGCGGCGACATCCTCTCGATAGCCCCCGGTTCCTACGCGATCGACCAAGCCATGCAGCCCGTTCCAAGCGGCCCCAGCGCCACCTCTCCGACGCGCATCGTCGGCAAGCCGGGAGTTCGACTGATCGGAATCAACGGCGTACACGACGTTCTGAGCCTCGACGGCAGTTCCAACGTCGAAGTCGGAAACCTGGAGATCACCGATCGGAGCGACTGCGTCTACAAGCATTCCAATCCGTCAGCCGCCTGCACCGACGCGATGGCGTGGGCGCAGGTCGGTGTCTATGCGCGACGTTCACGGAACGTCTGGCTGCACGACCTCGACATCCACGGCATGGCGGCACTGGGGTTGAATGCCGGTGGCCTGACCGACTGGACCCTGGAGCGCATCAAGCTCAATCGCAATGGCCGCGCCGGCTGGGATGGCAACGTCGGGACCGGCGGCTCCAACGCCGGAAGGATCATCATCCGCGGCCTGGAGGTCGGCTGGAATGGCTGCGGCGAACGTGTCGCCACCGGCGAGCCCTGGGCCTGCTGGGCGCAGAAGACGGGCGGTTATGGCGACGGCGTCGGTACCACCGACACCGGTGGGAAATGGTTGATTGAAGACGCCTTCATCCATCACAACACCTCCGATGGCCTCGACCTGCGCTACATGGATGGCGCCGATACGAGCAGTGTCACGTTGCGCCGCATCGAGGCCGTCGCCAACGCCGGCAACCAGGTCAAGGTGAAGGGCAACGTGCTGATCGAGGACTCGGTGCTGGTCGGGTACTGCAGTTTCTTCAGGGACAGGTTCTTCATGACCGACCAGGACCTGTGTCGTGCGGATGGAAGCACGCTGCAACTGGTGTTCACCGGCAACGACATCGCCACGGTGCGTCGCAACACGATTGCCGGCGAAGGCGCCGTGCAGATCGGCCATAGCGAAGGCGACGCCTCCGACAGCATCGTCATGCGCGATAACGTGGTCGTCGGCTTCCCCTACTTCCGCGACCCCGCATCGCCGAGCGCGTTCAACGGCGGCAAGAGTCCCGCTGCGCGGACTTACGTGGACAACATCGGGTGGAACGTACGCAAGTGCCCCGCCGATACCGACTGCCGCACGAATCCGAAGCTGGGCAACATGACGTTGGCGGCGTTCGACGCCAGGCCGTCGCGCGGCAGCGCGGTCGTCGACAAGGCGGGCGCGGCACCCTGCTCCGTGGGTCGGGCTGCCCAGCCGCGGGTGCCCTGAAGGGCCCGCTATCGGGAAGTTGGCACGATTCCGCGCACGAAGTTCGATTCGTGACGCAAAGCACACTTGTCTGACCAGCCGTTCCCGCGGGCTACGGCATGATCGCGAGCGCGCGCGCATGCCCTGAACAGGGCAGCGCGCATTCATTTTTTTCACTTGCCCGACTGGCAGCTGAACCCAGCTGCTTTAGGCGCCCTCGCAACCGGCCATATGTGCGCTGCCGCGTCACGTGGGAGCGAAGTGTGGCCGTTCGCACAAACCCCCTGGAACCCCCTCCGTACAGTCCGCCGCGGTCAACGGTTTGAGGGAGCTGTTGGCCGATCCCCCATCGGTTTACGGAGTTTGTCCCTGATGTCCTTGCTCAATACCAACAGCCGCAAGCTGTCCAAGCTTTTCGTCTCGCTTTCGCTCGGCCTTGCTGCCATCGGTTCCGCACAGGCCGCGACCTACTACGTCCGCACCGATGGTGGCGATGCCGCCCAGTGCAACGGCCGCGCCGACGCGGCCTACCCGGGCAGCGGCACCGCGCAGAA